>PBOB01000055.1 GCA_002724185.1 Acidiferrobacteraceae bacterium | reverse complement strand
GCCTCTCGGGCGAGGTACAGGTCTTGTATTTCCTTTTCGGTAATCTCGCGGATCTGGAAACCACCGCGCCCCGTGGCCTCCAGCACACCTTCGCGCTCAAGTCGCAAAATTGCCTCTCGAACCGGGGTACGGCTGACATCGATCTGACTGGCGATGGTTTCCTGAATCAGACGCTCACCAGGCACGATCTCGCCCGACAGTATCGCTGAGAGGATCTGTTCATAGACATCATCAGCCAGGCGGGTTCGTTTGCGGGTTAGTCGGGAAAACATCGTAGAAGTTGTCGGTAGCGTCTTTCAGTAGTTCGTATTGCGGTAGACTGACGAGACTATGGTGATCATGTCAACCTCAGGCGGTGGCCGATTTGAGAAGATCGGTTCCTACGTCCGGGCGAAACGTATTGGCCCATTCGTCTATGTGGCCGGTACAACAGCCATTGAGCCCAGTGGCAAACTACATGCCCCAGGGGATACCTATGCCCAGACGATTTACGCGTTTGAACGGATCATTGATGCCCTGAACCGCGTGGGTGCTGAGGTTAAGCATGTAGTCAGAACCCGGGCCTACCTTACGGATATGAAAGAGGCCGGTGGCTTTGTTCGGGCGCATGGGGAGATTTTTGCAGGTATTGAGCCCGTCAGTACGGCGGTTGAGGCCGGATTGACCACCCCAGGTATGATGGTGGAAATTGAAGTAGATGCCATCATTCATGATGTAGATGGAAAAATAACAATAGACGGTACCTGATGTGTTTACCGGTTCAACTGCATCGACAAGGAATTTTGGTCACCTTTCAGGTCGCTAAGGCACTGCTTGATTGTATTGCACGAAATCGATGGGAAAAGACTAATCCGGGCAGATTACTTAGAGGTTCTCGGCTTGAGGATATTTCTCGTCCAACACTTAACTTTTTCGGTTTGTAACTATTTCAATTGCTTGGCATGGGCTCGATAAAAATTCCGTGGCTTGCCATTACACTGACAGCGTTTGATCGCACGTAGTCGATAAGCTGAGGTAAGGCTATGTTACCTGCCGTAACCTCTGGCCGTGCCGAATACCATCCGATAGATACCATTGCTCTTATCAACATGAAAACACGCACGTATGCTAGATCATTGTCACTGATAGACCGGAACTTGCGGTAACCCGCGATCATCGCTGTCTGTAGATGTTCAATGGGATTGTCGAGATGATAGTTAAAAAGAGCAACCGCTATGTCGTAGTGATGCCAGCCGAAACCTGAATCATCAAAATCGATTACGTGCAACCGACTTCCTTCAACGACGATGTTGGCAGGATGCAGGTCGGCATGAATGATGCTGTAAGTATGCGGGTCTTTACCAAACTTAAGGAGAAGGTCATAAATATTCTGCCGCAATGTATCAAAATATTTTTTTTGATCTGAGGTTAGAGCAGAAGATTCCCAGAATCTTCCCCAGAATGGTGCTTCGCCCATTAATCCGTCTGCATCGAAGGAATGTCGCGAGAACTTTAATGGTATGGTCCACGACACCGCTTGATTATGGAATTTGGCCATGACTTGGCCCAGAAGAGAGAAAGAATTTTCAACAAATGTTGAATCAGGATTGTTTTCAATGAGATTCTCCATCGGCATACCGTCCACCCATTCAAGGAGTCCAGCATACCGGTGTTGATCACCGATATAGACAGACACATATTGTTGACCATCTCGAGTAGTCCTGGGCACAGGAACAGTGAGTCCGGCGCCAAGAAGAGCATCAGTCCACTGTAGCTCGGAAAGCAGTTCGTTCAAATTATGATAGCCAGGCCGGTGTAGGCGAAGAACAAAAGACTGTTTTGCGCCATCCGTAACCTTGAAAACGATATTTTCGGTAAGAGTTAGGGGCTCGATATCCTCGGTCTGTATGTCCCAGCTTGCAAGTGCCTTGTGAGCTGCCGCCCACGACAGATCATCAAGCATCTAAATGTTCAAGTGTCTGTTCTAGAGCGCCTAAAAATTCCTCCGCATCAATTTTTGAAAACACAAGAGGTGGACGAACCTTAAGAACATTGTCGTATGCACCAGCATTACCTGTCAGAAATCCTCGATCTTTAAGTTCATTAACCACGCGGATAGCCTTTTGTTTATCAGGAGTTTTACTTTTTAAGTCTGTAACAAATTCAAGACCCCGAAAAAGACCATGCCCACGAACATCTCCAATTGATTTATGTTTCGCTTGGATCTGAAGGAATCGCTCGTGTAGAAACTGGCCAACAGCAGTCACATTTTCATGGAGATTTTCTTGTTCAATTACGTCAAGTACAGCATTTCCGGCTGCGGCTTGGACTGGACTTGATGCACAAGTGTTGAAATAACGGGTATGTCGACGGAACATTTCAGTGATTTCCGATGATGCAGCTGTTGCTGCAAA
This sequence comes from Acidiferrobacteraceae bacterium, assembly GCA_002724185.1. GTDB lineage: Bacteria > Pseudomonadota > Gammaproteobacteria > Arenicellales > UBA868 > CAJXWH01. The sequence continues at coordinate 6,365 of PBOB01000055.1, read as the reverse complement.
GGGTACACCACCTCCTAGAGGTTTACCCATGGTGACAATATCGGGCACGAAGTCCATCAGCTCATATCCCCACCACAGACCAGTACGACAAAGCCCGGCCTGAACTTCATCAGCGATAAATACTCCACCAGCTTCATGAACAAGTTTAACGGCCGCTTTCATATATCCTACTGGAATATTTGGGAGGCCCTCATTAGCGAGGATTGGACATACGAGCATACCTGCAAACGGGATACCGGCTTCACGAAAAGAGTCGATTACTGATTGAAGCTCTTTGAGAAAATGTTCTTTGGAACCATCGGTATCAGTGCGGTAGGTCTCTGGAAACGGTATGGATCGCACTTCGCCCAGATTGTCCTTTTGACGAGTTAGCTTCGAAACCTCAACACTGTTTCCGTGGTAAGTAGCGTCGGTACATACAATACCTCGGCCTCCAGTTACCATTCTCGCCATTTGCAAAGCGATTTCATTGGCTTCTGTACCGGTGCAGCTAAATATTACACTTTCAATTGACTCATGATGTGTATTAATTAGTCGATCAGCGTAGTCTAGGATTGATTGATGCAGATACCGGCTGTGGACGTTCAAAGTACTTAGTTGGCGTGACACAGATTCTACAAAATGGGGATGACAATGACCTACACACGGTACATTGTTGTAAAGGTCAACATAACGACGCCCGGACTCGTCGTACATAGACACGCCTTCACCTCGTACAAGTTGTACGGGTTTTTCATAGAACAGAGTCGAACCCTTTCCAAATAAGTGGTCTCGTCGGCTGAGAAGTGCGGAGTTGGTCATTTGTTATCCTTGTGCCCTGAAAAGGCTTTTAGGCTGAAGCCTATAGCTAATGCTAATGCGCCAGCTAATACTGATAAGAAACCGACGGCAGGTACCATTGGCGTGTATCCTCCGATCATTTTGCCGTAAAGCCATTCAGGAATTGTTACATCCGCGCCACTGGTGAAATAGGCCAACGGAAAGTTACCCCAACTGAGCAAAACAGCGAACATAAACCCGGAAAAAATGCCAGGGCTTAGCAGCGGTATCGTAATATCACGAAAAACCTGCCAACGAGACGCGCCAAGATCGCTAGCCGCCTCCTCGACTGAGCCATCATATCCAAATGCCTGAATAGAAATGATTAGGGTAACAATTGGTGCTATCCACACCAGTTGTGCGAAAACTGTAGCCTCCCAAGACATAACTACGCCAAACGAGTTGAACCATAGTTGGAGTGCAAGTCCTAGCACCGACTGTGGGAAAAACACAGGAACGAGTAGAAGTTGTTGGAACAATGACTTCCCACGCCAGTCATACCTGGCATAGGCGAGGGCTCCGAATACCGCGAGTGTTACCGAGATCACGGCCACGCAGAAAGCCACCGTCAGTGAAGTAAGGAATCCATCCTGAATCTGGAGAGAAGAAAAAGTATTTTCATACCATTTCATGTCGTAACGCCGAACAGGAAATACAAAAAAACGTGACTTAGAAATCGATGCCAGAGCAACTATCAGCATTGGCACATACATTAAAGTCAGTATAAATGCCATATAGGACTTGGCTAATCGGCGGAAAAGTACAGAATCAGACATACGCTAGATACAGTTAGCGTGTGCCTAGCACTTTATTGAGATCTATCTTACGCATAGCAAAAAAGACTGCTGTGCCAGCTAGGATAATCAATAGTACGGCTAGAGCGGATCCACGCGGCCAGTTTTGACCAAATGTAAATGCCGATTCGATATCTTGAGCGATGGTTACGATTACACCTTTGCCCAGAAATTTGGCTTCAGAGAACGCGCCTAGTGAGATCACAAAACAAAGAAGCGAACCAATCAAGATGCCTGGCATTGCTAATGGAATCTCTATGTCTCGAAATATCCTCCATTTGTTGGCGCCTAGGTCGAGAGCTGCTTCTCGCACATCCGCTGGTACATTCGACAAGCCAAGTAGGATCGGAAACAGCATAAACGGCAAATAAACATAAACCATTCCGAATACTATGGAGGGCACATTGTTTACTAAACTGCCAGGTCCGAAACCAAATAGGTGATTGAGGCCCCCATCAAGAAATCCGCCTTTATCAAAGAATAAAACCCAGCCTTGTAGGCGAATATTTTCTGCAACAAATAGTGGAGCCACAACAAGTAGCGTAAGTATGTCTGCCATCGCACCTGAGTAGCGCTTAAGTGCCAGAGCGAGCGGGTAACATATGATAAGGAGTATCGTCGTGCTGATAATTGCCAGAAGCAGTGACCACCCAAATGAAAGATAAAAGGCCTGCTCAATAATATCTCTATAGTTTTCGAGAGTAGGAGTTCCGAACGGGCTGAAAGAGCCTCTTGGCTGAACGCTATAGAGAATGACTAACGCCAGTGGGCCAAAAAAGCCAAGACCTAGAAGGACGAACAAGGGTGCACTACACAATAGGCCAGATGAAAGTGACGACCATACTCGAGTTGTCAATTTTCGGCTATCCATGGGGCGCTTGCTATTCCGGAAACAACATGGAATCCTCAGGGCTCCATCCAAAGCTGATCTGGTCGCCAGATTTCGGCATTCCTGCTTCACGTAGGCGTTCAACCAAGAACGTATCGCTGTTACATCGAATTTGGAATTGAATTCGAGAGCCAAGAACATATTCGTTAAACAATTCACCACTGAACACGTTAGTACTACGCGCTTCTCCTGGATTGACTAGATGCATATTTTCTGGTCGGATCATCAAAGTACCTTGGCTAAATGATTCATCCAAGACAGAAGGAGGCGTTATCGTCGCACCCAGAGATTCACACCATAGTTCTCCTCCTTCGTGACGTTTTACAGCAATGGAATTAACCTCGCCCATGAATTCCGATACAAATCTGTTTACTGGATTGCTATAGATTTCATGAGGACTTCCTATTTGGGCGAGTCCTCCATCGCGCATCACCCCAATGCGATCAGACATTACCATCGCCTCTTCAAGAGAGTGAGTGATATAAACGAAAGTTTTTTTGGTTTCCCGTTGGATGTCTTTTATCTCCTTCTCCAGCGTCTTACGAAGTCGATAGTCAATAGCAGAGAGCGGCTCATCAAAAAAAAGAATTTCCGGGTCGAATGCTAAAGCTCTGGCTAGCGCCACTCTCTGCCGCTCACCACCTGAGCATGTGGTAACTGGTCGGTCGTAATATGAAATTGGGAGATGAGATAATTCCAAGCAACGCGACGCTCTTTTTTTTCTCTCGGATGGTGAAGTACCACGGCATTTTAGAGGGTACTCTACGTTTTGGCCGACTGTCATATGCGGAAACAACGCTAAAGATTGAAACACCATACAAGTGGGACGCCAGTTGGCTGGCCTATCGTTGATACGTTCACCTCTAAGCAAAATATCACCACGAGTTGGCTTATCCATTCCAGCAAGCATTCGTAGTAAGGTGGTTTTTCCCGAACCTGATGGTCCAACAAGCGTAAAGAACTCTCCTTCTTCGAAGGCAAGAGTGATCTGGTTTACAGCGGCAAGATTTCCAAAATACTTATCGACGCCTCGTAGCTCCATTATCGGTTCTGCTGGCACTGTTTTATCCTTCGGTACTTAGATCAGATCTAGTCAATAATTAATTTCTTCAATCCACAAACAAATATCTGTGAGATAAATCGAGCACTATTCACACAATAGTTGACCTTACTACTGAACAGAGCGGCTGGTTATCAGCCGCTCTGTATTTCGCAGTAATATGATGCTTTAGCGCAGATAAAGCAGTTGAGTTAGGATCCGCGAGTTCGCTTAGCCTCTGTGTACATGTCATGCATCGCATCATAATCAGGATTGATGTCAAAATCGATACAACGATCGACAAGGGACCCTAGCCACGAACCTCCCTCGCCCCACTGGATAGCATCTAGCTCATCTTTACTCCATTTTGACAGGCAGTCGTTAGACCCCATCTGAACAACTGGATTAAGCGTTCCGGGCGACTTAGCTCCTACTCGGTAAGCGGCTTCTGGTGTGTGGCAATAAACGAGAAATGCATCAGCTAAAGGTGTCGGCGATGGGTTTGCAACAAGAGATGTGACTTCGATCCAGATAATCCCAGCCCGACCGTTTGGATGGGAAGCAGTTTTTGTTTCTTCAGGACCTTCTATCGGTACTACATTCATGATTTGTGTTTCGCCTTCGTTGCGAGCTGCAGATGCGGTATAGACACTGCCAGGAAAACAGCCAACAACTTCCCCCGTAATCATGTCACGGGCTAATGCTGCTTGGTCATCAGAGACTTTTTTGGCATTTTTAAAGATTTTGAAGATCATATCTTTGTAAGCTGCCATCTCAGCGTCTGAATGCGTTCGGAAAGGAGTAAATCCAGCTGCCATGCAGGCGTGCATAATGACCCAGTTTTCATAATCAAGTATTGCGTATTTGCCAGCTGCTCCGTCGATCATTTCAGCGTAACCACCCTTTTCTACAGTATCGGCGCTGATAAGGTCACTGTTGATGACCATTGCTGAGGGTCCATATCGTTGGATGATTCCAAGAAGATGGTTACCACTAACATCCAAGGTCCAGTGATATGGCCATTCAAAACCAGGGACGTTCATTTCATAAAGAGGTTGATATTTGTCTTTATCGAGAGGAGTTATCAGTCCTTCTGGATACAACATCTTTCGTTGCCAGGCATTGTTTAAGTTAATCACGTCCCATGTTTTCGTCCCGCCTCCACGAAGGTTGTTAACTGCAGCAGGATCAGAAATAAGCATCTGAGGGTTAACCTTGGCACCGGTTTGGCGGCTGAAAGGATCGAGCACTGGTTCTTCTGTATAGCCTTCCCACGCATGAATATTAAGCTCCATCCTATGGTTCCCGCCTGAAAGTTCAGCTTTTGTCCTTTCCCAAAGGTCATTGGCGTAGTCTGCACCTGAATCAGCGCGAGCAGACACAGCAGGTATCATACTAGCTGCGCCTACCGTGGCAGCGAGACTTGCAGTACTCCTGATGAAGTCTCGACGAGACGATGAAAAATTTCGATAAACGTTAGTCATTATTAACTCCTTGGTAGGTTAGGGTTTAGTTCCATGTATTTAGGCATTTATTTTCTTATGCATAGATATATCATAGAATTCCATCCCTGTATTAGCAAGAAAGTAAGTGTCTAATGAATCCTAGTCGGGCAGCCGAGATCAAGGAAGTAGAAGTTGATGGATATCGAGTCGTAACCTACTCCTATGGATCAGGCGATAACACGTTGCTTCTACTGAATGGTGGTCCCGGACTACCGTGCAACTATCTTAGAGACCCTCATATTCCATTGGTAGACGACGGCTATCGTATAGTTGCTTTCGACCAGTTGGGATGTGGTAGATCAGATCGGCCAGACGATAAAGCACTTTGGAACATCAGTCGCTATGTTGAGGAAGTTGAGATTGTTCGCAAGACACTAGGGCTCAATAAAGTTCATCTCCTGGGGCAATCGTGGGGAGGTTGGCTCAGTATTGAATACGCATTGACCTACCCAGATGCGATCTGCTCATTAATTCTTGCCAATACCTGTGGTGATTTGCCTCATTTAACTGTTGAGCTGAATCGTATGCGTGCTGCACTTGGAAGCGAGACAGTTGCGATGATGCTACATCATGAGGCGGCAGGCACACTTGATCACCCAGAATATCAGGCTGCTATCACTATCCTTAACTATCGCCATGTTTGTAGACTGAAAGAATGGCCAGAGTCGCTCATGGCTTCCGCCAATGACTGGAATATGGGCCCATATGGAACAATGCAGGGGCCGAATGAGTTTCTGTATATCGGTAATCTAAAAAACTGGAACCGGATACCTGACATGCATCGACTATCGATGCCAACATTAATTGTAACCGGAACCCACGATGAAATCGGACCGGCTTGTGCAATGAAAATGGATAATGTATTGCCAAATTCTGAGGTCGTTGTTTTCCCCAACAGCTCTCATGTGCCATTCTATGAAGAACCACAAGAATATTTTAGGGTACTAAAGCAATTCCTCATAAAGTCGACGCTTTAGAGTAGTAACTGCTGCCCAGTTTGGCTAACCGCTTTTTAGCACTTGTTATGGGTTCTCTTTGTTTTTCCTGCTGCTTATTCTTCTTTCTTTTATTTTCCCGATTCTTATACTCGGCAAAGACCTGCTCCATGTTGTCTTTTACTCCTAGACACAGATTCTTGTATGACAGATCTATCCGGTCACGGACTTTGACCGGTACCAAAAAAAGCGGCTGCCGAAGCAGCCGCCATAGATTTTGGGTTATTAACAGATCAAGCGAACCACCAACGCTCGGCATTCTTATTTCCGTCGAATTCCCAGTTTGACGCGACATTTTCAGGACGCTTGACCTTGTCGGAACTG
>PBOB01000054.1 GCA_002724185.1 Acidiferrobacteraceae bacterium | reverse complement strand
TTTTCTGAGTAGCTTTCTTCTTTGATTTCTTCTGAGTAGCTTTCTTCTTTGCTACCTGAGCTCTCGACGTCTTTTTCTGAGTAGCTTTCTTCTTTGATTTCTTAGTGGATTCTGGCGAGGTCCGCTTGCGTACTGTCCCTTCACTTGTCTTGGTATTTCGACCTCCTACTGTCGGAACGGTCTTATCCTGAATGATTCGACGTGGCTCATTCGGAACTACTTTCTTCTCCAAAGGTCTAATCTCTAGATCGACAACCTCGCAAAGAAAATGAAAAATTTCTGTTTTTTTTGTGTCCGCCGGTACAGTGCGTAGCTTATGCTGCGCTCTGTAGTATGCAATAAGAGGCTCCGTTTCATTAAAATACGCTTCAAGGCGTCGGCGCACGGCTTCTTCATTGTCATCGGAACGTTGGCCAAGATTGCGAGAATCACATTCATCGCATATTCCACGCTTCTTTGTACGAAAAAAATGTTTGTTATAAACAGCACCGCAATCTTCGCACACCAATCTTCCTGTGATTCTCTTCAGCAGTAAGCTTTGGTCTATTGAAAGGTGGAGGGCCAACTGCAAAGGGCGGGTAACCCAACCAAGTCGCGTGTCCAATTCCTGGGCCTGTGGAATATTTCTTGGGAAGCCATCCAGTACAAAACCCCGTCGACTTTCAGGTCTTCTTAGTTTTTCAACAACAGCATCAATAACTATGTCGTCAGAAACCAAATCTCCGGCCTTCAAAACCCCGGCTATTTTCTTGCCCAGCATAGACTTCTCTGCCACGGCAGCTCGAAGAATCTCGCCCGTAGAGATATGGGGGACCCTGTAATTACCTGAAATCAGCTTGGCCTGGGTACCTTTGCCAGAGCCTGGAGCGCCTAATAGAACAATTCTCATAGTCTTCTTGGCCTAGTAAGAGTCACGATATTGAAAAGCTAGCTATTTTCTCTGTGCTTTGTTGTTTCGCGTGGGTGGCGTAACCTACGTCTCGGTGCTCCGTGTGTCAATGGGGCAGAAACGTAAACTTCGGCTAGCGACCCAAAAGACAAGCAATATCGCCATTCATCCGATGATGCGAGCAGTTACAATAAGGCTGAACTTACCCCAGTTTTTGTGGCTAGTTGCATAAGGAGAACAGGATGAAAGCTAGAAAAAATATCTTTTACGCTCAATCGGGTGGCGTAACCGCTGTGATTAACTCCAGTGCCTGTGGCGTAATTGAGACGGCTCGAGCTTCGCGTGCTAGGATTGGAAAGGTCTATGCTGGCCATAATGGAATAATCGGAGCTTTAACTGAAAACCTGATTGACACTAGTTTTGAGACAAATAAATCGATAGCAGCACTTAGGCACACCCCTGCTGGAGCGTTTGGATCCTGTAGATACAAGCTGAAGAGTCTTGAAAAGCACGAAGCTGAATACCGGCGATTAATCGAGGTATTTCGAGCTCACAATATAGGCTATTTCTTTTATAACGGAGGCGGTGACTCCGCCGATACATGCTTAAAAGTTTCTCGCCTTTCAAAAACTATGGGTTACCCGATACAGGCAATTCATATCCCTAAAACTATAGATAACGATCTTCCATACACAGATAACTGCCCTGGTTTCGGCTCAGTCGCAAAATATGTAGCCATATCAACACGTGAAGCTAGTTTTGATGTTGCGTCAATGGCGAAAACTTCGACCAAGATTTTTATACTCGAAGTTATGGGTCGCCATGCTGGATGGATAGCGGCAGCTGGAGGCATGGCAACTATCAATAACGATATACCTGTCATTATTCTGTTCCCAGAAGTTAAGTTCGATCGCAATAAATTCATGCATATCGTTGATAAGAATATTAGGCGATATGGATATTGCTCGATTGTGGTTTCAGAAGGAGTGCGCAGCTCCGATGGTAGGTTTCTTTCCGATCATGGTATAACTGACGCTTTTGGCCACGCTCAACTAGGAGGTGTCGCACCAGTCATCGCCTCGATGATAAAGAGCGATCTAAATCTCAAATATCATTGGGCGGTGGCCGATTATCTGCAAAGATCAGCGAGGCATATAGCATCCAAAACAGATGAAACCCAAGCATATGCACTTGGCAAGGCTGCCGTAAAACTTGCGCTCGAAGGAAAAAACTCAGTGATGCCTGCAATCTGCCGAACATCAAATCGGCCTTACAGGTGGAAAATTTCAGAAGTTTCGCTTGATAAGGTCGCTAATAAGGAAAAACTAATGCCCCGCGGATTCATCAGTCGAGATGGCTTCGGAATCACCAATCGCTGTCGAGAATATCTGGAGCCCTTAATTCGTGGCGAAAATTACCCCCCTTATCGCAATGGGCTACCACAATACAAATTTCTTACCAATACCCTTGTACCCAAGAAACTTAAACACTCGTTTACAATCAGATAGAAAGATCTGTAGATGGAACCGGTAACTAAAATATATTTAGATTTCAATTGGGAATTAAATCATGAGCTTGACACACACGAATGTCTCCAGCGTCACTACTGAGAGCGAGCATTATCGGATACATTCGGAACCATTTTATGCGCCTCAAAATGATGAGATCGCAGTGTTTGAGGCTGCTTGGCAGAATTCCATACCTATTTTGCTCAAAGGTCCAACAGGATGCGGCAAGACCCGCTTTATGGAGCACATGGCATGGCGCCTCGAACGTCCTTTGATCACTATCTCCTGTCACGACGACCTAACCGCTTCAGATTTAGTAGGTCGTTTCCTTATTGTTGGTGGGGAGACCCGCTGGGTTGACGGTCCACTTACTACAGCAGTGCGAATAGGTGGCCTTTGCTATCTTGATGAGATCGTGGAAGCACGTAAAGATACAACTGTGGTGATTCATCCCCTTGCCGATGATAGAAGAATGCTACCAATAGAAAAAACGGGAGAAGTTTTGCCAGCTCCCTCTGAGTTCTGTTTATCAATCTCCTATAACCCCGGATATCAAAGTGTAATAAAGGATCTAAAGCAAAGCACAAGACAGCGTTTTGTCGCTATCGAGTTTGACTATCCTGACGTATCACTAGAGCAAAAAATCGTTATGCATGAATCAGGCTTAGACCAACATACTACTGAACTCCTAGTTCGCTTTGCAGGTATGACAAGAAACTTAAAAGGCAACGGTTTAGAGGAAGGTGCCAGCACAAGATTATTAGTTCACGCAGCAAAGTTAATGGGAAGCGGCATAGATCCAAAACTAGCATGCCGGGTTGCTATTGCTGAACCATTAACAGACGAGCCCGATATGCTCACCGCTGTAATTGAACTAGGAACATCCCTATTCTAGAAATAGATTAAACAAAGACGAATGCGCTCCATTGGAAGACAGGCATGAATAAAATACATCCAGCTCCAGTCCTTGGAATTATTGGTGGTAGTGGAATATACGAGATCGATGGATTGAAGAATATAGAGTGGCGGAAGGTCTTTAGTTCTTTTGGAAACCCCTCAGATCAGCTGCTTTTCGGCACATTGGAAGACCAAGCTATCGTTTTCTTGCCTAGACACGGCAGAGGACACCACCTCAATCCTTCTGAAATTAACTACCGCGCCAATATTGATTCCCTAAAGCGTTCCGGTGTGACTGACATAATCTCTCTATCTGCCGTAGGCTCGTTACGAGAAGGGCTTGACCCGGGCACATTTGTCATAGTGGATCAATTTATTGATCGCACCTATGCTCGACAAAAAAGTTTCTTCAGCGATGGTATTGTGGCACACGTGTCTATGGCTCAACCGACCAACATACGACTACGTGATTGGTGTCAACAGGCTTGCACAAATGCTAACATATCAGTGGTTAGTAACGGGACCTACCTCGTTATGGAGGGCCCTCAGTTTTCAACTCTTGCGGAATCTAATCTCTATCGCAAATGGGGCTGTGATGTGATTGGCATGACAAACATGCCGGAAGCTAAGCTTGCTCGAGAAGCGGAGATACCATACTGTACCGTAGCCATGGTAACAGACTATGACTGCTGGCATCCTGAACATGAAAATGTAGAAGTGAGCACGATAATTAAAGTTCTAACTGAAAATGCTAGCAAAGCGCGCGCTCTAATTAAGAATGTTGTTCCTCGCATGAAGGAACGGCCTCTGCTGTGCCCTTCGGGAGACGATCGCTCTCTAGAAAATGCGGTAATCACGACCAACGAAATGCGGAATCCAGATACTCTTTCTAAACTCGACGTCATAGCTGGCCGGGTTCTAAACAAATAGGCTGGCCGATACTAGTACCATGGATCTTGCTCAACTGATTCGCTCAATCCCTAACTGCCCCAAACCGGGCGTGACATTCCGGGATATAACCACACTACTGGAAAATCCGGCCGGCCTAAAGTATACGGTTGATCAGATGGCTCTTCCTTTCACTGACGTTAGAATAACGCAGGTCGCTGGTATTGAAGCAAGGGGTTTTATCCTTGGAGGAGCCATCGCTCATCAGTTATCAGTTGGTTTTGTTTCGATTCGAAAGAAAGGCAAACTACCATGGGAAAAGATATCCATTGAGTATGATCTTGAATATGGAACTGACGAAGTAGAAATGCACCGCGACAGTGTTGGGCCTAGCGATTCAGTGTTATTAGTAGACGATCTAATCGCAACAGGAGGAACAGCCTGCGCTGCAATTCAACTAATTAAAGAGACGGGCGCAGCTATCGCAGGAGCCACTTTTATAGTTGACTTAGAAGGCTTGGGTGGCAAACAGAAAATTGAAGCGCTGGGTATTAATCTCCATAGTCTGATATCTTTTCAAGAAGAATAAAGTAGTTTCTTTGCCAATAAGCTCCGGGCCTTTTGTTATTTAAGGATCGGGTAACATTAGTGGCGGCTTTCCAGCTCTCCTCCGAACAGCATTAATGGCTCTACGAATACGGTGATGCTGAATAATCCGAATTTCCAGATTTCGTTTCCCGGGAAATTCAACCATCGTAAGGCCAATTAAGATCGTTAAAACCCCCTGACCTGGCAATACTAACATTGCCACCCCCAAAACAAGCAAGCCAAATCCAATCACGTTTTTCAAACATCTAAGAAGTATGCGCAAAAGGGGGTGCTCCCCGCGCCAACTAGTCTTCGCAGGATTCGGATTGATGAAATAATCCTGACTCATATGCACTACGGCCAATAGTACCCCACCAGCATACAATACGGACAACGCGACAAAGAACAAGATCCATGGTGCAATCAGCTTAGGATTTTGAGCAACAACAAATAATTCGTAGAGGAGCTTGTCAAACATTATTTTTTGGCTTGTTTACTATCCATCTATCAACGCAGTGAAAAATAACTGGCTACCCGAATAATTAGAATGATGTGATTGCTACTTTGATCATGATCAAACCCGACCGTATTATATACATACAGCACATTATCGGACTCCAAATTACCGTTGAATATCAACCAATTCATTTCTAGTATCCTGTCCAATGACTGAAAACAAGAAAAGCCATCAGTCGATGGGTCTTTCTGCAGAGGCCATTGAGGGGAAAATCAGCTCATTACTGGAAACCGTCCTTTCTCAAAGACGGAATATCAGTGGATCAGCTCGTTCGTTAGCCAAATGTTCTAGGCAACAACAGGACCATGTTCTTTCATGGCTCAGCATTATTACCAAAACTAACACCGAAATGGGCTATCAATTTATAAAAAATGTGCCGAAAGCCCTACGCAAAATGAATCATGAAACCATTGAAAAATGGATAATTCACTCAATGGATATATTTGATGAACTCGGCCTATATCCAGGAACTGAGGTTTTATCCCAAGTAGATCGTTTCGCCAAGGAAGAAGCCAGGGCGAGCATAACTGTAACCTTGGACAAAACAGTCATGATTCTTGATCACTATTTTCGTGGATTATCCGGTCGCGAAATCCACATTAAAGCTGGTAATGACACATATACCGACACGGAGACCGCCTGGCTACCAAAAAAGATCGCCGAGTACTCTAGCAAAAAAGACAATTTCATACTATATAAGGCGAAATGTGCACACCTGTGGGCGCAAATCCATCATGGCACCTTTCGCCGCTCATCACGAAACAGTAAGTGGCTTTCAGAACGACTAAACACTTATTCCAATCCTGCTCTTGCAATTAAGATCTTTAGCGTCTTGGAAGCTTACCGACTGGATGCTTGTATTAGTAGGACGCTACCGGGTCTTGCTCTAGAAATGGCAACACTGGCACGCCACGATGCTGTTGAATATATATCACCCGCGTGGAGAAGAGCCATAAAACATATCGAAAACGAATATGCATCAGTCGAGGACACCATAGGCTTCGTCGACGAACTTTATGTGGAATCAGAAATTCCAAAAAGTAAACCATGGCAAAGCGCTTTGCATTTAGATGAAGTTGAAGCTACGACATCTGTGAGAATCAATCGTGAAAGCATACAAATCCGAGATTGGCTCATCAAACAAATTGAACAGGGAATTGGAAGCGAAGCTCTTAACATACGAGCAGAAGAACTAACACAAAGTGACTATGATTCTTCGCGCACTAGGTGGAAAAGCCAAACTGGCTCCCAATCGATATCTATTCCCGAGACAATTGCCAAGCTATTCCATTCGACATCTTTAGACGTTGATTTATCACTGTCTGAGTATCTTATCCCCACTAGCAACGGTGAAACAAATTCCAAATTAAACGATCAGCACAGAGATAGATCCTTTGACGACTCAAATGGCTTAAGCCCATTAGATGGCGGGTATTACTACGATGAATGGGATTTCCAGCGACAAAATTACCGCAAAAACTGGTGCTATCTTAGAGAAATCGACATGCCACCATCGACCGATCCGCTGGTAAATCGCACCCTTGAAAAGTACAGCGGCTTAGTATTACAACTAAGACGGACTTTTGAGGGAATCAGAGGCGTGGATCGTAGACTAAAACGACAACCTGAAGGTGACGATATTGACCTAGAAGCAATAGTTGAGGCCCAATCAGTCGGTATGGCCGGCCATGAACTCCCAGACCGGCTGTTTACTAAGCCGAAAAGGTTAGAAAGGGACACAGCCGTTATATTCATGGTAGACGTAAGTGGCTCCACTAAGGGTTGGATTAACGACGCCGAGCGAGAAAGTCTAGTGTTATTGTGTGAAGCAATCGAGGTGCTTGGTGACCAATATGCCATTTATGGTTTCTCTGGAATGACAAGAAAGCGCTGTGAACTCTATCGAATAAAGCACTTCCATGAGAGATACAACGACGAAGTGAAAACTAGAATAGCCGGAATCAAACCCAAAGACTATACCCGGATGGGCGTGACTATAAGACACTTAACATATCTCTTGCGAAATATCGAAGCGCAAACCCGTTTGTTAGTAACACTGTCTGATGGCAAGCCTGATGACTATGATGGCTATCGAGGAGAATATGGTATAGAGGACACCCGTAAAGCATTGATCGAAGCACGTCAAGCAGGCATCCATCCATTTTGCATAACCATCGACAAGACAGCGCGAGACTACCTTCCCCGTATGTACGGCGAGGCTAGTTACACCTTAGTTAGTGACGTAAAAAAACTCCCAGGTAAGGTCTCAGAAATTTACAGAAGACTAACAACGTGAGTACAGATAGCCAAATTTACTGACGTTTTGGGCAGTTCTAAAGAAGCAGTTGACCGCTACAAGATGTTGGGCGTATCCTGTGGCTGTCAGCACTAGATATGGTGTTTTCTAATCCCATGAAAAAGATTCCAGTGCGACGGCCTTAATAGCTATTCATGATCGCTTAATACGCGTATACCGAATGCAAACTATTGCGCAAACAGGAGAGGTTCGTGCCATTAAAAGTTGAAGAATTAAAAACTGCCGATGCGAACGAATCACATGCTGGCACGGTAGTAATTGAACATCAACCAACATCCGTTGACATATGGGATAAAAAATACCGCCTGAAATCTAAAGATGGCAACATCATCGACAAGACAATCGATGAAACCTTTCAACGCATCGCAAAAGCACTTGCTAGCGTTGAAGAGAGCGATGATAAGCGCGAGTATTGGTATGGAGAATTCCTATGGGCACTAAGAAACGGCGCGATTCCTGCTGGTCGGGTAATTTCAAACGCGGGAGCACGCGAGCATAAACCTGCGACTAGCACAATTAACTGTACCGTTTCTGGCGTGATACCAGATTCCATGAATGGCATCCTTTCTGCAGTGCATGAGGCGGGGTTAACCCTCAAGGCTGGCTGTGGCATTGGTTATGAATACTCTACATTAAGACCCAAAGGAGCTTTTGTTATTGGTGCTGGCGCATATACGTCCGGGCCACTTTCCTTTATGGACATCTTTGATGCTATGTGCTTCACAGTATCTTCAGCCGGAGGTCGTCGAGGTGCTCAAATGGGCACTTTCGATATTAGACACCCAGATATTATGGAATTTATTCGCGCTAAACGCGAAGATGGCAGATTACGACAGTTCAACTTGTCTTGCTTAATTACTGAAGATTTTATGAAAGCAGTAAGAAACGATGGTGAATGGGAGCTGATCTTTCCAGCTATGCCAGCTGAGATTGAAGACTCGGAAACCAAAATTGTCTGGCGTCAATGGCCCGTCACACAAGGATATAAAGTAAATGATCGGGGCGAAGTAGCATGTAAGGTATATAGGACTATTCCCGCAAAAAAACTTTGGAACCTAATCATGTCGTCCACATATGATTTTGCAGAACCAGGTTTTATTCTTATTGATCGTATCAACGAAATGAATAATAACTGGTTTTGTGAGGAAATCCGAGCCACAAATCCGTGTGGGGAACAACCACTTCCCCCATATGGCAGTTGCTTGCTTGGCTCTGTTAACCTAACACGATTCGTGGAAAACTCCTTCACAGACCGAGCAGAATTCAATTGGGAAGCTTATAGAAAAGTGGTCGGCATCTTTTCACGTATGTTAGATAACGTTGTCGAGCTACATGGATTACCACTTGACCAGCAGGCAAAAGAAATATTCTACAAACGCCGACATGGTATGGGTTTTCTTGGTTTAGGATCCACGCTAGTCATGATGGGTATGAAATATGGCGAAAAGGAATCGCTTGAGTTCACAGAAAAAGTTGCTCGCGAAATGGCGGAGGTCGGTTGGCACGTCGGCCTAGAGCTGGCGCGAGAAAAGGGGCCGGCGCCCATTATGCTTGACGAGTTTGAAGTAACCCCAAAAATGTTGCATCAGCGGCCTGAAATGAGTCGGGACGGCCATAAAGTGGGAGATAAGGTGCGCGGATCGGTCCTTATAGCGAAATACAGTCGATATATGCAGCAATTCCCAGATTCACTCACAGATGCTATCGCTGAAAATGGGGCACGTTACAGTCATCACACCTCCATAGCTCCAACTGGGACGATCAGCCTTTCAATAGGCAACAATGCCAGCAATGGCATAGAGCCGTCTTTCGCACACCTATACTCCAGGAATGTCATTCGCGAAAATAAGAAGACGAAGGAAAAGGTCGACGTTTTGTCTTATGAGTTGCTTGCCTACAGGAGCTTAATAGACTCAGAAGCAACACCTGAAACAAACAGTGGCAAAAGAGGGTCTCTTCCAGAATATTTTGTAAGCGCCGATTCGATTTCGCCCAAACAACATGTCGATGTACAAGCAGCCGCACAAAAATGGATTGATTCATCCATCTCTAAGACAGCCAACGTCCCCACCGATTTCCAATTTGAAGAATTTAAGGATATCTATTTGTATTCGCATGAAAAAGGTCTTAAGGGATGCACAACATTTCGCTTTAACCCCGAAGCGTTTCAAGGGGTCCTTGTTAAAGAAGAAGACCTGGAGAACACTACGTATAGATTTACACTTGAAAATGGAGAAGTTATTGAAGCAAAGGGAAATCAAGAGATTGAGTACGATGGCGAAATTCATACCGCGGCTAATCTGTTTGACGCATTGAAAGAAGGTTATTACGGAAAATTTTAGTGTAAATATGTCTATTAAAATCGACAAGCCGATCACTGGTTATGAGGTAATGACTCAAAAACTCGATAGCAATCCCTCAGAAGATAATCAGCCCTCAGAGACAATCCCGTTAGCTGAGACAACGGGAGATGTTCCGGCTAATGTTGTACAAATGCATGAAAAAGTCGAACGTCCCGAGAGATTGCTGGGCAGCACTTATAAAATTAAGACACCATTATCTGATCATGCCCTTTACGTTACGATAAATGATATCGTTCTTAATCCAGATACTCCTTATGAGAAAAGACGACCATTCGAGATCTTTATCAATTCTAAGAACATGGATCACTTTCAATGGATAGTCGCCCTTACCCGGATTGTGTCGGCTGTTTTTCGAAAAGGTGGTGATGTTACGTTTTTGGTCGAGGAGCTACGCAGTGTCTTTGATCCTCAAGGAGGGTACTTCAAGCGCGGTGGGAAATATACTCCTTCTTTGGTTGCGGAAATCGGAGATGCGATTGAAGCACATATGCGAATGATTGGTATGATTCGTGACGAAGGCCTTGAGCCTCATCAGCAGCAATTAATTGATCAAAAACGCCGGGAGCTCGAAAGCCAGCGATCATTTGAAGCAGTAGCTCTTTCGCCTGATGACGAATCAGAATCATCATTCCCAGATGGGGCACATCTATGTCTAAAGTGTCACAATAAAGCAATGGTACTGCTGGACGGATGCATGACGTGCTTAAATTGTGGTCATTCAAAATGTGGTTAATTTTGCCCGTCTCGACGATTAATTGGCACCCTAACACAAGCTAATAGCTTGTGGCTCATTTATATTATTGAGTTCTATCCTATTCGCTCTCTCCCTATCAATCTTTGATTCTTTTTCGGCTCTTCAGTCCTTTGACATAAGTGATGGGAATATTTTTCGAACTTATCGTATATTTATAGAATATGGCCAGGCACGCCACGCCCCCTATCGATAACAAAACAGGAGGGAATATCGAATTAAAATATTCTGTGTCAAATATATTATCCACTTAATGAAGTAATGATGTTTTTGAGCAACATATCGCTCGGTCAACACTTATTAGAGCATTGCTTCGGAGAACATTATGAGTAAGGTAAAAACTTTTGGTTTTGATACCCTAACCCTACATGCGGGGCAAAAACCGGATCCCTCAACAGGCGCTCGTGCGACACCGATTTACCAAACAGCCTCATATGTTTTTAAGAGCCCCGACCATGCTGCGTCTCTTTTTAACGTCGAGCGAGCCGGCCATGTGTATTCTAGAATAACAAATCCAACAAATTCTGTTTTAGAAGAAAGAATCTCGGCTCTTGAGGGAGGCGTTGGTGCTATAGCTACAGCGAGCGGTCAGGCCGCCTGCCACCTTGCTATAGCCACCCTCATGGGGGCGGGCTCGCACATAGTCTCCTCTAGGTCAATTTATGGCGGGACTCACAATCTACTCGATTACACACTTCGGAGATTTGGCATAGAAACTACTTTTGTTGATCCTAGAGACATAGACGCCTTTGCTGATGCCATTCGCCCTAACACTCGCATGCTGTTCGGTGAAACAATCGGAAATCCCAGTTTAGAGATCTTGAATATCCCAGAATTATCTGATTTAGCACACCAGCACGAATTACCTTTAATGGTGGACTCTACTTTTACAACACCATATCTCTGCCGTCCGTTTGATCTCGGTGCTGATATTATTTTTCATTCAGCTACCAAGTTTCTCAGTGGTCACGGTGTAATAATTGGCGGCCTAGTAGTTGATGGTGGTATGTTCGATTGGCAAGCATCCAGCAAATTTCCAACAATGACTAAGCCATATGCAGGGTTCCACAATATGAATTTTGCTGAAGAATTTGGACCTGCCGCATTTATTAGTAGAGCCCGCAAGGAAGGTGCTAGGGACTTTGGTGCATGCATGAGCCCAACTACCGCATTCCAGGTACTTCAAGGTATGGAAACATTGCCACTGCGTATGCAGCGACATATCGAAAATACTAGAAAGATTGTGGTATTTCTGGCCGAGCACGACGCTGTTGAATGGGTCAATTATCCTGAACTCCCGGAGCATCCTGATCATAAACTAGCTCAGCAATTGCTTCCAAGAGGCTGCGGAGCTGTGTTTAGTTTTAGTGTTAGGGGTGGGCGTTCTGCTGGGCAACGATTCATCCAAAAAGTAGAGCTACTCTCACATTTGGCGAATGTTGGCGATGCAAAATCACTAGTTATTCATCCGGCCAGTACCACTCACCATCGGATGGATGCATCCGCCCTAAAGGCGGCTGGTATTTCAGAGGGATTGATACGCTTATCTGTCGGACTTGAAGACCCACAAGATCTAATTCAAGACATTGAAGGTGGTCTAAGGGCATCACAAAAGATCTAGCACAATAGGATAACTTAAACGAATGTATTTAGAAGCAAATAACAAAAAAATATTTGCCTATACTGGGGCTCGACCACATGAAATTGGACTTCAGTCAGTAGTTTTTATTCATGGAACAGGCATGGATCATACGGTATGGCTATTACCTTCTCGATTCTTTGCTCACCATAATTTTAACGTGCTTGCGACAGATCTCCCCGGGCATGGCAACTCAATGGGTCCTGCGCCACCAAGTATTGAACACATGGCTGATGAAGTAGTTGCAGCTATGGATGCCGCAGGCATTTCGAGTTCCGCTATAGTTGGCCATAGCATGGGTTCGTTAATCGCGCTTTCCCTAGCAGCACGGTATCCGACTAGAGCACGATCACTTGCCCTAATCGGAACCTCAGTACCTATGGCAGTCCACAAATCACTTTTGTCGAGTGCCAGCAAAGGTGAGCCAGCTGCCATAGATATGTTGACTTATTGGGGTTACAGCAAAGCCGCCCATCTTGGTGGCAACGAAAATCCTGGTATCTGGATGCTCGGCAACACCATGAAACTTCTTAATAGAGCTAAGAGTGGGGTTATTCATATAGATCTTGAAGCATGCAACAATTATAAAAATGGCTTGAAACATGCAGAAAAAATTCAGTGCCCAACGTTAATGATTCTCGGCAAGCGTGACATCATGACTCCCGCTAAAATTGGTTCAGAACTATCTGAAATAATAAAGAACTCACGAACAGTTTTTCTTGAGGGAGCGGGGCATTCTCTTATGATGGAAAGGCCTAATGACGTTCTGGATGAACTTATTAGAATTGTCTGAAGCAAGATCTAATCGCAGTAAATGAAAAGCCCCGCCAAAGCGGGGCTTTATACTGTGAAGTGCCCAGTCTAAAACTACATCATACCGCCCATACCGCCCATACCGCCCATATCACCGCCTGGCATTGGCATGGCTGGCTTGTCTTCCGGTAGTTCGGTAACCATAGCTTCTGTGGTAATCATGAGGCCAGCAATCGACGCTGCATTCTGTAATGCGACTCGTGTTACCTTAGTCGGATCCAGAATACCCATTTGCATCATATCGCCATACTCACCTGTGCTGGCATTGTAGCCATAATTACCGCTATTCTGAGCAACATTGTTAAGCACTACGGAACCCTCTTCTCCCGCGTTCGCAACAATTTGCCTAAGCGGCTCTTCTACGGCACGCTTGATAATCCTGATTCCTGTCTCTTGATCTGGATTATCTACCTTGACGTCGCCAATCGCATTCACAACGCGCACAAGTGCTGTGCCACCACCTGGCACTACTCCCTCTTCCACTGCCGCACGAGTTGCATGCAATGCATCTTCAACCCTGGCCTTTTTCTCCTTCATCTCGACCTCCGTGGAAGCGCCGACTCTGATGACTGCCACACCGCCAGCCAACTTGGCAACACGCTCTTGCATCTTTTCTTTGTCGTAGTCTGAGGTAGCTTCTTCGATTTGAACACGGATTTGACTGACTCGACCTTCTATATCGCTCTTGGCGCCAGCCCCATCAATAACAGTGGTATTTTCTTTGCTAATCTGTACTCTCTTAGCATTACCCAAATCATCAATACTCGCACTTTCCAGACTCATGCCAACCTCTTCAGAAATTACTTGGCCACCGGTCAAGATTGCGATGTCCTGCAACATGGCTTTACGCCTGTCTCCAAATCCAGGAGCTTTTACTGCGCAAACCTTAACAATACCGCGAATATTGTTAACTACCAAGGTAGCTAGAGCTTCGCCATCGACATCCTCTGCTATTACCAAAAGCGGCCTGCTTGCCTTTGCAGTCGCTTCGAGCACCGGCAAAAGGTCTCGAATGTTTGATATTTTCTTATCGTGAATCAAAATCAGCGGATTCTCAAGATCAGCCTGCATTCCATCTTGATCATTGATGAAGTAGGGTGATAAGTACCCTCTATCAAATTGCATACCCTCGACCACTTCTAGCTCATTTTCGAGAGTCTTGCCTTCCTCTACGGTAATTACCCCTTCCTTCCCAACTTTTTCCATAGCTTCAGCGATGATTCCACCGACAGATTCGTCAGAATTCGCAGATACTGTACCTACCTGAGCAATCTCTGTGTGATCAGAGCATGGTTTTGAAAGATTCTTCAACGCTTCTGTCGCAGCAACAACTCCCTTATCAATGCCGCGCTTTAGATCCATTGGGTTCATTCCAGCGGCAACTCCCTTTAGACCTTCTTGCAAGATAGACTGTGCCAACACCGTTGCGGTAGTTGTACCGTCGCCTGCTACATCAGAAGTTTTTGAAGCAACTTCTTTCACCATCTGTGCGCCCATATTTTCAAGTTTGTCTTGTAGTTCGATCTCCTTCGCCACCGACACACCGTCTTTGGTTACGGTAGGAGCACCGAAGGATTTGTCTAGTATCACATTCCGGCCCTTTGGACCAAGAGTGACTTTCACAGCGTCAGCAAGCACGTTCACGCCTCGCAATTGAGCGTTTCGCGCGGCCTCGCCGAATTTAACGTCTTTAGCAGCCATTGTTCATATTTCCTCTAGTGAGTAATCGTTTGCACAACAGAATCTAAGTGTTTCGAACGAGCGCTCAGCCCTCTATCACACCCATGATGTCATCTTCACGCATGACAAGGACATCGTCGCCATCTATCTTGACCTCGGTGCCGGAATATTTACCGAATAAAACCTTATCACCGACTTTGACGTCAAGCGCCCGCACGTCACCGTTTTCCTGCGCCTTTCCATTGCCCACTGATAGAACTTCCCCAGTCATTGGCTTTTCGGCAGCAGTGTCCGGAATAACGATACCTCCAGCGCTCCTGTTGTCCTCTTCGATGCGTCGCACGACTACACGATCATGCAGCGGTCGAATATTCATTGGATAATTCTCCTAATTTATTGATTAATAGACAGAAATGAAGGAGTAACTAAAAAACTATTAGCACTCTCTCCGCTTGAGTGCTAAATATAGGGCCTAATTACGGAAAGTCAAGGGTTGACCGCTTAAGTTAGTCGTCAATTCGCCTATAAGTGGCGTCTAGGGGTTCTGCGGGATGGCTTGAATCGGGCCTTTTACCCGACCAAAGCCGGCCAGTTAAGTATCGTAGCATCATCCTTCTAATTGGTGGCACTAAACAGGTGAAACCGATTATATCTGTAACAAATCCCGGAATGAGCAACAGAGCACCAGCGAGCAGAAGACATAAACCCTCTACCAACGGCTCAGCGGGCAAGTGATGGCGTGCAATAGATGTCTGAAATCGGCGCCAAGCGGCTATCCCCTGGAGCCGAACCAACCATGCCCCTACCACCGCAGTGAGTAACACAAGCAAGATTGTCCACGTCACGCCTACCGTGGCTCCCATCTTTATTAAAAGATAAATTTCCGCGAACGTGACAACTACGAATAGAATAAAGACCGGCATGAAATTAGGTGTGGCTTAGACCATCCCCTGCCCATCAAGGACTTGTGGCGGCAACATAGTCGTTGTCTCGTTGGACCATTATAGGTGATTTTTCTCGAGATTCCCAAGCATATAGCAGCGCCATCAAGAAACTTGATTTACTTATAAAAGCGATTGTTGATTTAACGGAGATTACAACGCTAATGCGAAGTTTGAAAAGATCCAGCTGGACCAAAAGAATTACTCTTCTCTTGATCTTCCTGACATTACTTTGCGTGATCGATATCGTAAGAACAGCCGCAGCGACAGATACCGGTGTCAAGAACTCTGAGGATCAGCAGTCAACGCTCGTCAGCGAACTACTCGATAAGATTGGTAATAAATCCGAATTTCTCGATGCCGAAGACGCCTTCAAACTTAACATAGAAATAGCTGATAACCATATTTTAGTAGCTAGTTTCAGCATAGCTCCCGGTTACTACCTCTATCGCGAAAAAATTAGTTTTGCTGCAGCTCCCGGCAGCGTTCAGATCGCGTCATACGACCTGCCACCTGGAATTAAGAAACAAGATGAATATTTTGGGAACGTAGAGATATACAAAGGTGTTGTAAATATTTTGCTACCTATACTGAGGGACAAGAATACTTTGGGGGAGGTCACTGCGACTATTGTCGCGACTTATCAGGGTTGTGCTGAAGATGGCATATGTTATCCACCTTCTGAGAACACTATTTCAATAGGTATTGCGCCTATTGTTAGTGTCTCGTCACTTGAAACTACCGCCGAGAACGATCTAACCATACAACACCTTCTACGCTACATAACCACCGCGCTTGCCGCAGGCTTTTTACTTAGCTTCACTCCTTGTGTCCTGCCTTTAATTCCAATTTTATCTAGCGTTATCGCTGGCCAGAACCACAGTACCACGAAAAGTAGGACCGGAACATTATCAATTGCTTATGTTCTCGGAACAGCAACAACATATACCGGGATAGGTGTAATAGCAGGTGCAACTGGCGAACAACTCAACGCCTATTTCCAAAATATCTGGGCCATCGGAACAGTCAGTTTCATCCTGACACTTATGGCTCTTTCACTATTCGGAATGTATACAATTCAAATACCTAATTCGTTGCAGTCAAGGCTGTCGCTACATGGCAATAAGCTTAATAGGGGCACACTCGGCATGGTCTTTGTTCTTGGCGCCCTGATGGCACTCGTGGTCGGTGCTTGTGTATCTCCAATCCTGATTTCTGTGTTAAGCATTGCCATCCTAAGAGGAAGCCCCGTGCTTGGCGGTGCCCTGATGCTCTCGATCGCCATCGGTATGGGGATAGTCCTAGTCAGCGTTGGATTTGGAGCAGCATTTTTGCTGCCAAAAACTCGATTCTGGATGAAATATGTACAACATTTCTTTGGCTTTACGCTATTGGGGGTGGCTGTATATATGCTTGGCACAATATCGTGGATATCAAACCTTATGCTCTGGGGCGTGCTCTTCATTATGTTAGCGATCTATCTTGCAGCAAATTCCCGCTCTTTCGTATCTCGTAACATGCGTTTCTTAGGATTTCTTGTCGCCACTATAGTTCTTGCTGGTGGCATTTTCGAAATTATCGGCGGACTTAGCAAACGAACAGATGTATTCCGACCAGTAACAATGTCATCTCTCAAGAGTCTCATAGACCCGAACATGCCAATGCAATCGCAACCATCAATGAGTTTTATCCAAATTCGGGATCTCAATAAACTAGATAGTCATATGATGTCTGCCAGGAATGGGGGTCGACCGGTGCTTTTGGATTTCTACGCGGCATGGTGTACCGACTGCATCCGCATGAAGAAATCCACGTTCAGTGACCCTCAGGTGATATTGTCACTAAAGAGATTTGTCGCTTTACAGGTTGACGTGACTAATCCTAACAGTGTGGGCCCACTTGACATTAAGAGGCGCTTCAAAGTTTTTGGCCCCCCTGCGATTTTATTCTTCAACTCAGATGGTATCGAACTGAAATCCCATCGTGTATATGGATATAAATCCGCAGATGAGATTATTGCGCTGATTAAGAATATCTAGCGCGTGTGACATATGAGATCAAAGACAATAGTTAGCAGAGTGATCCTAATATCACTCCTATTAGGGGTTGGTCTATACTTTTTCTTGGAACCACTATATCAAACTAGAGCAACATACAATGGCGCTGTTACCAGTTGGATAGATTTCGAGCTCCCTACAACTGACGAATCAATCTGGTCTTCTGCCATACTCGACAAACAAGTTGTTGTAATCAATTTCTGGGCGCCCTGGTGCCTACCATGCCGGACTGAAATCCCCTATTTGATTGAGTTACACAATCGTTACTATCCGTCAATTCTAGTTATAGGCATAGCCATTGATAAGGTGTCGAATGTGCGGCACTTTGAAGACGTGACTGGTCTAAATTATCTGTCACTGGTAAGTGACACACATGGCATGGACCTTATGCGACGCTATGGTACTAAAGGAGAACTACCTCAGACATTGATTTTTGACTATGATCAGAAGCTTAGATATCACGTTTTGGGACCGATTAATATGTCTGAATTAGAGGACATGCTTGATAAAGTTATGTAGTCACTCACCTTAAATTGCGCTTATTTTCATCAAATGTCTTCAAATTAGCGGCTAATTTCATCGAACTAGACAAAAACTGATTCATCGGGCAAACTGCGTAGACCACTGCAGGAGGCATAGTTTGGCTACTTTACTAACTCTCCACGGCCCAAATTTAAACTTGCTGGGCCAAAGAGAACCTGAGCATTATGGACAGGTGACACTGGCTGATATTGATAGTCATTTGACCAGTCTGGCGCACGCTAACGAACATGAAATTCAGCATCTCCAATCAAATTCAGAAACTGTTTTAGTAGAACGGATACAGCAAGCAGCAACCGAAAACATTGATTTCATCCTCATAAATCCAGCTGCCTTTACGCATACCAGTGTAGCGATCCGAGATGCGCTAGCTGCTGCTGACATACCATTTATTGAAATACACCTATCTAATGTTCACGCTCGTGAACCTTTTCGCCAGCGTTCCTTTGTTTCTGATATTGCCGTAGGTGTGATAACAGGCTTCGGTCAATACAGCTACTACTTCGCGTTTGAAGCTGCTATCAATTATCTCAAGAATCTGAAGTCTTGAGCAAGCAGGTATTATGGTGGACATCCGCAAAATAAAAAAGCTAATAGAGCTTCTTGAGGAATCTGCGCTCACAGAGCTAGAGATCTCCGAAGGGGAGGAATCAATTCGGTTGAGTCGGCAGTCGCTGCATCACTCACCTGCATCATCTGGGGGCATCCCGATTGACACACCGTCCGAAAATATTGGAAGCCCCAAAGAAACACTATCCGCTGCTGAGAATAATGATCCTGAGCTCGATGACGATCCTGAGAGCATAGAAACTGCATCTGTAGTTTCACCTATGGTTGGCACCTTTTATGCATCACCAAATCCTGATTCATCCCCATATGTGGGTGTTGGCTCTCAAGTTAGCGCTGGCGATACCTTATGCGTAATTGAAGCGATGAAAATTTTTAATCATGTTGAAACTGAACATGCTGGCATTGTTCATAAAATAATGAAAAATAGTGGAGACCCCGTCGAGTTTGGCGAAGTATTGTTCTTGATTGAAACCACAACTGCTGAAAGCATTAACTGAAACTCTAGCTAATGATCGATAAGTTAGTCATTGCTAATAGGGGCGAAGTTGCACTGCGCATATTAAGGGCCTGCAGAGAGCTCGGAATTCGTGTTGTTGCTCTACATTCAGAGGCAGATCGCGACACGAAGTATGTGCGTCTTGCCGACGAATCTGTTTGCATTGGTCCTGCGCCTCCAAGTGATAGTTATCTCAATATTCCGGCGGTTATTGCAGCTGCAGAAGTAACTGACGCTAGCGCCATCCACCCCGGGTATGGTTTTCTTTCTGAAAATGCAGACTTTGCTGAAAGAGTTGAAGAGAGCGGTTTCGTCTTTGTTGGTCCTAGTTCGGACACAATGCGCATAATGGGCGACAAAATTTCAGCAATTAAAGCGATGAAAGCTTCGGATGTCCCATGCGTCCCCGGATCTGATGGACCTCTACCCGACGATGCTGATGGGGTTGTCGATATGGCATCATCGATTGGCTACCCCGTAATCATTAAGGCAAGCGCGGGTGGTGGTGGCAAGGGTATGCGAGTGGTGCATACTGAAGCGGCACTGATAAATGCCTGGCAATTAACACGCAGTGAAGCGCAAGCAGCATTTGGTAATGGAGAGGTTTATATGGAGCGATTCTTGGAGAAGCCCCGCCATATTGAGTTCCAAATTATTGCAGACAATTATGGTAATGTGGTGCATCTTGGTAATCGTGATTGCTCCATGCAGCGTAGACACCAAAAAGTTCTTGAAGAAGCGCCGGCTCCTGATGTTAAGCCAGCTTTGAGTGAGTTAATCGGTGAGAGATGTGCAGAGGTATGCCGTCAAATCAATTACCGCGGTTTAGGCACTTTCGAATTTCTTTACGAAAATGGTGATTTTTTCTTTATAGAAATGAATACTCGGTTGCAAGTGGAACATCCGGTCACGGAAGCAATCACAGGTATTGATCTAGTTAAGGAGCAAATCGCTATTGCTGCGGGCGATACTTTGACATACTCACAAGACCAAGTAGAATTTCGCGGTCACGCGGTAGAATGCAGAATTAACGCTGAAGATCCAAACTCCTTCATACCGTCGCCAGGCGAGATTACCCAGTATCATCAACCAGGTGGGCCTGGAATACGTGTAGATTCGCATATTTTCAATCACTATGTTGTACCACCCTACTATGATTCCTTGATAGCTAAAGTAATTGCACATGGTTCAAATCGGCGTGAGGCATTCTCGCGAATGTATGGCGCAATGCAGGAAATGGTTGTGGAAGGCATCTCAACTAATATCGCGCTTCATCAAAAAATAGTTTCTGACTCAGCGTTACATCAGGGTCCGAGAGATATTCACTATCTAGAGCGTAGTCACACTAATTGACTTTATGAAAAAGCTGTGTCCGACTGGCTGAAGATTAGAATTGTCGCAGACCGTGCAGATGCAAGTCGTATTGAGGAGTTATTTGACGTGTTCCATGCCGAATCGATTTCGGTTGAAAATGCTAGCCTGCATCAAGAAAACGAGGCATTTCTCTGGAACCCGCCTCTATGGAGCCGACAAGCTATAACTGGATTATTTTATCCAACCATCGACTCTGACTATCTAATTACTACTCTAAAAGCGCTCACTATCACTAAGATAAAAATAGAGAAGACATGGCTAAGTGATCGAGACTGGATTATCCATTCGCAACAGAAATTCACACCAATAAGAATTAGTAAAGGGCTCAAAATCTCTCCTGACTGGTCCTCACCAATATGCAAGCAAGGCGACACTGTTTGGATAACGCCAGGGCTTGCGTTTGGCACAGGCAAGCATGCCACTACCTTTCTTTGCCTTCGAAAATTATCCCAATTAAATCTTTCGGGGATGACAATCCTTGATTGGGGGTCTGGCTCGGGCATACTAAGCATAGCTGCGCTCAAGCTTGGCGCCGATAGGGTATTTGCCATAGACATTGATCATCGATCATTGGTAGCCACTAGAGACAATGCAAAAAGAAATGGCATGCAAGCTCAGATAGATGTTTTTCGACCCGAAGACATACCAGAAAACTTCCAATGCGACCTAATTATGGCTAATTTATTAGCTCGCCCCCTGAAGGACTTAGCGTCAAAAATGATGCATTACCTTGATGGTTATGGACAAATAATTGCGTCTGGTATCTTGGAATCACAAATTGAGGAGACTGCGAAAGCCTTTGGGAAAAATCTTATATATGAATCGGTTTCTAAGGATGGTTGGGCTATGATAACAATTTCACTAGGGGAAAGTCCGTAAGTATGGCCAAATCTTCCAGCTCTCAACTGCTCTGTCGGTGCTCTCAATGCGCAACGCTTTTTCGCATTACTAGTCTCCAATTGGCTGAACGTAATGGTCTTGTACGATGTGGAGACTGTGGCACCATATTTAATGCATCTTGGAATCTTGTTGACGAGCTGCCAAACCCAGTTGATTTGTTAGTAAACACACCATCCAACCTGTCAAATTACATTCTGGATAAGTACAAGAATCAAACTGATAGTGCTTGGACAGAACAACCTATCAATGTGAATAATGATGAAAAGAATTATCCTGTAGACGCCCCAGATCTTAATCAAGAATCTCCCGATGCTGCGACTTATGTGGAGATTCAGACGGCTCTTAAATCACCTCGATCTAGCAAACAACCTCAAAATCGAGACTTACAACGACAGTATCGCTCGCATCATAATCGCATGGAACCCAGTTTCGGGGAAGACGCCTTACTTCCTAGTAATGAATTAGAAAGTCACAAGCAAGCGATACGGCGCCCAATGGTGAGCACAAATAGGAATCGCCAAGGCATCTGGATATTTGGAACAGTGTTAGCTCTGATAATACTTTTTGCTCAACCAAGGTACATCCTTTTCGAAAAACTTTCAGTCATTCCATCAGCAAGAAAGCCACTGGAGACATTTTGCGTTCTAGCAGGTTGTGAGATCCCAGAACCTATTGTTGGACCAATCTTTCGTGTTCTTAAAACTCGTGCGGATCTTGATACACGACTACCAGGCGCTGTGATTGTCAAAATTCAAATTATCAATCGGGCGCTTTCTTCGAAACCCTACCCCCCCATACAGCTGACCCTGATTGATCGTGATGGGACTGCAATCGGTAGACGTACCTATACAGCAAGTGACTATGGAACCAGGAGTAACGCTGATAAAATTCCTGCCAATGCGATCTCTGAGATCACTCTTCATCTAGCGGACCCAGACAAAGGAGTAGTCGGTTACAAAGCAAATGTAATTACGAATCTATCTAATGATTAGCATAAAAATCATAACGGTCATCGGCAGTAGATTTAGGATTCATGCTATCCTCCGGTCAGGTTGCCACAACATACAAGGTGATATATTGTTTAGTTCCTCCGAAGGCTTGTAAGCTGGGTCTTAAAATCAATGACAAAAAAATATATTAACGGACCACTATCAAATGCTGTACAGAGCTCTGTCCAGCACTACTTCAAAGAGTTAGATGGAGAAGAGGCTACAGGTATTTATGATATGGTTTTGCAAGAAACGGAGCGACCATTACTGCAAGTTACAATGCAACAAGCCGGTGGAAACCAAACCCGCGCTGCGCGCATGCTGGGTATTAATCGTAATACTTTAAGAAAGAAGTTATCTCGCTACGAGCTCGATAAGTAGTTCTATTGCTACCGACGCATAGCAAAAAATAATAACGAGCATATCTATATGTCCTCTGCTGACATAGTACCAATTAAAAGAGCGCTAATAAGCGTATCTGATAAAAGTTGCATAATAGATTTTGCGAAAGCTCTCAGCGAGTTTGGAATAGAAATCCTGTCAACCGGTGGAACCGGCGAACTATTAAGACAATCTGGAATTGCCGTTATTGATGTTTCTGATTTCACAGGTATGTCAGAATTTATGGGTGGTCGTGTTAAGACTTTGCACCCAAAGATACATGGTGGCATTTTAGGGGATCGCAGACTGCATGTCGCTGAAATGGCAGATAGGGAAATCCGCCCTATCGATTTAGTAGTAGTAAATCTATACCCTTTTGAACAGACAATTGCTAAGCAAGATGTTCCTCTTGAAAAAGCGATAGAGAATATCGACATTGGTGGACCTACAATGCTGCGCGCGGCAGCCAAGAATAACGCATGGGTCACTGTTATTGTCAGCTCGACCGACTATCGTCTAGTACTAAGTGAGTTAGGGACGCGAGGTGGCATTTCATCCAGAACAAGAAATCTCCTAGCGAGCAAGGCATTTAAACATACAGCTCATTACGACGGAATAATCTCAAATTATTTGGAGGATCAACAGAGTGCTGAACCGTTCCCGGAAATCCTTAATTTGAAATTCGCAAAATCCTATACTATGCGCTACGGAGAAAATCCTCATCAACGAGCTGCTTTTTACCAAACACAAACTCCTACTCCCTCAACATTAGCATCAGCAAGAAAATTGCAAGGTAAAGAATTATCTTTTAATAATTTGGCTGATGCTGATGCTGCACTTGACTGCGTTAGAGCTTTCCCGAACACTGCATGCGCAATCGTTAAACACGCAAATCCCTGCGGTGTAGCCGTCGCTGCTGACACAAAAACAGCTTATGAACTTGCCTATCAGACAGATCCCTTATCCGCCTTTGGCGGAATTATTGCTTTTAACCGCAAAATAGATAGGGACGTTGCGGCCGCAATCATTGAGCGCCAGTTTGTCGAGGTAATCATTGCCCCTGAAATTAGCACAGCAGCTAGCAAAATGTTCTCGACTAAACCCAACATACGTATTCTGAGCTGCGGCGAATTAGTATCCACTATAGAGCCAAACCTTGAGATCAAACAAGTTAGTGGTGGTCTACTAGTTCAGGATCATGATAGTGCAATTGTTCAAGAAGCAGATCTAGAAGTAGTAACCAGGAGGTCTCCAACCGACGATGAGATGCAAGATTTGCTTTTTGCATGGAAAGTGGCGAAATATGTTAAATCTAATGCTATTGTGCTTGCTAAACAGCAACGAACAGTAGGAGTAGGAGCTGGACAAATGAGCCGAATCGATTCAGCAAGAATTGCTGGACTTAAGGCAAAAGATCAAAAGCTTACTCTAGAAGGTTCGGTGATGGCATCTGATGCGTTCTTTCCGTTTAGAGATGCCATTGACTCTGCTGCCACCATGGGAGTTACCGCCATAATCGAACCAGGTGGCTCTATGCGAGATGAAGAAGTCATTGATGCCGCAAACACCTACGATATGGCAGTTGTTTTTACAAAAATGAGGCACTTTAGGCACTAACCAATATACAGAGGCAACATTACATGAAAGTGCTAGTAGTGGGTTCGGGTGGCAGAGAGCATGCTCTGGTGTGGAAACTCGGCATGTCAAGCAGCATTGAAAGGATCTATGCAGCACCTGGTAATGCCGGCACAGCATTGGAAGCAAAAACTGTAAACGTGTCGATTGACCCGATGGATGTCGATTCACTTTTGCTCTTTGCTGACACAGAAGATATCGGGCTTACAGTGATAGGACCTGAAATGCCACTGGTCTCTGGGATCGTAGATAAATTTCAGCTTTCAAATAGACCGTGTTTCGGACCAACAAAAAATTCGGCGCAGCTTGAAGGCTCAAAATCCTTCTCAAAACTTTTTATGGAGAGACACGACATACCAACAGCACCGTTTCGGATCTTCAATAATTCTTCAGAAGCCATCGGATATGCACGTACAAAAAAATTACCTTTAGTGATTAAGGCCAATGGTCTCGCAGCGGGGAAGGGAGTTATCATCGCTCATACCCTGCATGAAGCAGAAGAAACAATACATCAAATTCTAGACGAGAAAAGATTTGGCACTGCAGGAGACCAAGTCATTCTAGAGGACTTCATCAACGGAGAGGAGGCTAGCTTTATATGTATCGTAAGCGATGATCAAATACTACCACTTGCTACGTCTCAGGATCACAAAGCCCGAAATGCTGGTGATACAGGTCCAAATACCGGAGGAATGGGCGCATATTCACCAGCCCCAGTAATCACAACAACCCTTTTTAATCGGATAATGCAAGATGTCATAGAACCGACTGTCGAAGGTCTAGCGCATGAAGGAATCAGTTACAAGGGCTTCTTGTATGCAGGCCTAATGATTGACCAGTATGGTCAACCCCATGTTTTAGAGTACAACTGCAGAGCTGGAGATCCAGAAACACAACCAATTCTGCTTCGCTTACAATCAGATTTGTATGAACTGATCTCTAGCGCGCTAGCGGGTGAATTGCACAAAGTAAGTCCTAAATGGGATCCGAGGGCGGCTCTGGGTGTTGTTATGACTGCAGGAGGTTATCCCGATAGGTACAAGACAGGAAACGTTATAGAAGGTTTAATAAACATAGGCGGGGAAGATACACAAGTTTTTCATGCTGGTACAACAAATCTCGGCTCAAATATAGTAACCAATGGAGGCCGGGTGTTATGTGTAACATCTCTAGGGCGTAGCGTATCTGATGCGCAAACAACCGCTTATCGATATGTCAATCAAATCCAATGGGAAAATGCTTATTTCAGGCCAGATATCGGTTACCGAGCTATAGCCCGTGAAGCAAACTCATAAACTAAAGAATAGGAGTACGTTATCGTGAATTCTTATGTGACCGTCCTGATGGGATCGGACTCAGATCTACCTGTAGTCCAAAATACACTTGATGTCCTAGAAAAACTTGCTATCCCATGGCAAGTAAAAGTGACATCAGCTCATCGCACTCCTGAGGATACAAGGAATTTTGTTGAAAATGCTGAAAATTCTGGTTGTGCCGTATTTATAGCGGCGGCGGGATTAGCAGCACATCTGGCAGGTACGGTAGCAGCCCTCACTACCAAACCCGTTATAGGCATACCAATCAGCGGGGGGGCGCTAAACGGCTTTGATGCACTTCTTTCAACAGTACAAATGCCAGGTGGTGTTCCAGTAGCTTGCGTAGCCATTGGTAATGCCGGTGCCACAAATGCAGGCTGGCTTGCCGCCCAAATATTAGCACTCAATGACCCACAACTTGCTGAACAGCTAAAAAATGCCAAGAAATCACAAGCTGATGCGGTGCGAGCCAAAGATACTTTGCTGCAAGCAAAAATCGCAAAAGATTAACTTTGTATAATTCATCCATCAATAATGCCGTAGCATTTTTATTGGAATCTGGAGTAATTGCATATCCTACAGAATATTGTTATGGACTAGGATGTGATCCAATGAATTACGGCGCTGTAAAACGAATACTGCATATTAAGCATCGTCATTGGGGTCAGGGATTAATCCTAATTGCTTCAGATCTAGATCAACTTGGCCCATTTATAGATCTGTCTGACGAACAGCTACTGGAAGAACCACGTTCAACTTGGCCTGGTCCTCACACTTGGCTACTCCCAGCGTTAAGTAGAGCACCGAAATGGATACGCGGCCACCATGACTCCATTGCGGTTCGTATACCTAACCATCCTACAGCAATAGCTCTTTGCCGTCACTTTGGTGCTGCAATAGTTTCAACCAGCGCTAATAGAACTGGTCGACCGCCATTAAGAAAAGGCCTCCATGTACGACGTGAATTTGGGACTGATATCGACTTCATTGTAGATGCACCGGTAGGAAAAATGACCGCGCCCAGCACTATTCAGGATGCTATGTCCGGAGCAATAATACGCTGATATAGCGACATCTAGATAGTGGGCTACCGCTTGGCACACACATGATGACATAATATCGGTATGGATGAATTGCACAAACTAACAAACTTTTTTAATCCGAGAATCTAATGTTTCTAGTCATTTGTCCAATCTAAATGACTAAACTCTAAATTTGTTAGCAACTAAAATACTATATCTCTTTCTTGGCAAGACATATCTACTCGCTGCTACTCTGGTTGTTACTTCCCATCGTTTGGGGCCGTTTACTTTGGCGCAGCATCAAGAATCCGAAGTATCAACAACGATGGGCTGAGCGTCTTGGCTATGTCAGCAAAGAGAATGCTGGCTATGATATCTGGATACACGCAGTTTCAATGGGAGAGGCTACCGCAGCGATACCACTTGTCCAGGAGCTGATGCGCACCTATCCCGAAATCCGCATTTACATTACTACGATGACGCCAAGCGGATCTGATCGAATCAACTCTGCGTTTGGCAACACTATTGGCCACTCATACGCACCCTACGACTACACTTTTGCTGTTACACGATTTGTTAATCAGGTACGTCCCAAGCTTTTGGTGCTTATTGAAACCGAAATTTGGCCAAACACAATCTATGCTTGCTGGAAAAGAAACATACCTATTGTGATGCTGAATGTTCGCCTTTCTGAAAAATCGCTTCGTAAATATCAGCGCATTACTTGGCTTTTGAAACAAACTCTAGGTTACATAGCACAATTCGGGGTTCAGTCTTATACGCATCAGACGCGGCTGATAGCGCTAGGTGTAGATCAATCTGTTATAAAGAAAACTGGCAGTATGAAATTTGAGGTCAAGCTAACAGCAGGAGTGCGTGAAGTGGCTGAAGCGGTGCGTCAGGACTGGGGTCGGGACAGGCTGATCATTGTGGCGGGAAGTACGCATGAAGGTGAGGAAGAGATTTTGTTGCGAGTTTATCTGCAACTTAAGATCAGATTTACAGAACTCTTAATGGTGGTGGCTCCTCGGCATCCCGAACGCTTTGATAGCGTTTTCAAGCTAACGTCAAAGATGAATCTCAGAGCGACGCGCCGAAGTGAACAACAAGGATCCCTCCCGCACGGCTTAGATATCCTAATCGCGGACACTTTAGGTGAACTCCCAATCTTGTATTCCGCCGCTGATATTGCTTTTGTCGGCGGCAGCCTGCTACAAGGACTAGGCGGGCACAATATCTTAGAACCATGTGCTGTCAGCGTACCAGTAGTCTTTGGACCAGTTATGCCTAATTTCAGGGAAATTAGCCAAATAGCAATTGACTCCCAAGCTGGCGTTCAGGTTCACAGTCAGAATGATCTAGAAACTCAGTTATCCACCCTTTTAGATGATCCGAACTTGCGGGCAACGATGGGTGAAAATGGAGTGAAAATGGTTGCAAAAAACGCTGGTGCTATAGAACTTTCAATGAACATTTTGTCGCCACTAATTGGAAAATCTAAGTAAAAAACTTGTTAAACTAACTATTCTTGTTGGAAATTTGTTACTTTCACTTAACAAAGATAGAAATGTTGCCGAAAAATTATATCAATTGGTCGTCAAAACTGTAAATTTATGAATATGGAAGATTTTTACATTACTTGACATTTTTTCACGCGTCGTTATAGTTCGCGCATACGAAGCAACCAAAAAGTTATCACCCCCTCTATTTCTCGTTCTCTCTTGCTAATTTCTAATAGACATTTATGATTTACTCGAATAGCAAAAAGAAGCGTATGATACCAGGGAATGTGAGGTTGTATTCGTAAGACTGTCCAGTGGTATCCAATCCATGTAGAGGAGAAACACTATGGCGGCAAAGAAGAGAGCTACAAAGAAGAAGGCGGCAAAGAAACGAGTAGCAAAGAAGGCTACGGCAAAGAAGGCCACTCGTAAGAAGGCTACGAAGAAGAAGGCTACGAAGAAGAAGGCTTCAAAGAAGAAAGCTACTCGTAAGAAGGCTACGAAGAAGAAGGCTGCTCGTAAGAAGGCTTCAAAGAAGAAGGCTGCTCGTAAGAAGAGGTAATCTTCAAAGTGGTAATTTAACTCTACTTATTGTGGGGTTTCTAGGAAAAGGCGACGGAAACCGTCGCCTTTTTCCATGCTAACTCATCAAGAAAAATAGTCTTTCTTGCAGAATTAGGATTGCATTCGGTTTGGGCAAATAGCCAGTAGAGCAGCTCCTGTATCAGGTTCAACTTGATGCCATAACTTGAATGATGAAGCGGCTTGCTCAACAAGCATGCCAAGCCCATTAGCTGTCCGAGCGGCACCCTGCTTTTTCGCCCAAATAATAAAGGGCGTAGACTGTTCGCCATATCCCATATCATAAGCAAGACTACCCGGTGCAAATATTTGATTGGGGAGGTTCGGAATATCACCAGTTAAACTAGCTGATGTTGCATTGACTACGATATCAAAACTAAGCTCACTAACCTGGTCAAAGGATTGCCAACTTACTGGTCCATATTGCAAAAACTCATTTGAAATTGAAATACCTCGTTTCGCAGTTCTGTTAGTGATTGCGACCATCTCTGGTTTAGCAGCCAGAATAGGCTCTAGAATTCCGCGTGCAGCTCCACCCGCACCAACTACCAGAATTTTACTATCGCAGATAGACTGACAAAGATTTTTTTCCAGATCACGAAGTAAGCCTTCACCATCAGTATTGTCACCATACATGGAGCCATCATCTTCGAATTTAATTGTATTAACCGCATTGGCGACACGGGCTCTTTTGCTAATCGAATCCACCTGTTCAGCCGCGTTTTGTTTGTATGGAACAGTGATGTTTATTCCTGCGAAGCCTCGAGCCTGAAGATTTCTCAACGCCTGCGCGAATCCACCGTGGTCAACATGGATAGCTTGGTAATCCAGAACAATGTTGCATTGCTGTGCAAATATCTGGTGAATCTCTGGGGATTTACTATGCGCAACTGGGTTACCTATAACTGCAAATCGCTTCTTTACCAAGGAAAATTCAAAAAGGTCGGCTGTCATCACCCTATACTGCCATACGAATTCCAATGAAAGTTAAAACGTGTTGGGGCAAGTCAAATGCTCCAACAAGAATAGATATTCTAAATCAAAATTTGATATGAATACTATTCCCTAACGCGCTGTATATCCTGCATCAACTGGCACAATAACGCCGGTCATATAACTTGACTTGTCCGATGCTAGGAATAGAACAACTTCTGCTATCTCTTCAGGTTCTGCTAATCTCTTCATGGGAATAGTGTTTTGTGCCAAATTCGCTAAATCTGCAGCACTTGGTGGTGCTAACCGACCAGATGAGAGCATTGGAGTATTCACTTCGCCAGGGGCGACTGCATTGACTCTAATGCCATTTTCGACATGATCCAAAGCCATTGCTTTAGTGATTTGATGAACTGCGCCCTTAGTCGCACAATAAGCCGTAACTCCAGATGCGCCCACATCCCCCCATATAGAGCCGAAATTTACGATGCTCCCTGAGGCTCTATGTATCATATGTCTAACCACTGCCCTAGACATAAAGAAAACTCCGTCTACATTAACAGCTAGTATCCGCCGCCATTCATCATCCGATGTATTGATCGCATCGGCTCGCAATATAGTACCCGCACAATTAACGAGAATGTCAATCTGACCCTGGTTACGAACTACATCGTCAGCTACCTTAGTACAAAACGATGAATCTGCAACATCACCTATCATCATGAGTGCCCCGGTTTCCTTGGCTACAAGATCTGCTCCATTTTTATCAATATCAACTAAAACAGTAGTAGCTCCTGCATTAGCAAACGCACGAATACTGGCAGCGCCCATTCCTGAAGCTCCTCCAGTAACAACGCATACTTTGCCCTCTAGACTCAAGGACGTTCTCGAGGCGTAAATTGTGAACCACCATAGATCTGCTCTGTTGGCTGGAGTTCGATACGATTAACATTTACTCGCCATGGTGCGTCTAGGGCATAAATAATCGATTCAGCTATATCATCGCCTGTTAATTCATCAATACCCGAGTCTTTCATCTTTTCACGTTCTTCTGGCTCATCTACTGCAGCGTCGTAGAACTCCGTGCGAACACGACCTGGACAAATCTCTGTTACCCTAATACCCGTCCCTTCAAGCTCTAATCTCAAGTCCTGTGACATGAGGTGTATAGCTGCCTTGGACGCTCCATAAAGTGCAGAAGGCAAAGAATATAATCCAGCCATTGATCCTATGTTAACTATATGACCGGAACCTTTTTTTAGCATCGAGGGCAAAACGGCATGGACGGCATGGACGGCGGCTTGAACATTCGTCTCTATAGTGCAATCTATATCGCTTGAGTGGGCTTCTGCTAAAGACTTATATCCACGACCCACTCCGGCGTTATTTATAAGAATATCTACATTGAGCGAGTTTAAAAGAGATTTTAGGGTCTCCGTGTCTCGGACATCGAGTACATGTGGAATACAACCAGTTTGCTCTGCTAAACGTCCTGATCGGCGTGCTAAAACATGGACTGTAAGTCCACGCTTACTCAATGCCCGTGCAGTAGCAGCACCAATGCCGCTAGAAGCACCCGTTACAACAGCTGTTTGTTGGTTACTTAAACTCAAACTTGTCTCCAGTTAATGGGTAGATTTTACCCTCTATATTCACTCTATGACATTACTCATAATAGCCTTTCGCATATAACAAGATGCGTTTTGCTAGGTTGTTCTTTCGTCAGCAAAGCTTTAAGCACTCAATACGAATTCGACAAAACAACCTATTCGCAATTATCGAATATAGACTATAACGTTATTGCACAATTGCCTAGTATACAAATCGTATCGCAAGAATTTCATCATAACTTAAATGAAATAGGTTCTCCATTATTGTACTTGTCGCAAATTACACCTTTTTGTTGGCTTTTCTTAAATAGCTACGATGCAATAAATGCAACGTTTAGGGCATAATCGACGAGATTATGTCAATAGCGACCTCGCACTGAGACTACATGGAATCGCCAGCTAGCGCAGTATTTGAAGAAGCAGTATTAACGCTGGCACCTTTGCCTGCAGAGATTGCAAAAACTCGCTTCCAAGAATTCCTCCGAGCACCACATACTTCACAACCCATACACAAAGCCGCAAATAACTATAGAGGTCGGCTTGCACTGAAATCTTTGGTTAAGGTGATGGCTATCAGTGATTTCATTAGCAATGCACTTTTGCTCACACCCGGTTTATGCGCAGACTTACTGAGTCAAGATGATGTACTCAAAGAAAGGGTCTTGACTGACCTAAAGAAGATCGTAGGTAATTGTCTTCAAACTTCAAATAATATCCCCGAACTAATGATCTCGCTTCGTATTGTTCGACGCCGTGAGATCGTGCGAATTGGTTGGCGTGATCTAGCTGGATTGGCAACACTTGATGAAGTTATGAGTAACCTTTCCTTGTTGGCCGATGAAGCGATCCGTATCGCACTGATAATGGCTCATAAAGTGGTCTCCAAAGAGCATGGTTACCCTATCGGTGCTCAGACGGGCAGGGAGTTAACTCTTGTAGTCCTGGGGCTTGGAAAGCTGGGCGGTAAAGAACTCAACTTCTCATCAGACGTCGATCTTATATTTGCCTACCCAGAATCAGGAGTGACAAATGGCCCAAAATCAATAAGCAATCAGGAGTTCTTCACCAAGGTTGGCCAAAATTTGATCCGAATTCTTAGCGAACATACGTCCGATGGTTTTGTGTTTAGGACAGACATGCGATTGCGACCAAATGGTGATAGTGGGCCACTCGTATTATCTTTCAGCGCTATTAATCAATACTACATCACCCATGGAAGAGAATGGGAACGCTATGCTTTGATCAAAGCGCGTCCAGTCGCCGGAAACAGCGAGGACACTGTTGAGTTGATCGACATGCTAAAGCCATTTGTCTATCGAAAATACCTAGACTTTGGATGTTTTGAAGCGCTTCGCCTAATGAAAAATAGAATAACTCGCGAATTGTTGAGAAAAAACTCGCTCTGCGATATTAAACTTGGAACAGGTGGTATACGAGAAATTGAGTTCATCGTACAAGTCCATCAACTCATCCGTGGTGGTCGTGAACCGCAACTGCAAACGGGACAATTGAGCGCCGCTCTTGACATGCTAGCCTCTTTGAAATTTATTGATAATACACAAGCGCAGAAACTTCGAGAATGTTATGTCGTTCTTCGGAAAACAGAAAATCGGTTGCAAGCAGCAGATGATAGGCAGACGCATTCACTGCCAGAAGATCAGACTAAACGAGAACAACTAGCAACCTCTTTGGACTTCATGGATTGGAACGCTTGTTTTGAGCACTTAAGAGAGACACTCACAACTGTCCATAAATATTTCGACGAGTTATTTATGGTGGAGTCAGAAGACACAACAGACGGTGCTCTTGCTGAATGGAATGATATCTGGCTAGCCAGTATTGAAAAATCTGATGCGGTGTTGTTTCTTACTGAAAACGGATTTGAACAACCTGAACACGTATTGGATTTGCTGGACAACTTAAAGACTAGTTATTTTTATCACACATTCTCAAGAATTGGCCGAGATCGGCTAGAAAAACTGATGCCTGCTGCCCTTTCTGAGTGTAGTCTCAGCGATGATCCAATGATTGCATTAAGTCGCCTAATTGAATTGATTGAGGCTATTGGGCGGCGCTCTGCCTATCTATCATTACTATACGAAAACTCTCTCGCTCTAACTCAATTGGTACGTCTAATCACCGCAAGTCGTGGGATTGCTAGTTGGATTAAACAACATCCAGCGATGCTTGACGAATTGCTCGATCCAATAAATAGTTATCAAGTTGAGTCTAAGGATCAGATTGCTAAAGAGTTAGCACGCAAAATTGCTGATGTAGAACCAGACGATTTAGAGATATTGATGGATGTATTTAGGGAGTTCCGACAAGGATATACTCTGCGATTAGCTGCTGCGGATATCGCAAAAATCGTTACCCAGGCAGAAGTGTCGAAAGTATTATCCTCACTTGCCGAAAGCATCTTAGAGCAAGCTCTAGTGTGCTCTACAAAAAGTCTCGTAAGTGAAAACAACGAAATAGATGTTCACAGTATTGGTATTGTTGCCTATGGAAAACTTGGTAGTAAAGAGCTCGGTTACAATTCTGACCTAGATCTTATTTTTCTCGTAGAAGAAGCAGTCGAGTCGGATAACGATTTACACTTTCGAAACTATAATAGATTGCTACAAAGATTAATTAATCTTCTGACAACGCGAACAAGAGCAGGCCAATTATATCCAGTTGATCTGAGACTGCGCCCTGATGGAAAATCCGGAATTCCTATAAACTCTCTAAATCGTTTTTCGAACTATCAGCTTTATAAAGCGCATTCGTGGGAACATCAAGCACTAGTACGAGCGCGAATGATAAGCACGAACAAATCCTTGATGGAGCAATTCGAGCGAACTCGCACAAGAATAATACGGTTGCCCAGAGATAAAGTTGAACTTAAAAAATCTGTCACAAATATGCGAAACCGAACTATAGCCGCAAATTGTCAGAGTGATACGAAATACTTTGATCTAAAAATAGATCGTGGCGGTATTCTTGATCTTGAGTTTCTCATCCAATACTTAGTGTTACGCTGGGCTAATATATATCCACAACTAGCGGACAGCACGGAAAGCCAAGTCATAATTAGAACTTTAACCGACATAAATATCATCAATAATTCTGATAGCGAACGATTAATTGATATATTGGCATCCTTTCTTAAAAAAGAGAACTTACTTAAACTTCAGGAGAAACCTGCACTTATACCGCACACAGAATTAGGTGATGAACGACGATGGGTACGACATATATGGGAACACTTTATGGGCGAAAGTAATTAGGACAATTTGTCGCTCACCACCTAAATAGCTTAATCTATAGTATCGGTTAGAAAAATTCAGAAGTACTGCTCATGCCAAAAGCGGATCAAATTGCAATTGTCGCGGGAAGTTTCCACCGGAAACATGTAGAGAATATGGTGGAAAGTGCGATCGTCACTGCTAGCGAAAATGATCTTGTTATAACTGAGCAAGTCTGGGTATTCGGCTCAATGGAAAAGCCGCTCGCCCTTAAAAGTCTTTTGCGAAAGCCAGCTATCAGTGGTGCAATTGCCCTTGGAATTATAGAGAATGGGCAGACAGCTCATGGCAGAGTAATGGCGGAAGCTGTTTTTAAGGCCATTCTCGATCTTCAGTTGGAACTGATGAAACCAATTGGTGTAGGTATACTTGGCCCTGAGATTAGTAGAGAAGAAATTCAAGAGCGGCTTGTCCCCTATGCGCAGAATTCGGTACTTGCTGTTCGCTCTGCATTAGAGAACGTTGGTAAGTTTTGCTAACCATACTTGCTTTAGACCAACAAGACAAAGTCAAAAAACATATATTCATTACAACAAGAGGGATAGGTATAGGTAATGTCATTTTCGGATAGAGATGGATTTATATGGCTTGATGGGGAAATGGTTCCATGGCGAGATGCGCAAGTTCATGTCCTGACTCACACACTCCACTATGGCCTAGGAGCATTTGAAGGAGTACGAGCCTATAGTACAGAAAAAGGCCCAGCTATCTTTCGGCTAGAAGATCATACAGATCGGTTGTTCCGATCAGCGCACATCCTAGGAATGAATATGCCATATGACAAGAAGACCCTAAATGATGCACAAAAGAGTATCGTAGAAAAAAATAGCCTTAGCAGCGCATATATCCGCCCCCTTGTCTTTTATGGTTCTGAGGGCATGGGGATTCGAGCAGATACACTATCAACCCATGTCTCCATAGCAGCATGGGAATGGGGCACTTACCTTGGAGAAGATGGTCTAGAGAAAGGCATAAGAGTCAAAACGTCGTCCCTGACGCGTCACCACGTTAACATCAGCATGTGCCGTGCTAAAGCCTGTGGCCACTATATCAATTCCATTCTTGCTCTACAAGAAGCTGTAGCCGCTGGTGCAGACGAAGCACTAATGCTTGATAATGAAGGATATGTGATGGAGGGAACAGGCGAGAATGTGTTTATCGTTCGTGATGGGAAGATATTCACTCCTGACCTAACATCAGCACTAGAAGGCATAACACGCGATACTATCGTCGTACTAATTGATGAGCTTGGGTTTGACCTTATAGAAAAACGTATAACTCGCGATGAGGTTTATGTTGCTGACGAAGCGTTTTTTACTGGGACTGCAGCCGAGGTAACACCTATTGCTCAACTCGATGGCCGCCTAATCGGCTCTGGTACCCGCGGCCCAATAACGGAGCAGATACAATCACGCTATTTTGACTGCGTACACGGAAGGAATCCACAACACCTCGAATGGCTGGTGCATATTTGATTATGCGACTTCCTGCAATTAATAAACCTGAGTCTATTGTGTCTGCCAGTGAAAAAGATACCACGAGTAATCAACGTCGCTATTGTTTAGGCGAGCATGATCTACCACTCTATTGTCCAAATAAAGACACAATGTTGTGGAGCGCGCATCCGCGAGTTTATCTCGCTATAGAGCTGGACAACGAAGTTGTTTGTCCCTACTGCGGAACTATATATGTATTATCGGACGCCAAGGACTAATCGCTATGAACCAATACCCAATACGGATGTACTGACTGAACTTTAATAAGACATTCTTTATATGGCACCTGATTGTCACAATGTCTTAGTCGTTGGACCATCTTGGATTGGTGATATGGTGATGGCTCAAAGCTTGTTTCAAACATTGCTGCAAAAGCAGGATAGTCTGCAATTATCGGTTATGGCGCCCTCTTGGTCATCACCCTTGTTGTATCGTATGCCTCAAGTATCTAGTGTGATTCCGACAGGATTCGAACATGGTCAATTATCACTCTACAAAAGGTGGGATCTTGCACAAACACTACGAGAGAGAAAATTCGACCAAGCAATTATTTTACCCAGGTCAATAAAAGCTGCGTTGGTGCCATTTCTCGCTGGTATTCCCCAGCGAACTGGATACTTGGGAGAAAAACGCTATGGTTTGTTAAACGACGTGCATCCTCTCGATACAACTCAATTGCCTTTAACTGTACAAAAGTTTGTTCAGCTAGGCCGCACTAAGGGTGATTATACATGCAAGAACTACCCA
Source organism: Acidiferrobacteraceae bacterium (assembly GCA_002724185.1). Taxonomy (GTDB): domain Bacteria; phylum Pseudomonadota; class Gammaproteobacteria; order Arenicellales; family UBA868; genus CAJXWH01. Next base: position 52,536 of record PBOB01000054.1, on the reverse strand, counting down.
ACACCTAGACTTAGAATCAATCGAGACGCCGTAAAAGGGATTCTAGACAATCTGGGAATCGAACAAACTGACCAACCAGTTCTTGCTATTTGCCCTGGGGCGGAGTTCGGTCCATCTAAGCGCTGGCCGGCTGCATACTTTGCTCAAGTTGCTCAACATCAAGCACTTAAAGGCTGGCAAGTATGGCTTCTCGGATCCGAAAAAGATTCGGCTATAACAGCTGAAATACATAATGGAACCAGAAATATAAACCTGTTCGATCTTGCTGGACAGACCACATTAGAAGAGGTTATCGACCTACTAAGCGCAACTGACTGTGTGATTAGTAATGACTCTGGTCTAATGCATCTAGCTGCTGCGGTCAACACAAAAGTTATTGCCATCTACGGGTCAACAAGTCCAAGAATCAATCCACCCCTAAGCACGAAAGCAACCATACTATGGGAGGAATTAGCGTGCAGCCCCTGCCAAGAGCGACATTGTCCCCTTGGGCATACCAACTGCCTTGAGCGATTATCTGCCGAACAAGTAATAGCGGAATTAGAATCATTCCAAAGGGACTAACAAACATCAAATGCGATTCGATACTCAAATAGACCAATCAAGATTTAGACAATACGCTTATGCCAAGTAACATCTCAAGGATCCTCATTACAGGCGGTGCAGGTTATATAGGTTCACATACCGCTAGAAAACTGATTGATGCGGGGTACACATTGACCATAGTCGATACACTGTCAACTGGACATCGCTGGGCAGTTCCTAAGTCGGCAAAATTTTATCGTCTAGATTCTGGTAATCGAGAAGAAATGGTTGAGATACTTAGAGGCAACGATATCGAAGCTGTTATCCATTTTGCCGGTGATGTCGTAGTACCGGAATCAATAAAAGACCCATTAAAGTACTATGAAAATAATGTAGTAGGCTCAATGAACTTAATTAGTGCATGTAGAAAATGCAGCATCGGTTTGTTCGTTTTCTCTTCCAGCGCAGCTGTATATGGAAATCCCGCAGAAATACCCGTTTCAGAAACAACAGCTACAATACCAATCAATCCCTATGGTCGTACCAAGCTCATTACCGAATGGAATTTACACGATATAGCAGCGAGCAGCCAAAATAGTCATTCACAATTTCGATATGTTGCGCTGAGATACTTCAATGTCGCTGGAGCCAGTTTCGATGGAACCTTGGGTCCAGCCACGCCAGATTCAACCCACTTGATTAAAGTCGCATGTGAAACTGCTCTAGGAAAACACAAGACTATGTCGATTTTTGGTACAGATTATCCAACACTTGACGGTACATGCATTCGTGACTATGTTCATGTCGAAGACATTGCTACCGCCCACCTCGATGCACTTGAATATCTAGCAAACGGGGGCGATTCAGAACGGCTAAACTGTGGTTATGGAAAAGGTTATAGTGTCCAACAAGTTGTAAATACAATAAAATCTGTCGCTAATGTAAACTTTCCTATCGTTGCTTCCCCTAGACGTCAGGGTGATGCTCCCCAAGTGGTCGCTGATAACAGACGAATTCTTGAGGTGCTCGGATGGGTGCCGATGCATGACAATCTTGAGGAAATATGCAGAACAGCGTGGGAATGGGAAAAACGATACAATGAGGACTAAATTGGGGTCTATACGAAACAACGACCTAGATTCAACTACATTACTCTCTGCCTAGCAGCGCCCATAAAGTCTTCCGCAACAAAATGAAGTTTGCTTTCTGCCATTTTAATTATCTGCCTCATAGCGGCCTATCGCGCGATTTCCGTCGAATTCTTGAAGAATGTCAAAACCGAGGACACGAGGTCGAAATCTTTGTTAGAACATGGGAAGGACCTGCAATTGAAAGCGAGCCAAAAGTTACATGCTTAAATGACTGGCGAGATCACTTTCGCTCGAATCATAGGAAGGATAAGGCATACCATAATAAAGTCCAAGACCAACTTCGAATGAAAAGATTCGATGCCGTGATAGGCTTCAACAAAATGCCTGGCCTTGATGTTTATTATGGTGCTGATGTCTGCTATATCGCTCGTGATGCGAAAAAAAGTATCCCCAAATCGATCAGATACCTGCAAAGAGCTTTAAAAACAATTTACCCGCACAAAAATTTAAGGAAACTGATAAGAAAAATACTTCTTCATGCACCGGGTTTCGATTTCCGATCACTATACAAATTAACACCACGCTATCAACATCTTTTCCGATTTGAAAATGCGGTGTTCGGAACTGCTAGTCAAACATTAATCCTATCTCTGTCTAAACGAGAAAAGAAAGTATTTCAGGAGTACTATCACACTGATAATTCTCGCTTCATGCTGCTTCCGCCCACCTTGAGCAAAAAAGATAGAAAACCCGCTCAGAATCGATTCGGCACAAGATATCAAATGCGTAAAGATTTCGATATAGAGCCTGACGAGCTACTATTGCTATTTATAGGCTCAGGATTCGAAACCAAAGGTCTCGATCGAGCTGTTAAAGCACTTGCGAGCTTGCCACTTAGGTTGCAACAACGCACTCAATTGATGGTGATTGGAAGAGACCATGCAAATGATTACCTCGACCTAGCAAAAAAGCTAGGAGTTAATGCGAGGGTTCATTTTGTTGGTGGCCGTGATGATATCCGTGAGTGGTATGCTGCTGGAGATTTATTGATACATCCTGCATATCGTGAGAATACAGGAACAGTGCTCCTAGAGGCGATTGTGGCGGGTGTCCCAGTTCTAACTACGGAAGTATGTGGCTATGCCGAACATGTTGAGCAAGCTAAGGCTGGGATTGTACTACCTGAACCATTTGAGCAAAGTCAGCTCAACTACAAACTTGAAAATATTCTATCTTCACCAACTATTCGGAAGAAATGGAGCAATAATGGCCTAAGATATGGCGAGAACGAAGACCTGTACCATATGCCCATCGATGCGGTTGATATCATTGAGAAGCACTGCCAGAACAATGTTGAAAAAAAGATGGGACGCGCACAAAGGCCAGATGAGTCTATTCAATATTTAGATCAAAGTCTGCCCATCGAAATATTTCAAGGAGCGCATCTTGGTCAGATAATGCAAATCCAAAAACGGGGAGAGTTAATTAGGACAGGATTAGGTCGCGAAACCAGGCGTCACAAATTTGGAAATAAGACATATTACATAAAAACGCATACCGGGGTTGGTTGGCGTGAAATTATCAAGAACTGGACTTATCTTCGTCCGCCTGTACTTGGTGCAAAAAACGAATGGCACGGTGTTCACCATCTCCGCCGGCATGGCATTAGTACGCTTACAATCGCCGGCTATGGAACTTCATACAAAAAAGCTGCCAACCGACAGTCATTTATTATTACCGAAGAAATAGGTGGCTCAATTAGTCTTGAAGAGCTAGGCTATGAGTGGCAAAAAAATCCTCCGAAAACTCGCAGTGACCTCCGATACAAGCGATGGCTAATCAGAAGAGTAGCAAGAATGGCGCGCACCATTCATCAAAGTGGCGCCAATCACAGAGACTTCTACTTATGTCATTTCTTGTTACGTCGCGCTTACGACAAGGGCAAACTTTCTACTAATAAAAGTACGCTGCACGTAATTGACTTGCATAGGATGCAGATTCGCCGTCAAACACCTGAACGATGGAAGCTAAAGGATATTTCTGGACTAAGGTATTCTTGTCTTACACTGATCGAATCAGGCATCCTGACTAGTAGAGATCTCTATCGCTTCATTGCTGATTACATGGGAATCTCTTTACGAGAAACACTATCTGGTGATGCCCTATTTTGGAATGAAGTAATATCAAAAGCAGAGAATCTGTATGCAGCTGAGCAACGTAAAAATGTGCAGAACTTACCTCAGCAGGCCAATCCGGCTCCATCCGCCCGCATGCTCCAATAAGATTTTAGCTTTAATTGACTCGAATTAAGATTACGCTATCGATATGTCTAAAACAACGCAGATGTTCGCGTACAAGAATCTAAGGGGCATATATGATTTTGACTACGACGCGGAAGGGAAATTGCAGTACTGCCTAGAAGATCCTGATCAGGCGATTGCGCAATATGCAATCTTCCCACCTCTAAAACAGGACCAGAAAACTACTATAAATCTACTACCCAATCTGCTTAATGATGGTCAGCTTGTAATTAAGGCTTACAACACAGCCAACAGGTGGCATGCAGTACGAAGAAGCATTAGCAATTCCAGAGCAGAAAATTGCTGGATTTACGCAAAAAAACTTCAAGATCTGGGTTTTTCAGTAGCAGACCCAGTAGCATTTATTCAGGAATATATTCTGGGCAGATTAAAAGGCCGATCTTGGTATTTATATAAGTTCATTGATGGCCGCACTTGGGCAGATTATCTACGCTCAGGTTCAGATGAACCAAGTCAGCTACAAGCATTGGAAAAAATTATTAATACATTAAACAGTCTATGGGACCGTAGCATTACCCATGGCGATACCAAATCGAGCAATATTTTATTGTCAAACGATCAAATTCTTTTACTCGACCTTGATGTGATGAAACAACATGATAACAAAAGATCCGCTGCATCAGCTGTCAATCGAGATGCTACCAGATTTCTTCGGGATCTTAAGCAAGACTATCCTAACCTATATGAATTTTCTCTAGAAAAGCTCGGCAGATTAGGGTGGACATTCGCCTCAGCGTATAAATCACATCAGCCGTAATTCAGCCGAATAAAACGGATGGTCTGAAGCGCTAGCGGGAATGTATGTCGCTGAAACTATTTCTAGCCCTCGAACCAAAATCCAATCAACTCTATTTGGATCTTCACTGCTTAGAGATGTTGCATCAACAGCCTGTAGGTTGGTAATTTCTTGGATCAACGGATGACAAGCATGTGTATTGAAATCTCCAACTAAAACAGCACGTTCTAGACTGACAAATAGTTCCAATACACGCTGCAGCGGTGCGTTCTGATCGGTCGGCTTCGAAAGATGTGTATTAATTACATGCACTTCCTGACCACTGATTTGTAGAGTATACATCGTCAAATTCCTATAAGCTTTACCATGGGTTGGAAATAACGGCTCTCTGCACCAGTAGGAAACGGGATACCGAGTCAATAGGGCATTACCACGATGTGGAAGAAATAACTGCTTCCGAGTGGGAGAAAAGTGCACTGCGTATTGTCCATACTCAGCCAGTAGATAGGCTTGATTCTTGGAATTCCTAAGACTATATCCCTCTACTTCCTGAAGGCCCACTACATCACAGTCACAGATTGTATCGCTAATACGCGCCAAACTTCGAATCCCATCGATTCCTCTGCCGCGATGAATATTGAATGTTCCAACTGTGAAACATTCGGTTTTGTCGGATCGATAGTCGATCGAATTCGAAAATTCTCGACCCTCTCCGGGTCTAATTGGCCAGTGTTTAGTTGCCAACCAAATCATCAATATAGTTGCAACGATGACTGTAATAGCCAACATTGAACTAGAACCAACGTCCGCACGTCAAATGAATCAATCTAATCACAATAGAAATAACTATCTTTGCATAATGCTCCAATAAGCATCAATGTAATTGCCAACTAAAATTTCGTTATCACAACATAGCTGCAAGTATAATAAAATTAGGCTTACATCATTTATTAACTAACCTAGCCCAGAGGATTGGTCAATTGCGATGTTCGTCTCAACGAACTGACAGCCTGTCGACTATTGGAACAAAGGGTAGTTTCTAACCTTTGAATTCTAGCCGTGGCACCCTGAAAAAGCTCTATAATATGGATATAGATCTGCAATGTTCAGTATTAAGCTGTTCAAAAAATATCGCTATTTTACTAAAACGATTTATATTATTAAGGTATACGTATGAATACTGGCTTCCTATCTGATGAACGTTTCTTGCTCCACGACACTGGAAAGTCTCATCCAGAGCGGCCTGCTCGGATGAGATCAGTACTTGATCATATTAGAGAATTTTCGTGGTTCGAAACGTTACTACCAATCACCGCAGAGACCTGTGATGAGAAATGGCTAACTGAGGTTCACGATATGAAGCTTGTCCAACGCGCTCGAGAAACTTGCGCGAATGGCGGAGGACAACTTGATAGCCCTGATGTTCAAGTCAGTACGAAATCTTTCGATACTGCACTACTCGCCGCTGGCGGTGTAATGCGGATTGCCGATGCTGTTATGTCAGGACAAGTTAATAATGGATTCGCACTAGTCCGTCCGCCTGGACACCATGCAGAGCGAAGCGAAGCTATGGGATTTTGCTTATTTAACAATGTTGCCATAGCAACTCGTTATCTCCAAAAACAATATGGACTTGATAAAATTCTAATAGTTGATTGGGATGTACACCATGGTAATGGGACTCAGCATATATTTGAGCAGGATCCTTCTGTCCTATATGTAAGTCTGCATCAATACCCCCACTATCCTGGAACAGGGGCTTCAAGCGAAACAGGGGTCGGTTCTGGAGTTGGTGCTACCCTTAACTGCCCAATGCATGCAGGAAGCGGAGATAACGAATATGAACAAGCCTTCCGAGAAGTTATTCTTCCATTTGCTTACGAATTTAAGCCGGACGCCGTTGTTATTTCAGCTGGCTTCGATGCACATCAAACTGATCCGTTAGGAGATATTAACCTTAGTACCGATTTCTATGGGTGGATGACCACGAGACTACTTGAAGTCGCAGACTCTTCGTCAGAAGGTAGACTAATTTCTGTCCTTGAGGGGGGCTACAATCTAAAGGGATTGTCTGAGAGCGTAGCCAAGCATATCTCAGTATTACTAGATGATTCAGCAGCAATCTAATCTTTGCTATGACAACAATAAGTTTGACTCACCTTCGGATATGGTGTCATCCTTGCAGTAAGCTCAACACCTCCAATACTATCTAAATCAACCCATAGTATTGCTTGGAATAGATCATATGCAATTCAAAACTGTGGCTGGACGTTATGACGGCCCCGAAATTGAGAAACGAATACTTGATTTTTGGCGTATAAATAAAGTATTCGAAGAATCGTTACGGCAGTCGCAAAATAAGCCACTATTCACTTTCAATGACGGTCCCCCGACTGCTAATGGTCGACCTGGAATACACCACGTGTTAGCGAGAACATTTAAAGATATTTATCCTCGATTTAGAACTATGCAAGGCTTTCACGTACCACGCAAGGCTGGCTGGGATACACATGGCCTCCCAGTTGAGCATGAAATTGAAAAAGAACTTGGGATTTTTAACAAACACGACATTGAACAGAAAATAGGAATAGCTGAATTCACAAAACTTTGTAGAGAATCCGTGATGCGCTATATAGGCGAGTGGGAAGCTCTCACAGAACGCATGGGATTCTGGGTTGACCTAGATGAGGCATATTACACACTTAATAATTCCTACATTGAATCAGTATGGAACCTGCTTAAGGTTATTTGGGATAAAGGTCTAATTTATCAAGATTACAAAGTTGTCCCATATGATCCACGCATTGGCGCCACCTTATCGTCCCACGAAGTTGCACAAGGATATCGAGAGACGGAAGACCCGTCCATAATAGTGAAGTTTGCCCTGGTAGATCAAACTAAAACATTTTTTTTGGTGTGGACGACAACACCCTGGACCCTCCCATCAAATCTAGCTTTGGCAGTCGGGAACGATATTGAATACTCTTATGTGCATTGCGACGATGAGACTTATCTGATTGCGTCGTCACTAGTTGAATCGGTGTTGATTAATAAGAACTATCAGGTAGTCCAAACCGTTACTGGCAACGAACTAGTTGGTTTACGTTATGAACGCCTATTTAATGATCTAGATGCATCAGGAGAAATATGTCGGGTACTCGCCGCTAGCTTTGTTAGCATAGACGAAGGGACTGGGATAGTTCACATTGCACCCGCATATGGTGTAGACGACCTAGAACTTGGCCAGAAAAACGATCTTCCCATAATCCATGGGGTTGGTTTGGATGGTTGCTTCAAAGCAGATATAAAATTCCTAGCGGGAATATTTTTTAAAGACGCAGACCCTATAATTATCAGTCTACTTGAGGGAAAAGGCCTCCTATTTCAAAAGAAGTCTTTCAAACACAACTATCCTTTTGGCTGGAGAACCGGAGACCCTCTAATATATTATGCTAAGAACGCCTGGTATATACGCACTACTTCTAGACGTGACCGAATGGTTGAGCTAAATCAAAGTATAAATTGGGTGCCACAAACTATTCGAGATGGACGATTCGGCAATTGGTTAGAGAACAATGTCGACTGGGCGCTCTCCCGCGAAAGGTTCTGGGGAACGCCGTTACCAATTTGGACCGATGGCCAAGGCGATTTTCGATGTATAGGCTCACTAGCAGAGCTCGAGTCTTTGTGCGGCCGATCTCTTGACGATGTCGATCTGCATCGGCCATCGATAGATGAGATAACCTTCAAGGATTCTAAAACTGGCCGAGAATATCACCGTGTTGAAGAAGTAATTGACTGTTGGTTCGATTCTGGAGCCATGTCATATGCTCAGTGGCATTACCCTTTTGAAAATAATACCACTTTTAACCGTCATTTTCCTGCTGATTATATTTGTGAAGCAATAGACCAGACGCGCGGCTGGTTTTACAGCCTGCATGCAATTGCCACTTTGGTCTCCGACAGCGTAGCCTTTCGAAATTGTGTTTGTCTCAACCATATCGTAGATGCACATGGTAAAAAGATGTCTAAATCACAAGGTAACATTGTCAATCCATATGATGTTATTGATACTGTCGGAGTCGACTCGCTGCGCTGGTATTTTCTAGCGCGCCTTGCTCCTGAAGCTCAAAAGCGTATATCTACTGAAATAGTTGCTGAGGTAGCAAGCTCTTTTGTGAACACACTTTGGAATACATATTCTTTTTTTACATTGTACGCGACACTGGATAATGTCAATCTACATCAAGAAATACCGTTAACCAGACGCCCCGAGATTGATCGCTGGATATTGGCTCTACTCTACCAAACTATTACATCCGTAACCCGTGCGCTTGAAAGCTACGATGCAAAACGAGCTGGGAACTTAATTGAGAACTTCACGGATCAATTAAGTAACTGGTACATACGTCGCAATCGAAGGCGCTTTTGGAAAAGCGAAGCTGGGGACGACAAACAATCTGCCTACTTGACTCTGTACAATTGCCTTGATGCTGTTCATCGGTTAATTGCTCCCTTTATGCCATTTTTAGCTGACGAAATATATCAAAATTTAGTTCGTGCCGATGAGGAAGCAACTGCGATTAGTGTTCACTTGGCCGACTGGCCAAAGGCTAATCCTGCTTGGAGGAACGACGAACTATTGACATCAATAGCTGTTGCTCAAAAAATTGTTGCACTAGGTCGAGCAGCTAGAGAAAGCAATCGAATCCGCATCAGGCAACCACTCTCGAGAATGCTAGCTCGGTTGCCCGATAAAGCGACAATTGAATCTGCAATCCAGCATAAGGAATTAATCCTTGAAGAATTAAACGTTAAAGAACTTGAAATTGTTCAACAGGATGATCAACTCATTGTTTACCGATTAAAGCCAAATTTACCAAGAATCGGTTCGCGCTATGGAAAGTTAATTCCCAGAATTCGCCAAACCCTTTTAGAGGCAAATAGCTCTGTGATTGCCGATAAGCAGCAACGAGGCCAAACGAATTTTCTGCTCGTTGATGGGCAAAAAGTTATTCTTGAGCCAGAAGACATATTGATAGAGACAGAAGCTGCCGAGGGATATGCGAGTTCTGAATCGGATGGCTATCTGGTGGCACTAGACACACGAATGACACCGGAACTTGAAGCTGAAGGATTAGCACGCGAGCTTATTCGTACGGTGCAAGAAACCAGAAAACAAGCGGGTCTTGAAGTTTCCGACCGGATCGAATTGCGAGTTACCGGCTCTATTGAAATAGAACGAAGTATCGAGATTCATCAAAATTGGATTATGGCAGAAACCCTTGCGAAGAAATGGATGGACAATGACTTCGCCGATACTTTTGCAAGTGAAAATCAAATTGATAAGCACACATGGACAATTGCACTTCGCAAAATTTAGCTGCTGACGTAGGCACTAGCCTATGATATTGAATGGGGCAATTTACCTGCACAAAGAGATCATGTGCAGACACTCTGCTAGAATGAACCTAAGAAATAGATGATAAACATTCATACAGTATTGATTAGTGATCGAATAAAGTTTTACTAACATAGGAGGGTTAATGTCGCGCGACTTCATATTTACTTCAGAATCTGTATCAGAAGGCCATCCAGACAAGATGGCAGATCAAATCTCTGATGCGGTGCTTGATGCTTTAATAGAGCAAGATCCTAGTTCTAGAGTAGGGTGTGAAACCTTGGTAACGACCGGGCTAGCGGTAATTTCTGGCGAGATAACAACAAACGCACAAATCGATACCACTCAAGTAGTCCGAAACACCATTCAAGATATCGGATATTGCTCATCTGATATGGGCTATGACCACGCTAGCTGTTCTGTAGTTATAGCCCTTGATAAACAATCAAGTGATATCGCTCAAGGTGTAAATGAAGGCGAAGGAATAGATCTAGAACAGGGCGCTGGTGATCAAGGCCTTATGTTTGGCTTTGCTTGTAATGAAACAGATGTCTTGATGCCTTTTCCAATCACTTATGCTCACCGATTGGTAAAGAAACAGGCAGAGGTTCGCAAATCTGGCAAGTTACCATGGCTAAGGCCCGATGCGAAAAGCCAGATTAGCGTGCGATATGAAGATGGAAAACCTACCCTAATTGATACCGTCGTGCTTTCAACCCAACATGATGAAGATGTTACTCATGAAACCCTTAGTGATAGCGTAATTGATGAAATCATTAAACCAGTGTTACCAACGACAATGATTTCAAATAAAACCAGATTTCTCGTCAACCCAACAGGCCGTTTTGTGATTGGAGGCCCGCACGGAGATTGCGGATTAACTGGGCGTAAGATTATTGTCGATACTTATGGTGGGTCTGCTCATCACGGAGGTGGGGCTTTTTCTGGAAAAGATCCATCTAAAGTCGACCGTTCAGCAGCATACGCACTTCGGTATGTAGCTAAAAACGTAGTTGCAGCTGGTCTTGCGGAAAAATGCGAAATACAACTAGCATATGCGATAGGAGTAGCGCGCCCAGTGTCGCTGATGGTTAATACTTTTGGAACCCATGCTATACCAGAAGAAGATATAGAATCGCTTGTCACGGAGCATTTTGATCTACGACCAAAACGGATAGTCCAAGAACTCAACTTACTTCGACCGATATATAAAGATACCGCAGCTTATGGCCACTTTGGCAGAACTGAGAATCAGTTTAGCTGGGAACATACCGACAAAGTAGATTTACTTAGGGAGGCAGCTGGGATTACTATATAGCTAATTTTCACCATAAATTGGTTTTTGCTACTCACCACTAGCTGAACAGGCTCAGCCGAGGAGCGTTGCGACAGCAGTTTGTTTTTATGCTGCCAGGCTCGGCAAAATCAGAGTCTTAAAATAGCAACGGCGCTCGATTGATTAGGAGATGCATATGAGCGCTCAAACAAAATCTGAGTTTTCTGACTACCAAGTTGCTGATCTCTCGCTAGCTGCATGGGGGCAGAGGGAAATTGCTATAGCTGAGACAGAAATGCCTGGGCTAATGGCCTTGAGAGAAGAGTATGCTGCGAGCCAACCATTACGGGGCGCGCGAATAGCTGGCAGCTTGCATATGACTATACAGACTGCCGTTCTTATTGAAACATTGCAAGTCCTTGGTGCTGATCTTCGGTGGGCATCATGTAACATATTTTCCACACAAGATCATGCTGCAGCCGCGGTTGCTGCAAATGAAATTCCAGTATTTGCCTACAAAGGTGAAACACTCGACGAATACTGGGAATTTACGCATAGAATATTGCAGTGGCATGATGGTAGCACCCCTAATATGATTCTCGATGATGGAGGTGATGCGACTCTGCTAGTGACATTGGGAGCAAAAGCGGAAAATGATCCTTCCCTGATATCCAAACCAACCAGCGAAGAGGAGGAAGCACTATTTTCTAGTATACGAAAACGGTTACAACAGTCAGGTTTCTATAGTCGTATTCTAAAAAATATTCGCGGCGTAACCGAAGAAACAACAACGGGCGTACATCGCCTATATCAAATGGAAAAAGCAGGGGAATTGCCATTTCCAGCTATCAATGTAAATGATTCTGTAACTAAATCTAAATTTGATAATTTATATGGTTGTCGAGAATCACTAGTTGATGGAATTAAAAGAGCGACTGATGTTATGGTTGCTGGTAAAACTGCACTTATTATGGGCTATGGAGATGTTGGCAAAGGTTGTGCTCAGGCGCTACGTGGTTTAGGTGCAACTGTTTGGGTAACCGAAATCGATCCCATATGTGCTCTCCAGGCTGCTATGGAGGGATATCGGGTAGTTTCGATTGAGGATGCTGCAGCACGTGCGGACATTTTTGTGACTGCGACTGGAAACTATCATGTAATCCAACATGAGCATATGTGTCAAATGAAAGACCAAGCTATTATTTGCAATATTGGTCATTTCGATAATGAAATTGATGTAGCATCGCTGCGTCAATACTCTTGGGAAAATATAAAACCCCAAGTCGACCATATTATTTTTCCTGACAAAAAGCGTATAATTCTTCTAGCTGAAGGAAGGCTGGTTAATTTGGGCTGTGCCACCGGCCATCCAAGCTTTGTTATGTCTAACTCGTTTACGAACCAGGTGCTAGCTCAGATTGAACTATGGCAACAAACGGAACATTACAACAGCGGAGTACATGTGCTGCCCAAGAAACTGGATGAAATGGTAGCTCGTCTCCATCTAAGAAAAATTGGCGCCACCTTGACAACACTTAGCGAAGAACAAGCAGATTATATAGGCGTACCCATAGAAGGTCCTTTTAAGCCAAATTACTACCGATACTAGGCCTGATAAGGGAGCGCCTCTCTCAGTGGCGCTCCCTCTCGTGTTTTTCTTCCATAATGACTGTTAGGCAGTCATATCAGGCATAAGATTGCTCTCAAGATGCGCAATACTATCTTTCAAAAACAACTTCCGCTTTTTTAATCTCTGTATTTGTAAATCATCTACTAACGGATCATCGGCCATCGACCGCAACTCTTGATCTAAAGCACGATGTTCTCCCTTAAGATCTTCAATGCGTTGCGACAGTTCGCTTCCTTGATCATCACTCATATAAGACTCCAGTGGGCAGAGAAGCATACTTAACTCTCTGAAAAAAAATGTGAAGAATCGGCTCTAATATTGAACTATAACGCAGCCGCCATGTCCGTCTTAGTAATCCTACTCCTTTTCTTGATGTGTTTCACCTCCCTGGCCAATTTTTATACACATTTTCCAGAAGATGGACCAGACCACAAAAAATATGGCATAAACAGTCAAATTCCCGAGATTTTGGCATAACGATATTAGTGTAGATTCGGTGGCATTGGCTTCAAGCCATCCATAGACGAGCTATCGTCGAATGGTAGCAACTATGTGAAGAAAATACTGATAACGAGTATTACTCTTGCGAGTATTTTGAAAAATCCATAGATTTCTTCTCAACAAAACGCCATGGTCGAGAAAAGATATGAAGCAGTGTTAATATTCCTTTTAACGCTGTAGTGGACGATCGGTTCTGAACAACATGAAAAACAAAAAACTGCCAAAGAAAGCAAATAGTGATGATATTACTGCTTTCCTGCAGAAAGTTAAGACAACTCCGGTTGAAAAAATAACGACAAAGCATCCGAGACTAATATTTTCGTTGGATGCCACGGCAAGCCGTGAACCAATGTGGGATAGTGCCTGCCACATTCAAGCACAAATGTTCAAAGAGACGCTCTCGCTGGGTGGTCTCGATATACAATTGGCATACTATCGAGGGTTTTTAGAGTTTGAAACAACTCCCTGGGCTAATAGTGGTGAAAGTCTACTCTCATATATGGGCTCCATCCGATGCGCGGCTGGTCAAACTCAAATCGCAAAGATACTAGATCATACGATATCTGAAAGCTCGAAAACAACTGTGAAAGCTCTAGTTTTTGTAGGTGACGCAATGGAAGAAGACCCGATAATTCTAAATAGCCTAGCTGGAAAGCTTGGTATTGTGGGTGTGCCTATTTTTGTTTTCCAAGATGGTTTTGACGTGATTGCTGAACGTTCTTTTCGTGATATTGCACGCCTAAGCAAGGGGGCATATTGTCAATTCGACACAAACAGCGTCCACAAATTAAAAGACCTACTATGTGCCGTTGCAGTATTTGTTGCGGGTGGCCACAAGGCACTCAATAAATATACGATCTCGCATGGCACAAACATTGCTCAGCTAACACATCAACTAGCAAAAACTCGCTGAGAGTCGATCCACGATGATAAGGCTTTTGCTAGCTTTATTCGCCATAATAGGCCTGTTCTGGCTTGCCACGTGGTTGAGAAAGTCTTCGCCAATCCAACGGACACATCTTTTTAGAATGATACTACTCTATGGTGTAGCGGGCTTTCTGCTAATCATGGTAATTACTGGCCGAATCCACTGGCTATTCGCCCTATTGAGCGCCGCTGTTCCTTGGATACAAAGATATTTTGTTGCTAGACAAGCATGGAAATTGTTTAGATCTAAGCGCAAACCTCCAGCAGGAAACACTTCTAAAGTCGAAACTCGTTACTTTGTTATGATACTTGATCATGATAGTGGCGAACTAACAGGAGATATTACTAAGGGTGAATTTTCTGGAAATAATATTAGTGATCTTTCTCTAGAGCAGTTACTAATTCTGCTAAATGAATGTCGCTCTGATGATCCTCAATCAGCAGCTTTACTAGAAGCCTTTCTTGATCGCTATCACGGCAATACCTGGCGAAAGGATGATTCGACTGATGAACCCAAACGTCAATCTCCCACAGGCCCGATGAGTCGTCGTGAAGCAGCAGAAATTCTTGGCCTTGATGAGAACTCAGCATCGGATAAAGTTATTGAGACACATCGTAGACTAATACAGAAACTTCATTCTGATCGCGGGGGCACTGATTATCTGGCTTCCCTCGTAAATCAAGCCCGAGATGTACTATTAGAAGATTGACGAAAAAAACTGTTAGCGAGTTTATAATTGGAATCTGAATTCGTATTAAGAGTCATTAATAAAATAGAACACAAAGAACAACGTTTTTAGATATCAAAAACCAATCGTACTAATTCTTATTGATCAAATAAATATTAGTACATTGCGAAAGGGGTAGCGACAATTTGAAAAACCGATCTCGGATTTATCTTTATACGTTCCTTATAGGCTTGCCGATTGCCGCAGCAGTAGGCGCTCTGGGCTGGCCGAAATATCTGAGTTCGATGGAAAGTGACAGAACTGCCGTCTGGGGAATAGATAAGAACCTAATTAGAGATTCCTTGTCACCATTGATATCCACCAACAACTATCCTCGTAGGGTTCTAGTACATCACAATGGAGAATCTCGGCAAGCAACGATTCACTATACTCTAGATAATAAACTGCAAAGCAGCATAGAATCAGTGCTAAAAGCACATAGACCAGACTATGGAGTTTTCGTTGCTGTTGATCCAGATACTGGCCGAATACTCGCGATGGCTAGTCATAAGCGCGATGATAATAATGATACTAATCTTGCTCTTGCAGGTACTTATCCATCCGCCTCTATTTTTAAACTTGTAACCGCGGCGGCGGCGATCGACCTTGGGAAGGTCAATGCGGAGACAATTATCCCTTTCAATGGAAAAACTACCAGCCTCTACAGAAAAAATGTATTTCGTCATGAAGACAATCAGTGGACACAGCATATACCACTTCGAATTGCTTTTGCAAAGTCAGTAAACACAGTATTCGGTCGCATCGGCTTGGAGCAGGTGGGGGGTGAAAAACTGAAGACATACGCAACAAAGCTTGGATTCAACAGGGAGTTACAAGGTGACTTTGACTTGTCCGAAAGTAAATCAGTTATCAAAACAGAAGACGACTGGAGGGTTGTTGAAGCTGCTGCTGGCTATACTCGTCGCAATACCATCAGCCCAGTGCATGGTGCGCTACTCGCCGCCGCAGTTATTAATGGCGGCAGAATAATACCTCCAATAATAGTAGACTCGTTAACTGACGATAGTGGTATTGTGCTATACGCAAACGAGTCGGAAGCTATTGAACCTACTATCCTTCCTAGAACAACAAAACAACTTCAGATTATGATGCGAGAAACCGTTCGGAGTGGTTCTGCACGTCAAAGTTTTCTAGGTTTTGAGCGTAATGATTTTCAAGGTGTCTCGGTTGGGGGTAAAACTGGATCTCTTTCAGGAAAAAATCCAGAGGGTCGATATGATTGGTTTGTTGGCTACGCCCATAGGGGTGAACAGAAAATTGCTTTCGCCGCCTTATGTATTAATAAAGACTATTGGTATGTAAAGTCAAGTCAAATAGCCCGAAAGGCACTTGAGAATTTCTTTAGCCGCAGCTAAATTGGTTAGATTCTAATCAAACATGACGAACTGGAACAGCTAGTGAAACAATATCTCTGGGCAGTCAAAGAAGTGTTGGAACACGGGGTTCGAAAAACAAGTAGGACTGGGGTCGATACTATTTCTAGCTTTAATCTGAATTATCAAATTGATTTGCGGGAAGGTTTTCCTTTGTTAACTACAAAAGAGATTTCTTGGAAAAATATTGTCGTAGAAAATTTGTGGTTTTTGTCTGGAGATACGAATATTAGTTTGCTGCAAAAGCATGGTTGCAAATTCTGGGATCCATGGGCCGATCAAAATGGTCAGGTTCCAAGCGCTTATGGGAATTTTTGGAGACAGTTTCCGGTACATCGAGATGGGCGACTAGCTTTTAATGACCAAATACGATACGTGGTTGATGAACTACAAAGAAATCGAGAAAGTCGAAGACTTGTGGTGTCCGCATGGGCGCCAGGTAATGCGCAGACGAGCGCCCTTCCACCATGTCATGCTTTCTGGGTACTGAACGTGCAAAATACTGCCGATGGTGAGCCTTTGCTCTGCTTACACCTTACCCAGAGAAGTTGCGATATCGCCCTTGGCGTTCCATATAATATTGCAGGTTACGCATTTTTACTCGAGCTCTTTGGAAGATTCAGTGGTATTCGCCCAGGCATACTGGGACACACGTTGGTTGATGCACACATTTACACTTCAAAAGCGGATGGAACGCAACCAGAATACGATCATATTCCAAATCTTAAGAAGCAGTTAAAGAGAAACCCGCGCGTGCTACCAACTCTAAACATTGATAAGTCAGTTATGACACTGGATGATATCCCAGAACTATTGACAGCTGACACCGAATCCCTCCTTAGCACTTTCCAATTAGCCGGATATAATCCACATCCTGCTATACCATTCAAGGTAGCTGTATAGATATGATAGCAGCAATTGTTGCGATGTCTTCGAATCGCATAATCGGGGCTAACGGTAAACTACCCTGGCATTATTCGGCTGATTTAAAACGCTTTAAAGATCGAACGATCGGCTCTAACATAATTATGGGGCGACTGACCTGGGAATCAATTGGGTGTAGGGCTCTGCCTAAACGGCGAAATATTGTCATTTCTAGCAATAGCATTTCTAATGTCGAAGTATTTTCAACAATTGGTACTGCGCTTTCGGAATGTGACGGTGATGTATGGTTCATAGGCGGTGCAATGCTGTACAAGAGCGCACTCTCATACTGTGAATTAATAGACGTCACCTACGTCCCTACGCAAGCTGTAACTGGTCATGTCGTATATTTTCCAGAATTACGCCACGAAGAGTGGAAGCCTGGACCCATTCTCGAACTCCAAGATGATCCTAGACTTAGGCAACAATGCTACTATCGTCGCAGCGTGTAACTATTTCTACATAAACTATTCTCGTTACTGCAGCGTCCCATACCTATCAGAGTCTATCCCGATCTACGTTAAATTGACGCAACCCCATACCTGAATGATACCAACATGGAACTAACACATATCTTTGGGGAGCTAAACAAAGTACAGCGGGAAGCTGTAGCATCAGAACCAGGTCCATTACTAATACTAGCCGGAGCTGGCAGTGGTAAAACCCGCGTTTTAACTTATAGGATCGCTTGGCTGATAGAAGCTCTCAGCATCTCTCCACTTTCAATCCTAGCGGTAACCTTTACAAATAAAGCAGCACTTGAAATGAGACACAGAATAGAGTCTATTCTTGGCTTTAATATCCGAGGCATGTGGATAGGAACCTTCCACAGTCTTTCACATCGAATTTTACGAGCTCATCACCAAGAAGCGAATTTACCTGAAGCCTTTGAAATCTTGGATGCTGATGATCAATACCGACTTATTAGAAGAATACTAAAAGAACTACAACTTAACGAAGAACATTGGCAGCCCCGACAAATACAGTGGTTCATTAACAACAAAAAAGAGGAGGGAATTCGATCTATTCACTTGAAAAACGACAACGAAAATATGGATCATACCTTGCTCCGAATCTACGAGCATTACGAAAACTTATGCCAACGATTCGGTCTTGTCGACTTTTCAGAACTATTATTGCGAACACACGAACTATTTTCAAATAATCAGGACGTCCTAAAGAACTATCGTACGCGATTTAGTTACACTCTAGTGGATGAGTTCCAAGATACGAATAAAATTCAATATCAATGGCTGAAAATAATTACGGAACCAAGAAATCATATTTTTGCTGTAGGTGATGATGATCAGTCTATTTACGGTTGGCGAGGCGCCAGAATAGAAAACATGACAAATTTTCAGTATGACTTCCCAGAAACACAAATTATTCGGCTAGAACAAAACTATCGATCAACGGGCAATATACTTCAAGCAGCTAATGCGGTTATTGACCACAATAAAGGCCGATTAGGAAAGAACCTTTGGACGGAAGATGGGGACGGCGATCCGATCAAAGTCTACGCTGCTTATAACGATTTGGACGAAGGTAAATTCGTACTTGATACGATCCATACCTGGATTGCAGACGGTCATAGACGAGATAGCATCGCAATTTTATATAGGTCAAATGCGCAATCGCGAATCTTTGAAGAATTGCTATTTGACTCAGGCACTCCTTATCGAGTTTATGGTGGCTTACGATTTTTTGAGAGAGCCGAAGTTAAAGATGTTCTGGCATATCTACGATTAATACATAACAGGAATTCCGATCCGGCTTTTGAAAGGATAGTAAACGTCCCTCCTCGGGGTATTGGCAATCGCACACTGGAAACTCTCAGGGATCATTCCAGAAAAACAAATCACTCGCTATGGAATAGTGTGATTGATCTCTTGTCTATCGATGATACACCTATGCGTATAAGAACCCGCCTACAAGCTTTTGTTGATCTAATTGACTCGATTGACAAACAAATAGCCAGTCTAGAACTCCACGAACAAACGAGTATCGTTATAGATAGAAGCAGGCTTGTTCCCCACTACCAAAAAATAGGAGGGGAAAAAGCTCTTACGAGAATTGAAAACATCGAAGAACTCGTAAATGCGGCGAAGAATTTTAATTCTGAACCAGATGCTGATGGTGTGATCAACCCACTCGAAGATTTCTTAGCAAATGCAGCTTTAGAAGCTGGGGAATCACAAGCAGAAGCTTGGCAAGATTGCGTTCAACTAATGAGTCTTCACTCTGCTAAGGGATTGGAGTTTAAGCTTGTATTTCTATGCGGGGTAGAAGAGGGACTATTTCCGCATCAACGGTCTATCCAGGAGTCAGGAGGTCTGGAAGAAGAGCGTCGGCTTTGCTATGTCGGAATGACACGCGCCATGCAACAGTTATTCATAACGTGGGCTGAGATTCGGTATCTTCATGGCAGAGAAAACTACAGTAAACCTTCTCGATTTCTACTCGAGATTCCCGAAAAACTGATTCACAATATTCGCTCTATCAATATGCAACCTGATGCAAGAATTGACCGAAGCGCCGCTACTGATGCAATAACAGAGAATGACGAAATACAACTTGGAAGTCGTGTAGTACATAAGAGTTTCGGCGCGGGAACTGTGATAACTATAGAAGGCCAGGGAGCATCCGCAAGAGTCCAAGTAAATTTTGAAGATGCCGGCAATAAATGGCTTGTGTTGAGCTACGCGAACCTAAATCCTGAGTGAATCTTGATGTCTATCAACTACTGTAGATCCAAAACTACCTGCTATGTTCTTACTATCCCATTTATGCCATTACTAAACCAATAAAAATTGCTCCGCCGAACCATATGTTATTTATAAATGCTTTTAAGCAAAGCTCGCGATCTCTACTCTTGCATAAATAACTCTGGTAAACTGCAGTTAGTCCCGCTACGCAAAGCCCTGCATAGAACCATAGACCTAATTCAAGAAGATTACCAATCGCTGCTAGTACTCCTAGTGATGCTGCTTGGCAAGCAATGTTAAAAATAAGGTCATACTTCCCAACTAGAATAGCGGTCGACTTAATTCCAATCTTTTTGTCATCTGGACGATCTGCCATTGCGTACATCGTGTCATAAGCAACAACCCACAGGAAATTGGCAAGAAACAACATCCAAGCAATATTAGGCACTTTTCCTTGTTGGGCAACGAATGCCAGGGGGATCCCCCACGAAAATACAACACCTAGATATAGTTGCGGCAAATGAGTAAATCGCTTAAACAGTGGATAGGTAATAACCAGAAAAAATCCAACGAGAGCAAAAAGCAGCGTTAATCTGCCTAGTATCAAGACCAAGAACAATGCCATCACAATAAGCACAACAAACAACAACAAAGCTTCATATGTAGTAACTTCTCCGGTAACTAATGGTCGGTTTCGTGTGCGAGAAACATGTCCGTCTAGATCCTTATCTAAATAATCATTCACGATACATCCAGCAGCCCGCATGATGATAACACCAACAACAAAGATTACGACAATAGTAATTTTTGGTGAACCATAGCCAGCAATCCAAACTGCCCATAAGGTAGGCCATAAAAGTAACAACCAACCGACTGGCTTATTCATACGAGTAAGTCGCGTGTAGGCAGACAATTTCTTAAACATGGGGAGACCGATTAACGACATTTAACCAGCGGTGGATCAATCTGGGAATAAGCTCAGGATTCTCTTTATACAACAGATCAGCAGCCTGTTTAACCCAATTCGTTACTACCTTATGTCGGCCAAGATCTACTATACGAAATTCTGGGCTACCACTTTGGCGAAACCCCAAAATCTCTCCGGGACCTCTCAAGTCCAGGTCTTTCCTCGAAATCTCAAACCCATCATTGCTTCGCTTTAGCAAAGTCAAACGATCTCGAGCAACAGCGCTAAGTGGAGATTGATACATCAATACACAGACTGACTGTCGGTCACTACGCCCTATCCTCCCGCGCAGTTGGTGCAATTGTGCAAGGCCTAATCTTTCAGCATTTTCGATTACCATAAGTGTAGCGTCTGGCACATCAACTCCAACCTCTATAACTGTTGTTGCAACTAATAGGTCCACATCTCCTGCTCGGAACGCTTTCATAGTAGCCTCTTTCTCCGAGGGCTGAGTTCGACCGTGAAGAAGAGCTATACGAAGTTCCGGTAAATCCACTTTCAGCGATTGTGCTCGCTCGACGGCAGCCTCAGCATCTAAGACATCAGATTCTGATATTATTGAGCATACCCAATAAACTTTCTCGCCGTTTTTACATGCGCTTGATACTCTTTGCTGTATTTCATGCCGTCGAGTATTTGGCATCACCACAGTTTCAATAGGCTGTCTACCCGGTGGCATCTCATCAATAACAGAAACATCCATATCAGCGCAAAGAACCATTGTTAGGCTTCGAGGAATTGGAGTGGCTGTCATGATGAGTTGATGAGGTAGCTTGTCGCCATTGCGCCCTTTATCGCGCATCGCTAAACGTTGGCGAACACCAAAACGGTGTTGTTCATCCACAACAACTAAGCCGAGGTCCATATAACGCACATCTTCCTGAAATAGAGCATGAGTCCCGATGGCAAGTTTTGAGCTACCACTGGCTAGCGATTCTCGGACTCGTTGCCTTTCCTTCGAAGTTAATCTACCGGTTAGCCAAACTGGTAGGATTCCAAAGTCTTTAAACCATTCAGTAAAGGTTTGAAAATGTTGTTCGGATAATAGCTCAGTAGGCGCCATAAGCACTACCTGAGATCCAGATTCAATTACAGCTAATGCCGCGGCCGCAGCTACAACTGTTTTCCCGCAGCCAACATCACCCTGGATGAGCCTTAAGCATGGTCGAGGTGAGCTAAGATCAGTGAAGACTTCACAAATTGTTTTCTCTTGTGACCTTGTTAAATCAAAGCCTAAATTCTTCTTCAGGCGTGGCCAGAGCTCAATATTTCTTGGGATAATTACCGCAGAATGCAATTGGCGTTTGGTTCTATATTCTCGTAATGCCAAATAGTGTGCTAATAACTCTTCAAACGCGAGACGTAGCTGGGCAGGATGCACTCCATTCATAAGAGCAACTGTGTCCGTCCCGTTGGGGGGTTGATGGATAAGATATAAAGCTTCAAGCAGGGTTGGCAACTTAAGGCCCCGCAATATTTCCGACGAGATAAGCTCGGGTATATGTTTTTCCTTCTTTAACAGAACAGCATTAATTAAATTACGCCAGGTTGCCTGGCCAAGACCAGAAGTGGTTGGATAGATGGCCGTCAGCGAAGTTTCTGAAATAACCTTATCGGGGCCAGTCAATATCCTATACTCTGGATGGATAAGCTCGGGACCACTAGGGCCTTCGCGTAATTCTCCAAAACACTGTACCCAAAGGCCTCGTTTTAAATTTCGTTGCTGAGATGCGCTAAAATGAAACTGGCGAATTGTTAGTTCGCCCGTATTATCTGAGATAATCGTCGCAAGACTGCGGCGTCGGCCAATTCGGACTTCCGAACTCAAGATTTCACCGTGAATTAGTGCCTTATCCCCCGGTTGAACACTACCAATTGACGATATATGAGTACGATCCTCATAACGAATAGGAAAATGAAAGAGAGCATCTTCTGCATGGTAAATGCCAAGCTTAGCTAGCTTATGTACAGTCTGGGGACCAACTCCCTTAATTGTGATGAGCGCCTGAGACAAAGCATCCACATCCACAAGTTAAATTCATAGATCAGGAGCGAAGATGTGCTATAGCGTCAATCTCAATTTCTGCTCCACCTGGCAATTGATCGACACCAACGACGGCTCTAGCGGGGAATGGCGGACCAAAATATTCAACCATCACCTCATTAACGATGGAGAAACTATCAAGCTCCTTGAGGAAAACTGTCAATTTGACAACCTGATCCAAACTCGACCCGCTTGCTTTAGTTATCGATGACAGATTCTGAAAGACTTGATGCACTTGTTTTTCTATCGATGTATCAACTAACTTCATAGTTATGGGGTCTAATGGAATCTGGCCTGAAATAAAAACTATCTGATCGACTTTTACAGCTTGTGAATAAGCACCTATTGGCTGTGGTGCTCGATTCGTATGAATTGCTTCTTTGCTCATTTTAGAATCTTTTTACCCCTCATGTAACTAGTTGAACGGCCGATACGAATAACAGACCGACGGGCTCGCAACTTTCGCATGATCCGTGCCAAATGCTGTCTGTTATCAACACCAATTGTAAATCGAATAGTCGCGTGCCGAGTATCGCGTTCTGTAACAGATACCTTATTTATATTTGAATTTTCATCAGCTATAACAGCAGCGAGACGGGCAAGCACCCCCGGGCGATTGGCAGTTTCAAGATAAATATCTACGGGAAATTCTCCTTTGACTTCCTCCGACCAGGCCACCGGAATCCAATTGTCACTATTCTTGCCGCGCCGCTTCGTATTCGCACATTTAGCGCCGTGTATAACAATTCCCCTACCCCGCGAAAACAGACCAACAATGCTATCACCTGGAATAGGCCTACAACATTGCCCATACCGAACAATCATGCCTTCTGCACCTTTGATCACCAAAGGCCTATTTCTTCCCTTTTTCTGCCGACCTATTTCCTCTTCGGGTAACAACTGTTGAGCAATTACCATTGGTGATCTTCGACCAGTACCAATATCCCCGAGCAATTCAGTCCAATCCTCTTTACCAATCCTTCCAAGTAGCTCTACTTTTTGCTGTGTTTTGAGCCGAGTATTTAAGCCTAGTGAGCCCAGCGCTCTTTCTAGTAGTTGCTTTCCGAGCTTAACCGCATCATCAGTTCGTTGGTGTTTCAAATAGGCACGGATCGTGGAGCGAGCTTTTCCAGTAACTACATAGTTTAGCCACATAGGACTGGGCACTGATGAGCGGGTGGTCAATACTTCAACGTGGTTACCATTATTTAGAGTATGGTGTAGTGGGACCAATTCATGATCAACTTTCGCACCGACACAATTATTTCCGATATCAGAATGTACGGCATAGGCAAAGTCTAGCGCCGTCGCTCCTTTGGGCAGCTTTTTTATATCGCCTTTTGGGGTAAAAACATAAACTTCATCGGGAAAAAGATCTGTCTTTAGGTGCTCTAGGAACTCAGTTGGATTGCTTGCATGTACCTGACCATCGAGTAGATCATTGAGCCAAGTCCGTGTGAGTTGTTGGGGATTCTGGCCTACAGTCAACGATTTATAGCGCCAGTGTGCCGCAACGCCCGTTTCCGCTACACGATGCATGTCTATAGTTCTTATTTGAACCTCAATACTTTGCCCAAAGGTGCCGAACAGCAATGTGTGCAAAGACTGATAGCCATTAGCTTTTGGAATAGATATATAGTCCTTAAATTTGCCCGGAACCGGTTTGTACAAACTATGGATAATTCCTAAAGCTCTATAGCACTCATCTACCGTATTAACAACTACCCTTATTGCAAAAACGTCCCGTAACTCTGACAAGGGAACATGTCTTGACTGCATCTTTAAATAGACCCTATAAAGACTTTTTTCACGACCAGACACTGTGGCTTCAATCTCTGCTTTTCCTAATTCTTCGGATACTCGCCGGCGTGTCTTATCAACGATTTTGCGGTGATTGCCTCTTTGCTTTTCTAATTCGCGCTGAATGGCACTATGTCGTTTCGGATATAAATAGCGAAAACTTAAATCTTCAAGTTCCTGAGCCCACGTATAAAGACCTAACCGATTTGCAATCGGGGCAAAAATATCCAGCGTCTGCTGGGCTATGCGCTTTCTCTTCTCGAGCCGCAATGAATCCAAAGTGCGCATATTATGGATTCTGTCTGCCAACTTGATCAAGATTACCCGTATGTCTCGCGACATTGACAATAACATCTTATGGAAGTTTTCGGCTTCGGCATGCTTTGAAGATTCAAATTGGATTTGTCCAATCTTAGTGACACCATCAACCAAAAGGGCAACCTCTTCG
This sequence comes from Acidiferrobacteraceae bacterium, assembly GCA_002724185.1. GTDB lineage: Bacteria > Pseudomonadota > Gammaproteobacteria > Arenicellales > UBA868 > CAJXWH01. The sequence goes on along the minus strand of PBOB01000054.1, from coordinate 27,118 downwards.
CCGAATTCTTCTACCAAATGTGTTCTAGCTGTTGGTGTATCTTCGATAACATCGTGCAAAATAGCTGCAACAATACTTCTACTATCCAGATGAAGGTCAGCAAGGATACGCGCCACAGCTAAAGGATGATTTATATAGGCTTCACCTGACTTGCGTTCTTGGCCTGAATGAGCATCTTCGCCAAAACGATACGCATGACGAATTTGATCCAGCTCATTTTTTTCCAGATAACTTACTGCCTGGAGTAAACTATTGACAGTAGTTTTGCGCCCTAAATACTGAGATCCGGGTTGAGCAGATTCAGCTCGTGGGCTCTTCCTGACTTTCGCCTGAGTCCGCACTCTCTCTGTTGACATCGCTTGTTCCGCCTAGATTCTCTGAGGGCACTTCTTGAGGGGGGTCGACTACCATGATACTTTCTACGTGGGATGCATTAATTGCTTCTTTAGAATTTTCTGCAACAACAGCAACGTTATCACTATCATCTTGAGATAATTCTGCCGGATCCTCTGACTCGCCGAAAAGCTCTTTTTCTAGATCCACTTCTGTCTCTTCGAGAATTGTACTAGTAATCATCCCTTCAGCGATTTCACGCAAAGCGACAACCGTCAGTTTATCCCGGTCCTCTGGCACTAATGGATCCGCGCCTAGCATCAACTGCCGGGTGCGCTTCGCTGCAACTAGCACTAATTCAAATCTATTTTCCACATTATCGAGGCAATCCTCGACGGTAACTCTTGCCATAATCCTACTCCGTTTGAGAAAAAGGTAGCACGGTGGACTACCAAGCCAGCCTCTTTTGCATCCCCCCGCTGTAGAACTTGAGGCTCTAGCTTAGGAATGAAGTTAATCAAATATATCCCGGTTAGTCCTTTAGTTTAACGGTTTTCTGTCTTTTCAGGAAGCTTAACCGCTTAATGTTTTCAGCAGACCTTGGTTCTCGGCCAAACTGAAGGAGATCCCGTAATTCCGATAATGCGTCGCTAAAATCTTCATTAATGATGACATAATCAAATTCGACATAGTGACTTATCTCGCTGATCGCTCCGCGCATTCGTTCATCAATAATGTCCCTGCTTTCTCGTTCGCGCGTCAATAAGCGACGTTCTAGATCTTCAAGCGAAGGCGGCAACACAAATACACTAAGAGTGTCCCGGATTGCATTCCGGATTTGGCGAGCACCCTGCCAATCAATATCTAGAATAACACTCTGTCCATCATTTAACCTGCTCTGTACAGGTAATCTTGCAGTGCCATACAAATGCTCAAAAACGCGTGCATGCTCTAGAAATTTATTACTATCTATCATTTCTTTAAATTTTTCTTCTCCAACAAAAAAATAGTCCTCGCCATCTTGCTCACCCGCGCGCTGCGGTCTAGTGGTATGTGATATCGAAACACTAACATTTTCCATAGACGTGGATAGCGCGCGCGCTAAGCTTGTTTTTCCGCCCCCTGAAGGTGACGAAAGAATCAACAACTTAGGTGAAGAATCCACCATAGAAATCTACCGTATAATTGTGCCAGGGGATACGATTATCTCGCAATGACACGACGCAGTTAAGAATAAAGCGCAATACTCCAACTAACACCTATTCGATGTTTTGAACTTGCTCACGCATTTGCTCTATCAATACTTTTAGATCAATACTGGCCGATGTAATTGTCGGATGAGTTGATTTCGAGCCCAGAGTATTGGCCTCTCTATGAAGCTCTTGCATTAGAAAATCTAGACGCCGGCCAATCGGTTCAATAGAAGCCAGCACGCGCCCAACCTCCTCGATGTGCAAAACAAGACGATCGAGCTCCTCCTTAATATCAGCCTTACTGAGAAGTAAAACTACTTCCTGCTCCAGTCGATCTGGATCTAATTGATCTTTAAACTCGGCGATCCTGCTATTAAGTCTGTTGCGCGTTGCAGTCTCCACTGCTGGCCACTGCTGGCCAATATCAATAACTAAACTCCTAGTAGACAAAAGATTGTCACTGAGAATCTCTGTCAATTTTTCGCCTTCTCGCTGCCGATTGTGAATAAGGACCTCAAGAGCTTTACCCAACAATACTGATGCCCGCTCAGATAGGCTGTCGACGTCCTTAGCCTCTACATACAACACTCCTGGCCAACGTAAGATATCGGCTGCACTAAGTGGCACAACATCAGTAATATAATTTCGTAGCTGGCCTTCCCATTGAGCAAGGCGTTGAATACTATCGGTGTTTAGTTGTCTCTCATCATCATCAGAATCAGAATTTGACTGGTAATGGAGAGTTGCATCAATCCGGCCACGCCTTATCGTCTCAGAAATGATTCCTCTAGCCGATGGTTCTATAGCTCTTAACTCGTCTGGCAAACGAAGAGAAATCTCTTTATATCGATGATTGACCGATCTGATTTCCCAAGTTAGCTTACCAGCCAAGCCATCCGACTCCTCACGGCTAAATGCGGTCATACTTTGAGCCATATCATATCCTTGGGTTAAATAGAACTAATTTAGTCAGAAGAAAACCTGATTTTATCTGCTTTTTTGGCGCTATTCACGCACAATATATGGTACGCTCTCACATAAACTGGTCTTACCAATTAACCATACGATATCCATTATGGACCGACCGCGCGTCGCCGAACTTGTCTGCCAACGTATTGAGCAATCTGTTCTAGAGGGTAGTCTAGCCCCAGGCGAAAAACTCCCAGCAGAGCGCCCTCTAGCAGAACAACTTGGTGTTTCCCGGCCGTCTCTGAGAGAGGCTCTTCGGATTCTTGCTACGAGAGGCATTTTGAGGAGCGAAAAAGGGGGCGGCACATATGTTACCGACACCTTAAATCCCACGTTGGAAGATCCCTTGCTTGAATTGATTAGCAATGCCCCCGAAAGTCATGGCGACGTGCTTGAATTGCGACATGCTATCGAATCGCTAGCCGCTTCTCTAGCTGCAGAACGCCATACGATAACCGACAAGGAAATGCTTAGATCTGCCTATAAGCGCCTGATAGAATCGCATGGGCTCGGAGACCCATCTCTTGAAGCTCGTGCCGACGCGGATTTCCATTTGGCGATCGGCGAAGCATCCCACAATGTGGTACTACTCCACGTTATGAGAAGCTTATTCTCGCTGTTAAAAAAGAGTATTAGATTCAATCTGGAGAACTTATACACTTATCCCGGCATGTTTGCTCAACTACGTGATCAACATTACCACTTGCTTACTGCGATATTGAAAGGTGACTCCGCGGCAGCTCGCACTGCGTCCGATTATCATATAAATCAAGTCGAAAAAACACTTTCCCAGGTTGATATAGATCGTCAGCGCCAAGCGCGTGCGGCGCGACGAGAAATGGGGTTTCCCAATCATAAGGATAACTAGGTATTCTACTCTTATGAGATCGCATGACCGTCGAAATGATGAAATGAGACCCATTAGTTTCACCCGAAACTACAATCCACACGCCGAGGGGTCAGTCTTAGTAGCATTTGGAAATACCCATGTTCTCTGCACAGCAAGTATTGAGAACAGTGTGCCATCTTTTCTTAGGGGCAAAAACCAGGGCTGGGTTACAGCAGAGTACGGTATGCTGCCAAGGGCTACCAATACTCGTACCCGTCGAGAAGCCAAACAAAATCAGCAGGCTGGCAGGACTCAGGAGATCCAACGACTGATCGGTCGGTCATTAAGATCTGTGGTTGAGCTTGAGGCCATCGGCGAGAGAACAATTATCCTTGATTGTGATGTGCTACAAGCAGACGGTGGCACTAGAACCGCCGCAATTACTGGAGCTTGGATTGCCTTAGCTGATGCTCTCGACCACCTAGTTGAATCCGGCGTAATTCATAAAAAGCCGATCACGGACCAGGTTGCTGCAGTAGCTGTTGGCCTTATTGATGATATTGTGATGTTGGATCTCGATTATGCCGAAGACAGTCGAGCTGATACCGATATGAATTTTGTAATCAATTCAGAAGGGAAATTTATTGAGATTCAGGGCACTGCTGAAAAATCTTCGTTTGCTATAGACCAACTCCAGTTGATGGCTTCTGTCGCACAAACAGGAATACGTCAGTTAATTGCCTTGCAACTTCAAACCAGATCCTGATGCATCAATGCCATTTACAAAAGAAACAATTGTTCTTGCCACCAACAATCTAGGTAAATTGCTGGAGATTGAGTCTCTACTAGCTGGAACAGATATAGAAATCGAATCGCAGCAAAAATATAATGTACCTCCGGCTTTAGAGACTGGTTTAACCTTCGTAGAAAACGCTTTGATAAAAGCCCGTAATGCTTGCAAACACAGTGGTCAATCATCCATAGCTGATGACTCTGGTCTTGAGGTAGATTTTCTTAATGGCGCTCCTGGGCTTAGATCAGCTCGATTCGCTGGAGAAAACGCGACCGACCAAGACAACCGAGAGAAACTACTTGGAGTTCTGAAAAATTTGCCGCCGAAAAAAAGAATGGCAAGATTCCAGTGTGCTATGGTCTACCTAAGGTCACCTTCCGACCCATCACCTCTAATTTCCTTAGGCACTTGGGAGGGTTCAATTAGCTCTTCTGAACATGGTCAAAACGGTTTTGGCTACGATCCGATTTTCCTAATTGATAATCTTAATCGAACAGCTGCGGAACTAACTGAAGCTGAAAAAAACCAGATTAGCCACCGTGGACAAGCATTGCGCGGACTCTTAGAAAGGTTGCATCTCTAAGAATTTTACTCTATAGAATAGTCAAAAAAGATAGGTGAATAGAATTGCATAATCTGATTTTGCTTCGCCATGGCCAAAGCGTTTGGAATCTTGAAAACAGATTTACAGGTTGGATTGATATCCCACTTTCAGATAACGGTGTTAATGAAGCGCGCTACGCAGGCAAGATCTTGCGCGACTCCGATTATGTCTTTGATCACGCCTTCACCTCGTATCTTGGAAGAGCTCAGCAAACACTCGAAATAGTACTCCAAGAAATGAACCATTGCTCTATCCCTAAAACCATCGACTGGCGATTAAACGAGCGTCACTACGGCGCTTTACAAGGCCTCAACAAAAAAGAAACCGCATCAGAACATGGAATAGAGCAGGTTGTAAAATGGCGTCGCAGCTTTTCTACCCGACCGCCTAAACTTGCCGATGGTGACCCAACACATCCAGCAAATGACCCAGCTTATGCAAACCTAACAAAAGTCCCTAATGGCGAATCGCTGGCTGATACATTAGTTCGTGTTAAGGAATATTGGGAAGAATATCTTGCGCCTGCGATTAACAACAATCGCTGTGTGCTCGTTGTGGCCCATGGCAACAGTCTTCGGGCGCTAGTGAAATTACTAGAAAACCTATCAGAGGATGAAATATTGAACCGAGACATTCCTACCGCTATCCCACTTGGATATAAACTCGACGGGGATTTGTCAGTACTGAAAACATCCTTTCTTATAGAAACTGAAGAACTTGAAGCCGCAATGAAACGTGCTAGAGGCTAACTTTTTAAGTCAAGTAGCGAATGAGCAGCAAACAACGAACTACTATCTATCAAGGAAATCTTGTTGACTTGGGCATAGAGGAAATCACTCTGGCTAATGGCGAGATTTTGGGCCTTGAAATTATAAGGCACCCTGGAGGAGCAGCGATCCTTGCTATCAATGAAATGGGTCATATTTGCTTGCTGAGACAATATCGTCACGCCGTTGCACAATGGATCTGGGAAATACCGGCCGGAGTCATCGAGAAAAAAGAAGAACCAATCTCTGCTGCAAAACGAGAATTGCGAGAGGAGGCAGGACTGGTAGCTAACGAGTGGCAATCGCTTTTATCGATACTGCCAACCCCAGGATTTTGTGATGAGCGGTTATACTTATACAGCGCTCGCCAACTGTCAGAGGTAAATTCCGCACCTAATATTGATGAGCAAATAGAAGTTCACTGGAAAACAAAAGACGAAGTACTCCAGATGCTGGCGGATAACCACCTGCAAGATGCTAAAACGATTATAGCCATCCTCAGTATGGATCATCTAGCACCTTAAAACAAACCCCCTTATTAAGGCAGGCCGCTAAACACCAAAATAATCGGGCTCCATTCCAGGACGCCATTTTATATTGCATCCCATGCTTGGATTCTGATCTAAAGGGACTTCAGCACCATGCAACAAGGCGTCAGCGGCCGCACGTAGATCTGCTCCTGTTACAGCGATGTTGTTTCCTGGTCGGCTACCGTCAAATTGACCCCGGTAGACCAATTTTCGACTCTTGTTATAGAGAAAAAAATCTGGCGTGCATGCAGCTCGATAGTCCTTGGCAATTTTCTGACTTTCGTCATAGAGATAAGCGAAGGGGTATCCAAACTGTAATGCCTGTTTTTCCATATGTTCAGGGCTATCATCAGGATGCGTTTCCACATCGTTAGCGCAAATAGCTACTATCGCCAGGCCCTTGCTTGTATATTCCGAGGCAAACTTTACAAATGAATCTCTAATATGAATGACATAGGGACAATGATTACAATAAAAGGCTACTAGCAATGCTGGATTTTCAACAAAATCGTCCAGCGTTACTGTGTCTGAACCGATTTTTGTGTTGGTATTAGGCAGGCTAAAATAGGGTGCAGTAGTACCGAGATCTTGCATCGTAGAGATATGTGCCATAGTTCTTAATCCGGATTATGTAATTCGCTTATGACCAATATTATCACGCAGTAGCGCAAAGGTCGTCTGTTCACTTCATAACCCCGTTACAATACACATAGACATGAACTCTTAGCTATGAATACAACCAACAAGAATATTACTCACTTCGACAGTGAGGGCAACGCTCGCATGGTTGATGTGGGCAATAAGGATATAACCGCCAGAGTAGCTGTCGCTCAAGGTCAAATTACGATGGCCCAAGAGACTTTGCGACTTATACAATCAGGAGCACATAAAAAGGGCGATGTGCTTGCAGTCGCGCGTATAGCGGGCATCATGGCTGCCAAAAAGACTGCTGAATTAGTACCACTTTGTCATCCTATACCGATAACTCATGTAGAGATCCGTTTACTGTTAGACGAAAACCAGAATTCAGTGCTATGCGAAACAACTGTAGAGACTCGTGACCGTACAGGTGTAGAAATGGAAGCATTGATGGCAACGCAAGTAGCGTTGCTCACGATTTACGACATGTGCAAGAAAGCAGATCGAGGCATGGTTATTAAATCTGTTATGTTACTAGAAAAAGATGGTGGCCAATCAGGAGCTTGGAAAAGGAGCGATGAGTAAGGGTACCGACATTAATATCGACCCGAGCTGCGAAGACATTTTCGATTCTACCCTAATGTCAGTCGAGGGAGCGCTTGAACAAATTGCCGACATGGTTTCTCCATGCGAAAATGACGAGGTTGTTCCTTTGCGTGAAACCTTGGGTAGGGTATTATCGCGAGATATCTTGTCACCAACAAATGTTCCAAATCACAACAATTCGGCGATGGATGGATACGCCATTCGGTTTGATGATTTGTCGCGTTCCTCCCTTACTTCAATCGGAACAGCCTGGGCTGGAAAAAGATTTGAGGGAATAATGAACCCAGGAGAATGTGTTCGAATTATGACTGGGGCGATTATGCCGGACAATAGCGATACGGTCGTTATGCAGGAACACACAGAACGCAACGGCGATACAGTTCGAGTAGCACATGGTCAAAAAAAGGGGCAACATGTTCGCTATGCTGGTGAGGATCTAGCTAACGGCGAAGTTGCCTTATTAGCCGGAACCCGAATATCGCCCGCAGAATTGGGTATAGCAGCCTCGCTCGGAGTAAGTGAATTACCAGTATACAAAAAACCAACAGTAGCGTTTTTCTCAAACGGGGATGAACTTCGGCCCATTACTGAGCAATTAGAACATGGTGAAGTATATGACTCCAACCGCCACACGCTATATGGGATGTTAACTCAGGCGGGAGTGGAGCTTGTCGATCTCGGACTGGTGCCCGACGATCCTGCTCGCCTAAAAGAGACCTTCGCAAAGGCATCAAAGATCGCTGACCTTGTTATCACTTCGGCGGGGGCATCTGTCGGTGAAGCTGACTATGTACATAACATTCTTCAAGAACTTGGTGAGGTCAGATTCTGGAAAATTGCCATGAAGCCCGGGCGACCCTTGGCGGTGGGACAAATTGGCTCGGCCATTCTTTTTGGATTGCCAGGAAACCCTGTTTCGGTGATGGTAACTTTCTACCAATTTGTTCTACCAGCTTTAAGAAGACTTTCTGGAGAGAAAAATATCTCAGGATTTCGCTGTTCTGCTAAGGTGGCGGACAAGCTTAGGAAGAAACCAGGTCGGGCCGAGTTCCAACGAGGAGTGCTATCGTTAGATCGCGATGGACAGCTTATCGTTAAAACAACAGGAGAGCAGGGTTCTGGCATACTGACTTCTATGTCGAGAGCAAACTGTTTTATCGTTTTACCCCTAGAAAGTAAAGGTGCAGATGTTGGCGACATTGTTACTGTTGAGCCGTTTGCGAGCCTACTGTAACTCGGGATGCGCTCTGACATCGAACGTTGGGAGAAAAAATATAGTACAAAATCAGAACTGTCTGTTCAGCAAGATGCAGACCCGCTGCTAGTCAGCCACAAGCATCTGCTAAACGGTACTGGTCTGGCCATTGATCTCGCGGCTGGAACCTGCGGAACATCTATCCACTTAGCAAGATCAGGCTATAGTGTCATTGCACTTGACTGTAGCCTAACCGCTTTAAAGATCGGTCAACATCTTGCAATAAAAAGTGGTGTATTTGTTCAGGGTCTGGTAATTGATCTTGATGATTACCTCCTCCCAAAATCAACTTTTAATCTAATTACATGTTTTCGATACCTGAATCGCAGATTATTTCCTATGATTAAGTGGGCGTTAAATCCTGGGGGACGAGTGGTCTATAAAACATTCAACCAAAATCACTTGGAGAAAACACCAGGATTTGCGAAAGAATATTTACTTCGTCCTGGAGAGCTCGCTGAGGCTTTCGAAGGTTTGCAAATAACAGCTTATGACGATGGAGTTGATTCCCAGCAACCATATTCGTACATCATAGCCCAAGCTCCTAAATAGGATAAGATCTCTCGTTTTGAGCTCTCAGCTCGAAATGTTACCCAAGTATCCCATTAGGTGAACTATTAACTGTCTGATTTTAGGGGTGACTATTGGCCAGGGGAATTATTTTTAACCCAGCGATCCTCGTTTTGAAGTTGCTCCTTTTTCCAAAAAGGAGCTGTGCTTTTCAATGCCTCCATTATGTCCCGACACGCTGCGAAAGCATCCTTTCTGTGTGTTGACCAAACGGCTATGGCTACAATATCTTCGCCGGGCTGAACCTCTCCAATCCGGTGCAATAGCAGCGCCGCCAAGACTTCATAATCATTTTGCGCCTTACCAACTATAGCCTCAAGCTGCTCTTCAGTCATTCCTGAATAATGTTCCAAATACATCGAGACGACTTGATCGCCTTGGTTATACTCTCTCATTGTACCAACGAAGTTTGAGCATGCCCCATAATCTGATACAGCTGGAATACTTTTTCGATATTCTTGAACCTCCGCGAAACCGTCGAAGCCCGTTTTGCGAAGCTCGATCCGCACAGGAATCATATTAACCACCCGTAATAGGCGGGAAAAAGGCCACTTCATCACCGTCTGTAATCTGATAATCTGGCCCAACATAAGTCTTGTTGACAGCCACTAGTGTCGTTTCATCTAGGGGCGCCTCAGTAACGGCTAACCAGAGATCACTGACCGTCTCTAGCCCATCCGCTGCAATCTGCTTTCTAGAGATGCCGGTCTGCTCTCGAAGACTTGCGAAAAATCGGACTTTAATCGCCATGTGAAAGTGCAGCCTCACTTCGCATAATATTGGGAAAGTCGAACTATAATGGATGTTTATTAATTAAGCGATAGCTAAAGGTAGGTAGCATGTCTGATCAACGTCGTGATTTTATCCCCGTCCATATTGCAGTGCTTACTGTTTCTGATTCCAGAACAGCCGATAATGATAAGTCTGGAGATCTTCTGGCAAACCGCCTAATCTCTGCCGGGCACACGCTGGCTGACCGCTGTATCGTAAAGGATGACGTCACTCAGATCCGAAATACTGCGAGCACATGGATTGCCAATGAAAACATTCAAGTGGTAATTATGACTGGTGGAACTGGTGTCACTGGTTTTGATGGAACCCCGGAAGCTGTCGAACCCCTTCTGGGGAAAAAGCTTGATGGTTTCGGGGAAATATTTAGATCACTCTCCTATGAGGAAATTGGAACTTCGGCGCTTAACTCTCGAGCCCTCGCTGGGGTAACTAATGGTACCTATATATTCTGCCTGCCTGGGTCATCAGGTGCCTGCGCCACCGCATGGGATAAAATTCTTCAGTTCCAGCTCGATTACAGGACCAAACCGTGCAACCTTGTAGAGTTAATGCCCCGTTTGCTTGAGGCTCGTTAGCAAGAATGGCGTCGCCCAATTAAAGCCTTTCTATTAATTCAAAGAACATCTATAGAATCTTTTCATCAATAATGTGTTTACCTTTAGTAATCGTATGGCTAACTGCTTGATCAAATTCAGGGTGCGTCTCTGCCCGAATAAAATGCTCTGAGTAAGATTGCGTCTCATCGCTCCACTCGATATCTCCTTCAGTAGACCATCCAGCACCTGACTTAAGAGGAGTAGGTACAATCGTATACCCTTGATATTCAACAGCTTGATTTTGGGTTTTCTCTATATTGAGTTTTGAGTCTCGACTAAACTGGTTCCTAATAAATTTCAATACCATATTGTGGGCCTCTCAGAAATAATAAAGTAATAAGCTCGCAGCGAGAATAATGGCTACCCACAAAACCATGCTACCGGTTGGCCATGTTCGAGCCAAAGTGCCATGAGGCCCATAGTGCCTGAAAATAACCTTCATAATTGCTTTATTCCCTGCTCTTAATGCGGCTGAAGTACCGCGGCTGCCACTTGACAGCAAACCGCCACAGTAACTCGATAATCCGGGTAAAAACTTTCTATAAAGCCATTCTACATCGATATTGGTCGACCTAAGCTCGGGTGGATAGATGCGGGCAAACTTAAGCCAAGCAAAGGCCGCAGCAGAAAACATGAGTAGCTGAAGCTGTGCAAGCACATGTGAACGATCAAATGGGTTGTAGTCAACGCTGAACGGCAATAAATCATAAAGCAACCATGGATAGACGCCAATCAAGACACAAAGAATAGCAGCAATCACCATCGCTAGTAACATATTTACTGGCGGCTCTGAGGTACGAATACCTGCGTCGTGGCCAAAAAAAGCAAAAAATGGAATTTTGATCCCTGCGTGATGGAATACCCCAGCCGATGCAAAGAGCAAAGCTAACCAAACAAATTCGTGCCCTTCATCTAACACCGCTGACATTACCATGGCCTTACTAACAAACCCACTAAATAATGGAAACGCTGAGATCGATGCCGCGCCTATGATGCAAAGGGAAGTAGTAACCGGCATGCTCTTATACAAACCACCTAGATCTGATCCATTCATTCGACCTGTTCGAAATAATACCGCACCCATCGACATCATCAGTAATCCTTTAAAGATGACATCGTTGAACGCGTGAGCAATTGCTCCATTTATAGCCAAGGCAGTGCCAAGCCCTATACCAACGACCATGAATCCTATTTGATTTATCATGCTATATGCCAACACCCGTCGAAGGTCATTCTCTATAACCGCATAAAAAATAGGAAAACAAGTCATCACAGCGCCGATATATACAAGCGCTTCTGTTCCAGCGAAACCGCGAGCGAGCGCATACACTGCAACCTTCGTCGTAAAAGCACTTAAGAAGACAGCGCCTGTAGGGGTAGACTCTGGATAAGAGTCCGTCAGCCAATTGTGGAAAAGCGGGAAGGCGCACTTGATTCCAAAAGCTACAAAAATTAGCAAACTGGCTAAACTAGTGAGCTCAATGTGATCGAAAGCAAGCGACCCTGTCTGCGCATAGATAATTAAAGTGCCCAGCAAAAGCAACACTCCCGAGACCGCCTGGATTAAGAAATAGCGCATACCCGCTCGATAGGCCCGTTCTGTTCTTCGTGCCAGAATCAGAAACATAGAACTCAGAGCCATTAGTTCCCAGAAAAAAAACAGGGTCAATAAATCGCCGGCAAAAACCGCCCCGATAGCACTGCCGGCATACAAAAGGCTTGTAGTTGCTTGAAGCCGATCTCGCAAATGAATTGAAAAAAGAACTCCAATAAAAGCTGCGATATGGAAAAGGTAGCCAAACAAGCGACTCAGATCGTCAACTCTTACCGGCTCCAAAACAACTTCCGCAATATGCCACTGTCCTGCAGTATCGGCTAAGAAATAAAGCAGTAGCCCACCCAGCACGGGTGCTGTAAGAGATACTAACTGGCCTAATCGATTGGGCAACAGCATAACCAAAATAGCCGCAATATAGAAAATCAGGAAGGGCGGCAAATCAGTCATTGGCATCATAATAATCCTCTCTTCGCATAAGGATTTTTCGCAATAACTTTGACACCAGCACTAGAAAAACACAGGATATAAAGCCAAACCAAGCGTAGAAAGACCAAAGGGCTTCTATAGGATGAACAACATGCCTATGAACAATCAAATCGATAATAACAAGAACAAAACATATAGCTACAAGAAGCCACATAATTAGACGGACATTCTGTTTGTTATCAAAAAAATGGTTTTTCTCTGGCATGGTGCTATTCAATTTACAATTTCAATCACCAACTGGTAGAGTGGTTCTGGGTAAAAAAACAGCACTAGACTACAAAAAGCCGTTATACCCATTGCCAATAGACACGCGACCGGAGCCTCCTTAATGCCGCAGTATTCCTGAGACGGCCCCTTAAAGAAAAACGCTCTCAACGGTATCGGAATCAGATAGGCTATATTTAGCAAAGTACTCACCATCAGTACCGCTACTAGAATGCTGTAACCCGCGTCAAGAGACCCCAACGCCAAGTGCCATTTCCCCCAGAAACCGCCCAAGGGCGGCAAGCCTGCAACACTGATAGCACCAACAAAAAAAGCTGCCATAGTAAACGGCATCCTGCGTCCCAACCCGTCCATCTCGCTAACTCGAGTTTTATGCGAGGCAACAAGAATTGCGCCTGCGCAGAAGAACAGTGTGATCTTACCAACAGCATGCATGGTTATATGCATTGTTGCGCCAAGTATGGCGTTGCTGTTTGCGAGAATAGCACCCATAACAATGTATGAAAGTTGGCTCACTGTCGAATACGCCAATCTCCTCTTTAAATTATCTTGCTGCAAAGCAATAAGAGACGCTATTACTATGGTTGCTGATGCAACCCACAGCAGCCAGGTTGACATGCCTGTTTCACCAATTAAATCCAACCCAAAAATGTAGATTGTTATTTTTAAAATTGCGAATACGCCTGCTTTTACGACAGCCACTGCATGCAGCAACGCGCTCACGGGGGTAGGTGCAACCATAGCGGCTGGCAACCACCGATGAAATGGCATTAGAGCCGCTTTGCCAATACCGAACACAAAAAGAGCATACAAAAGGCCAATTGTAAATGGTGTTGCGTTGTCCTCCAGTATGCCCCCAATTTTGAAGTCTCCCGTCCCTGATAAATTCCATGTCCAGACGATAGCGACCAAAAAGAAAGCCATCGATGTTGTCAAGAGGATACTCAGATAGGTGCGTCCTGCCTTTCTCGCTGCAACGGTTCCAGTGTGAGTCACCAATGGATAAGTTGAAAATGTTAATAGCTCATAGAACAAAAATAGCGTGAAGAGATTTGCTGAAAAAGCGACCCCCATAGTGCTTGTGATTGCAACCGCAAAAAATGCATAGAATCGGCTCTGGTTGGAGGCTCCGTGGCTCCTCATATATCCTATTGAATAGAGTGTCGTCACCAACCAAAGAAAGCTGGCAGTAGCGCTAAAAATAACACCTAGAGGCTCTGCTCGAAGCTGAATTGGTAAGCCTGCAATGGGCTCTGCGATCGTATAGCTCGGCTGACTGCCATCAAGAACCGAAGGTATCAAGGACAACACTAGAGCAAACAAAAACCCCCCCGACAAAAGGCTTATAGCTTCTCTGACATTTGGCCATGCTGTTAGTCGACTAACCGCGAGCGCTGTTGCAAGCGGAACCAAAAGGATGAAGAGCAAGGAGATCATGGTGAATACCCGATCAGTGTTTCCGCTGCTTTATGTGCAACTCCTACGCTGAGACGAGTGTCTAAACCAAAGTAGAAACTTGCAAAAACAAGCACCCACGTTGGGAGCAACAAGGATAGAGGCGCTTCTGATTTTTCTTCCTCATGATCTGGGCGCCTCAGATAAGCCATCTCAATTACCCGCCATACGTAAATTAACGATAGCAACGATCCCATAACTATTACGATGAGCATGAGCCACCAGTCTTTTTCAATTGCCGCTTCAAACAAGTACCACTTGCTAATAAAGCCTGCTGTAAGTGGCACACCGATGAGGCTGAGCCCAGCTAATAGAAAAGCAGCCATAGTCCAGGGCATACGATAGCCTGCACCTGCGAGGGCCCCCAACCTTACGCTCCCTAACTTATAAGCCACGCAACCAAGTGCTAAAAATATCCCACCCTTTATCCAAGCATGATTGAAAAGATGCAGTATCGATGCGGTGAGGCCAGCTTTTGATGACAAACCCAATCCAATAATCATATAGCCAATCTGAGCTACACTCGAGTATGCAAACATTCTTTTAACATTATCTTGAAAAATCGCCACAGCTGATGCTGAAATGACTGCCACTATCCCAAGCGTGACAAAAATAAGATCAAGGGGCATTTCCTCAAACGAAAAATTGAAACCAAACACGGTAAACAGGAATCGTAAAAGAACATATATCGCAACCTTAGTGGCTGTGGCAGCAAGAAAAGCGCCCACCGCAGACGGTGCAAATGTATAGGCATTAGGCAACCATAAGTGCAAAGGGAACAAAGCTAGTTTTAAGCCAACACCAACCACCAAAAAAGCCAGGGCTGTTTGTGCAGTGCGGTTTGTCACTCCCTGAGGCAACCGAGCTGCAATGTCAACCATATTTAGCGTCCCCGTCATAGCATAGAGCAGGCCAACCCCAATTAATATAAATGTAGCGCCAATAGTGCCCATCACAAGATACTGATAAGAGGCAGTAAGGGCCCTCCTGTCTTGACCAAAAGCAATCAGCACATAACTCGCAAGAGAAGAAATCTCGAGAAACACAAATAGGTTAAAAGCATCTCCTGTGACTGTGATCCCTAGAAGGCCAGCCAGACACAATAGCCAAGCAGTATAAAAAATTGATTGATTCTTATTTTTAATCTCGTTAGAAACACTTGTTCGAGCAAAAACTAACACGATGGTCGTTATTGCCGAGACCAGCAACGCTATTAACCCATTAACAATGTCTACTCTGTAGGAAATTCCCCAAGGTGCGACCCAACCACCGAAGTTATACTCAAGCACGCCATATGTAAGCACGTAGGAAAACACAATTGCAGCGAGCGAAAATGACGATATAGTAACGATAAAGGCTATAGCCCAACAAGCGCGACCACTCTTAATTAACAAGCAAATAGGAGCTGCTATTAGTGGCAGAGTTACCTGCAAAAGCAAGAGTTGGCTATCGATCAAAGCGACTCATCCTGCCGATGAATTTCCTCTTCTTCGACTGCGCCATAAGATTCTTTGATTCGTACGACGAGAGATAAACCTAAAGCGGTAGTAGACACACCAACTACAATGGCTGTCAGGATCAATACATGTGGCAATGGATTTGAATATAGCTCGACACCTTCTCTAAGAATGGGAGGGCCACCATTAGAAATCTTACCTAGACTTATGTAGAGAATGAATACGGAAGCTTGAAAAAGACTCAGGCCAATTATTTTTTTGACTAGGTTGCCGCTTGAAATAACAACATAAAAGCCGGTCATCATCAAAAAAATTACAATCCAATAATTATAGAGACCCAGGGCGCTCATCGGTGGTTTTGGCGCCCAGCAAAAGCGATAAAAATCGTTATCATAACAGCAGCGACGGTAATACCAACACCTAGCTCAACTAACAATATACCAAGATGTTGGCCTAAAATAGGGTCTCGGTTAAGTTGATCATAATCTAAATAGTCTCCACCCAAAAAAACTGTAGCGAATCCCACGCCCGCGAATAGCAACAACCCAGCGGCAATAAGGATCTTCAAAGAGACGATAGTAAACACGCTTTGAAGTCGCTCTACACCAAATATCAAGCCATACAAAATGGGTCCTGCCGCGAAAATCACGCCGGCCTGAAAACCTCCGCCTGGGCCATAATCTCCATGAAATTGAACATAAAAAGCAAAAAGCAGAATGACTGGTATCATGATCTTCGCAACTACTCGAAGAACTTGGTTATCCTTCACTGTTTTTCTCTTCTCTGCGGCGCCGAATTCCCAGTATTCCTAGTACACCAATCCCAGCAGTAAAAATGACTGTCAACTCGCCTAGGGTATCGTAACCACGATAACTCGCCAGAACGCTAGTAACAACATTTGGGATACCAATGTCGCTTTTGGACTGCTCTAGATAATATGGAGCAATATGCTCATGTACTGGCGTACTTTGTTCGCCAAAATTAGGCATGTCCAGCGTTCCATAAACCAGTGCCCCACCCGTGACCACTACTACCAATATCGGCAAGAATGGACGATGTGCGGGACGGCGCTCCCACCGGCCTACGAGGCTAATTGTGGCAAGCATAAGAATCGTAGAGATGCCAGCCCCCACAGCAGCCTCTGTAAAAGCTACGTCGACAGCATCAAGCACGACGAAAACAGTAGCTGCTAAAAAACTATAAATCCCAAAAACCATAACGACAGCAAATAGATCATGAAGACGAATGGCCGCCACCGCTGTAATAACCAAGAGCCCCAAAAGTACAACGTTAATGATTTCAGCAATCACCCTTGGTCACCATCGCTTAACCAAGGTCGCCGAGCCCCATGAACCGCCGCTCTTCCCAAAGCATGTGATGCTGACGGATTTAAGACTAAAAGAAGCGCTAAAAGAAATAGTATTTTGATCATCACTGGGTCCCATCCATATCTGAGCAAGAGCCCCAGTAGAACTGCCGCAGCGCCTACCGTATCTGTTATGCCAACCGCATGCAATCGTGTGAAAACATCCGGCATTCGTATAATACCAATACCACTAACTAACACGGCGACTGATCCGATCACAAGAAGCATGGCGCTAATAACTTCGATAACAAAGCCCACTTTTACTGCCCTCCAGATTGAGGGCCTGACTGCCCAAGATTCCCGAACTCAGAAACTTTTAGAACAGCAACAGTGCCTATAAATCCAATAAGACCATACATAATAGCGATATCTATATAGAGCTCTGGCCTACCAACGAAAAATCCGAACGTTGTTATCATGAGTATCGTCTTCGTGCTAAACACGTTTGCTGCAAGTATGCGGTCATAAACAGTTGGTCCACGAATCGCTCGGAGTAAGGCGAGGGCCATGGCCATTAATAGCGCTATCACAACAATAATTAGCATATTTAGGTCTCCAAAGAAGCGACTCGCTTTCCCATGTCTCCAGACTGGAGCTCTTTCGTTGCCTGAAGAGACAGCGCATGAACCTCTATATCGCTATTAGTCAACTCAAGCGAAAGTGTTCCAGGCGTGAGCGTAATTGAGTTCGCGTACAACACTCTCCCAGGCGAAGTCCTTTGGGTGGCGGGCACTCTTATAACTTCTGGCGAAATTGGCAGTCGAGGATTTAGAATCCTCATAGCAACGTCAATATTTGATCGAATTATGGTGCCAGACAACCACGGTATATAGCGAAAAATTGCTGGCACTAATTGAGCGGGTATGCCTTCTTCGTCTACTAACCCCATTTTGTGGGCCAAAAAAACTCCGCCCAAACAAGAAATGAATCCGAGCGCCATGAACAAGAGGCTGTAGTGGCCAGACAACAGCAGCCAAATCAGGTAAAGGAACAAAAACAACCCAAAAAATTTTTTCAATTCTTTTCCTTAATATTTAGCGATGGAAGGTGTTATACCAGACTGCGTAGATCATATCGGATCATCAGCCCATCTGCCAAACTATGAGGTTAATCTGGCGGAAGATCATAGCCCATCAACGAGAAGAACAAGCGCAAAAACCTATATGTTAGCCCCCAAATGATGCGGTCACCACCATCAATGGAAATGCCTGGGAATGCCCGGTCGGATGCTGCCGTTGAGGCGATTGTGTAGGTAGCAGGATCTAGTATTCTAGAAACTTGCAAATTTACAATATCAGCTACCTCTCTGTTCGGCACAAAACTAGCTATCTGGGGCATTTGAAAAACAAAACAGGCTATAACAATGTCGGTGGATTTGCTGCCGCGCTTCCCCTGCAAATCGTCTAATCTTCCCAAAAATGTACCGCTCGACAAATCAACCCCTATCTCTTCTCGCGTCTCGCGTCTCGCCGTCCCCAAAAGGTTTCGATCCTGCATCTCAAATCGGCCGCCGGGCAAAGCCATGTGCCCCGACCACGGATCATCAGAATGAAATGCTCGCTCGATAAAGATAATGCTGGGATCTCCGGTTGGCAAATCTCCGTTCAAGATCAAAGCCACTGATGCCCGTCTTTCTTTCGGCGCTCTAAGCACGATCGGTTCATGCCCACTAAACGCGCTTTGTATGTTTTCTAGCTCAAACATACCTCATCCTATTTATCACGCACTTGCTATCAAGATAGCACTTAATGATTAATATGCATATATCATCTGTAAGAAAGATGGTTAGAAAGCGCTGTTAACCAATATAGCCTTCATAGGGCTAGAGTGTAATAAACTAGCTGGAAGACCACTAAACGCACAAATGCCTGTAGCCATGAATCTGCAACAGCCTCCTCTGTCTCTCTATATTCATCTGCCATGGTGCGAAAGCAAATGTCCATATTGCGATTTCAACTCACACCCGATCAAAACTGTTATTAAAGAAGAAGAATATCTGCAAGCATTATTGCTCGATCTTGCACAAGATAGCGAACATCTAGAGAGCCGCTCTATTATTTCTATTTTTATTGGTGGTGGAACGCCCAGTCTTTTTTCGGCCTCTTCTGTTGCTAGGTTGATCTCGGGCGTTCGTGGGATGATTGCTGTAGACAATGATGCCGAGATCACGCTGGAGGCGAATCCAGGGTCTTCGGACTCGGGTCGATTCGTCGGTTATCGCGAAGCGGGCGTTAACCGCCTATCTCTCGGCGTACAAACTTTTTCTGACGACAAGCTTCTTGTTCTCGGGAGAGCACACAATAGCGTCCAAGCCCGCCTTGCCATTGAAGCGGCTATAGAGGCAGGATTCACCAACGTTAACATTGACCTCATGTTTGGATTGCCCTCACAGAACGCAAAGGAGGCAAAGAATGATTTAGTCACAGCGCTCGAATACCAGCCTCAGCATCTTTCACTATATCAACTAACTATAGAACCTAACACTTACTTTGCAGTGCATAAACCAACACTTCCCGATGAAGAAACAGATTCCCAGATAAGGGAAACCATCTACAAAATCACATGTGCTGCAGGCTACAACCGCTATGAGATTTCGGCGTTTGCCAAGCCCGATGCGTATTGCCGACATAATCGGAACATATGGCAATTCGGTGACTACGTGGGAATAGGAGCCGGCGCGCATGGAAAAGTTACATCGAAAAATTCGGTAACTCGCTATATGAAAGAAAAACAACCTGACAAATATATCGAAAAGGTTAGCGTGGGCTCCGCGTCCATCTATAGCAACATATTATCCACCAAAGATCTTTGTTTTGAATTCATGCTTAATGCTCTTCGTCTATCTGAAGGATTTCTCATCAGTGATTTTGAGAAACGAACAGGGGTTCGTTTTCTCGTCATATCTCAGCAGATACACGAAGCTGTAACTAAAGGACTCGTCCAAAATGAGAACGGCGTGGTAAAAACAACAGAGCTAGGTCGCCTGTTCCTAGATGATCTCGTTGAACTATTCTTGCCCTAAGTGCATCCTGCCTCAAATAAAAACATCCTAATTGATTCGGAAGTGCTCAATACATGTTTAATATAATCCTTTTCCAACCCGACATACCCTCTAACACCGGAAATATTATGAGGTTGTGCGCAAATACGGGTAGCGCCTTGCATTTGATTGAACCCCTCGGTTTTTCACTAGATAGTCGACAGCTTCGTCGCGCAGGGCTAGATTACTCAGACGTAGCCTCGGTGGGGGTTTATCCTAGCCTTGACGCCTGTAGGGACGCCCTTGGAAAAATAAGACTGGCAACCTTTTCCACTCGTCATAGTCAAGCATTTACTGATTTCGAGTTCGCCGAAAACGACGCGCTATTATTCGGATCGGAAACCAGAGGCCTACCAAGTTTAGTGGCTGAATCGGCCCACGAATCAGCGAGGCTCACGATACCCATGACTCCAAACAATCGTAGCTTAAATCTGGCAAATTCGGTGGCTATCGTAGTATACGAAGCATGGCGCCAATTGGGTTTTAGAGGGAGTCGGCTTTTTCAACCGTCATAGTAAGCATCTGCTGGACCCAAGCGTATCAATTGCCCGTCTTTACGGTCTGTTAGAAAGTACAAAAAGCCGTCTGGGCCCTCGCGCACATCTCTGATACGACCAAATGCGCCCTGCATTAGGCGCTCCTCCGCTAATACTGTTTCACCATCCAACTCCAATCTTACTAATAACTTGAATTTTAGTGACCCGATGAAAAGATTGTTTCGCCATTCTGGCATTCGGCTCCCGGTATAAAATGTCATTCCCGATGGTGCGATGGAAGGAGACCAATAGTAAAGAGGCTCTTTAATGCCAGCCTTGGACGTACTTTCGCCTACCGGTTTAGGAAGGAAATATTCTTGCCCAAAACTCACAACCGGCCATCCATAGTTTGCACCAGCCATCAAGATGTTAAGTTCATCGCCACCGCGGGGGCCGTGCTCATGCATCCATATCTCTTTGCGATTTGGGCTAAGAGTGATGCCTTGCGAATTTCTGTTTCCATAAGAAAAGATCTCTGGCTGTGCGTGACTGTTGCCCAAGAATGGATTATCGGTGGGCACCAGCCCCGTGTCTGTGATGCGAATCACTGACCCATGGTGGTTTCCGAGGTCTTGAGCGTTTGGCCGATTCCCTTGATCGCCTAAAGTAGCGTATAGATATCCGTCCGGCCCAAACACTAGTCGAGAGCCAAAATGTCTAGATGTTGATGATTTTGGCATCGCCCTAAAAATAACTTGCGCGTCGAATAGCATTCCATCAGCAAACTTTGCACATGCGATCTCTGTGCTTACCCTGCCTGGCTCCCCCGCTGAGTAGCAAAAACATATCTTTCTGTTGATTAGATAGTTGGGATGTAGCACCAGATCAAGCAGGCCTCCCTGACCCCTTGACACAACCTTCGGCAACCCCTCGACGGTTTGAATATTGCCATTTTTATACCAAAGCAAATTGCCGGATCTTTCTGTGATAAGCATTTGTCCGTCCGGCAAAAAAGCCATGCTCCATGGATGCTCGAGCCCGGACACAATTACCGTCGCTCGAAAGTCTGTTTTTTGGCTCTTAAATATCTGGCCGCTTGAAAGGGCTGGCGCCTGAAACAATAGGGCGCCGCTAATCAACGCGAACAACATGACTCGATGGGTAACAAGAATTAGCCACTCAAACAAAGTCGTCAAGGTTGGCGAGGCGGATTTTATTGTTTTTTGAACTGCCTTCATTGTTCTTGTCGCTTCAGTTGATAAGGCGCTATGCTGCCGCTGTATAATCAGTGGGTTACTAGAGTCTTCACTCGGGTGCCAACAAACATGAGCGGATCTTTAAACTCAAAGCTACTAACACTTCCGTCACTTCGCGTCCTCCCAGAGTGGATAGATTATAACGGCCACATGAATGTCGCATATTATGTTCTAGCATTTGATAAAGCAGTAGATGCGCTCATGGACACTATCGGAATTACCCCAAGCTACATTGAGCAATATCATTCCTCGACTTTCACATTAGAAATACACGTGAACTATATTCAGGAGCTGCGGCTTGGAGACCCCATAAGCTTAAACTGTCATCTCTTGGACTTTGACGCCAAGAGGATTCACTATTTTATGTATATGCGCCAGGCGAATGAGAATTATCTTGCGGCCACATCTGAGCAAATCATGATGCATGTCAACCTAGAAAATCGGCGTAGCTCTGAGTTTCCGAATCATATTGTCGCCCAACTAGAAGCATTACGTGACGCCCACAATGAGTTACCCCGCCCAGAAAATTGTGGAAGTGTTATAGGAATCCGCAGAAAACAGCAATAGCGCTTTGTGCGACCACCGTAAACTAGATTGCTGAAAATTGTTAGATACGAAATTAGTCTCTCAGCTTCTCAATAATTCCGTCTAGCTCTTCTAGGCTATGGTAGTCAATTACAATTCTGCCCCCGTTTCCACGATGCTCTAAATAAGCTTTAGCGCCAAGCGCCTCTGACAACTCATTTTCTAGTCGTCGTACATCGGCATCTTTTGATTTCTGTTTTGGCTTACCCTTGCGCTCCCCAGCAAGCAAGCGTCTTACTGCCTGCTCTGTCTGTCGTACTGATAGCTTCTTCTGAATAATAGCTTTTGATACAGAAGCCTGGCTTTCGCGTGGCAACGCCAAAAGCGCTCTCCCGTGCCCCATTTCTATCAAGTCACTTTCAATATGGTTCTTCACTATTGGGTCAAGATTTAGAATTCTAAGTAAATTCGTTACCGACGCTCGCGACCGCCCAACGCTGTCTGCAACCTGTTGGTGTGTCATCCCAAACTCTTCGAGCAGTCTTTTCAGGCCCATAGCCTCTTCAATAGGATTTAAGTTTTCACGCTGTATGTTCTCAATCAGGCCAAGCGCTAAAGCGATTTCATCCGAAACCCGGCGCACAACTGCTGGGATGGTTTCAGCCCCGGCCATCTGTGAGGCTCTCCAGCGACGCTCACCGGCAATCAGCTCGAATCCACCCGCTACGGTCTCCCTGACAACAACCGGTTGAACAACTCCCTGGTTCTTAATAGAAGCGGCAAGGTCGCGCAATGATGCATCGTCGATATTGGTTCTGGGTTGAAACCGGCCAGGAGTGATTGCGTCGATCGCTATAGTTCGCATTTCTGTTTGGCCCTTGTTGCCACCATTCGTTTCCTCTAAGGCGCCAAAAAGCGCATCAAGGCCTTTTCCTAATCTTGGTTTCTTTGCCACTTTATTGATGGGGTGACGATGAGGCTTGGTTGTTGGCTGCTGGCACGTTCAGCGCCCCAGCAGTTTGATGGACACTATTAGCCTGAGATCGGCTAACAAGCTCGCCAGCTAGTGCGAGATAGGCCTGTGCTCCTATACAAGCTTTATCATAATCAATTACTGGCTTCCCATAACTTGGGGCTTCTGCAAGCCGAACGTTGCGCGGTATTACGGTGCGAAATACCTTCTCGCCAAAATGCTTCTGCAATTGATCGGACACCTCATTTGACAAACTATTTCGGCCATCAAACATAGTTCTCACTAGGCCTTCTATGGCTAAGCTCGGGTTTGATCTTTTCCTAACCCTTCCTATTGTTTCCAAGAGTCCCGATAGGCCTTCCAGCGCATAGTACTCGCACTGTACCGGAATTAATGCTCCCGCTGCAGCAACTAACGCATTAATTGTTAGAACGTTGAGAGAAGGGGGGCAATCAATCAAAACATAATCGTAAAAGGATAGTTCTTTTAGCGCATCTCGCAAACGAATGTCTCTATCTTCTACGCTAGTGAGTTCGGCTTGAATGCCCGCCAAAGCTGGTTCTGATGGAACTAGCTCGACCCCAGAAGGTGATGAAACAACAGCTTCGTCGGGCGCACACTCTTTGAGCAAGAGCGAGTATGTGCTATGTCTTTGTTCGTTCGATGCCAAACCGCATCCCACTGTTGCATTTGCTTGTGGATCAAGGTCAATCAACAAAACACGTCGCTGCATCTTAACCAGACATGCGCCCAGATTGACAGAGGTGGTTGTTTTGCCAACACCTCCTTTTTGATTTGCTATCGCTATTATGTGACCCATGTCATTAACCAGTATCTGATAAGACGCTCAGTTTTGAAACACCACAGCTCTGCGCACCACGCTTTCGCCGGGTATATTGAGATTTACAACCTCCGCGCGCTCGCGCATAGCCGAGGATATCTCACCCAGTTCTGAGTCCAAGCCTCGGCCTTTCATTGCTATAACACGCACTCCATCTGTCCATAAGTGTCGGGTCTCCTTCACAAATCTTGCCAATGGAGATACTGCCCTTGCAACAAGCGTATCAAAATTTACCTCTGGCCGGTAATCTTCTACACGGCCCTGCACAACAGCCACCTTTTTCAGCCCTAAATGATTGGCGGCCTCTTGTAGGAATCGAGCTCGTTTGCCACGACTATCTAGAAGGGTCCATCGAGTATGAGGAAGAGCTAGCGCAAGTGGAATGCCGGGAAATCCGCCGCCTGAGCCAATATCTAAGATATTGGTGCCTTTAATTAATGGCGCCACTGTTAGACTGTCAAGCAAATGAAGCGTCACAAAATCTGCTGGGTCACATACCGATGTCAAGTTGTGCGTCCGATTCCAATGCAGAAGAAAATCCATGTGCGCAAAGCATTTGTCTATCGATTCTTTAGTCAACGGACAATTCAACATAGTAGCGCCTTCCATTAATCGAAATGTTAGCGCTTTCCTTGAATCAGTCATGCCCTATGCCGCCGTGCGCACACTGTTGCGCTTTCTAATATGAACCAATAACAGAGAAAGGCTGGCTGGCGTGATTCCAGAAATTCGACTAGCCTGTCCAAGGGTCTCTGGCATATGCTGCTCCAGCAATTGGATCGCTTCAGTTGATAGCCCATGGATATTCCGGAAGTTTATATGGCTAGGTATCAAAAGATCGTCGTGGCGCCGTTGCCGATCAATCTCCCTTTGCTGCCGATCAATATATCCCGAATACTTAGACTCCACCTCTATTTGCTGGATAACCTCATGATCTTCACAGGCTGAATCGACACTAGTCGTATCAACCAAGAGCTTGTAGGAAACCTCGGGGCGTCGCAACAGTTCCGCCAAAGATCTCTCGTTGCGAAGCGGCTGGCCCAGTGCCGCCTCTAGTCGTTTGGCAGCCGGAGAGTCCGGCAAGACCCATGTGTTTCGGAAGCGCTCCTTTTCGGCGGCTAATAGCTCTTTCTTTTCGCTAAACCTCCGCCATCTTGCCTCATCTATTAAACCAAGGCCTCGGCCAATTTCGGTAAGGCGAAGGTCTGCGTTGTCTTCCCGCAATTGCAATCGATATTCTGCCCGCGAAGTAAACATGCGATATGGCTCAGTAACCCCCCGTGTAACGAGGTCATCGATCATGACTCCGATATATGCTTGGTCGCGCCTCGGAGTCCACGGTTCATAATCTAAAGCCGATCGCCCTGCATTAATGCCTGCTATTAGCCCCTGGCCAGCGGCTTCTTCATAGCCTGTCGTGCCGTTAATTTGTCCAGCAAAAAATAGTCCGCGGATGGCTCTTGTCTCAAGAGTTGATCGGAGGTCTCTTGGGTCAAAATAATCATACTCGATGGCGTAGCCCGGCTGTTCTACGACTGCTTGTTCAAGCCCGGCAATGGTGCGCACCATCTCGATTTGTGAGTCTAGCGGCAGCCCAGTCGAAATTCCGTTGGGATAAACTCTGTCGGTTGTCAGGCCTTCCGGCTCTAGAAAAATCTGATGAGTTTCTCTGTCGGGAAACCTGACAACTTTGTCTTCAACAGAGGGGCAATACCTCGGCCCGACCCCCTCTATTGAGCCACTGTACATCGGGGACAAGCTTAAATTGCTACGAATTACGCTGTGCGTCTTCTCGTTTGTTCCAGTGATATAGCAACTAATCTGCTTTGGGTGCTGAGACGAGCTACCCAAGAAGGAGAAAACTGGAACCGGAAGGTCTCCGCGCTGCTCCAACAACCTGCTGTAATCAATTGTTCGGCCATCAAGACGAGGCGGAGTACCAGTTTTAAGCCGTCCGACGCGAAACGGTAACTCCTTAAGCCTAGCAGCTAAGTTTCGCGAGGGTGCGTCACCGATCCGACCCCCGTCTTCCTGCTCAAGACCCATGTGAATTCGGCCAGCGAGAAATGTCCCGGCTGTTAGTACAACGCTTCTGGCTGATATTCTTTCCTTGCTCGATGTAATTACGCCTCGCAAAGCATTGCGCTCTATCCACAGGTCTTCAACTGACTCCTCCAAAACGCTTAGTCCTGCTTGGCTCTTTATGAGAGAACATATGGCCTGCCTGTACAGCGCACGATCTGCTTGGGCGCGCGTTGCTCGAACAGCCGGCCCCTTGCTCGCGTTCAAGATACGAAACTGAATGCCGCTTCGATCAATAGCGCTAGCCATTGCTCCACCAAGCGCATCGAGCTCTTTAACGATATGCCCCTTACCGATACCACCGATAGCGGGATTGCAGGACATCTGTCCAATTGTGTCCAATCTATGTGTTATCAGCAAGGTGGTCGCACCAAGACGAGCTGCCGATAGCGCGGCCTCCGTTCCGGCATGCCCGCCCCCGATAACTATTACATCAATTGATTCTGTGCTTTGCATATCGCTGCGCTGGTCTTTACGGCTTTTCGCAGTTGTTTGGTGGGTCATAGTAATCATATTTGCACCGAATGAAAGTAACAATCTTGTTGGCCTCGCCGTGGGACATTCGATCATCCGGCATGTTCTTCGTGTAAAGGCTGTCTCCATATTGCTCCAATAGAGCATCTAAATGAGCGTAAAGCTCTTCTTCCGACAGCTCAAGCGGTTCAGCATCGCGAGGATCTGCTAAAGAGAAGCGGTAAATTTCGTCTTGTATCCAAATTCTAACCCCCACAACATGCTTGCCCAACATGCTCCGTTTCGGCCCTAGCTGCTTTGTCAATGCAAGGTTTTGTGCCTCCAACTTACTAAGCGTTGCCTCTTGTTCCCGCGTAAGGTCCTCCCGCTGTTTCTCCAAGGCGGCCACTTGCTCCCGCGTAAGGTCCTCCCGCTGTTTCTCCAAGGCG
>PBOB01000053.1 GCA_002724185.1 Acidiferrobacteraceae bacterium | reverse complement strand
TAGTTCTAAAAATAATTAGTCAAAAAATAGAGAATGGAACGAATGCTGTTAATGCTATTAGAGAGACTATGAAAATTTTGGTTGGGAGTTATTCGATAACAATGATGCATGATGATAAGATGTATGCATTTAGAGATCCTTTAGGAATAAAGCCATTAGCTGCTGGATGTTTTGATGATGGATACATTATTGCATCAGAAAGTTCGGCAATGGACACCTTAGGTGCTAGTTTTGATAGAGATATTCAACCGGGTGAAATTGTAGAGATGGATGCAGACGGCATAACGTCACATGGAATAGATGATACTGAAAGAAAAGCATTCTGTATGTTTGAATATGTCTATTTTGCAAGGGCTGATGCGAAGATGGATGGAATTTTAGCATATAGTGTTAGACATAGATTGGGTCAGCAACTCTGGAAAGAACATCCTGCAGAAGCAGACATTGTTATTGCAGTTCCAGATTCGGGGACTGCTTTTGCTCTGGGTTATTCTGAAGCGTCAGAGATACCTTATCGTGAGGGTTTCATAAAGAATAGATATGTAGGCAGATCTTTCATTCAACCTGACGATATAAAGAGAAAAAATACTGTAAACGAAAAAATGAATCCTGTTGGAGATTTGCTTGATGGAAAACGTGTTGTAGTTGTTGATGATTCTGTTGTACGTGGTAATACTTCCAGAAAAATTGTATCGCGTCTAAGAGAAGCTGGTGCAAAAGAAGTACACTTCCGTGTTGGTTGTCCACCCATTATTTCACCGTGTTACTTAGGAATAGATATGCCGACCAGAGAAGAGTTCGTAGCAACAGGAAAAGAGGTGGAAGATATAAGAGCTGAAATCGGTGCAGATAGTATGGGATACGTATCGATAAGCGGACTTGTTGATTGTATAGGAAAGGAAGAGAAACAGCTCTGCCTAGGTTGTATAGATGAACATTATCCTGTACCTATTGAAGGGGAAAAACTGAGAGAATAAGGAATTCTAATTACTCAGTTGCTTCATCGGTATCGTCATTTTCTTCTTCTCTATCGTCTTCTTCTTTATCACAATCGCGGTCATCTTTTTTGCGATCATCTTTTTTGCGATCATCTTTTTTGTACTCATCCCAATCTTTACTCTCGCGATCACGCTCATATTCTTCACGATCGTAGGCATCTTTAGAATCGACATCGGAGCCACGAAGCGAAAACTGAGTATCATCGGCTTCTGTTAATGTTGTGAAAGCACTGAAAATCAGAGTAGCCATGACCAATAATCGAAGTGTGTCCATAATTTATCTATTCAGTATCAGTATATAATTATTATTGAAAATGTAGAAAAAGAAAACCCTATATTGAGTATTGAGGTGATGAAAAAGTATGGATGAAAGAATTCTGGCAGTAGCTGTTGGACTATTTCTACTAGGGAATGGAACTGGGTTTCTCGCTAATGATTTAATAACTGACAACCGGATAAATGATGATTCGACGATAGATATTCTAGGTTGTATGTACGAAGAAGCTCCTAACTTCGATCAGAATGCTTCGATTGATGACGGTTCTTGCGAGTACCCTCCCGATGTAGTTGTAGGTTGTATGGATTCAGAAGCTCTGAATTATAATGAAACGGTGAACGTTGACAATAATACGTGCAGATATCCTGAACCGCATGTACTAATGATAATGGTTGATGGATGGAGACCTGATTCCATTGCAGCAGCAGATACACCTACAATTGATATGTTGATGCAGAATAGCGCTTACTCAATGAAGACGAGAGTGGATGATACGACTATCAGTGGTTCTGGACATTCTAGCTACTTGACTGGTGTTTGGAGAGATAAACACAATATACACAACAATAATTTCAGTAATTCAAATTACGAAGAATACCCTCACTGGTTTCATCATCTAAAATCTGCAAATCTTGGAAAATATACAGCAGCATACCACAATTGGTATCCGATGGCAGATAAAGTTTTCGAGAGCTGTGCAGGTTGTGTAAACAAACTATTCTATGGTAATGATACTGAAATTAGTGAAGAGCTGGTAAATGATCTTGCTGTAAAGCAGATGGATGCTGTAACATTATTTCTTGACGATCCAGATGCGGCAGGACATGGATATGGGTTCAGTACTTCAGTAGATGAATACGTTGAAGCAGTAAATATGACGGATGAACGAATTGGCATAGTCATGGATGCGATATTTGCACGAACTAATTATGCCGAAGAGGATTGGATGGTGATTATCTCTTCAGATCATGCAGGGACTGGAACTAGTCATGGACAGAATATTCCTGAACATAGAGAGGTGCCACTAATTATCTGGGGGGCTGAAACATCTGGTCCGATCTGGCCGAACCCCGCTATAGTTGATTTTGCACCTACTGCACTGAATCATTTGGGTATTGAGATAGAACCTGAATGGGAATTAGATGGCCGTATAATTGGACTTGAGTCGACTGGTGCACCGGATGCTAAATTGGGTGTCAATCTGATATTCAATGGTGATGCAGAGTATGAAAGAGGATATGCACCAAGTGAACAGGATGTATCAATACCAGGATGGACTGATGACGGATCTTTTACGATTTGGACATATGGTACGCCGACATATCTGCTAATTGATTCTCCAGGACCGGAAGATAGAGGAGACAACTACTTTGGTGGCGGTGCTAATGGCGATGCATCGATTTATCAAGAGATTAATCTGAGTGCGATTCAAACAGATATAGGGAGTGGAAATCTAACTTACAGTCTGTCAGCTTTCCTAGGGGGGTACTCAAATCAGGATGATAGAATGGAGATAATAATTGAATTTTTCGATTCAGAGGGAACTGTATTACATACTGGAATTATGGGGCCTGTTTATGCAGAGGATAGAGATAATGTTACTGGAATATTTCTTTATCAACAGTGGGATTCCGTACCGTCTTCTTCAGCTTATGTTAAAATCACAATGAATGCTTATCTAGATTCTGGATATTGTGATGCTTATGCAGATAATCTATCGCTGACTATTTCGTAGAAAGCTCTAATCCTTACGTCTAGAGATAGTGAATACAACTGCTAATCCGACAGCGACCACTAAACCAGTTACTAATAGATAAATCATAAGATTCGAATCCGATTCTTCTTCGATTACTGGAGCTCTGTCAACCGTTACAGTGAGTGTATCGGTAGCGCTATAACCGTCATTATCGGTAACACGTAGAATGGCGGTGAAGATGCCTTCTGAATCATAAATGTAGGTAGCTGAAGAGGCTGTATTGGATGACCAATCATAAATTCCATCGCCATTGAAATCCCATTCGTAATTCTCTATGTTGCCATCTTCATCTTCGCCTTGACCGAAGAATTGTAGACTCTCGCCGACTTCTACTGTAGCATTATCACCTGCGATTGCGACAGGTAGAGCGAAAATCTGTAATGGTTCTTGAGCGTCATCGGACCAGACACCATTAGTATCTTGAACTCTGAAAATGATATTATGATTACCTGAAGAGAGGCTGTCGGTACTGAAATCCTCATCTGTACTTAGCTCTCCATCAATTGTAGATATCCAACGATAGCTTATGATTCCGTCATCATCTGAGCCAGTTCCGCTGAAGTAGATGAACGTTCCTGTTTCAGATGGAGACGGAGAGATCATATCGATTACAGCAACTGGTGCTTCGTTTTGAGTTACGACCAATTCAGTAGTATCCCATTCAGACCAAGCCCCATCGTTATCCATTACACGAAAGGAGATTGTGTGAGTACCGCCTGAGAGTGACATGTCGAAATCCTCATGATCACTAAGCGAACCATCTAGAGAAGATTTCCATTCATACTCTGTGATACTACCGTCATCATCTGTTCCAGTACCGGTGAAACTGATAACGTCATCGAAACGAGCCGGTGACGGAGAGATAGAATCGATTGATGAGGTTGGAATCTCATTAGGATTGACGATTAATTCCATAGTTGACCAATTAGACCAAGCTCCTTTGTCATCCTGAACACGGAAAGAGATGTTATGCGTAGCAACTGTGAGAATAGCGCTGAAATCTTCTTGGTCACTCAAGAAACCGTCGACTGATGAATTCCATTCATAACCGATAATAGAACCGTCAGTATCAGAACCGGAACCACTGAAAGAGATTGTGTCGCCATATGTAGCGGGAGATGGAGAAATGGAATCGATAGTGGCGGATGGATAATCATTATGAACGAAGAGAAATACATTGGAATCCAGATTCCCAGCAACGATGTAGCTGGAATCTGCTGAGATTGAGACTGAAAAAACGTTATTTTCAGTATCATAAAACCAGAATGGTTCTCCACTCTCTTTCTCAAAGAGATAAACAAAATCATCGATAGAACCTGCTAGAATGTAATCCCCATTTTCTGAAATAGAGACCGATTGAATAGTCTCTGGAGCAGTGTATGTCCATAATGTTTGATTACTATCTCTATGGAAGAAATAGAGCGTATTATCTTGAGAGCCAGCGGCGATGTATTCGCTGTCATCAGATATGTCGACAGAAATTACAAAATCCGTAGCAGCATAACTCCATAGATTATTGCCGGCCTGATCGAAGAGATAGATACTGTCATCGGCTGAACCGGCAGCGACATAATCACCATTGGCTGAGATGTCGACTGACATTATGGATCCGCTTGTATTGTATTTCCAAGTAGGAATGCCGTTGTTATCTTTATCGAAAAGATAGACAAATGAATTCATAGAACCGGCAGTAATGTATTCACCATCATCAGAGATAGAGACTGAAAGTACCCAACTGAAAAGAAATTCAGTGCCGTCGGTTAAAGTGTCATAACTCCATAGATGATTACCTGCCTGATCGAAGAGGTGAACCTTGTTATCCCAAGAACCGACCGTGATGTATTCGCCGTCGGCTGAGATGTCGACCGCCTCTACACCATTGTAAGCAGAAGATGACTCAATAATGTAAGTCCAGAGTGGTTCGTTACTATCGCGGTGAAAGAGATAGACTATTCCATCATAATCACCGGCGGCGATGTATTGACCATCAGCTGAGATTGCTACAGAATTCACACCGTTGTCGGCAGTGTAATTCCAGAGTGGTGTGCTATTATCTTTGTGAAAAAGATTGATTGACCCCTCACCATCACTGGCAACGATGTACATACCATCATCGGAGATGTCGGTTGAATGTGCATTACCGGAAATTGTATGATTCCAGAGTAAATCGACTTCGGCCTCAGCACTATCAGAACAGACCCCACACAACCCCAGAAACAGAACTGCTAACAGCGAAAATCTAATTGCGTCCACAAAGTACCAATTGTTACTTCGTTATATGAATTACCGATTCAATCATTCCAAACAAAATAGGTCGAATCGATATGATGGAGTGCGGAAATTGTTTCGCCCGACCAACCGTCTGGAGAACGTAAATCCTCTGTTTTCAAGGTAAATGGATTGAGAACCTGGAATTCCTGGTCACGTTGTGAAATTATCTGAACGTCCTCTGCTGGACCGACTATTGGGTATTTCTCGATTAGCTCTAATTCGGTCGATTCGCGAAGTTGTTTACCTGTGACTCTGGCAATATCAGCTTTTCGTTTACGGATAGAGGTCACTTTCCAGATCTCATCATTTCTAGTGAAAAACTCGCCGACCAGAATACTTGGTAACCTGACGCCAAATGTATGTCTTAGTACATCGCGTCCTAATTTCTTTCCAACGACTTTACGGGCCTCTTTTACTGAACCGCCGTAGGAATTGATCATCAAACGGGCAATTGTTCTGGCTTTATCTGTTGAAGATAGCTGAAAATCGTGACCACCACGTACCGGTGCATCCATTGTTGAGAAAATCTCTGGCGGAGCAGAAGATATCTCATTTCTAACCTTCTCGATTGCTGAAGCTAGAACGCTTTTTCTTTTACTACGTAATTGAAGTGTTGATTCGAAATAGCCGCCAGCTTGACGAGAGCAGTTTTCACAAACTTGAAACTTAACCAAAACTTCAGTTTCGAAATCGGAACTGAGATTGAATTCAGAAAT
>PBOB01000052.1 GCA_002724185.1 Acidiferrobacteraceae bacterium | reverse complement strand
GCTCGCGCCGCACAGATTGGCGGGATCGAAGATCCCCAGAAAAGAAAAGCGATAGGCGACAACGTGGCTAAGCAATTGCGCAGGCGCCTTAAGGCTGTTGGACTCGACCCATCAATCGTCAAGGAAAACAAAGAGTTGGTGCGCACCATGATAAGAGAAAAGTTAGATGAAATTAAAAGTAATAAATAATACTAAAAGCGATCTATCTGAACTGACAAAGCATGCTCAGGGTCTTTTTGGTTTTTCTCAAAAGCAACTTGGGTTTAATAAGCCAACTAGTCTTTTTTTTGAACACGACCCACAAAATGCTGGAGACATCTTTGGTAAGACCGCTTTTTACAATCCAAACGACATGTCCATCACTGTATACACCACTGATCGGCATCCAAAAGATATATTGAGATCTTTTTCTCATGAATTAGTCCATCATAACCAAAATTGCAGAGGCGACTTTAACAATTCTACTGCAATGGGTGAGAGCGGCTACGCCCAAACTGACAGCCACCTCAGAGGCATGGAAAGCGAAGCATACCAAAAAGGTAATATGATTTTTAGAGATTGGGAGGATGGTTTGAAGTACGGAACTAGTTATAATACATTGAAGGAGAATAAAACAATGAACAACACAGAGAAGCGCCTACGAGAGGCAATCCGCGAAGGAATTAAAAAGATCCTCAAGGAGCAGGTACAGCCTGAAGCTAAATTAGAGGAAAATGAGGCAGACGTCCTGACACCATTGCAAGCTATGCAAAAGATTTTAGACTCTGGTAGAACGGAACTTCTAAACATGCCCCTCAATAAGGCAATGGAAGAATTAGGTGCTTCTGCCGAGCCTCCAGTTCAGGGACTGGGGGATGATTACACTGCTCCTGATATTTCTTGGCGAGGCCAAGGCAAAGCATCTGCCGCTGCCGCCGGGATCAGCCCTGAGGATGAGGCAGAGATGGCGGGACCAGAGGTCGATCCAGCAGATGCCGAGGCAGACAAGGAAGATCTTGAGGAAACAGATCGCCACGGTCGAGCGCCCACGGAGGACGTCATGGACCATGCTGCGAAACTAGAGGCCGACCGGGAGAAGGAGAAGAGGGAGAAGGAAGAGGCTAAAGATGACGATTCTCTAAAGGAAGGTTTGCGTCGCCGGCGCCTTCTCCGCAAACAGCGCCGTGAAAAGCTTGAAAATAAGGCGGCCGCCGACAAGGCTGCTGCTGCAGCTAGCGAAGCTGCTGCTGAGGCCGCCCGCAGAGAAGAGGCTCGCAAAGCCAGAGAAGAGCGACGCCTGGCTAGGGAGGCCGCTGTCTTGGCTGCCGAGAAGGCCAGTGCTGAAAAAGAGCCACTTCAAGAATGGCATAACAATACTTTGTTTGGGAAACTAATTAAAGAGTACACCAAAAAGTAAGAGGGTGCTCTTGAATGCCGACATATCACTTAGCGAAAAATGGGAACGACTCTAATAGTGGTGCCACATCAGCTAGTGCTGTAGCTACCTGGGATCGTGCCTTAGGGATAATGAGTTCAGGTAGTAATAGCACCTTAGCTATACACGGTGGCACATACACTTATGGCACTCGATACACCCTTAATGATACTGTTGATAATTTAATATTTAAGACTACCGGGTCGGGCGCAGATTCATCGTCCTGGGCCCAAGTTATTCTTACCAACTCTGGTAACATGCAGGCAAATCCCTATTTGATTCAACAAAAGGGAGACAACCTTAAGTTTCATGGCACAGATCGTGTTAAATTAAAAATTGTTATTGCCCCAATGACGGGCGCAACCAGCGCAAATTCATGCTATACCCGCGCGTCGGGAGACGGAATCGAATTCCGTGACTGTCACTTTAGCGCTGCAATACAGCATGGTATACAACCTACTGGAATGCTGGGCTATGCCTGGGGCAATGGGACAGCCAAGTACTACAGGTGTATCTTCGATGGCGGAAACTTGTCAGGGAGCTTTGTTGCCGACCATGATGTGAGCAACAAGGTATGGGAAGGGTACTCTACCAATATAAGTGTCACATCTAGTCTTTTCCGAAACTTCGGCGGGAATCCTATTGTTAACCGTGATGGCTTGTTTGCCAATTGCACATTTGTCAATAACCAAACAAACAACGCCGGCGCAGTGGACATGACTCGCGGGTATATGGTTAACTGCATTATTGCCCAACCGCGAACTTCGAGACACTCCACAGCAGGTGCCGCCGTTGGGTACCCATCTTCAATATCTCAGGCCCCGAGTGGATCAAATAATCTGGTTTATGGCCACCAATACGATCGCGCGTCTCTCCCTTCTGACACACTTATGTCAACAACCCACATTAACTACATCACCGAGGATGTAGTTAATTATCATACTGCTGCAACTAATTGTTGGGCCTTTGACTTAAATAGGGGAATTACTAGTCAATGGAACAGTACCACCTTCTTATCCATTAAGGGTGGTTTAAATGGTATGGGAATGGATGACACAAAAAGACTAACAGTTGCGGCATGGGTCAAATATCATCAAAACGAATCTAGTTCTTATGGCCCTGCAGGGTCAGGTCGTCAAAATCTTGACGGTATTGTGGACGGAGGAAAGGATAACTTCTCCTTATGGTTTGGGTCCGCCGTGGCTGATCCGAAAACAGGAGGCTCTCATCCTGGGTTTATATTCCAATCCGGTGAAAAAACACATGATGCAACCGCTTCATTCGTGTTTACTAGTTCCGCTGGAAATACAGAGTACCCAAACTATGCAACGACGACGGCCAACAACCCCATGTTCTACCGATGGCATTTTGTGGTGGGTGTCATGGATGCTGTCAGTTCATCAAACAACTTAGCTATCTATGTTGACGGCCTAAAAGGATCAGGCAGCGCCGGGCGAACTTACAACAGTGCATCTGGGTGGTTTGTCGATGACGACAATGGCCCCGGGGGGTCGGACCCTCTATTGATTGGTGCAAAATCATATTATGATACCGGATCGACGTCCTACAGACCGTATTCTGGGTACGGAATGGAGGGTACAATCGGACCTGTAGCAATCTGGTCTGCTAGTTTGTCCACTGAAGAAGTCGTCTCGATATATAACAATGGTATCCCCACAGACTTACGTAGCGATTTTGGAAACTACGCCAGTTCCAATAAACTAAAAGGATACTGGTCGATGGGCACTGTATCTCAACCTACATATACCGCGGGCCAGGCTAACGAGGGGAATGGGGCAGGCCACTGGAGTATTCCTGACGATTCTACTAACAACAATCCAATGACCTCATCTATCCGCGACACTAGCAAGGGGGTTTCTGGGGCGCAATGGGGTAGTGGTAGCAGCACAACTTTGCACCCTCGCGATGCAATATCTCCTGACCATAACGCAGGCAAAGTTTGGGGACCCAGTCCGGGCGCGTGGGATAGCATTTTCGTGTCCCATGCGGATCACAGATTAAAAGATTTTGCGACGGCCGTAACCGGAATGAATATGGCAATATATGCAGGAACCGTCTCGGGCGCGCATGGAAGCTCTTCTGTTTTGCCTTACACGGACTTACTTGGCTATGCGTTTAATAATCCGCCGTCGATTGGTGCTTACGAATACCAAGATTTGATCGCACCCCAGTGGACACCAGCTAGTGGTACGGCGTCCGTAAGTAACGTTGGAGGGACGTCGGCATCTATTGGCTGGGGAGGCGGAGGCGGGACGCCCGTTGCAGCAGACAACGTTGCTGTTACGGGATATCATTTAAGGCTTTTTCACCCTTCGTCAGAGGTCCACGTCACCCAGGAATCAAACGTAGCTGCAGGCGTCACTTCTTGGAACATTACTGGTTTAACTGAGTATACCGCTTACACTGGTTCCATTGAGGCTTTCGATGCGGCAGGCAACACCTCATCTAATGGCCCTCGATTCCATTTCCATACAAAAGACAGAAGTGCGCCTTATTACAACACTGGCAGTAATGTTTATTCTGGGATTAAAACTTCTGGTAGCGAGGCAAATACCGACACAAGCATCAGCTTGTATTGGTCTGGCGCGGTTGATTCAGGCGTTGGTTTAGGCGGTACCGCACAGCAGACCCTCTACTACCGTTTAACTGGTAGCTCTTGGACTTTGACAGCTACTCTCCCTGCGAACCGGACGACGACGACTGTCACTGGGTTGACCTCTTGGCGTACATATGACTTTAAATTGTATGTCCAAGACGCGTCTGGTAATATTAAAAATCGAGCAATTTCTGGTACTCATCGGGTTGATGACACGGTTGCACCTACTTGGTCACCAGTTAGTGGTACAGCATCGGTTGCCAATGTTGGCAAAATGTCGGCCAGTATCCGATGGGGTTCAGCAGGTGTCACCAACGAGCCAAGTGCGTCAGACAGCGCCTCAGGTATCAGAGGTTATGTGGTCACGATTTATAATCCAGAGTCCCCTGGATCGACTCTGATTGAACAAAAAACTAGTAGTTTCGCCACCGATGCGACGGGGGGCATTTGTAGGATTGCTGCTATGGCAGGGCTTAGCGAATATAAGGCTTACACAGGGTCTGTGCAGGCTTACGATTTTGCTGGAAATACTTCATCTAATGGGCCTAAAATTTATTTCCACACGAAAGACCGTAGCGCGCCGTACTTTATTTCTGAGCTTAATACCTCTGGTAGCGAGAGTGACGCTGAAACAGAAGTTAGTTTAACTTGGAATGTCACGGACGACAAGTCTGGACTGGCTACGTTGCAGTTGTATGTTACCGGTGAATTGACAGCTACAATCCCCACTGATCGTACCACAACAACCGTTAAGCAACTCAAAGGTTATACGTCGTACAATTTCAAACTAGTTGCAACAGATAATTCCGGTAACGTCAGGTATTCAGCGTTTACACACTCCACAGAAGATCTGTCCGCCCCCACTTGGACACCAGCTAGTGGTACCGCCTCGGTCAGTAATGTTGGCGCAGTTTCTGCTACCATTGTGTGGGGAACAGATACCTCGCCCTCTGCTAGTGATCCTGCAGGTCCGAACGGTGGTAGTTCGTCTGGTATAAAGGGCTACATGGTTTCCCTGTATCACCCAAGGTCAGGTAGCAATTTTAATTATCCAAGCGCTTCAACATATGCTATAACGCAGAGCCGACTCACAACCTCTGCTAATACTTTAACATGGGATGCATTAACCGAATTCACCGCATACACCGGGACAATCCAAGCATTCGACGTGGCGGGGAATACCTCTTCTAATGGACCGCGGTTCTACTTCCACACAAAGGATAGAACCGCGCCATATTATAATACAGGGAGCAACGTTTACTCTGGAATAAAAACTTCTGGTAGTGAGACAAACCAAGGCACGATGGTCAGCCTTTATTGGTCCGGAGCAATTGATACCGGAGTTGGCATGACGGGCGGCTCGCAAACTTTATACTTCAAGCCAACCTCATCTACTTCGTGGACTCTAACAGCAACTCTAGGACCGGCCGTCACCACTACAACAGTTACTGGGCTTTCTGAATATGTTTATTATGACTTTAAGATCTACGCCCTGGATGCTTCTGGTAATATAAAAAACCATGCAATCTCGGGGGCCCACAAGACTGCGGATGTAACTGCACCGTCTTGGTCTCCCGCTAGCGGCACAGCATCTGTCTGGGGCGTTGGAGCCACGTCTGCTAGCGTTAAGTGGGGCTCGGCGGGAGTCACTAACGAACCAAGCGCATCGGATGCAGGTTCGGGCATCCGAGGGTATGTGTTAACCTTATATGATCCTGCAAACCCAGGCTCAGTGTTAACTGAGGGCAAGACTGGTAGTTTTGCCTCGGATGCAACTGGTGGAGTTTTCCACATTAGTTCTTGGGGCAGCGGCGGTGGGTCATCACTAACCGAATACACGGCATATACTGGCACACTAGAGGCTTACGACTTTGCAGGAAATACTTCGTCCAACGGGCCTAAGTTCTATTTCCACACAAAAGACCGCACTGCACCGGTGCTGGCCGACGCACTGATCACATCAGGAAGCGAGTCCGACACTGAGGCGATGGTTAGCTTAAAGTGGACAGCGCCAACTGATGCTGGTGCGGGTATCAAGAATCAAAAGCTATTTTATAGGCACGCCTCTTCCGGGTCTGGAGATGACGCTTTTTCAGCATCCTACATGCATACAGCGACTTTTAGCGGATCGTCTAGAATAACCACAACAGTTACAGGTCTAGAACCATATGAATCCTATGTGTTTAAGCTCCAAGCTACTGATATCTCTGGGAATATTACTTCTGTCTTTCTCACTCACAGTACCGAAGATACTACGGCACCTTCATGGTCCGCTGGTACCACGCTCTCAGGAAGAATAATGCCTAACTCTGGCAAAATTGCACTGAACTGGTCTGCGGCGGCTGTGGATAATGTTGATCCATTTAGATACTATGTTTATGTGAAGAGCGGGTCTGCAGACTGGAGGCGGGCGTCATCCTCTCTGCCGGGTGGGGCGGGCAACACTTATGGTGTAGTCAGTGCTTCTGGACCAAATCTAAACATCACAGCAACTTTAGGAACGTTTCCTGCGGGCTTGGGGACTGTATGGAAATATAAGGTCGAGGCTCAAGACGAGGCAGGGAACCTATCTAGCGATTCATCAATTGAAGCAACCTTTAACGTTCCCAGCACCGCCTGGAACGACACCGCCTCTGTTGTTAGATCAGGAGCGTCTGTGTCGCAAGTAACTTTATCATGGCCTGCGGCCACGTCCTCTATCTATACAAAAGAGATTGGAGGCACGGCCCCGCAATTCAAGATTTACAATGGCTCCTCCTTGGTCACAACACTAACAAGTGGATCGAACGCTGAGTATATTAGTCGTGAATACACAGTCACTAGTTTGACTGAATGTTCGGCCTATAACTTCAAAGTTTATTTTGTCGATGGACTTGGTAATATCGGCCATGCAATTTCTGGATCATTGTTTACTAGTGGATCCTTTTCATATGTTACTGGAGCCGATGGCAACCCAGTAAGTGGCAAAGATACTACTCTCGACGGAATTATCCCGGCAAGCAATGTGATTACACGATATGGTGACAAAAAAATGACGATGCAGTATAAAACCTTGGCATGCATCGAGTCTGTAAAAACCCCATCGAATGCTATACCATTTAGAATAGGGTTGCCAGGTACGCATGCGCTACGAAACACCGGAAAGCCTGCCGCGGCAAAGGTAGGTAACTTGCCGCCATCAGGAAACGTCATTTAGCAGTAAAGTGAACTATTTATAGAAGAAATGAGGTATTAAAATGAAAATTGATTATGGTAAAATGACTAAGAGCTTTCTTCTCGGAGAAACAAAAGTGAACGTCAGCATTATGACGCACGTACAAGCCATAAAAGAGATGTTGTCCAACATGAGACCAAAGTCACAGACAGAGCAAAACAGGCTCGATGCAGCCTTTCAGCACCTCAGAGAGGTCAGAAAGCAAGCAAGGAGACTACAAGAAAGGGTGCATACATTGGAAGAGCAGGTGAAAGTATTGGAGGAGGGCGCCGACCCTGATATATTGGAGTTGCCAACACCAGAAGAGGACCCCATGGGTCGCAACCATAAGACCTCCAGGCTCCGCAAAGCCGCCATGCGACGAAGGCAGGAGGCGGAGAAAGGCCTGCCGAGAAGAAAAAAATGAATAAAACCTTGCTAACAGAGGGCGGCGTTGCTGGCCACTTGGCTCATCTGTATGATAATCGTGGCCTCACCTACAATAAAATAGCTAAAATTCTATCCATGGCTTCTAACGGCGAACTACAGGGCACCGAGAAGACTGACGGGGTTAATATTTACCTCGGTTTTAATGGAGGTGTGCCCAAGTTCGCCAGGAACAAAGGTGATATGCAGGTTGGAGGTCGTGACCTTCAATTTCTCCAAGCTAGAGAATTTGCCGGCGGCGAAGGTGTCAAAAAAGTTTATCTCGATGCGTTTGATTCTTGGTCAATGGCTCTCGCAGCGTTATCTCCAGAAGAAAAGCGTCAAATTTTTGGCGAAAATGGAGAAATCTTTTACAATACTGAGATTATGGGCCCCGGGGCAACAAATGTAATTAACTATGACATAAATGTCATGACTATACACCGAGGTGGCCATAAAATCTATAACACTGAGACCGATCGTGTGGAGGGCACAGACGCTGCAGATGGCGCAGCAGTACTCGATGCCGCTTTAGACAGAGTTGAACAAGAAGTAGAAGGCCGACGATTCAGTATACAGCGTACAGCAGTGGTAAAACTGAAGGCACTCGACACGGACCATGATTTGGACATCACTCTCCAACGTATTCAAAAGGCCGGCCTTGTTCCTGGGATGACGATTGAAGAGTATTTAGAGCAGAGGTTGCTGCAGAGTAGCTTTTTGGAGCACTATGATCCCGCTATTCGCCAAGATGTTATTGATAGGATTTTAAAGAAGACAGGACCGGGCGGTGAAAAAGTATATAAGGACCTGTCAAGTATCTATAGCGGATACAGCCTTCAGAAGCCACAGAGAGCGGAAATAAAAGACTTTGTTAACAAGTCCGCAGCGATCATCAGCCAGGCCATTTTTCCAATTGAGGATGCAATCCACGATTTCGCTGTTGAGATGCTTAAGGGGCTTGAGAGCACTTATATTTTAGATAACGCCAAAGAGCTAGGTCGCCTAAAAGGTGAAGTAAAGAAGGCCGTGAAGGCAATTCAATCATATACCGGACCAGGGCGGGAAGAAGCCCAATCTGTTTTACTTAAACAACTTAGTAAAATCAAGCATTTAGACAACATAAGTGCCCCTGCTGAGGGTTTTGTTTTCGAGTTCGAGGGCCAAATGTATAAGTTTACTGGGAACTTTGCACCAGTTAACCAAATATTAGGTTTGTTTAGATATGGCAGAGGCTCTGTACCTGCAATATCTGCCGGCGAGGAGGCCCCTGCGCACAGGGATGACGCCGCTGAGGCAACATCCCCTGCATTAGATTTCTCACAATATGATTCAATAGCTTTGATCCCCGGAGGGTTCAAGCCTCCACATAGAGGACACTTGGACTTAGTGAAGAATGCGGCGAACTTAGCCGATATGGTCTTTGTGTTCACTGGGACTAAGCCCAGAGCAATGGGAGACAAACAGGTTACTCTAGAATTATCACAGCAAATATGGGGCTTATATCTTGAGGATGCTGGGATAGCAGATAGTGTTACTTTTATTCCCGTTGAGGGGAACCCAATGAAGGTAGCCTACCAAGTCCTTGAGCATGAGACTGTACCTGGACAAACAGTAGCCATGGCCGCTAGCAGCAAGGATGCTGGGCGGTTCACTAGTGAGATACAGGACAAGTACGCCCCGGAAGGGGTGACCGTTGAGCCACTAGTTGTTGGCGCCACGAAACACTCTGTAAGTGGGGAAGAATTGAGCGCTACTTTTATGCGTGAGTTCATCAAATCTGGCAATTTCGAAGAATTTAAAGAATATATCCCTCTAGCCAGCCAAGATAGAGCAGCAGAAATCTGGGGACTTCTTGGCGGGCACTACTCTGCTGTTAACCCTATTTCTGAAACCATCATAAACCTTGTCGAGGAAGTGATGGACGAAATGTATACGACCGGAATGAGGTCATATAAGCATAATGGCATAGACATGCGAACCGCGGATAATAGAAAAAAGAATGAGGCCGGTGCCCTTTGTGGCCAAGACCCCGATTGCGACCCTGAGGAGATGAGGCGCCTTGTTAAACCCGACGAGAATCTAGAAGAGATTTCGTCAGTTGGAGGCGGTGCCGTTGAAGTCGGAACCTACGCCGCGCCTGCTTCAATCCCAGGGGGTCGCCGTGACGCAGAGTGTGATGAGAACGACCCGGCCTGCGAGGAAGACAAGAGAACCAGATCTACTGACGGCTTGATCGGTAATGGCCCCAGCACGGTTGAAAACTTAGAAGAAAATATATTAAATTACATAATTAGAATGGGTTAGGAGTCCTAAATATGAATATTATTGATAGACAAGAATTGGTTAACGAGATAAAGCTCAGAGAGGAGCTTAGAAAAGCGATTAAAGTTGTTCGCCACAGAAGAACTCAAAGAGCTTTGCAAGAGGCTAACCTCAGGGCCACGCTACAGAGAATTATTCTTACCGAGAGGGATGCCGCGGATGCGCCGAAGTACTCTACTGGCATCAATGAGTTAGAGACTCTGCTTAAAAAAATTATTCCTCAGTTAGAGGATGACTACAAAATCATCACTACAGATCCTGAACAGCGTAAGTCATTCAGGGCTCATATAATCCATGCGGTTCAGAACACCTTATCTACAGTGCTGCCAGATGGTACACCTCCAGCCGGCCCAGAAGATTCAATTGAAATTGCTGAATCCTTGCTAAAGGAACTGTTGGGGGAAGAAATTGAGGTGACCGTTGATGATGACGAGATCGAAGATGCCTTTATCCCAGTTCGCGACCAAGACAAGGAAGAGGAAGAAGAGGAA
This sequence comes from Acidiferrobacteraceae bacterium, assembly GCA_002724185.1. GTDB lineage: Bacteria > Pseudomonadota > Gammaproteobacteria > Arenicellales > UBA868 > CAJXWH01. The sequence goes on along the minus strand of PBOB01000052.1, from coordinate 4,534 downwards.
GAAGAGGAGCCTGACGAGTCGGAGGTGGAGAAGTTCGGAATTGAAGGTTTAAATAACACTGGCCGAAATATTGCATTTAGAAGTTATAAGAAAATTGAGTCCAGCATTGCTGACTCCTATAAATTATTAGATGACAGTAAAGACAGAAAGGAATTTTACGATTACCTAATAACAAATCTGAAACTGTATTTTGATAAGTTCGAAGATGAGATGGCCGGCACACTAGAAGAACCTACCACGCCAGAATATGAGCAAGAAAAGTCCGATATAGAGGCCTCAGAGGAAATCCCGCCGGAAGAAGAGGAAGACTTTGGGGATCCCGACGAAGACCCACTTTTAGAGGGTTTGATGTAGTAGGAGTCTGATGAAATACGATCCAGTAAGTTTATTTGATATCCTTTTGTTTAAAGTTGATGAAGAATATCAAATAGATATCGCTCCTTCAAAAGAAATGGTAAAGTATTGCACAGACAAACTCAACGCGCACAAATCCGATACCTCCGAACCATACACGTCAGAAGAGACGTATGCGATCGTAGCTGCCGGCATCATTGAGTTTGCCCATAAACAAAATAGGAAAAACTAGTTAACTAGTGTCTAATTTCATATTAATATGTACTTACTTTCTTTCATATAAGTAATATAACATATAAACTAGATTAGTTAACAAGGATGTGGAATAAAAAACGAAGAACATATGGTAAAAATAATTTTTACTCTCTCAGCAAAAAATTGCACAGAGAAGGCCGAGTAACCGACGAGTTCGAAATGATGTTAAACTCCCTCAGCCTCGAAGAGGTCATTGGCTTGAAATTAGAAATTGCTTCTAGGATCGTCGGTGGCAAGATGTATGGGCTACCTTTGTGGCACTCGATGGAAAACATTACAAAAAATGCTGTATTGATGTATGTACTCTCAGCCTCTCGTACAAAGATGGAGGCCGCCCGATTTTTGGGTGTTACTAAGGAATATTTCAACAAATTATGTAAAAAATACGATGCAATTAGCTATTTTGAAGAAAATGCTTGACATTAGTTTGTTTAGGAGTATAATTAGTATAGTATGAGGAGGTCATAGCCATGCATTAAGCTCAAGATGGTCATATCCTGCAGGTTGCAATAATTAATGCTTATAAACAACCCCTCATTGCCTATAACGAGGGGAGTAGAATTGACGGTAGGCTGGCAATCTAGGTAAGTGAGGAACCTAGACCTCCTGCAGGACCTTATATTTTTTATAAGGGGATGAACAGGTTTCGACAAGGCAAAAAAAAATTTTTGTGCAAGGCAGAGGGAAGCGATGGACTCTGTAAAAACGCTTAAAAAAAAATAAACGCCAATACTGACGTTGAACAAGCTTACGCACTAGCTGCTTAAGCAGGGGTCGCTAGCAACCTTTTTACCAAACGCTAGCAAAACGCAGTTTCTTCTTTCTGAGGCAAAAAAGAAGCTCTGGTAGCGGAGGCAAAAAGCAGTTTTGTTGATTTTCTGCGTAAAAAAATTAACTAACCTTGTGAATGACAAAATATTGGACGTGTTTTGGACCCCGGTTCGATTCCGGGCATCTCCACTTAACAGTTGTGCTCAGATATGTTATGTTATCTTGTAACAAAGGGAAAAAATGACAGAAGAAACAGAAAAACACGGCAAACCGTGGAAAATAGTGGGAAAATTTAATGATTTCAAGGGGGCCGATCTTTTAAGACAAGGTATTCTGCTGGAGGGAGAGGAAGATCTTGCAGTTAAAGTGAAAAAGCTAAGTAGCGGCTTTGTCGTGAAGATCAGGAACAAAAAGGGAGAAAGTGGTGGAACAACAGAAGAAGAAAACACCGATCAACGAACAAAGAAGCGGAAAAAGAGCCGAAAAGGTAAAGACAGAAGGAAATAGCAATATGAAGAGATATATCATCCAGTTTCAAAACAACAAAGATAACACATACCGCCATGACGAGGTCATGAAGCACACTTTTGCCGAAGCCGAAGCACATGCGAATGAAAAAAGGCATCACTTTCCCGGGAACAATGAGTGGCGTATTGTAAGCATAACCGAAACGAAGGTGAAAAATGCCGGTGTTTGATGAATATCTATGGCGCCACGCTGAAAAGCCAGGCAAAGAGGAGAAAGGTCAGTCCGACTCCGATCCTGACGCAGCAGATTCGGACAGCAGAAATCAAGTAAGTTCAGCCAACAACAGAGTGTATTTTTACAGTGAGGTCACCAGGACCAAGATTCTTACGCTCAATAAGAAAATTAGAAGCTTGAACATCACTTTGAGCAATCAGCAAAATACTTTAACTCTTGATAAGCCTGCAAACATCTATTTGCACATCAACAGTTATGGTGGAAGTGTCTTTGCCGGTTTTTCTGCCGTTGATTACATCAAGAAGTCAAAGGTGCCAATTCGCTCAGTCATTGATGGTTGCGCCGCTTCTGCAGCAACCATTATGAGTGTTGTTGCTAATGAGAGATATATGCATGAACATGCTTTTATGTTAATACACCAGTTGTCGGCTGGGTCTTGGGGCAAGTATGAGGATCTTAAGGATGATATGAAGAATAACGATCTTCTTATGGAGACAATCAAGAACATATATGACGAGCACACTAAGATTCCGAAAAAGCAGCTTAATAAAATCTTAAAGCACGATTTATGGTGGGATGCCAAAACATGCTTGGAGTACGGACTAGTAGATGACATTATCTAGTACATCAATTCAAAGGAGTGGGAAATGAGAGTTTGGTTTATTATTATGGCGCTAGCCTTCACACCGGAGGTTTACGCACAAGATGGTGAGTGTGCCGATGGTTTATGTGGTGCACCCGATGAGTCTGGCGGCGGAGGCGGAGGCGGGGGAGGAAGTATATTGATAGCGAACACGGATCAAGGGGACACTTCCCAATATGCCGATGATTATGATGAAGATGGATTTGAAGATGATTTTGATAATTGCCCGTGGAAGGCTAATCCGGAGCAATTAGACAGGGATTCTGACGGCTGGGGCGATGCATGTGATACGTGCATGACCAGTTGGAACCCAAACCAGTTTGATAGAGATAGTGATGGCTTAGGAGATTACTGCGACGAGGACCTAGATGGTGACTCTGTTAACAATACTGACGATAATTGCTCTGCACTTCCTAACCCAAGCCAGGTAGATACAGACGGCGACGGCCTAGGCGATGTATGTGACGAAGATGACGATAATGACGGCGTGTCAGATATGTATGATGAGTGTCCACTCCTGCACCGCAGGGATTATAATAGAAACATGAAGTGCGCCAATGATATGGATAACGACTACAACTACGATCACGTCGATAATTGCGTTAATGTGCCAAATACTTATCAAGAAGACCACGATCGGGATGGAATCGGTGATGCTTGCGACAATGATCGCGATGGCAACGGAATCGAAGATTCCTCCGAATGGAGCCCAAAAAGCTTTGTTCAGACTGAAGAAAGGCTAGAAGACACGACACCTAAAAGCACAGGTGGGTGTACTACAGTAAGTACTTCCATATTTGGGGCTTTTAACGTAGGATTCCTCCGCAGGTAGAAATGTACGAAGCTTTTTTGGAAGCGCCCTGGAAAGCTCGCCTTGCGGCAATTTGCTTCGTGCTGGCAAAACTTATGTTCGTCGCTACCGCAGTGGCGATGCTGATCAGCAATACAGCTACAATAATAGCCCTCTCTATTTATTCCTCTCTTATCCTCGCATCAATAGTGCTGTGCTTGGTGGAGGGGTTCTCAAAAAGAAAAAAAACCTATAAAGAGCTTGAAGAGGAAGTTGAGTTGTTGAGAGTAGCGCTAGGCGGTTGCGGAATGGAAAAAAAGTCTTGACACGGGCGTTAAAATTGTGTATTATAGTTCCATGATTTGGGGAAGTGGTGGAATGGCATACACAGGAGACTTAAAATCTCCCGCTTCACGGCTTGCGGGTTCAAATCCCGCCTTCCCTACTGCATATAGAAACTAAGGAGGGTAATATGTTTAAAACTAAAGCATCTAGATTGATGCTGAGTTACCTAGTGATCGCGTTGTTTAATTTTACCTGTTTTTGGTTTATTACTGATGACGCGGTGAAGGCCCTTAAGGGTCTGTTGGTGGCCTATCTTTTGTTTGGAGGTTTGGCCACTAGCTTTTATGCTATGAACAATTGGGTTGAAAAAGGAGATACAGATGAGTAACGTAGTTCAGATTGAAACATATCAAGGCGAAGAAGAGGAAGAGGTGGTGCTCTCGAAGGAGGAGCATATTAAGAATTATTTGAAGGATCTGGTGGAGACCGAGGCGGCGATGGAGCCCTTCAAGGAGCACAAGCGGGACGTCCGCAAGTCTTATATCGACAATGAGTGGCTCACAAAGGATGAAATTTGGGCCGCTGTAAAGGCTTACCGTATGGTCACGGGCGACAGAGATATCGACGCTCTTGTGGATGCTTACGACCAAGTCAAGAAGATGATCCTGTGAACATTTTCGCCATTGAAAGCAATAACGATGGCGACGTTGATTGGGTCAAGTCTGCACAGTCGC
>PBOB01000051.1 GCA_002724185.1 Acidiferrobacteraceae bacterium | reverse complement strand
TAGAAGCAGGGCATAATTGGTTCCGTTGCCAGGCTGGTACTCCACCCGAGTAAGGGTGTTTCTGTCCATTCTCATGAGTCTTCTCCTGCTCTGGCAGCATCCTCAGCTGCGTCTTCTTCTGATTGCTTCACCTCATCATTGAGGTCTCCCATCCGAACCCTTCCCTCAAACATGACCTCATCAGTGATTTCACCTCCAAAGCCCATCTCCACTGATAGCTCTTCGAGCCATCTCTTTGTCTTACTCATCATTATCTCCTGTTGGGCCATCTTTTTCTGTGGCCCCTGGGTTATTCCCTCCCCCTTCACTCATCTTTTTTTTGTGCTCTGACATTAGAACTACATAGGGAGGATGAACCTCTCTTTGAACGTCTAGCCAGGAATACTTGTCAAAAACCTCATTAATTTCATTCATGTTGCCAAACTCATATTTTAACGCATCAGAATGAATATCGGCATCTGGTATTTTTTGTTGCTTCTCATCCCAATGATAATAAAAAAATCTGGCAATATTCGTTATGTGAAAGTCTGTAGAGGTGGAAATTGAGTCTTGAAGAACAAGACCGAGGTTTCTTTTTGCTAATAATTTATTGATATCACGCAATCTCACACTATCTCCTCTTGCACAATGCTCTCTTCGTCACAAGTTGTGCATAATTCGTTAGAATCTCCATAATGGAGCTCATAACAATGTTTTAATTTGCATTTGCTCTTACTTGTTTTAACAATATAGGCAACACTTTCTCCTGCTGCTCTCATTATCTTGCTCCTTGGTGATTCCCTTCCCCTTGAAGAATTTCCACCAGGTCTACCTCGTGGTTGTCTTTATCCTTCTTTCGCCTTTGAGAGCTCCCGTCTCTTTCATAGCGAAGAAGTTCTTTCTCATTATTATCAAGCACTTCCATTAGTTATCTCCTTATCCGTTGCTTGACAGGTACTCTAAATCAAGTGAGACCAGACCAAGGCTGTCCCCCTCTTTGAGATTTTCTTTCATGAAATCAATGTATTGCTCCATGAAATACTCAAAGAGAGTCTCCTCTCCAGAAGACCAGGGCTCATTCCAGTGAGAATCTGGCTCGGCAGAGTTGCAGCTGAAATCAGTTTCCTCCTCGGGTCTCTCAATGAAGATTACAAGATCACCATCGCCCAGAGGGTCGTCTATAATTGTCTCTTCGATGAACGGCTCCAGCCAATCCATCTGAAATTTAGAAGACTTCCCTCTTAATAGATTCCTCAGCTCCGAGAGGACTTCATCATCTCCAGGCTTTTCGGCCTCTGGAGGGTCTTCAGCTGTATATTCGCTATAGCTTTGCGGTGGATATGCCATTTTTTCTTTCTCCTGAGGGCAGTTAGACGCCCTCCGCCAATAAAAAAGGGGTCAGAAAGCCTCTCCCCTTAGGAACAGAGAGACTTTCTGACCCCCCAAAGGTGCCTGGTCCTTTCTAAAGAAAGAACCAGGACTTACCCCGACTTATGCTGCTTGAGCCTCAGCCAGAGCTTGCTCCGCGGCATCAGTTGGGTCCAACAGGGCCGCGAGGAGGCTATTGGCTGCATCCAGCCAGCTCACCGAGTCGGTCTCTGCCAGGCTGGAGATTGCATTCCAAACCAAGGAGACAGACCCTCGGCTGAAGCGACTCTTCAGCTCAACCTTTCGCTCAGCTCTCAGCTTCGCGATGGTAGGGTCTTTCTTCTTGAGCTCGCCCATCGCCTTCCCGAAGGATTGCGTATCAAGGCGAGCACCGAGCTCATTGAGCTTCTCAATGAACTCTTCTTCAATCTCCAGCCCTTTGGCCTCTTCAGCCTCAAGGGATGTAAGGATGATACTTAATATCTCCTGGCTCTCTTCGCGGTTTGCCTTAAGCTTCGGGACAATAGAGTCCCGTGACTTCTGGACATACTCAGCGATTGACGCCAGGTCTAAATTAATACCATCACTCTTCTTCATTTTCTTTTTAGCTGACATAATCTTTCTCCTATATGCGCTAATTGTAAATTACACAGACAACACTATGTCATCCGTGTAAACTTTATAAATTATTATAAAAAAGTTTTTACTGGATTGAGGCGGCCCTCACTTGTTAGGGGCCGCCGAAAATACAGTAAAAACGACAAAAACCTTTCCACACTACTTAAGAAGCCCATCTCCCTTAACCAGGCTTTCGACAAGTTCGCGAAAATCCATGTGCCAATCAAATACCCAACCACTGTTGAACATATTGTAGACAGGAATGTCATACTCCTTGGCGATGCGAATGGCTTGACCAGTACCACCAATGACTTTGCCGCCAGGAGTCCAAAGGAGGACAAAATCCACCGGGGTCTGAAGGTCTTCGCCAAGCAGAATCATGGCATTGCGACCATGGAGTTTCTTTGCATACTCGGAACACCTGTCCCATGCAGGATGCAGCTTGCCACTGAGCTCCATGGCCTCATCTGTACAGTCATTGGCATCGAAGATCTCAGCCTTACGAAAGTCCTGAACTCCACGAAGGAAAGCAGTGTCAGCGCCTAAAGCGCCTCCACTACGCAGAGTATAGCCCCGAACCTCCAGGTCCCTGGCAATCTCCTCCATGGTTAAAAGAACGTCAGCCGGGGTCTCACGACTACCAACACCTGCATAATAACGAACACTCATATTTATCTCCTGAGTAAATAAGTTTCACCGACGGCGAGTCTCGGGCCGGCAATCGTAGCGAGGAACGAGCGCAGATGGCCCGAGCGAGCCGGAGGTGAAACGAATGGAGATAAAATTAGAAATCGAAATTAGAGAATAACTTAGAAATACTCATTAGTTAGAAGGGGCTTATCATTTATTTCACCCCCAGGTCCTCCACTCTTCCTGGAGCAGAGCCCTAAGTGCGGCTCTTTGGCCGAGGGCTCTTTGCTCCAATGCGGTGAATCAGGGCTTCAGCCCTGTATTCTCCTTTTGTCGCGAGCGAGCCTGCGAGTGAGCTTATGTGTGTCACCTTTGGTGTCCTTCCCCAGTCGCTCTACCCTGGGATGATTAGGCAAAAAAGAACCCCTTCGAGTGAAGGGGTCTTGTTATAGGTTTAGGATGTGTGCTGAGTGCCTTGAAGCAAGGAGACCAGTGTCTTGCAGGCTTCGATCCAATCGGCTCGTTCACGGGGCTTCCGGTCTGCCGCCGCTTGTGTGCTGATGGTCTTCCAAGCTAGTGAGATTAGTTCTTTGTCTTTGTCGGCAAGGAGTTGGTCCTTTCTCTCTCTCAGGGCTGTGATGAAAGGATCTACTGCTTTGGCTCGTTTGATCTCTGCTGCAAAGAACTGGTCTCCCTTCTGGATGGAGTGCCGCTCCTTAAGCATGGCTTCAAGAACTGCTGTCCTCTGTTGCAATGCTTCCAAGTATTTATGGCACACTGTCAGGATAGCTACGCTACCTTCAAGGTCCTTCCTCATTCTGGTGAGAGCAGCTGCACTGGTTTTGGCTGTTGACGCTTCGACTGAAGCGGGGTCGGCCAGGTGAGGGTTATCCTCGGTCAAGCTAGATGTATCAAAAAGTTCTTTCACGTTTACCTCCTAAGGTAATTTTAATTGGGGGCTCGCTCTGTTCACCCCCAATTAAGAGGGCCGTGGAGGGAATCGTGTAAGTACTTTTATATAAGAGACATCTAGTGAAGGCCGAGGATGTTCCTCTCCTGACCGAGCCCGCTGAGGGAGAGTGTGGCGTCTACAGCCAAATCCATTGCAGCGTATAGCCGAACCAGACTGAGGAAGGGCCGAAGATACGTGGTAGCGTAGCTCTCCTTACATTGTGCCATGTTGGAAGCATTGCATCATAGGACAACTGTATGAAGTAGCCATGCTTATGGTGCGGTGCTTTATCCATAAGGGAGACTATTCAAGGTAGCATAGTTCATACGAGCCAAAGCAGTTGAGCCTTACCTCTCAATCCTGAGATAGTGAGAGGACCAACTACTTGGCGACATAGTCACAGTACTCTTCTTACTTGCTTGGTGGACCTTCGGCATACATGGGGCGGCTGATTGGAGGCTTCGTGAAGGAGACTATTGGCTCGAAGCCTGGAATACTCTGAGGCTACTTACTTCAAGGTAATCAGTGCATAGCCTAGAGCTAGAACATGACCACTTCACTTGAAGGGGGCTCTATTTGGCCTAAATCAGCCGCACAATAACACGTACTCATCTCTGATGAGTGCATTTTATGTATCCGCGAGTACCACTTTGGTGGGATGAGGTAGAGGGACATACCTGTAATATAAGCTGTTTCAGCGAATGAGCAGGTATTATTGCTGAGGGGAATTAAATAAAACACACACACAACAACTAAATTAAATATAATTTGTGTTTGTTTTGTTACAATTCGCATTTATTTTGTATTCGCATTTCTTAAACATCCTCGGGGGGGGTACCCCTTAATGCATCAGCATTGAATTGCCTAATATACCCTCCTTGAATCGCGGTCTAAAAAGCAACACTAACCAACTGGTTAAGAGCAGGATCTAAGCACAAGAGCACTGAATCTTTTTGGGAAAAGTATAACTAGTATTACTGCTGGAGGGGGAAGAACTCTTGTACCGTTCTTAATGTACGTCTGTCAAATTATTTTCTTAAGTAGCTGATTTCATTGAAGTGGTGTATCCAGAATTGTCTTGACAGGATCTTAGTAAACAGCCCAAAACACGACATACATGCCTAAAGAACGTAAATCTCATAAGATAATTATTTATCAGAACGCGGATAAGCATCTGCTCTTGAATAATCTTTATACGATTACTCGCAAGCAGATAGCGGGGCTTCTTGAGACCAGTGAGTCTGGTAAGGAGTTGTCCGATAAGGACATGAAGCGTCTAGATCTCTGCTATGATGGTGTTCGGAAGCTTATTGCGATAGAAAAAGACCTTAAGAGTGATTCTATTGGAGCAATGCCTGACTCTGACTTACGTGCTTTGGCTCGTAAGGCGCTTCGGGAGGCTAAAAGTGAGTAGCGTTGGCTACTAAGCATGGGGAGGGGTCATGTATGACCTTCGAGACTATCGTTCTCTTGATGAGGACTTCATTTATCATTCCTGGTTATCCTCCATAGACCACAATGTTGGGTTCCGTAAGGTTACGAGGCTTATTGCTGACCACTGCGTTAAGGCGGGGACTATTCGGGTTGCTTGTTCAGAGGAGGACCCGGACCATATCCTTGGCTGGTTGGCCTATTCGGACCTTCTCCCTGAGAGGGTGCTGGTTTATTTCTTCACCAAAAAGAATCTTCGTAACAACGGTATTGCGACTAATTTGTTTAGGGATGTCTTTGTCCCTGAGCTTGGTAAGGAGATTCCTTCTGCATACTGGTCTTTTTGGTGTCAGCGTTATGACTTGAGGAAGAAGTGGGGAGTTCGATTCAACTCTTGTGTTCTTCCTGTGATGGTAGAGCGCTTGGTTCGGGAGGAGTATGAGGATGGCAAAGAGACAGCTCACTAAGGCCCAGTCAGCGCGTAAGAACTCCATGAGGAACTTGCCTCAGTTGACGCTTACCAATCGTGAGATCTTAGAAGGAGTTGTTGGGCGATTCGGAATAGACCGAAAGAGCAAGATAGTTCGCAGAGCTGGTGGAATCTCCCTTAACTTTAAGCGCCACCTCTTCTCTCAACAGCTTGATTTTATTAATGATCCTAGCAAAAGGAAGGCCGCTGTCTGCTCTCGTCGTGCAGGTAAGTCTTTTGCGGTATCAAGATACCTCCTCCAGGAAGCCATTGATAACCCCGGAGCCATGTGTGTCTACATCGCTCGAACAAGGGAAGCTGCTAAGCGAATCCTTTGGAACATGCTCAAAGACGCTGACAAGCAATACCGACTAGGGATAAAGTTCAATAATGCCGCATTGATAGCGGCCTTGCCCAACGGGTCTGAGATTATCTTTACGGGAGCCAATGACTCCTCTGATGTCGATAAGCTTCGTGGTTCTGCCTTTGCCCTGGCTGTCCTGGATGAAGCCGCCTTCTTCAACATCGACCTGAAGGAGCTCGTTAGGGAGGTACTTACCCCCGCGCTCCTTGATACCGATGGGACGCTGGCTATGATCTCAACACCAAACAGCCAGTGCGCCGGGCTCTTCTACGACATCACCGAGGGAGGAGACTATGGCTACTCCACCCACCGATGGACCATCAGAGATAATCCGTACATGAAGGAAGCCATTGTAGCCATTGAGAGAGATATAAAGAGCGGAATCCTAAACTCATCAGACCCCGCATACAAAAGAGAGTATGAAGGACTCTGGATGAAGGATGACCGCTCCATCGTCTACTCATACACAGAACAAAACATCTACGACCAGCTGCCGGAGGATTGCTTCTGGGAGTATGTCCTCGGAATCGACCTTGGATACCATGACGACACCGCCTTCGTCGTAGGGGCCTTCTCAGAGGAGCTGGAGCAGCTCTACATCATTGATGAGTTCAAACAGAAGAATATGCTCACCTCTGACGTAGAAGACATGATTCGACACTACCAATCACGCTACGAGCTCTCCAAGATTGTCATGGATACCGGGGGCGGAGCCTCCAAGATGGTTATGGAGACCTTCAAGGAGAGAACAGGACTCCCTATCGCCGCAGCAAGAAAGAGCGCCGACAAGGTGGGACTCATCCGAATGCTCAATAGCGACCTCGCCAAAGGCTGCCTTATGGTCAAAAGAGGCTTCGAGCTACTCAGGGAGTGGGACAAGCTGCAATACAACCTGGCAGGAACAAGAGAAGATAAGAGATTTGATAACCACCTCTCTGATGCGGCCCTTTACATGTGGATGGAATCTCGACATTACCTCTTTGAAGAGGGAGTCAAGGCACCTCCAGTAGGCTCCATAGAATACTATAAGCAGGTAGAAGACAAAATCGAAGAAAGACTCATGAAGCAAGAAGAGGAAAGCCTTGGATATGATGAGTCACTGTGGGGTATTGGCTATACCAGTGAAGACGCATTTTTTAACTGACAGAGACCTCAGATTGTGAGTAAAGTGAATGGACCCAAGGAAGTTACGCAAGTTGCTGGAGATCTTAGCTCAGTTTGGGGTCAAAGAGTATCGAACTGAGGAGATCCAACTAACAATGGGAGAGACTCCATCAGAGCCCTCAAAGTCATTTACCATGGATGACTACTTTGAGGAGCCTGAGCGTGAGCGTGAGGGGGAGGCGATGTCAGTTCAAGACCCGATGTACACTGAGGAGCAGATGCTCTTTTGGAGCGCAGACCAGTAATGGCTCCTATCTTTGACCATACTTTCTGGTGGGAGACCGAAGAAGAGCTCCATACTGTAATCCATAAATATGTTAAGGTTTTGAGGGAGGAGCAGGCCGACTTCTATAATGACCTGAATACTTTCCTTGGTCTTTATGGTGGTCGCCCAATCAGCAATATTGAGCAGAGCTTCTCTTATAATTCTGGTCGTCCTCGTCTTACTTTCAATATTGTTCATTCTCTCTGTCAGGCGGCGACTTCTAAGATCGCCAAGCATCGCCCTGGCATTTCTTTCCTTACCACTGGTGGAGACTGGTCTCAGCGGAGGAGGGCCAAGGACCTTGATAAGTTCATTCAGGGGCAGATTTATGCGACAAAGGCTTATGAGGTAGCGCAACAGGCCTTTCTGGACGCCTGCATTATGGGGACTGGCATCATTAAGGCCTTTATCCAGGATGGGAAGATTCATTTGGAGCGCACTCCTTTGATGGAGATGACTCTTGATACTGCTGAGTCTGGAGCGGCTCAGCCCCGTCAGCTCTTCCAGACAAAAGTTGTCTCAAGGCATGTTCTTGCTAATCAGTTTCCTGAGCACAGGGACGCTATTCTTAGTCAGGAAAAAGATGAGGATGACAACGCTGATAGCGACGATGGTGGCAGGTTTACTGACATGGTTACTTGTCATGAATCTTGGCATCTTCCTTCTGGCAAAGGTGCTTCAGATGGTCGGCATGTAATTTCGATTGCGAACGCGACTCTTCTTGATGAGTCTTACTCCCACGACTACTTCCCTTTTGTCTTTATTCGCTGGACGAACTCTCCTGTTTCCTTTTGGGGTAATGGGTTAGCTCGTGAGGTTAAGGGCATTCAGGTGGAGATTAATAAGCTGCTTGCTCAGATCCAACAGCAGATGCACTTGGCCACTCCAAAGGTCTTTATTGAGGAGGGCAGTAAGATAGTCCAGGCTCACCTCAACAACAAGATTTGGGGAGCGATTCGTTATCGCGGGACTCCTCCTCAGTTCTTTGTTCCGAGGTCTGTGTCGGGAGAGATGTTCCAGCACTTAGACCGTCTGATTAACCAAGCTTACGAAATGACGGGAATCTCTCAGCTCTCCGCACAGAGCAAGAAGCCTGTTGGACTGGATAGCGGTAGGGCGCTACGCGAATTTTCAGACATTGAGTCTGAGCGATTCATGGTTGTTGGCCAGTCTTATGAGGCTTCATTCGTGGAGATTTCCCGTCAAATTATTGACCTGGTGAAGAAGGCCGGGAAGAAGTTTACCTCCATCAGCTTCTCTGAGGACAGCGGAGTTGAGCACATCATTTGGGGAGACGTAAAGCTTGAGGAGGACCAGTATGTGATGAGGATTCAGCCTGTTGGCTCCTTGCCTCAGACCCCTGCGGCGAAGCTGGCCAGCATCACCGAGATGCACATGAACGGGATGTTCACCAAGGAGGAGGCTATGCAGCTGCTGGACTTCCCCGACCTTGAGCAGGCCAACAAGATGGCCAATTCCCATATTGATCTCCTCGATAAGATAATTGACGACATCATTGATGAGGGGAAGTATGCCTCTCCAGAGCCATTCATGAATCTGGCTCTTGGGCTTAAGCGGTTTCAGATGGCCTACAATCTGGCAAAGAGAGAAGGGGCTCCTGAGGACAGGTTAGCCCTTCTTCGCCAGTGGATTAATCAAGCCGCAGAGATGATGGGAATCATCAATCAGCCCCCTCCAGGAATGGAACAGGCCGCGCTTCCTTCAGGCCTTCCTCCATTGGGTCCTGAAGGAATGCCTCCAGAGGGAATGGTCCCTCCGGCGGCAACGCCCCCCGGTGGTGAGTTACCCCCCACGGGCTTACCACCGGGAATTACCCCGGAACTACCCCCTGGACTACCCCCTGGGGCACCTCCAGGCCCCCCTATGGGGCCTTAAGCATTGAATAGGAGCATTCGATAAATGTCAGATGCAGCAGCAGTAGTTGAAGAAGAGAGTGAAGCAAGCGAGGAATCGCAAGAGAATTTGGTTGAGGTATCTTCTGAGCCTGAGGAGATGCCTGATTTTAAGATATTCGAGAAAGACGAGCCTGAAGCAGAGACAGTAGAGGCGGAACCTGAAGCAGAAGAGCCCGCCAAAAAGGAAGAGTCTGAACCGAAGAAGAAGGATGACACCTGGAGTGCAAGGGTCCGTAAGGACCGCGAGCTCCGACAGAGGGAGATCGACTTCAAGCGAAGAGAGCAAGAGCTCATCGGGCGCGAGTCGAAAGTTAGTCAGCTAGAGGGGGCTCGTGAGAGCATCCTTAATGACCCTAACGCCTTCTTTAAGTCTGTCGGATTGGACCCTCTGAAGTTTTACCAGGACTGGTCTGAGAGACTGGCCACTGGCGCAGAGAGTCCTTCTTCAGAGCTACAGCTCTCTTCAACTCAGCAGGAGCTGAAAGAGCTTAAAGAACAACTTTCACGGCGGGACGAAGTGGAGAGGGCTAATCAGCTTGAAGCTCAGCGCCAGCAGGTGATTCAGGCTTACGACTCTAAAATATCTGAGTTTCAGAAAGATTTTGCCGATGAGTTTCCATTAACGGCAAAACGTTGTAGTGTCGAAGACATACGAGAGGGCATGGTTACTTATTACCAGCAAACTGGTGTAGAGCTGGGCTTTCGGGAAGCATTTGATACAATAGAAAAGGGCTTGGAAGAGGAAGAGCGTAAAGCGTTCGATGACCCTCTAGTGATCGCTCGTTTCAAGAAGCATCATAATTTACAAGAAGCAGAGAACAATTCGGGCGCACAAGCATCAAGGACCTTATCCAGTAGCATGAGAGTCCCGCCCACAAAGAAGTCCCCTGAGGATATGACTCATGATGAGATCGTAGCCCATTATGAGGGGAAATTGTTCACTTAACTTTTGAGGTAAAAAAAGATGCCATCATTCAATTTATCCAACTTCGACTCGGCCATGAAACACATGTACCCGTACAAGAAGGTGGAAAATCTTATTTATAAGAACAACCCCCTTCTGGCGATGATGCCCAAGGAGACTAAGTTTCCTGGTCGAAACGCCACGTACGCCATTCAGTATGGCCAAACTGGTGGACGCAGTAGCAACTTCGTTACTGCTCAAACCAACCGTAGCGGTGTCCCGATTCAGCACTTTGTTGTTGATCGTGTCCGTGACTACGCCGTTGTCAGCGTAGACAATGAGACCCTCCTCGCTGCTGATGGTAGCGAAGGCTCTCTCTTGGACGTTGCCAAGGTCAAGACCGACGCAGCACTCCAGGCCCTGGCTCGCGCCATGGGTATGGATGTCTACCGTGATGGCTCCGGCACCATCGGGACCGTTACCGCTGTTGCCTCCGGAACCTTCACCGTAAGCCTTGGAGAGGTCGTCAACTTTGAAGTTGGTCAGCACCTCCAGGCTGTCTCTCCTGACGGTAGCGGAGATGACGAGCTTCACTCCAACGCGATTGAAGTCACCGCCGTCAACCGTGACACCGGGGTCGTCTCCTACAGTGGCTCCGTTGGCCAGGTAAATGGCTCAGGTATCGTTGTCGGAACCAAAATTGTTGGTGCTGGCGACTGGAACGTAAAGCTGAGCGGTCTTGATGCATGGCTTCCTGCGACGGCCCCTGCTTCAAATGCGGCTGCGTTTAAGAATGTTCTTCGTCAGAAAGATCCCACCCGTTTGGCGGGTCAGCGAATTGCTTATGACACCAGCATCAAGAACACTCTCTTCGAAGCAGGTGTGCGGCTGAATCGTGAAGGTGGTCGTCCCGATGCTGTCTTCATCAACCCCGTCAAGTGGGGCGAGTTGGCCAACTCTCTTGAGGATGGCGCAACCACGAAGATTGCAGCTCAGCGGCGTTATGACTCCAGCGACAAGGGAACAACCTTCGGGTTTGCATCCTTGGAGATGGCTAGTCCTGCTGGTTTGCTGAAGATTTACTCTGACCACAACTGCCCAATGAACACGGCTTACATGCTTCAGATGGACACTTGGACACTGAAGACTCTTGGCCAGGCTCCTCGAATCATCGACTTCGATGGAATGAAGGGCCTTCGTGAGGCAAACAGCGATGGCGTAGAGTACCGATGGGGATACTACGGCAACGTTCTCTGTAAAGCACCTGGCTTCAACGCTCGTGTAGCACTGGCATAGGAGATTAGTATGAGTGGACTTAATTCAAGTAACTTTTCGGCTAATGAGGTTAGCATCTGCGGTCGCGTTGCTGCTAATGGCTCCGTGACAGCTGGCCAGGGATTTTCCTGCTCTGTCTCTGGCGCCGTATTCACCCTCTCCTTCAACAAGGACTACGCTTCATGCGTAGCTTGCTTGGTGACGGGGGCTGAAAATGGTGCCATTGGGGGCCTCACCACTGTGACCACTGATTCTGATGGTCGGGTCACTGGCGTAACTATCACGACCGAAGGTCATGATGGCGTCGATGCAGCCAAAGCACACTCCTTCCTGATTATTCTGGAAGAATAGCAAAAAAATATTCGGCGGGAGGGGGCCTGAACAGATGATTTTTGATGTTAATCATTTGCCTCTCCCGCCATCATTCGAGGAGATATAAATGCCTAAAGGTGGTGCGCCTGTTATTTCGCTGATTCTTGGTGGTAAAGGAAAGAAACCTGGTGAAGCGAAGCCTGGTGGAGCTCTGCCCTCAGGAAAGGGGGGCGCGGGGGCAATGAGTCCTGACGCGGGGCTGCTTCCTCCCATCGCCCCTGGTGAAGGTGGTGAAGGTGGCGAGTATGGTGAGGCATTTTCTGAATCTGCTGGAGCGGCTTATGAGGCTGTTCAGGCGGGTGACGCTGGTGGTTTCGAGATGGCTCTCAAGGATGCTATCTTGACTTGTCTTGAAGACCACGGAGTATCTTAATGTCTACGTTGAAGACCCTTATCAACCAGGCTCGTATCAGGGCAGACGCTGTTGGTAATGAGTTCTTCAGCGATTCTGAGATCACAACCTATCTAAATGTCGGCCTGGGGGAGCTCTACGATATTCTGGTTCTCAAATTTGAGGACTACTTTGTAGACTCCACAACAATCTCCCTTGTGAGCGGCCAGTCGGAATACCCCTTTGATAGCGAATCCTGGGGGAACCCCGCTGCAAAGCTCACCAACTTATATAAGTGCCTTGGCGTAGATATGTCAGAGGGTGGAGAGACTGTCAGGTTAAGGCGGTTCTCCCTGAGAGACAGGGCCAAGTATAGCACTGATGGAATTGTTGGCCGTGGCGGGTATGTGAACTATCAGTATCAGCTAAAGGGCAAATCCCTTGCCTTCATCCCTGAGCCCTCAACCACATCGGGTATCACCCTGTGGTATGTCCCATCTTTCTCTCCGCTGAAAGAAGAGTCAGACACTGTTGATTCTAACATTATGTCTAACTGGGAAGAGTATGCTGTTTTGACGGCTGTGTTTAAGATGAAGGAAAAGGAAGAGCTCAGTACATCTGTCCTCAAGGAGGAGCTCGATGGCATTCGGGCAAGAATTGAGGATGCAGCAGCGAATAGAGATGGAGGAGAGTCTATGGAGATTACGGATGAGTACAGTGGTGCCAATCCTATTCTTCGAGGTGTCCCTTGATCAAAGGATACCAGACTCTAGGGGGGCTTGGCTCTTCCCTTGAAAAGATTCAGTCAAATATTGAGGATGCCTTCTCCCCTCTGACAGCGAATCCTCTCATTGATGGTAAGCTGGTTAAGCTAAACATTAAGCCTGGAGAGGACTCTTCCGTCTTCCACGGGCTTAAGCGAGCATTCAATGGCTATATTCCCGTAAAGCTCAGAAAGCTCGACGGCACACCAGTAGCCTTAAGCACTGTTTATGAGGTGGAGAGCTCTGATGAGTCGCTCTACCTTAAGCTGGCAATATCGGGTTCTGATGAATTAACTGCAACTATATGGGTGTTCTAAGTGCCTTTACGAAAAATGAAAGTCAGCATCCCTTTCATGAAGGGTGTCCAGACAAAGGTAGAACATCAGATTCTCCCTTCGGGAGACCTGACTCTCCTTGAGAACGGAGAGTTCAACAAAATAGGCAGTATCGAGAAGCGAAAAGGCTACAGCACCCTGGCGGTAGAGGATGGAAACCTTAAGAAGACTGACCTCATCTCCCACGGCAAAGACTTAATTGCTCGCAATGTCAGCTCTGACCCTAAGAACACTCCCCTAAGCGCAGAGGCCTACTCTTTAGCCAATGGCAGGTTTACGGGCAGGAAGGGAGTCTCCCAAGGCATTGGTTACACCTCCATGCCTGTCTCTGCTGGTTCAAGCTACCGACAAGAGAACCCTCAGGTCGCCTTCAGTGATGATGGCAAATATGCCCTTGTCACCTTTGTGGCTTTGGAGTCTGAGGACGAGTCTACAACCACCAGTCAATCCTCTAATATCCTTGGAAGCCTGACGGGAATTGTAGCTAAGAAGTGTACTCTCATCGACAGAGAGACCAACACTATCATCGCTTCAGACATCCCAATTGGTCGCAATTACGGGCAGGGAGATGTTTCTGCTACTGGGGATTTGAGTTCTGAGGTCTATAAGTACCAGGGCTCTCGAATGAAGCCAGTTTGGAACTCCTGGTTAAAAAAGTTTATCGTCTTTGGGGTAGATGCAAAAACAACTGGAGTAACCGCAACCCCATACGAGCCAACATTTAATATTTATGCGATAGACCCAACAAGAGAACCTATTCAGGTATCTAATCTTGAGGGTGAATATAGCTTAACTGCTACTTATGGCACAGAGGCCGCCTTGCCGAGTGGCTGGTCCATTCCAAACAAGCTCAACTCTTCATTCCCTTACGGGCCAGACAAGGAAAACCACTATGGTTTCTCCTTTGATGTCTGCAAGCATGAAGCTGAGGATAAGTTTTGGGTGCTCGCCACTCTTTTTGATGGGACAAATGCCAAAGTTGAGCTTCATCAGGAGACTGTTCAGCAAGTAACATCTCCAATAGTGGCCCTGACAGATCCTGAAGAGAGTCACAACGTAACCAATGCCCTGACAGCCTCTTACGCATACATGGAGAACGTCCTTTATAGGGCGAGCAACGGAGATATTTATTACGCATTTCTTGGGGATAGTGCTGAGACTATAGATGTTTATAGGTACACACCAGACACAGGCGTTTCCACGCTTATAGACATGGACCCCGCTGGTGGAAGTGCCGCAGGGTATCCTTTGGATGCTGGCTCTCCTCGCTATGGGTTTTATCGAGGGTTCTTCGTTGAGACAGATAAGCCAAGAGTCCCTGGTGCTGATGTTGATGTTGATTTTTACCTGACTCAAGTGCCAATGCACAGCCCTGAGGAGGGGGTCCAGTCGGGAACGGGGGGAAGCTATCAGGGGGAATCTCAATCAGGAAATACTCTCTATCGAAACAGCACCACTCCCCACAAAAATAAGACTCTTGTCTTTGAGTCTCTTTCCAACACTATGGCCGCAGGGGATGTAAATGTCCCAGTGGAGAAGATGGTCTATAAGCCAGCCCTCTTTGCATTTGGTCATACTGAGGGAAGCTCCCCAAAGGGGCCAACAACGATTGGCGCTTATCCCTACGACATCTTCAGTGTGTCTGACAGGGCTTCGGCCAATGAGCTAAACACCATAGAGCTCTTCACCACCGACTTGAGTGATACTATCTTCTCAGGGGGATACGCTCAGCAAGGAGGGCATGACCCGATAAGCAGAGACCATTTGGGGGTAGCTGCTTTTGACCCCTCCCACACCCGAGAGGCTCTTAAGGTCGCTGACTACTCCGGGCCGACAGAGAACCTCGTCGGTAAGGCTTTGGCCCTGCCTGTTGTTACCAACTTCAACGCCCAGGGCGATAAGCTCATCGCCAACTCCGTTATTCACCTGTTTGACTTCCGCAAGTATGGAGCCGCAAAGACCAGGCCCTCTGCATCCTCAGCAGTGTTGAATGATATTCTCTATGTTGCTGACGACGGGCTCTTCTCCTATGACGGAGATAAATTTTGGAATCACGGCATCCTTGATAAGCCATCAATCTTCATTAATCAGTCAAGCCCCTTTGGCGGAGGGATGACTAATAACGCAACTTACTCTTACAAGGCTGTTTATGAGTGGGAGGATGCAAAGGGGAACCTTCACCAGGGAGCTCCTTCAGGAATTGCATTTTACACCACCCCGGAAAACGGAAGCACTCAGACCCGAGTTGACTACTTCGCCACTGCTCAAGTTGTTGGCTATGAGGGAGTCATTGGCCAAGAGTCTAAGCGAGACATGAATCTTGCTGTTTACAGGACTTCTGCCAATGGGAGCCTGATGACCCTTAACAAGGCCACTCCCTTCTCTGGTAGAAGTTTTTACTATAACGATGAGAAGTCCGATGCGGAGAACGCCATTGGAAGACTCCTCTACACTGACACCGGGGAGCTGGAGAACACTCCTCCTCCTTCGCCTTCTGTATATGTTGTTGCACACAAGAATCGACTCTTCACTATTGGAAAAGATGGACTGATTTATTTCAGCAAGCTCTCGGTGACTGGCTTTGGGTTGGGCTTTCATCCTGGGTTTGTTGTTAAGACACCGGACAGAATATCAGACCCGCCCATGGCGTTGGGCTCTATGGATGGCTTGTTATATATCTTCACGAAGAACACAATTTATTATCTTGGTGGAGAAGGTCCAGACAACACTGGGTCTGGGTCCTTTTATGAGCCAAAGCGGGTTCCTTCTTCTGTCGGTGCAATAGAGAGGAGTCCGGTTCTCTCCATCGAGTCTGGGCTCCTCTTTGTTTCTCCTAAGGGCATCTATCTTCTCGACCGAGAGCAGAAGATTCAATACATCGGAGCTCCTGTCGAAGACCTGATTGGTGACAGCACAATTAAGGATATGATTATCGACCAGGAGAAGGAGACCGTCTACTTACAGACTGACTCTTCCAGCTCTCAGGCCCTGGCTTATGATTATCGCATGAACCAGTGGTCCTCTGTGGTTCTCCCTAGTGGAAAGCCAATAGATAGCATTGCTCTCTGGCGTGATAAGATCAGATTCTCCTCTGATGGAAAGCTCTGGTCTGAAAGCTCTGCCCTCAGGAAAGATGGGGATGAATACATTCCCTTAAAGATGAAGACAGCATGGATTAAGCTACCAGGGCGAACAGGTGCCACCGAAGCATCGAATCAGGGCTATCAGAGAGCATATAACTTCCAGGTCCTTGGCACCTCGAAAGATGCTCATGGCCTGAAGATCTCTGTAAGATACGATTACGATAATGATTCAGCTCCTGATGTTTATAGCTTTGAGACTACGGATGCAGAAGAGGCCAAGCTTCAGTTCAAGGGTCATCTCAAGAAGCAGAAGTGTCAGGCCATTCAGTTTGAGATTGAGGATTATGAAATCAATCAAACTCAGACAGGGGCTGGCTACTCAATTACTGAGATTGTTCTTGAGCTTGGCTACAAGGCAGACCAGTACAAGAATGGCGTAATGAGAATACCAGCACATCTAACGAGCACGAGTACCATCCATTAGGAGACCTTGATGGCTAAAGAGAAGATTCCAGAAAGCACACGAACCCCACCGGAGAGGCCAGACATTTATGGGGTTCAGACCCCAATGGTGCAGCCTTACCAGCAAAATAGGCAAGCGCAAGATCAGATTGGCAGGGTTCAGGGAATGCGAGCAGCTCAGGCTGGTGCCAACCGGGATGTTGCCCAGGGGGACCTTGGCCACATGGCTTCTGCCCGAGACCTGTATCGAGGGATTGCTACGGGTGAAACTCCTGGTGCGGCCCAGGGTATCCTTGACCAGGCAAGGAGAGGGGCTCTTGCTGGACAGGCCAGTGGTCGTGGTGGAGCTGGCTTGGCTCAGATGGGCGCTACACGGGCTATGGGTGATGCTTCGATGGCTGCTATCCCTCAGATCATGCAAGAGCGTCAGGCGGCATTACAGGGCTATGCTGGAGTCTCTAAGGATATTGGGGAGCTTGGTCTTGGCAGGGCTAAGATGATCAACGAGATGCGAGAGATGCAAGCTGGTCGGGATGACCGTATGCGAGCAGACATGGAGCAAATCGCTGGAGCCTTGATTTCCAAGGGGATGGACCAGGAAACAGCGTGGATGCAGGCAAGTGCGCAGGCAAGAATAAATGAGCAAAATCTGATGACCACCATGTATGGCACAGATGTTCAGTCTGCCACTCAGAGAGCAATTGCTGAGCGTCAAGAGGCTGGTCTCATGGATGACTCCAATTGGTTTGAGAATATGTCTAGCGGAGATTGGTGGCTCGGGGAAAACTCACTGGCTCAAAAGGGATGGAATAAATACAAGGAGGCCTGGGGTAACACCCCTCTTGGAGCTGTCTATAAAGGCTTTAAGCGTGGGATAGGTAAAGCCCCATACGGCGAAAACCAGAGCCAGGGACAGGGCGTAGAGAAGGCTCCTTATGGTGACGGAATTGAAGGTGTTGCCAGGGCTACAGAAAAAGCCTCATTCGGCATAAATCCTCCGACCACTAGCGCACCACCCTCTTCCTTCCCTGGAGCTATTGGAGCTGCTGCTCAAGGGATGCCAGAGATTCCTCCAGAGGCACCTCCAGAGGCACCTCTTCCTCAGGCTGGCCTTACTCCTCCCGCTCCCCCTCCTCCAGGGCAGGGAATTAATCCGGAACTATTAAAGACCTCTGCCATGATGGAGTCTGAGCAGCGAAGGCTCCGAAGGATTCAGGACGAGCTCAGTCAAGGTGGAACAAGTTCTGCCCTTAACTATCTTGGTCAGGCCGCAGGTCAGGTTCCCAATATGGTAGGCTCTATGGGTGGTGGCCAATCTGGTGATGCAGCAAGAAGGGCTCTTGGCTCAGCCATCGGGATGGGCATTGGAAACGCTATTCCTGTGGTGGGTCCTGTGGCTGG
>PBOB01000050.1 GCA_002724185.1 Acidiferrobacteraceae bacterium | reverse complement strand
CCCATAGTTGATCGGATGAAGCTTAAAGCTAAATTACGTGGCAGATAATTTCCCTTTAGCTTGGCAAGTGATACGCCCAACATTATTAACATAAGAGGAATCGCAAACTGTCCGAAGATGTGTACTGTATTTGCAATCCATGAGGGCAGTTGATAGTCCAATGTCATCACAAGGAGTGCCATTAATACAGCATATATTAATGGATTTTTTGACAGCTCTGAGAAAGAGAATGTTCCGGCGGACATAGCAACGCCGAAAGTAAATTGAGTTAGGCTAACAATGGTATAAACAATAATACCAAACGCGAGGCCGAGCTCTCCAAATGAAAAAAAACATAAAGGTAAGCCGACGTTACCCGTATTTGGTATCATAATAGTTGCCAAGTATGTCCGTTTTTTTAGTCTTAGTAGTTTTAAGGCAAAAAAACTGAATATAAAAAATAGAAACAATGCTACAACCATCACTAAAGCTAATTCTGAAAAAGCGTCTAATTTAATTTCTAATCGTGTTAGAGTAGAGAATACCAACAACGGGGTACCTAAGTTAAACACCAAAGAAGTTACAAAATCCTCATCAAATGGTTTCTGCAAACGAGACCAGAAAAACCCAAAAACAACGCCGAAAAAATTGTGATAAATAACGGAGACACAAAAAATATCGATGTAGCCTCCGCCAATGACATAGCGGCAAGACCCATATAGAAAGCTAGATTTGCAACGACGATACCAAAACCACGCAGTAAATGAACAGTCAACTTATTGGTGCGAATAATACTAAGGCCACCCTCACGCGGTAAAAAGATAGCGAGAATGATTAGGGTTGCTACTGCGGAACGGATGAGTATCACCTCATGAAGCGAATAATCGCCGCTAAGCCACTTGATTGCCATATCTTGCGTCATAAATATAGTCATTGCGGTGACTACGCATAGGATCCCCAAAATATGGGGAGCGCGCAAGATTGAGATACTCATTTAAGGTCTTTCATTTCGAACCCGCGAAGTATTTCGGAATGAAATAAGCCAAAAGAGAAATTAGATGGCTCCTGATTTAGCCAAGTGTGCTTACCTGCTCTCTCGACGAAGGTAACGCCACGGGCTTTCCATGAGGAGTGTTGAGATACGCTTTGCGCCACTGCGCAACACGTCTCTGAACATCGTCTGGGCTCAGGATGGTTTTGTTGGTCAAGATACGCTCCAACGCGCGAACCCAGAGCCGGTAATACGAGTCTGAGGGATTTGCCTCCTCACCGCTGTGGTCGGCGTCGGCATTCTGATCCGCAGCTATTTCCGCAGACAAATTCTCAGTCCATTCACGCCACGAAAAGCAGCCGCCCTGGTGAAGGCCGACCACCAACGAGAAGATCTGCGCCTGCCAGGGATTTGCGAATACCGGCTCGCTGCCGTCGTTTGGTACGACCGGCAAGGTTCCTGGGTCAGGATTAAGCGTAGCTGTCACTGATTCTCTAGATGGGGCTCCCATAGATCTACCCGAACCGCGAACGCCCCCCCCGACTCGACGCCGTCTCCCCAGATTTCCCGGGACGAGAACTGAATGCTGTAAAGATGCTCTGCCTCACGACACCCGAGCGCGTTGCGATCGGCAAAAACATGGGTACCATGATGGCGCTTGATTTCTCCAACCCTACCCCGGAGATACGATGGTACCCGAGTGTGGCCTGAGGATACTTCTTTGCGTACCCTAACCCTGTCACCCGGCGCAAAGCCCGCGGGTTTATCTGTCTCCATCTCCACTGATCCACCCTGCATGAGGATTGTTGGAACGTCCTTCGCCTGCATGGGAGACAGGCCCGAAGTCGAGACGTGGGACATCATCTTGCCGGTATTGAATTCGTTTTGGGAGACAAGGCCTTTTTCCAGCAGAAGCGTTTTTAATCCGACGCACCAGTTCTCGTAGTAACTGTGGCGAAGGTAATCCTTCGGCGTCTGGCGCTCTCGCGCGTGACGTGACTGATCCAGATTCCATTGACCTAAGAAGCCGACAGCCAGCGTTAAGGCGAAAATCCGCTTCTCCCATTCGGCATGAAAGACCGGTTCAGAAGACTCAGGCTCCGGTGAGATAGAGCCGAGACCCTCAAGGCCGCCAAGATCGTGACTGCCTCTCATGAATCGGCCTTTGCACCGCTATTGTCGCCGTCTTCAGTCACATGAACCGTTTCTACCCCGATCATGCTGTTGCGTGTAACGATGTTGGCCAACTCCTCCTCTGGCCAGTCTTCGGTTCCGACAGGTCGCTCGGGTAACACGAGATAGCGCATCTCGGCCGTGGAGTCCCAGATTTCGATTTGAACATCATCATCAAGAGAGGTGCCGAACTCCACTAGCACGCCACGCGGGTCACGCACAACACGTGCTCGGTAGGGGGCAGACTTGTACCAAACTGGCGGAAGTCCCAACACCGGCCAGGGATAACAGGAGCAGAGCGTGCAGACAACAAGGTTGTGAACTTTAGCTGAATTTTCAACAACCCGCATATGTTCACCTTGGCGCCCGGTGAATCCCAACGAGGCAATCGCTGCATTCGCATCCTTTAATAACCACTCTTTAAACTCGGGCTGCGCCCAGGCTTTTGCAACCACTTGCGCCCCGTTTCGTGGGCCGACTTTGTGTTCGTAGGTCTCAATCAGTGCATCCAACGTCTCTTCCGACACCAGCCCTTTTTCAACAAGTAGTGACTCCAGGGCTTTTACCTGAAGCGCAAGGTCGACCGGCGATTCAGTATGGTCGTGGGAATGATGATCGTCTGATGTCACGGTGGAGTCTGCTCAAAATAAGGTCATAGGCTTGATATCGGCGAGATATTCTGCCTGACCTTTTTTGTTTTGTTTTCCATTTCTACTGTCCTCGTCAAACCAAACAAAACCACTGCCCCCTCTAAACTACTGTTTTAATGGGAGAATTTGGTAGCGGGGGCAGGATTTGAACCTGCGACCTACGGGTTATGAGCCCGTCGAGCTGCCAGACTGCTCCACCCCGCATCAGGAAGATCATTTGCTAATAAAGTCACATTAGGCAACCGATGCACATTTTATCAAATTACATCATTTCTGTCTAAACTGTGTAGAAAAATCACCTGCAATCAAATGCAGATATATTGCTCTGCCCGCAGATTTCACAATTTAGATGGTTCGGTAAAATTTGGCACATAATTATAGAAAGTGCTTGAGGAATAGGTAGAATTAGCCCCGACATGGAAAACATAGATTCACTGGAAATTTCCCGATTTGAGCAACTAGCTAGCCAATGGTGGGATCTCGAGGGAGACTTTAAGCCGCTACATGAGATTAACCCCTTAAGACTAAACTATCTTGATCAGCGATTTTCGCTAAATGGTCGCCGGATTCTAGATGTCGGCTGTGGTGGCGGAATACTATCAGAAGGAATGTTTGATCGAGGCGCCACAGTAATTGGGATTGATGCCGGCTCAGCACCTATTGCAGTGGCAAAATTACACGCCAAAGAGACGAGTCGTAATATCCAATATCAGCAAGGAACAACAGATGATTTTGGTGACGAACATCATGCTAGCTTCGACGCTATTACATGCATGGAAGTTCTTGAGCATGTGCCGCATCCGGATCAAACGCTAGCAACCTGCGCTAAATTAGTCCGACCTGGGGGCTCTATCTTTTGCTCAACTATTAACCGGAACCCAAAATCTTGGGTATATGCTATCCTGGGTGCGGAATATATTTTTAGAATGCTTCCTCGCGGCACACATCGGTATGATCGACTCATTAGACCTTCGGAACTACATCAATGGGGTCGACAGTCTGGGCTTCAATTATTGGATCTTACCGGACTCCATTACAACCCATTCTCAAAAGTATATAGCATCGGCCCTGGTGTTGATGTAAATTACATCATGCATTTTGTTCGCGACTGATAGTCTTGTTTCTATCGTGCCTAGAGTCCCTACTAGTTTACTTTAATCAGTCAAACACAAAGAGTTGGGCTACCGCAAATCGTTCATTCAATGGAAATATTATATACACTGCTAGGGATCATCGCCGTAGCACTAGGACTTCTTGTCTACTATCGTATTTCAAGAATTAAGGAAGACTCGCCCGATCTGACAACGCTTATCCAAACCAATCATCAGCTTGTTAGTGATCGCCTTCAGCAGCAAGAACGTACTTTACGCGAGACCCTTGGCGAACAGCAAAAAAATTCAACATCAGCTATTCATCAACTAAACGAACGGTTAGCGGTTATTGCTAGCGCTCAGCAGAATTTATCAGAACTTTCGAGTCAAGTAGGCCAACTTCAAACAGTCCTCGACAATAAACAAGCTCGCGGAGCTTTTGGTGAACATCAGCTGGAACAATTAATTAAAGACGTCTTACCAACTGAAACCTATAGTTTTCAGCACACGCTCACGACGGGTCGAAGGGTTGATTGTCTTCTGTTGTTTCCCCATCCTCCTGGGCCTATTGCAGTCGATTCAAAATTTCCCTTGGAATCTTATCGTCGAATAGTCCAAGCAAAAGACGAAGAGACTAGGAAATTATGTCGAAAAGCTTTCTCAACAGATATCTCTCGGCATCTTGAGGATATTGCTAACCGGTACATTGTTCCGGGAGAAACTGCTGATACCGCATTGATGTTTTTGCCAACCGAAACAATTTTTTCGGAAATCCATACGTATCACGATGCAGTTGTGCGTAAAGGGCACCAGCTGCACGTTTATATTGTCTCTCCGTCCACAATGTGGGCAACATTAAATACAATGCGAGCAATTCTTCGCGACCTTCGCATACAAGAGCAAGCCGGAGTTATCCAAAAAGAAGCGGCCGAAATAGCTAAGGATGCAGAAAGACTTAACCAACGAGTAACGAGCTTGGAAAAGAACTATTCACAAATGGTTGACGAGTTTCGAAAAATTCGGATTTCGACCGATAAGATCACAGCTCGTGCCCATAATATCAATATGGCTGAGATCGATGAGCGTAGTGATTGAGGGTGATCCAAATTAGTGTTGCATAGCTAGACTAGAATAGTCATTTATCGCTAGCGAGCGGATTTAGGGATCAGTGTCAAGGGCTGCAGCTAAGGCAGGCATCGCAGAGAAAAGATCGGTCACCCAGCCATAGTCAGCAATTTGAAAAATTGGCGCTTCCTCATCCTTATTGATAGCAACAATGACTTTTGAATCCTTCATCCCGGCAAGGTGCTGGATGGCACCCGATATCCCGACCGCAATATATAGGTCAGGCGCTACAACTTTACCTGTTTGCCCCACTTGATAATCATTCGGCACATAGCCCGCATCAACCGCCGCACGTGATGCGCCAACTGCTGCTCCCAGCTGATCGGCAACTTGCTCCAGCATAGAGAAGTTTTCTCCGCTCTGCATTCCACGACCACCCGAGATTATGATACTCGCCGAAGTCAATTCAGGTCGTTCGGTAGACGTCAACTCTTCCCCCAAAAATGTGCTTAAGGTCTCGCAGTCAATCGATGGAACCTCTACTACTGACGCACTGCCACCTTGTATAGTAGCTGCCTCAAATGCTGTAGTCCGAACCGTGATGAGCTTTATGGCATCATTTGACTGCACAGTAGCTAACGCGTTTCCTGCATAGATAGGCCGAACAAAGGTGTCTTTCGACAGGATAGCGCTAATATCGGAAATCTGTTGTACATCCAATAATGCCGCCACCCTCGGCAATAAATTCTTGCCATAAGTCGACGCTGGAGCTAAAACGTGACTATAGTCGTTTGCTAAGGATTTAATCAGTGGCGCGAGATTCTCGGGAAGGTCATGTTGATACATTGGGTCGTTAACGACCAACACTTGACTAACCCCATCAATAGTTGCACACGTATTTGATAGCGAACTACAATCATTACCAGCAATCAAAACACTAATATCTGAACCGATTTGTCCTGCTGCAGTTATAGTGTTGAGCGTGCCTGATCTAAGCTCCTTCCCATCATGTTCTGCAATAACTAGAATACTCATCTATATCACCTTTGCTTCGTTTCTAAGTTTGTCGACTAACTCTTCAGCGCTCGAAACTTGTACGCCAGCATCTCTCCCCGGCGGCTCCTCTACGTTGACGACACGTGTCCGCCTGGAAACATCCACCCCAAGCTCTTCCGGCGTGAGAACATCTATAGGCTTCTTTTTAGCCTTCATAATGTTTGGCAAGGAGGCATAACGTGGCTCGTTTAAACGCAAATCGACTGTAGCGACAGCAGGCAACGATAAAGCGACCTTCTCCAGACCGCCATCTACTTCCCTGACCACGTTTACGTTATCTCCGTCAACTTCCAACTTTGAAATAAAGGATCCTATCGACCAGCCAAGCAAACCAGCAAGCATTTGCCCTGTTTGATTATTGTCGCCATCAATAGCCTGCTTGCCAAGCAACACAAGTCTTGGATTCTCCCGTAAAGTAATGGCATGAATCAATTTAGCCACCCCAAGTGGCTCAGTATCGTTATCAGCCTCTACCAATACGCCTCTGTCAGCACCCATGGCTAGGCCAGTTCGAATAGTTTCTTGACATTGGGGGGCTCCGATTGTGACCAAAATAATTTCCTCAACAAGCCCCGCCTCTCGTAGTCGAATAGCTTCTTCGACAGCTATTTCACAAAATGGGTTCATTGCCATTTTTACATTATTTAACTCAACAGCGGAGCTATCAGACTTAACACGGATCTTTATATTCGCATCGATTACACGCTTAATTGGCACTAACACTTTCATGGTCTATTCCTTATACAAAATATATGAAATTAATACCGCCTATTAAATACAAATCAATAAACTATTCCCTAAGAATCCTATTCTGTGGATCGTATGGTGATTCTGGCAAAATAATAGCAGGCCATCGCTTGCCCAAAATTTCAACTTCACAAGTATCTCCTACACTTAACCTGCCACTATTAACCATTCCCAGCGCTAAAGATTTTTGAACACGCCAACCATACCCACCGGATGTGCAACGGCCTACAAGTTCTTGGCCCAAGTATATCGGCTCAGATCCACGCGGATCGGCATCACCCATCTCCAATAGAGCCAATGTAACAAATTGCCAACGTAACCCCTTTTCCTGACACTCAAGTAGTCCCGTCTTGCCAACAAAATTGTCCTTTTCAAGCTTAATGAATCGATCTAATCCAGATTCAAATGCGCAGTATTCTATCGAGAGCTCCCGCGGAATTAGTCGATATGACTTTTCAAGTCGCAACGAATCCATTGCTCTAATGCCAAAAGGCTCAAGCATAAAGTCGTTACCAACATCAAACAGTAAATCATAAATATAATTCTGCATTTCGATTGGATGATGCAGTTCCCACCCAAGCTCACCTACGAAATTTACCCGAACTGCCTCAACCTGAGCGAGGCCAATATTTATCGATCGTCCAGTCAACCACGAAAAATCATCCGATTCCATAGAGGCTGTAGTCACTGTTTGGAGTAATGACCGCGACTTTGGCCCCGCTAGAACAAAAACTCCATATTGGGACGTTACATTCTCTAATTGAACAGTTCCGTCTCTTGGCATCGCTTTTTGCATGTAGTCCCAATCATGCCTCTGAAAAGCCCCAGCTGATACAAGATAAAAGCAATCTTCTTTGATCTTGTATACTGTAAACTCGGAGCGAACACCACCGTGCTCAGTGAGCAAATGACAGAGACTGATCCTACCAACCCGATTCGGAATTCTATTTGCAAATTGCCTATCTAACCAACTTTCTGCACCCGGCCCTTTTACATAAAACTTTGAGAATGCTGTCATATCCAACAAGCCCACATGTTCATTGACATGACGACACTCCCGCCCGACAAAATCAAAATAATTACTACGTCGAAAACTCCATCTTTCCTTTATATTGCCATCGAAATCTGGCGGCGGGTGATTATCACTAAGCAAGGTCTTGGGCTTCGACAACTCTGACTCGGATAGCGTATATTGAGGGGGCGCGAACCAGTTGGCACGTTCCCACCCAAATACGGAACCAAAAACGGCGCCACGGTCTTTTAGCCTACTATAACAAGGAGATTGCTTAAGGGGGCGACATGCAGATCGCTCTTCATCTGGGTAATGAACAGTAAATACCATGGAATATGCTTCCTCATTCTTAGCGCGCAGATATTCTTTAGTTGCATATTGTCCAAACCGGCGTGGGTCAACCCCCATCATGTCAATTGATGGCTCACCCTCGACAATCCATTCTGCGAGCTGCCAGCCGGCTCCTCCTGCTGCAGTAATCCCAAAACTATGACCCTCGTTCAACCAAAAGTTCTTCAAGCCCCATGCGGGACCGACAATCGGACTCCCATCAGGCGTATAGCAAATAGCGCCGTTGTAAATCGACTTAACTCCAAGTTCTCCAAATATGGGTACTCGATGAATTGCGGCTTCGATATGAGGCGTTAATCGATCCAGATCTGGAGCAAACAATTCATATTCAGCATCGGTATCGGGACCATCGACGTAACAACAAGGCGCTCCCTTTTCATATGGGCCCAGTAGTAGCCCGCCATTTTCTTCACGCATATAAAAAGAAGCATCTGAGTCGCGCAGGACGCCCATCTCGGGAAGACCTTCCTTATGTCGACTGACAATATCTGGATGCGGCTCTGTAACAATAAATTGATGCTCAACCGGGATAACTGGTATATCTAACCCAACCATTTGTCCTACATTTCTAGCAAAATTTCCCGAAGCAGCGACAACATGCTCACAAGAAATTTCGCCTTTGTTAGTAATGACGCACCACTCGCCACTCCGCCGCTTATTTATTTCAAGCACGCTAGTGTTACGATAAATTTCGGCGCCGAGTTGTCTAGCTGAACTAGCTAAAGCCTGGGTAAGATCTGCCGGTTGAATATATCCATCATCGGGATGTTGTATCCCACCGATTAATCCGTCAATATTACAAAACGGCCAGATACTCATGATCTCCTCAGGACTCAGGAATCTTACATCGACTCCAATAGTCTTTGCGACACCAGCATAGAAATGATACTCATCCATCCGATCTGCTGTACAAGCCAGCCGAATATTTGATACCTGCCGCAAACCAATACCTTCATCTCGCCCGTCTTCAAGCTCGCGGTATAAATTCACCGAATATTTGTGAATTTGGCCTACCGAGTAACTCATATTAAAAAGCGGCAACAATCCAGCCGCATGCCACGTAGACCCGGATGTCAGCTCTTTTCTTTCAACTAACACAACGTCACTCCAACCTTTCTTCGCAAGATGGTAAAGTGTACTGACACCAACTACCCCACCGCCTATTACAACAACACGCGCCGAGCTTTTCATGTCTGCCTCCCTACCAAATTAATTTACCCGCTATCAATTTATGAATCCTTCTGTTGTAGTCAAACTATTTATCATTGCATATGCTACTCGCAATCATCGAAAGTGTCATACTCACCTATAGCCGAGCTTAGAATAATCAATTAGCCGACTATTGCCTAGCTCCAATTGAGCTGGCGCTACTGACAATGTAGCAGTCGCGAGCCGAGAAGACACGACCATAGCCTTCAATAGATACTAGTGGTTAAAATAGGGAGCACTATGGCTGCACAACGACGACGTAGCAAGAAAACTTCTGGTCGCAGGACAAGACTTAAAGACCCTTTCGACTCGGCGCACCCAATTCCCTACATTACTCGGCGGGTTCCAGTTTATGAGCTAGCATCTGAGGAGCTACTTGAAATAATTGAAAACAATGCTGAAACAGTACTCGAAGACATTGGCATTGAGTTCCGTGACGATGAGCAAGCATTAGAGCTTTTTCGATCCTCAGGATGTCGTGTGGAGGGCAACTCTGTCAAATTCCCCCGTGGTATGTGTCGCGAAATTATTCAAAACAACGCGCCATCGGAGTTTACCCAGCACGCTCGTAACCCCAAACGCAGCGTCAAAATTGGCGGTGACAGCACGGTATTAGTTCCGGCCTACGGATCACCATTTGTTCGTGACCTGGACAATGGTCGGAGATACGCCACATTAGAGGATTTTGAAAACTTCACTAAACTCACTTGGATGTCACCATTCTTACACCACTCGGGGGGCACCTTATGTGAGCCTGTTGACATTCCCGTCAATAAACGACATCTGGATATGATCTATAGCCACATTCGCTGGAGCGATAAACCATTTATGGGATCTGTCACAGCGCCTGAACGCGCCCAAGATACAGTTAATATGGCGAAAATCGTTTTCGGAGAATCATTCCTTGATGACAACTGTGTCATAACTAGTTTAATTAATGCAAATTCACCGATGACCTTCGATGCAACGATGCTTGCGGCAGCCCGCGTATATGCGGAAAATAATCAAGCAAATGTCATCTCACCATTTATTTTAGCTGGAGCAATGTCACCGGTAACGGTTGTGGGTACGTGTACACAGCTATTCGCGGAAGCACTAGCAGGCATGACTTTCGTACAACTTACAAAGCCGGGTGCCCCGGTAATTTTTGGCACGTTTAGCAGCTCTATCTCAATGCAATCAGGTGCTCCAACATTTGGAAGCCCAGAACCATCAATGGTGCTATATATTGCCGCAGCGTTAGCCCGAAGACTTGGGGTTCCGTTCCGAAGTGGTGGTGGGTTATGCGCCTCTAAGGTTGCCGATGCACAAGCGGCTTACGAATCCTCGAATACACTACAAACTGCTATGCTTGCTGGAGTACATTTTATGCTGCATACATCAGGTTGGTTGGAGGGTGGACTAACTATGAGTTATGAAAAATTCATCCTTGACACGGATCAGGCTGGCATGATCCAAGTCTTTCTGTCAGGTGTCGATAGCTCAATAAATGGGCAAGCCATGTCAGCAATACAGGAAGTCGGGCCTGGTAACCATTTTCTCGGATGCCAACATACTCAAACAAATTTTGAGTCTGCCTTCTACAGATCAGCGGTTGCTGATAACACGAGCTTTGAGCAGTGGCGCGATGACGGAGAAAAAGATGCGGAGATGCGCGCTAATAAGATTTGGAAGGATATGCTTAATACGTATGAGCCACCTTCAATTGAACCCGGCGTAAATGAAGAGTTATTAGCGTATGTCAAGAGCAAAAAGGACTCCCTGCCTGATCTCAACTATTAAGATAGTTAATAGGAATTCTTGTTATTAGAGCAACTTAATCATACTTTCAGCATCGCTTACTTGAAACTCGCCACCGACTTCTACCTTCAATTCAGTTAAGACCATATCATCAACTATCATTGCGTACCGACATGATCTAATACCAAAACCAGCATCTGACAAGTCAAGCTGTAATCCAACCGCAGTAGTAAAAGTAGCCGATCCGTCAGACAACATTACTACTTTATCTTTTGTATTTTGATCCCTCCCCCATGCATCCATGACATAAACATCGTTAACAGACAGACAAGCGATAATATCAACTCCTTTCGCAAGGATTTCAGATGATTTTTGTATGTATCCAGGTAGATGCTGCGCCGAACATAAGGGTGTGAATGCTCCTGGAAGCGCAAATAACACCACATGCTTACCTCCAAACAAGTCCTGAGTCATTATTACCTCTGGACCGGAAGGACCCATTTGGCGCAGTTTTACGGTAGGTAATCGCTCACCAATTGTTATCATAGAATTTCCTTGGCCAACAGTTTGGCAAAATATCAACATTTGTTATATGAGGAAGAATGGACATGTCCACCCGAAATCGGACAAGCCAATTTCTACAGCAAACTTAACAACAAAAGCCGTACAATAGCTGCTTTGGGCTCAACTCGTATAAATTATCACTCCGAATCGAACATGACAAACCTAATTGACTTCCGTAGCGATACGGTAACTAAGCCCACCGATGCGATGAGAAAGTGCATGAACGAAGCATCTGTTGGAGATGACGTTATGAGGGAAGACCCAACGGTTAATCGTCTAGAGCGCGCTGTTTCCGAGCTCTTTCATATGGAATCGGGCTTATTTGTGTCAAGCGGGACTCAGAGCAATCTCCTTGCCCTATTTAGCCATTGTGAACGGGGAGACGAATATATAGCTGGGCAGGAGGCGCATAGCTATCTCGAAGAAGGTGGCGGAGGCGCAATTCTAGCTAGCTTACAGCCCCAGCCGATACCAAACGAGCCTGATGGTACAATTTCTCTAACATCGATCCGTAACGCCATCAAACCTAATGATTTCCACTTTGCTCGAACTCGGCTTTTGTGTTTAGAAAATACATGGCATGGCTATCCATTACCGATCGATTATCTGTCTGACGCCTCAATCATTGCGCAAAATCATAACCTACGCTTCCATCTAGATGGCGCTCGCATCTTCAATGCTGCTGTTGCGCAGGATATAGATGTCTGTCAAATCAGTAGTAACTTCGATTCTATCTCTGCATGTCTCAGCAAGGGTCTTGGCGCTCCGGTGGGTTCAGTCTTATGCGGTCCTCGGGAATTTATTGATGTTGCTCGACGATGGCGAAAGGTGCTTGGTGGTGGCTGGCGCCAAGCGGGAATTCTTGCTGCAGCAGGACTTTACTCGATAAAAAATAATATAAGGCGATTAAAAGATGATCATGATCATGCAGCCTTGTTAGCTGAATTACTTGGAGAGATAGACGAAATATCAGTTGATAATCCAAAATTACGCACTAATATGGTATGGGTTGAAATTCCAGAAGGATCTATTCCGTATATCGAATCTTATCTACGAGCACAAGGCATATTGATTAGCATGGACGACTACCCAATTCGCTTGGTCACACATCTCGATTTAACTGAAACAGATATTCACATCACTGTCGAAGCATTTAAAAGCTTCTTCCGTGAGCAGGGCAAGATATAGCTAAATCAGCCAGACTCACTGATAATATATTTCCTGTTGCGTTTCCCTGGCTGAAATGAATCTTCTTAGTAATGCTTCCTCTTTCTCCTTTGCGCGTTTAGCGGAACTTGCTTTCACTGGCCCATAACCCCGTATATCCAGAGGAATTGCAGCAATTTCTGTCGCGATATCTAAATTACTCGAAGATAAAGATCCGACAAGAATTTCAATCGTTTCTTCGTAACCCTTTATTAGTTTCTTTTCTAGCTGTCTATCCTTAGTATTTCTAAAAATATCGAACCACGTGTTACGAAAAACCTTACATGCCGCTAATAGCCGAAAAAATACAATTATCCAAGCTCCAAATTCTCGTTTAGAAGGCCTTCCACTAACCGGATTAACACGCGAAAATATTGGTGGGGCTAAATGAAATCGAAGCTTGTAACCAGGCTCAAAGGTAGATGTCAGTTTACTTTTAAAGCTCTCGGACAGAAACAGCCGGGCTACTTCGTATTCATCCTTGTATGCCAGCAGTTTTGCATAGGACTGCGCAACCGCCTTTGCAAAGGCCTGCCCGCCATTGGAAACATATTGCTCAGCACTGGTAACGCGATCTACAAGATTTCTATAACGCTGAGCGTATTTCCAACTCTGATAAGCAGTGAGAAGAATTTCTCCATTCTTAATAATATCCACGAGTGAATTGCCACTTGCATCATCAGCAACATATTCACCAAATAACTGACTTTCAAGTTGATTAGGATATGCCGTGGCACTACGCCCAAGTCGAAATGCAGCTATATTCTCCTCAACGGCCTTTCCATTGATCGCTATAGCTTGCTCAAGCGCTTGGCTCGATAATGGTATTCCGCCTTTTTGAAAAGCATAACCAAGCATGACTAAATTGGCTACGATAGAATTTCCAAATACACTATTGGCTACCTTCGTCGCATTTATTCTATGCAGCATAGATGAACCGACTATCGCTTCAATCAAGGCTACCAGCTCTTCTGATGGAAACTCTATATCTGGCTTTCTAGTAAAGTTACCTGTCATCATTTCATATGTATTCAGAACTACCAGCGTGTCAGAGCTAGTCTTCCTAAGAGTTTCAGGGGAAGCGGATGTAACGATGTCGCAGCCAAGTAGAAGATCTGCACCGCCATCCGCTACATGAGTCGATGTTATGCTTTCCGGGTGTTCCGAAAGAATTATATGGCTTGTAACTGCGCCTCCCTTTTGAGCTAAGCCTGCCATGTCAAGCACTGAGCAACCCTTTTTTGAAATATGCGCCGCCATTCCTAACAGTGCGCCTACTGTCACAACGCCTGTTCCACCCACACCAGTCACTACTATGTTGTAGTTTCCTAGGATTGGAGCTAGTTCCGGCTCAAGCAATAATGTGTTGGATAATGAATTAAACTTGTCTCTGAGTGGCGCCTTGACTAACCTCGCACCCCTAACAGAAACAAAACTCGGACAAAACCCCTCAACGCAAGAATAATCCATATTACAAGATGATTGATCTATGGCTCTCTTGCGACCTGCAGAGGATTCTGCTGGGATAATTGCCACACAATTTGACTGCACACCACAATCCCCGCAACCTTCACAAACCTCTTCATTAATCAAGATCCGACGGTCTGGAGTAGGCAACGTACCACGACTGCGACGTCGTCGTTTTTCTGCCGCACATGTTTGGTCATACACAAGTATGGTAACGCCAAGAACTTCTCGTAGCTCACGCTGCACCAGAAGCAGCTCAGCACGATCACGCACCTCAACGTTGGGAGCCCAGTCTGCATTGCGAAAATATTTTCCAGGCTCGTCAGTCACTACTACTATCTTTTTCGCGCCCTCCGCGTGAACCTGACGTGTAATTCGTGGGACGTCCAGCGAGCCATCTACAGACTGTCCGCCTGTCATTGCCACAGCATCGTTATATAGAATCTTAAATGTGATATTGGTGCCAGCGGCTATCGCGGCGCGAATGGCTAATAAACCAGAGTGGAAATATGTACCGTCACCAATATTTTGAAATACGTGTTTATCGGCGCTAAACATGCTCTCGCCAATCCAACCCGCTCCCTCGCCACCCATTTGAGTAAAGCTACTGGTATTACGTTCCATCCATTGAGCCATAAAATGACAACCAATACCAGCTAATGCGCGGCTATCTTCAGGAACGCTCGTAGATCTATTATGGGGACAGCCTGCGCAAAAGTATGCCGAACGAATCATCGGAGAGCTTTCGTGGTCAGTGCGCCCACGAATACCCCTTAGCCTGTCTATTCTTCTGCTCAGCTCGGGATCATTATCAGCAACAATCAGCCGCCTACCTAGCTCAAGAGCGATATTGACTGCCTCAAGACGGCCTGCAGCATCAAAAAGAGGTGCGCCCTCCTCATCATATTTCCCAATGACAATTGGGTGTTCACTGCATCGGTAGAGAATGCTCTTTACTTGATCTTCGATTAGCCCACGTTTCTCCTCCACAACAATAATCTTACCTAGTCCCTTTGCAAAATTAATAATACCTTCTGGCTCGAGCGGCCATGACATTCCTACTTTATATAATCTCAGGCCAAATCGCATCGCTCTGCGATCATCAATGTCAAGTTCTAAAAATGCGCGCCGCACATCACTGTAGGCCTTACCTGTAGTGACAATTCCTATATGGGCTTGACTATTTTCTATGACGAGCTGATCAATGCTATTAACACGCGCAAACGCCTGAGCAGCTGGCAGCTTCAGCTTGTGGATGCGCCGCTCTTGCTCAAGGAAAGCATCAGCTCTCCTGATATTGAGGCCATCGGATGGGATATCAAAGTCATCTGGTATGATTATCTTCCCTAATTCTGAATTGATTTCAATGGAAGCAGATGACTCGATTGTGTCGTGGACGCACTTCATTCCTACCCAGCATCCACTAAATCGCGACATCGCCCAACCATATAATCCGAATCGCACAACATCTTGAACACTAGCAGGATTGAGAATCGGTATCAAAACATTTACCAAGCCAAATTCACTTTGATGCACAGTAGTAGATGATTCTGCTGTATGATCATCACCCATCACAATCAATACACCACCCATCTTTGCAGAACCGGCTAAATTGCCATGCCGGAAAACATCGCCACAACGGTCCACACCAGGACCTTTACCGTACCATAAACCAAAAACACCATCGTACAGACCTTTCCCACTAAGCTCTGCCTGCTGCGCCCCCCAGATGGATGTAGCTGCTAACTCTTCATTAACTGCTGGCAAAAACCGAATACTTTTTCGATCAAGATGCTCTTTAGCTAGCATTAGCTGCTGATCTAATGCGCCAAGTGGTGAGCCTCGGTAGCCTGTAACAAAGCCTGCAGTATGGAGACCTGCTTTCTGATCTCTAGTGGCCTGCATAAGCATCAGTCGCACTAACGCCTGAGTCCCTGTCAAATAGACACGGCCCTGCTCTATAGTGTACTTGTCTTCTAGCGAGACATTGCTTAATGAGTCGCTTGATCTGGTTACACTCATTGCCCTTTATAGACTTATTATCCTTAAAAAATGTTTCCGAACGACCTAGCACAGAGACCGCAGACTATAGCTAAATCACCCCTTATAATACCGCCACATTGCCTTTATCACTCGAAATGATAGCTTCAGTCGATAAATCAATGGGATCTAACTGACTCTTAGATGTGAACTCCGCTTATTTTATGTAATATTGCCCTCCGGTATCCTAAAACCAATATGGTTGCTGATGCTGATATAGTTATCGACCGAGGTCGAAAGAAAGATAAATGGAGACAATGCTCACGCCAACAACAAAACGCTATGGGTTTGTTCTTTTTCCTGACTTCACCATGATCTCCCTATCGGCCTCTATAGAGCCATTGCGAATGGCAAATCGTATTAGCGGTAAACAACTATACCAGTATTCCCTGTTTTCT
Organism: Acidiferrobacteraceae bacterium; assembly: GCA_002724185.1. Taxonomy (GTDB): domain Bacteria; phylum Pseudomonadota; class Gammaproteobacteria; order Arenicellales; family UBA868; genus CAJXWH01. The sequence continues at coordinate 16,456 of PBOB01000050.1, read as the reverse complement.
ATTGATGGGCTCCCAGTATGTGCAAGTAACGGACTGTCGATTGGCCCAATCACCCAGATCTCTAACGACAACAAGCTCGATGCACTATTCATATGCACCGGTATAACAATAGAAAGAGATTGGGAGCCAATGCTCGCCTCGGCACTAAAACCATTTATCAGAGAAAATGTTGTTATCGGTGCAATATGTACAGGCAGTTACCTATTGGCTCGTATTGGCCAGCTCGACGGCTATCGCTGCACCGTGCATTGGGAAAACATTCGAGAGATGCGTGAGGAATTTCCGCAACTTATTATCTCTTCTGAGCTTTTTGAGATTGATAGGCAGCGATATACATCCTCGGGCGGAACCGCACCTATGGATATGATGCTAAATCTAATTCGACGACAACATAACATAGAGCTTGCAACATCAATTTCTGAGCAATTTATATGCGACCGGATTCGTACCGCAAATGACCGGCAACGAATCCCGTTGAAACAACGCTTCGGCAGTAGTCAACCGAAACTAGTCGAGGCCGTTGAGTTAATGGAGTCGAATATTGAGGAACCAATGAGTTTGGATGAATTGGCAGGTCATGTCGGCATTTCGCGCCGTCAACTTGAACGGATATTTCGGAAACACCTGAACTGCGTACCTACTCGTTATTATCTAGAGATACGTCTGAGAAGAGCCAGAGAATTATTACTGAGTACGCCACGATCTATAGTCGAAGTAGCTTTTGCATGCGGATTTGTCTCACCGCCGCATTTTAGCAAGTGCTACAGGGAGTTCTTTAATATTTCGCCCCGGGATGATCGACGTGCAATAGCTCTCGAACCAGCGAGTCAGTGGCGAGAACAAATAACCCATCACTAGCTAGATTATCAATAGCAATCCTTTTCAATCTTCAGCAGGTACACTTTAATCCTCATTACGACGTAGATTATCGAAAAACACCGTTAGTAGAGCAGCAGCTTTATCACTGCATACGCCTGAAGTGATATCTATACGATGATTTAGCCAACCAGACTCAAGAACATTGATTATGCTGCCAGCGGCACCACTACTTGTATCCTGAGCGCCATACACTAATCCTCTTATTCTGGCATTGAGCAGCGCGCCTGCACACATAAGACATGGTTCAAGTGTCACATATATGACGGCATTGTTTAACTTAGATGTTTGCTTAGTCTCGCAGGCAGCTCTCAATGCATTAATCTCTGCATGCGATGTTGGGTCAGAGGATTTAATCGAACTATTACGCCCTACACTAATGAGGTCGTCTCCAATCCGTACTACTGCTCCAACTGGAACTTCATTTTCTTGAAATGCGATCTTTGCTTGCTCAAGAGCAATCTGCATCCATTTTTCATCAGATGTCTGATGTTGACTAAGAGCCATAAAAATAATAGCAACATCTAAAGTGCTTCACTTTGTTATGTTGTGAAGTCATTTGGTGATAAACACAACTTCCGTCATTCATAATTCTAATACCAGTGTTTTACATGGCACCTTCTCTTTACGCGCGACGGAATAAACCTTACCAATCCCCTTCGCTTTAAATCCCAGCTTCTTTAATACCCTTGCAGATGCATCATTTCCTTTCATATGCGATGCCTCAATTTTTTCTATACTAAGCTCTTTAGCAGCATAATCAAGCAAGCCTTTCGCTGCCTCTACTGCATACCCCCTTTGCCAATGTTGTCTATCCAACCAATAACCCAATTCCCAGCAGCCATGATCGTTAATCTCTAACCCAATTCCACCGACTAAGGCGTTGTGCTCAAAAATATTGAGATTTAATTCTTGGTGAGCGACTATCCCTAACCAATCTTCTGCATCATTTTCTGTATATGGGTGAGGCACATTAGATAACCATTTTGCCACTTCCCACTCTCCAATCCCAAGAATAAGAGCCTGCATATCATTTCTTTTTAATTTCTTGAGTATCAACCGCTCTGTTTCTATTTTTATCATCCCAGTAGATTTTTTACCGTTGGAATCACTAGATATCATTAGTGTTTTGAATAGTTTGTAGTCATTACTATCGGAGATGAATGGACGTTTGGAACCCTGTTCCTGTGTAAGTGATTCATTATACTATTTCGTTTTTTCTGGTAACCCCCCTACATTATGATGACTCTTAATCGTTACAGAGGGCCACCAGCAAAAATTACACTTTCAATAATATCAGGATACAAAACTATGCTTTAGGTAGATTAGTTGCGCCTGTCTCCATTGCGATAACCTGACCATCTTTGAACATATATACACCCATAACTGCTTGAACATTGCCATCACTAAAAGTAACAAAGGCGTGTTCAATTCCAACTTCTTCATTTTCATATAGAATTCTTACTTTATCACGCTTGATGTCGTCACTCATTGCCCAATCAATAACATCTTGTTTCTTTAAAACATTGCCCGAAGCATGCATTGTAAATTTAAAATCATCATGGAGTAATTCTTTCATTGTATTTTCATCTTTTGTATCTATTGCAATACCGAGACGTTCTATTATCGACATATTTAATTTCCTTTTTTAATATAATTATGATTTATTCCCACTCAATTGTTGCAGGTGGTTTCGATGAAATATCATAAGTGACCCTACCAATACTAGAAACTTCGTTAATTATTCGTGTCGACACGTGCGAGAGGAATTCATAGGGTAACTTTTTCCAATCAGCCGTCATAAAGTCAATTGTTTCTACTGCCCGCAACGATACAACATGGTTGTATGCTCTGTTATCCCCCACCACCCCTACTGACTTTATAGGAAGAAATACAGCAAATGCCTGACTGACTTCATCGTATAGATTATGACGCTTTAGCTCAGTAAGAAAGATATGATCAACTTTTCTGAGAATATCTACATTCTCTTTTGTCACCTCACCCACAATACGCACGCCTAAGCCTGGTCCAGGGAACGGATGCCTATATACTAATTGCTTGGGTATCCCTAAATGCCTACCAAGCGATCTAACTTCGTCCTTAAATAGCTTCGAGAGAGGCTCTAACAACTTCAGATTTAATGATGAAGGTAAGCCCCCAACATTATGATGCGATTTAATTACCTGCGCAGATGAGTGCACGTTACCAGCCGATTCTATGATGTCTGGGTAAATTGTACCCTGAGCTAGCCACTTGATATCACGAATCTTATTGGCCTCATCTTGGAATACCTCAATAAATACTCGCCCGATAACTTTTCTTTTCTCCTCTGGATCAGTAACACCACTAAGCTCACGAAAAAATCGCTCTACTGCATTAACTTGACGAACCTCTATTCCTATATTTTTTTGAAATGTCTCCACAACCTCGGCGCCTTCATTTAACCGAAGCAACCCATTATCAACAAATATACAAGTTAGCTGATCACCGATTGCTTGATGGAGTAACACAGCTACAACAGCAGAATCTACGCCGCCTGACAGACCTAACACGACTTTATCGCCAGCCACCTTCTGTCTAATTATTTCGATCAGATCTTTTGCTACGTTGCTGCTAGTCCAAGATTGCGAACACTTACAAACTTGCACCAAGAAAAACTCGAGAATCCTCGGACCGTTCGAAGTCTGAGTAACTTCTGGATGAAACTGAAGACCGAAAAAACGCCGGTCAATGTCTATGATGGCTGCCATAGGTGCATTCACACTTGATGCTGCGATAGTGAACCCAGGAGGCAGCTCAATCACTTTGTCGCTATGACTCATCCATACATCAAACTCCACCTTCTTTGCGGAAGCCGCGCTAGTCGACTCACCAAGCCACTCTTGATCATGATGAGGGGAGACTTTGGCTAAACCAAATTCACGCTTGTTGGATATAGACACCTCTCCACCAAGTTGATCGGCCATTATTTGCATTCCATAACAGATACCAAGTAACGGCACATCCAAGGTGTATATGCCAACGTCTGGACTTGGGGGTGAAGATTCGGTAACAGTCTCGGGTCCTCCGGAAAGAATTATGCCACTTGGCATAAAATTGCGGACCTGAGCCAAAGAAGCATCGTAACGCCTGACTTCGCAATACACTCCAAGCTCGCGAATCCTTCGAGCAATAAGCTGTGTATACTGAGAACCGAAATCAAGAATAAGAATTCGATCTTCCTGAAGATTTTGCCTTTCTATTGTCGCGCCTCTCTAATAGGTTGCCGAGAAACAATTCATTCATTGCGCTGATAATTTGGTGACTCCTTAACAATAGTCACGTCATGTACATGGCTTTCTTGAACTCCTGCCTGTGTTATCCGGACAAAATTAGTTTTCGCCCGCATCTCTTGAATATCGGAACATCCCGTGTAGCCCATGCTAGCCCTAAGGCCACCGGTTAACTGATGAAGAATATTTGTGATTGAGCCTTTATAGGGCACTCGGCCTTCAATTCCTTCCGGCACCAATTTACTAGCATCTTGCTCTCCATCTTGAAAATATCTATCTTTCGAGCCATCCTCCATTGCCCCAAGAGAACCCATGCCACGGTAAGTCTTATAGGACCTACCTTGATATAATTCAATCTCACCGGGCGCTTCGTCGGTGCCAGCGAGCAGACTACCAACCATAACTGCGTGCGCCCCAGCCGCTATTGCTTTGGCGATATCGCCAGAAAATCGAACTCCGCCATCACAAATAATTGTTACGTCGCTGCCAGTTAGCTCCTCAGAAATATTGTTGACAGCTGTTACTTGTGGAACACCCACACCCGCTACAATTCTTGTGGTGCATATAGAACCTGGTCCGATACCCACTTTAACTACATCGACACCAGCATCTGCCATAGCACGCGCCGCAGGCGCAGTTGCTATGTTGCCAGCAATCACCTCCGCTTTAGGATAAGATTTCTTAGTCCACGAAATTAATTCAAATACTAACTTTGAATGACCATGGGCTGTATCAATAACGATAGCATCTGCACCCGCGCTCAAAAGTTGTTCAATGCGCGCCTTACTATCTCTTCCGGTTCCTACTGCTGCTGCTACGCGTAATCGCCCTTCAACATCTTTAGACGCATTGGGGAACTCTACCTCTTTGTCAAGATCCTTCGACGTAATCAGTCCAACTAATTCATCATCTCTATTAACAAGCAAAACTTTTTCAATACGATGTTGATGCAGTAGTGTGGCTATTTCTCTTCTATCAGCATTTGGCGACGCTGTTACCAATCGATCTCGCGGTGTCATTACATCACTTACTGGTGCAGTTTTTGTCGGGACGAAACGTAAGTCTCGACGTGTAACTATCCCACAGACTTTCCCATGAGAATCAAGGACTGGTAATCCTGAGACACCGTTATTGCGAACTAAATCAATTGCCTTACTGATCAGGGTAGATTCTTTTACACAAATCGGATCCACAACTATGCCGCTCTCAAATTTCTTAACACGAGCAACCTCTTGCGCCTGTTGTACTGGAGTAAGGTTCCGATGAATTACTCCAAGGCCTCCGGCCTGTGCCATAGCAATAGCCGTACGGGCCTCGGTAACAGTATCCATAGCTGCAGAGACCAACGGGATTCGTAAAGTAATTCGCTCCGTGAGGGCCACGCTGAGATCTACGTCACGAGGCAATACCTCAGAAAAGGCAGGAATCAAGAGTACATCGTCAAAAGTCAGTGCGAGATTATCAGCTCTCATCGGTAAATTATACGTTCTCACACCGCATCGGTAAACGACCCTAAAACCACTACCAGACACTTGCTCTCCTGAAGCAGTCCAGCTAGTCTTATGATGATGGAAGAAAAAGTCTATACAGTTCATGAGTTTAATAATGAAGTGCGCCTACTTCTGGAAAAGAACTACCAGAGTATTTGGGTCGAAGGTGAAATTTCTAACTTGGCATCACCTGCGTCTGGACATCGCTATTTCACGCTAAAAGATGAGAGCGCACAGCTACGGTGCGCATTCTTTCGACAACGACAGCTTCGTCACTCATCTAATATCGAAAACGGAATTGCCGTTCTAGTTCGGGGAAAAATCTCACTCTATGAAACACGAGGCGATTTTCAGCTAATCGTTGAACATATTGAGCCAGCTGGTGAAGGTGTTTTACGGAGACGATATGATGAACTAAAAAATAAACTTATCGCTGAGGGTCTGTTCGATTCATCGCTGAAGCTTATGACGCCAGAACTACCTAATACTATTGGCATAATCACATCTACATCCGGGGCAGCAATTCAAGATATTTTATCCACACTATACCGCCGATTCCCTATAGCAGATGTACTTGTTTATCCAGTCTCAGTGCAAGGCAAGCAGGCCACTTCTGAGATAGTAAGCGCTCTTGAAAAAGCCAACAAATATCCTACTTGCGATGTGCTTATCTTGTCTCGAGGCGGTGGATCGCTTGAAGATCTATGGCCTTTTAATGAAGAGGCCGTAGTTCGAGCTATTGTTGATAGCTCCATCCCGGTCGTTGCCGGCATTGGGCATGAAACAGACGTAACACTCTCAGATTTAGCTGCTGACTACAGAGCGGCCACGCCTACAGCAGCAGCTGAATACGTAACACCCGATAAGAACGATCTAATCGACCATCTAGCTTCCCTTAGATATCGAGCACAGCTCACAATAGAATCATATTTTCAAAAGCAAAATCAGAATATCGATCTTCTCAGCCGTCGCCTTCGGCATCCATTAGAGCGACTGAGATCTTATCAGCAAACTCTTCGCAATCTTATTGATCGTTCAGTGTTTTGCATATCAGGCAAGGAACATAGGAAAGAAATGGCATTGCTACGTCTATCTCAACGGCTGCTTATGCTATCACCGGTTGCGAAAATAGAACGAAACCGTGTCCTGTTTGAATCTCTAACGAGCCGGCTTATCTTGCGGAAAAAATCTTTAATTCTCGATCCCGCTGGACTCGTTGCTGCCATTGAAGGCCGCCTGCAAGCGCTAAGCCCCAAACATACCCTTGAGCGAGGCTATGCAATTTTACGTGCCCAAAAAACTGGTGACGTAATTTCTGACGCTAAGTACGTAAACACAGGCGAACACCTCACCGCAGAGCTAGCGCATGGCCAGCTCGTGTGTACTATAGATAAAATAGACCCTATAAACTAAGCAAGAATTCTAAGAGTAGCCCTTGGTATCAGATATCGCACATAACTATCTATCTAAGCTAGACTACTGCTTAGGCGTATGGATTTGCGCTTGCCCGAACCTCGATTCGAATTCGAGCGCCTATCAAGCTAAACGCCTCGGCAAAATAGTTAGAAAGGTATCTTCGATATCCCGGTGACAAGCTATTGGATAAATTACCGTGGATGACCACCACCGGTGGATTTCTGCCGCCCTGATGTGCAAACTTTAGGTTAACAGCTCGTCCACGCAGCCGTGCTGGTGGGTGTCGATCAATTGCCTCGGCTAAGAAGCGGTTTAACTTGCCCGTGGGTAAGTCAACAATTGCGGACTCATGAGCACGTTGACTAGCCTGCATGACATTACTTATACCGGTTCCACGTAGAGCAGATATTCTAACGGCTTCATGCTTAGGCAAAAATGAGAAACTTAATGAAAGACTCCTGTTAAATAATCGCTTTTCATATTTACTTAACTTATCCCACTTATTAACAATAACAACAATTGATCGCCCGCTATGAAGTACTAACCCGGCAATTGTCTTATCTTGTTCAACTATGCCCTCCGTTGCGTCTAGTAGTAGTAATGCTACGCTACTAGCTGATACGGCCTGAAACGTCTTTACAATCGAGTACTGCTCTATAACTTCTTTTACTCGAGACTTTCGACGAACGCCAGCTGTATCGATTACAGTAATCGGCCATCCTGGCCAGTCTATGGGCACACTTATCATATCTCTAGTAGTGCCCGGTACATCTGCAACTATCACTCTCTTACATTTAGCTAAGGAATTTACTAGTGTTGACTTTCCTACATTCGGTCGCCCTATTACTGCCAAACTAGGCCTTTCATCCTCTCTCTCTACGTTTTTGGACGGCACACAATTACACAACTCTTGTGTTAGTTCAGAAATACCAGATCCGGTTCTAGCAGAAATTGCAATCGGATCTCCGAGAGCAAGCTCATGGAACTCAGCCACCGCTGAATTCTTTTCGCGACCTTCGGTTTTATTGACCGCCAAAAGAAGCGGTTGCGACACAAGGCGCAAGCGTGCAGCAATGTCTCTATCAACACCGAGTCGCCCGCCATTGAAGTCAACTACCAAGATGATCGCGTCTGATTCTTCAATAGCTATCTCAACCTGCTCATGGACCTCCTCATGCAAAATATCTTCTGTGGCACCCAACCCACCAGTGTCAACGAACAAATAATCGTTCCCGTTAAGATTTGCTTTCGCATACATTCTATCGCGAGTGACACCTGCCTGATCGTCGACCAATGACTTGTTTGATCGAACTAACCGATTAAATAACGTTGATTTTCCGACATTGGGTCTACCTAAAATAGTTACAATTGGCAGCATCGGTTAAGTCTCAAACTAGTATATCGCTCTAAACGTGTTTCTAGTGAATATCATGGCTACTGCAAGGTAATTAGTGCGGACTATTGATATGTCTATAGATGCTATGTACTGAATTACTAACTAAAAGTTTGCAATATAAAGCAGCTGGGTACCCTACATGCAGCTACTCAGAAGCACCACCAATAAGGTTAAGTTTGCGAGATAGGATCTGGCTAGCGGTCACGCTCCCTGAGCTCTCAATCGCATCTTGGTATGCCTGCTTTGCTTTTTCTATCTCTCCCTTAGCTGCATATATATCACCCAGCAGTTCATCGTAACGGGCACCAAAGCTCCCAGGTTCTTGATCACTTAATAGCTGCTCAGCGCTCTTTAAGTTTCCATTGCTTAGCTCTAACGTTGCCCAGCGCAATCTAGCAACCTGACGAAATGCGGAATCTTTGGAGACTTCAACAACAGTTGATAAATAATCGATCGCCTCTTGATAATTTTCATTTTCAACAGATATCTTCGCTAACATCAGCAATGCAGTATCTGCGTATGCTGTACCTTTGTAGTCTGACACTAATTGCCGAGCGCTAACACTAACTTCTGCTAACTTCCCAACTTCAAGATCTCTTAACATAGACTGATATATATCCGAAGCAAGCTCATTTCTATTTGCACTGTATAAGTTCCAGCCTTGGTAGCCAGCGACTGAACCAATCCCTAAAACTAAGCCAACAATGATCGCTGTGCCATTTTTTTTCCACCATATTCGGAGCTTCTCTGTATCATCATCCTCTGCATAGTGGATAATACTTTCAGGTTTTTCTTTTGCCATGATAGTCTCTTATCGACTCGTAGTTACATTCTTAAGTTGTGCATCTAGAAAATCAACCGCTTTCTCTAATGGGATTCCGGATTGCTCTTCAGCAATCCTTAGTCCCTTTATAGTTATTGCATTGGACTCCAATTCTTTATCTCCAATTATCACAGCATAATGTGCACCGCTCTGATCTGCACGCCGCAACTGCTTGCCAATAGTTCCTCCACCACAATTACAGATTACACGCATACCCTTTCTCCGAAGATCCTCGGCTAAAGCATGCCCGGTGAGTGTTGCGCTTTCCCCTAAGAGAACCATCCATATATCTACAACTGCATCGGATTGTCTCCTATTTTGTTGCTCCTCAACGAGGTTGATAAGCCTCTCTAAACCGCATGCAAAACCGGCCGCAGGAGTTGATGAACCTCCAAGTTGTTGGACTAAATTATCATACCTCCCGCCTCCACATACCGAATTCTGCGATCCTTCCCCTGGAACAATCCATTCAAATACTGCGCCAGTATAGTAATCGAGGCCACGGACTAATCGATTGTTAATATGGTAGTCTATCCTTAAAATATCCAGTTGTCGGCACAACAAATCGAAATGTGCTTTGTCTTCAGCTGTTAGATAGTCTCCCATCACTGGTGCATTTGAGAGCAACGCTTTCGTATTCGGATCCTTGCTGTCTAATATTCTTAATGGATTTTGATCTAATCGAAATGTGCTAGCCTCGTCTAAATCTGAATAATTATCCGAAAGAAATATCTTTAACGCGTCAGTGTATTGTCTCCTGCTTTCCAGAGAGCCCAAAGTATTGATCTCCAATCGCAGACCTACTAAACCTAACGCCCTCCATAATGCGTGACCTAAGCTAATAACCTCTGAGTCAATATCTGGCCCGGGCCAACCGATAGCCTCGACGCCGAATTGGTGGAATTGCCGGTAACGCCCCTTTTGAGGCCGTTCGTGCCGAAACATTGGCCCTAAATACCACCATCTCTGAGTTGAATTGTAGAGTAGTCCATGACTAATTCCGGCACGGATACAGCTTGCGGTTCCTTCTGGCCGGAGTGTTAGACTATCCTGATTGCGATCAACGAACGTATACATCTCCTTCTCAACGATATCTGTTTGTTCGCCGATAGAGCGACTGAATAACTCAGTTTTCTCTACTATTGGAGTTCGGATTTCACCGTACCCATATAGAGCAACAACTTCATGGATTGTTTGCTCTACATATCTCCAGGTTTCAGATGCAGTTGGTAGTATGTCATTCATGCCGCGAACAGACTGAATAATGCCGCTATTCATATTTCTATCTCAATTGTTTTCCATTGAGTCGATTCCCACATTAAACCTCCCAAATAATGCATCACCCACCGTTGGTGCAGCTGTTGTTCTGCCAAGGTAACGATAGGTTACATGCTTTGCATTGCCTAAAAAAACAAGGAACGGAGGCTGCCCCTCTAACTGCACATTATTACCCGACGTGACGTTCTCTCGCAGCAACTGCATACCTGCTGAATCTCTAACATCAGCCCAGGACTCTTGCTCAAAATATAAGATAAGTACGCCTGGGTCACTGTCCAACAAGGGTGACATAAACTCTGCTTCAGCAACACCCTCAGAAGTGGTGGGAGTGTTGCTTATTGGTTGCAAAACAGGTATAGAATCTATAATTCGCGTATCGATATCGACAAGCGTCAGTGGCCGAAGCACTGCCTCTGTATCAAGCGCAGTTATAATTTCAGTTTCCGTAAGCTGCTCACGGCTGACCACTTCGGATTCTACATTTACTTGGCTGTTCGTTCTAAACTCAGCTTCTATTTCTCCGATCATAGCATCGTCATTACTTGACCTGGCCATATTATCGATCGCGCCTAAATCTTGGCTTAATTCGTCACCTTTATTGTATGTCTGCATGGATTCAGGCGGTTGCCGGCCATTCAGTGTGGAAGGACGACTACTTTGCCATGCAGGCTCATATGATGCTGATGTTAGCTCTACTAGCTCAACATCGTCCGTCCGATCCCAATAAGTAACGGTGATGCCAGCCACAACGATAACAATAATCACCGCCGATACCACAAAACTTACAGGGACTGGGATAGCTAACTTGCTATTAGCTCTGTATGTTAGCGTACCTGGGCCATCTTCTTTTTTCGGCAATATAGCTGCGTGCTTTGATATCGCTGTATCCGCGTTGACTCCAACAAGCTTCGCATAACTTCTCAAATAGCCTACTACATAGGTCCAGCCTGCCATATCGGCGTAGTTATCTTTCTCTAAATTATCTACTACATCCGGTAAAAGCTTTAACTCGTCGGCTACATCCTCAATGCTCCACCCATAGCGTTGGCGTGACCGACGCAACAATGCACCTGGCGTCAGCTCATTATCCATAGGTCGCTCAGCCATCTTTAGCCTTTGTCATTATCTCAGCTGCTACTTGTGTTTCTGGTGATAAAGGAAATATGCTCTCGAGAAGACCCGCATAGCTTCTCGCAAGCTGGTATGAGTCAAGCCTAATTTCATTGTTAACAGCTAACAACAATATCTCTGGAGATGTCGAGCCATCCTCAAGATATCTCTCTATAAAAGCTCGTGCAGACATATAACGGCCTTGCGTATAACTTAACATTGCCATATGGTATAAACCTGTCTTGAGGTTGGGATTTTCCTGCAAAGCTCGCTTGAGGTAAAGCTCAGCGTTAACGAAATCGCCCAAACCAGCATGACAAATCCCTAAACCTAGAACTGATCGATCAGCCTCAGCATTGAATGGATTTTCCATAGCGCTATTGTACTGAAAGATACCTTCTGCCCACATACCTTCACCGCAAAGAAAAGAACCATAACTATTTTGAGCCATCCAGTTTTGAGGATCAATTTCCAGCGATTTCACGAATAGTGAACCAGCTTTCCCAATATTGCCCAATCGAGATTCGATCAAGGCCATGACATGATTTGCATTTGAGTCAGTGGGGCCCAAATCCAAAGCGAATTCAGCTTCGTCTTTAGCGGGCCCCAACATGCCTCTTTCGAGATATTGGTAGGCAAGCTGGGTATGAACCCTAACACGCTCATGATCTTCCCAGGTGTTAGAGTTTTCTGGTGAAATCGCACATCCAGCCAGAAAAAGCAAAGCGCTGAATAATGTCAATAGTCTTATCATTTAATATTATCAACTACATCGACTGTAATTCGGCGTTCTGACCGACGTTTAGTAGTTCCAGCAAGCTGTCCACACGCTGCATCGATATCAGATCCTCTTGTCCTACGAGTAATCGTCATGATATTTGCATTAAGCAGAGTATTACGAAAGGCGTCTATATTTTTTTGACTTGAAGATCTATATCTAATTCCCTGAACCTCATTAAATGGAATCAAATTAACCTTTGACGATAAACCTCCAATCAATGAACAAAGCTGTAACGCATGCTTTCTTGAGTCATTGATGCCATCAAGCATTATATATTCGAATGTCACCTGACCCCCTACCGTCCTTGAGGAGTATCGTCTACATGCTTCAATAAGCATAGCAATAGGATACTTTTTATTTATTGGAACTAATTGATTGCGTAAGTCATCATCTGTCGCATGCAGCGAAACAGCAAGACTAACTCGACAGTCGCTTGACAGGCGATTAATAGCAGGAACTAACCCGGCAGTGCTTAAGGTTACACGGCGCCGAGACAAACCAAGAGATAAATCGTCTGTCATTAGCCGCATTGCTCGGACCACAGCATCATAATTGAGCAAAGGCTCGCCCATTCCCATCATGACCACATTTGTGATTTTATGCATTACTGCTCTATCTGAATCTAATGCTGCCTGACTTAACAAAACTTGCCCAATGATCTCTGAAGCAGATAGGTTTCTAGAGAATCCCTGGAGTCCAGTTGCACAAAATGCACAGTTCAGGGCACAGCCCGCTTGTGACGATACACAAAGCGTACCCCGCTTATCTTCAGGTATAAAAACAGTTTCAATAGTGTTGCCATCTAGAAGCTCTAACAACCATTTCTGAGTACCATCGCTGGAGGCTTGGTGCCATTTAATTGAGGGGAGGTCAAAAGATACAGAGCTCCTTAGCCTAGATCGAAGCGCCATACTTAGATTTGTCATGCATTCAATATCTGTCACACGGCGATGATAAATCCACTTCATTAATTGCCGCGCTCGAAACGACGGTTCCTGAATAGTGGTGAATAGGTTCTCTAGACTTTCACGATCAAAATCGTAAAAGTTCCATGGTTTATCGAAAACACTATTGGCTGCTATAGATTTCGTCATCACTAAAGAAAAATAGAATTTCTTCCTGAGCAGTCTCTGGACCATCAGATCCATGGACTGCGTTGGCTTGCACTGATTCCGCGAAGTCAGCACGAATGGTCCCAGCAGCTGCTTTAGCAGGGTCTGTTGCACCCATGACATCTCGATTATTCTGAATGGCGTTCTCACCCTCTAGGACTTGTACAACAACGGGCCCAGAAGTCATATACTCCACGAGATCAGAAAAAAATGGTCGGTCTTTGTGAACACTATAGAATTGTTCCGCCTGCTCTTTGGTTAAAATGACCATTCTACATGCCACAACTCTAAGAAATCGACTTTCAAAACGCTCAATAATTTTCCCTACGATATTTCTCTTTACTGCATCAGGTTTGATAATTGACAGGGTTTGCTCGATACTCATAAATAGTTAGCTCCAAACAGTAAAATGTTTTTGTCACAACGATAGTACTTGGTTAAAGTGGTACAGGCTAAAAATCGCCTAAACTAGGGTAAATTCTATTCCTGCTCCAGCGTCTGAGCAATTAGAGCTTTGCCTGACGTATTTGATATTCTTACGTGCGCAAATTCGCCAATATCAGATACGTTGTTATTGATATAAACGGGTAAGTAGTTGTCAGCTCTTCCGTGATATTGTTTTGACGCGCTATTGTCTAAACGCTCTACTAGAATTCGTTCAACACCCCCAATTTTTTCCAAGAAAACTCCTTGCCGAACATGATCTCCTGCCTCTTTAATCAACGAGACCCGCTCTTTGCGCTCTTGCTTAGGGATCTGGAATGGTATTCGTGCAGCGGGAGTACCAGCACGTTCAGAGTACGGAAATACATGGGGATAGGTTATTCCTAAGTCATAAATAGATCTTAATGTATCTTCAAATTGTGTAACCGTTTCAGTTGGAAAGCCAACCAATATGTCAGCACTCAAAAGCAAATCTGGGATCTTGCTCTGGGCTGTATGTACGCGCTCGTACAAGAATTCTGGGTCATATCTCCTCTTCATACGCTTAAGAATCAGTCTATTTGCACTTTGCAATGAAAGATGCAAGTGTGGGCAGACTCGACTGTCGGCACCAATTAGATCAAGTAACTCATCGTCCAGATGAATGGGATCAATAGAGCTTAATCGGACACGGTATTCGCCAGGTATAGCTAGCATCGCTTTTAAAAGACCAAATAAATTAGGGGGATTCCCTGAACTAGCGTCAACAAGATCAGAGCCCCATGACCCTAAATCAATTCCACAGATGACAATCTCTTTATAACCATTTTGCAGTAAGGTGCTTATTTGTAGCAAAATGTGCTGCTGACTATATGATCTGCTAGGCCCTCGAGCCGTGTGGATAATGCAAAAAGTGCATCCCTGATCACAACCCTGTTGCACCTGAACAAACGCTCGCGTTCTGTCAATATAGCCTGATATAAGCTCTGGAGCATTTGAGATATCGGCCTGCCATCTCTGCTGGGGATCTTGCTGCCTAAAGATACTACTAGAAGATTGCTTAACTTTTTCAGCAATAAACAACTTATCTCTATTTGATAAAACCATCGATACTTCCGGCATTTTTTCACACACTTCGTGCTCCATTTCAGCATAACAGCCAGCAACAACGAGAAATGCGTCGGGATTACGCCGCGCAGCCCGTCGAACCTCTTGCCGCGTCTGCCGTCCAGCCTCTGCAGTTACTGTGCACGAGTGAATGACATACAAGTCAGCATGCTCCTTCGCAGAAACAATTTGCCAATTATCTGCTTGAAGCTTTTCAGTCATGATCTCGGATTCATAGAAATTAACTTTACAGCCAAGAGTCAGTACAGCTGCACGCTTTTTTGGATTACATGTAGTGTGTGTCATCTGCATTTGATACGAACCAAATAGTCCATCACACTAGAAAGACGCGAGCGCGCCTGACTTGCTAGATACGACCTCTGTATGGAGCAACAATCAACGAACTGTAAAACTTTCACCACAACCGCATTCGCCTTCGACGTTTGGATTATTAAACGTAAAACTTGAAGACAAGCCATCTTCTTGGAAATCAATTTCTGTGCCATCCAGGTAATCAATGCAAGACTTGTCCACAATTACCTGAACTCCGTAACTGGTGTAGACATTATCTTCATCCAATATTTCATCTGCAAAATTAACGACATAAGCGAGACCTGAGCACCCTGTCGTAGTAACACCAAGTCGCAGTCCAGCGCCCTGACCCCTGTTGTTCAACTGGGTCCGAACACGTTCTGCAGCAGCTTCAGTGAGCCGAATTGTCATGTCAATAAGCTAGAAATATTCTCTATACGCGAAAGTCGTTTGTTAACGAACAATTTAGCCTTTCATTGTACCATGCTAGAAACAAATACTGGTCTTACCCCCTCAAGATCTATATTTTTCTCCATTTTCTGCGCCTCTAGACCTGCAAACATATTGCACAGAGCTCAGTATCCCTCGAAGAATATGAATCTCTTGCTCATCTAACGGTCGTTTACTGAATATTCTTTTAATCTTACGAAGAAGCCTAGATGATGGATATTTCAAAAATTGGATCTCGTTTAGTACTGTCTCCAGATGCTCAAAAAAGGCATTAACTTGGGCAGCGCTAGCCAGGACTGTCTCGCTATTAATACTGCTCTCACTAGATGCATCGCTATCAACACATAATCGCCTGAGCTCATAGCAGAAAATGAGTACGGCAGAGGCAAGATTTAATGATGGATATTGATCATCAACAGGAATTCGAACGTGCAAATGACATCGATCCAACTCTTTATTTGTGAGGCCAGATGCCTCGCGCCCAAATAATATTGCGGTTTTTGTCGTCACGCTATGGCGTAATGCAGTTTGCATTGCGGTTTCTGGATCAGCACATGGCCATGAAATACGCCTATGTCGTGCAGTTGCTCCTATAATAAATCCTGCGTCT
>PBOB01000049.1 GCA_002724185.1 Acidiferrobacteraceae bacterium | reverse complement strand
GATCTTGAATTTATTCAATTTCATCCGACAGGTATCTATGGTTCAGGTTGTCTAATCACGGAGGGCGCGCGTGGAGAGGGCGGTTATCTTGCTAATTCCGACGGTGAGCGATTCATGGACCGCTACGCTCCAAACGCGAAAGATCTAGCATCGCGAGATGTTGTGAGTCGGGCAATGACAATTGAAATAAATAGTGGTAAGGGTGTTGGGCCGAAAAAAGATCACTTAAATCTGTATGTTGCGCACCTCGGCTCAGAGGCATTGCATGAGCTCCTTCCAGGAATTGTTGAAACAGCACGAATATTTGCTGGCATCGATGCTAGCAAAGAACCTATTCCTGTGCTTCCAACTGTTCATTACAACATGGGCGGAATCCCGACCAACTATAATGGTGAAGTTCTTACAATTAATTCGGATCGAAATGAGGAGATTGTCCCAGGACTGATGGCCATTGGGGAGGCAGCATGCGTTTCAGTACATGGTGCTAATAGACTGGGCTCTAATTCATTGCTTGATTTGATAGTTTTTGGTCGAGCAGCAGCTAATAAAGCCATACAACTATGCAAAACATTGACACGACCAAGACTGAGCCCAGACGATGGGCTCGCCACTATAGAATGGTTTGACAAGCTTAGATATGCTTCAGGCAGTAGTGGAACTGCTGAAATACGGTTGCAAATGCAGGAGACAATGCAGAATAATTGCGGCGTCTTCAGAAGTAAGGATATTTTGTCGGACGGACTGCGGAAAATTGAAACTATCCAGAAGAGACTTGATGATTTACAGCTCAAGGATCATTCCCTTATTTGGAACACCGATTTGGTTGAGGCGTTAGAGCTTTATAATATGCTGCAACAAGCAAACGCGACTATGGCTTCTGCACTTTTTCGTACAGAAAGTCGTGGCGCGCATGTACGCGAAGACTTTCCGAGCAGGGATGATGCAAATTGGTTGAGACATTCACTGGTTTGGTGTCAAGGGCTTAGTGGTACAAGGACAGACTCTAGGGCAGTTCATATGGCAACATTAACGGATGATGTTGAAACAATTCATCCTAAGAAACGTATGTATTGAGGAGCATCAATTGGCAAAATTTCGCTTACCTAAAGATTCCAAAGTTAGTAAAGGTGCGCTATATGCTGTGGCGAATGTCACAGCGGCTGTTCGCCGCTTTAAGGTATATAGATGGAATCCAGACGATGAGTCGAATCCATGTTTAGATATATTTGAGATCGATATGGAGGAGTGCGGACCTATGGTTCTTGATGCATTAATTGAGATAAAAGCGTTGCACGATTCAAGCCTTACGTTTCGGCGATCCTGCAGAGAAGGCATCTGTGGCTCATGTGCTATGAATATCAATGGCGTTAACAGACTGGCTTGCACCACGTCAGTTATAGATCTTGCAGATGAAATAGCGATTTATCCATTGCCACATATGGCAGTCATTAAAGATCTTGTAGTGGATCTAACTAACCTATACAAGCAATATGCATCTATTGAACCATGGCTCAAGAATCCAGCATTACCAAAATCCGGTGAACAGTTACAGTCAATAGAAGAGCGGAGTCATCTTGATGGATTGTACGAGTGTATTTTATGTGCCTGTTGTTCCACAGCATGCCCAAGCTATTGGTGGAATGCTGACAGCTATCTCGGCCCTGCAGTTCTGCTGCAAGCATATCGCTGGATGCTTGATAGCCGAGACACTGCAACCACCGAAAGACTAGATCAATTGAGAGACGAATTTAAGTTGTATCGATGCCGTACAATTATGAATTGTGCAGTTGCTTGTCCTAAAGGGCTTAATCCTGCACAGGCAATCAGCGGGATCAAAAGGCTTGTGGAAAATGCAGCGGATTGAAGATGAATATTTCTACCAACCAATTGCTCTGGCATTGTAGGCGCGGTACACGGGAGCTCGATGCTTTGCTAAAACCTTACGCAGCTGCGAAGCTTGCTGATATGACATGTACCGAGAAAACTAACTTTGGGCAATTATTGGAACAGCAGGACTCGGATCTTCTAGATTGGTTTTTCGGCAATAGAAAGCCTGATGACCCGAATTTAGACCAAATGATTCAAGAGATCTTGCAGTTTATTGGGCGATCATAAAATTGACTCATCAGAGTATTTACACAATGTACGCTATCGAGCGCCCGGAAGCTTCTTCTTAACATGACTGATAAAATTCCCACTCAATTGCGTAACTTCGCAATCATTGCGCATATTGATCACGGCAAATCAACTTTGTCAGATCGGTTGATCCAGTTATGTGGTGGCTTAGAGACGCGTGAAATGTCTGAACAAGTGCTCGATAGCATGGATCTCGAGAAAGAAAGAGGTATTACAATTAAAGCGCAGTGTGTTGCGCTAGATTATGAGTCGAGTGACGGATCTCTTTATCGTTTAAACTTCATCGATACGCCTGGACATGTCGACTTTTCATACGAAGTATCAAGATCTCTAAGTGCGTGCGAGGGGGCATTGTTAGTTGTTGATGCTTCTCAGGGTGTTGAAGCGCAGACCGTAGCTAACTGTTATACGGCTGTTGAGCTCGGTTTAGAGGTAATTCCAGTCATTAATAAGATTGATCTACCTGCCGCCGAGGCAGTTAGAGTGAGAAGAGAAATTGAGGATCTAATTGGTTTAGATTGTAGCTCAGCTCTAGAAATTAGTGCAAAGACAGGTGAAGGTGTTGATTCTGTTTTAGAGTCTATTGTGATGACATTACCCGCACCCACCGGCAGTAGGACAGAATCACTCAAAGCATTAATTATCGATTCTTGGTTTGATAACTATCTAGGGGTAATATCACTTATTAGAATTCTAGATGGTGTTATAAGGCGCGGTTCAAAGATTCAGTTAATGTCAACTAGCTTTGATTATATAGTAGAGGAGGTTGGAGTCTTTAGGCCAAAAAGAACATCTGTCGACGAATTGGTTGCTGGCGATGTTGGTTATCTTGTTGCTGGGATAAAAAATATACAGGCTGCGCGCGTCGGAGATACAGTTACTGATGCTAAATATCCAACAGAAAATCCATGCCAGGGCTTTGTTGATATTAAACCAGTTGTTTTTTCTGGCCTCTATCCCGTTAACAATGGGGATTTTGAGAGCTTCAGAACTGCTCTTGCTAAATTAAGTCTAAACGACGCATCCCTTCAGTATGAACCAGAGGTTTCACCAGCGTTAGGATTTGGGTTTCGATGCGGGTTTCTTGGGATGCTACATATGGAGATCATACAGGAGCGTCTTGAAAGAGAGTATGAGCTTGAGTTAATTACAACTGCCCCTTCTGTTGTCTATCAGGTGGAATGCCATAATGGGCAGCAAATTGCGATTCATAGCCCATCAGAATTGCCTGATTCAGATAAGGTGGATACCATCCGTGAGCCATTCATCTTGACGCATATTTTGTGTATCCAAGAGCACATTGGATCAATCATGACACTATGCATGGAGCGACGAGGGGTACAGAGGCAAATTACCTATCACGGGCGACAGGTTATGCTTGAATTTGAAATGCCGCTAACAGAAGTAGTGCTCGATTTTCATGACCAGTTGAAATCAATCAGTAGAGGTTATGCTTCTCTTGATTATGAGTTTTTAGAATATCGTAAAGCCGACATGGTTAAGGTCGATTTGCTAATAAATGGTGAAAAAATTGATCCGCTTTCAATACTAGTACATCGGGATCAATCAAATTATCGTGCTCGAGATCTTGTGGCAAGAATGAAAAAATTGATACCACGTCAAATGTTTGATGTCTCTATTCAAGCTGCGATCGGGTCACGTTTTATCGCGCGAGAGACGGTCAAAGCTTTGCGCAAGAATGTTACAGCTAAGTGCTATGGTGGCGATGTTACAAGAAAACGTAAGTTATTAGAGAAACAGAAAGAGGGGAAAAAGCGTATGAAGCAAATTGGCGCGGTATCTATACCGCAGGAGGCATTCCTATCTGTTCTGCGGGTAGGTGAATAGCAATGAATTTTTCACTTAATATGGATTTCTCATTTTTTCTTCTTCTTGCCTTACTTATAACCGGTGCTGTACTAGTCTGGGATCGGGTATTTCGAAAACCACAAGTCACAAAGACAAGTCGATCAGAAAAAATAGCTGGTTCTGAATCCCACAATCAGGTCGGTCTAAAAAGTTCACGGAGTACAGTTATTATTGATTATGCGCGAGCTTTTTTTCCAGTAATTCTTATAGTCTTTGTGCTGCGATCATTTGTTATTGAACCATTCCGCATTCCATCGGGGTCGATGTTGCCAACACTACACATAGGTGATTTTATTCTAGTCGATAAATTTCGATACGGCATCCGCTTTCCGGTTTTCAATCTGAAGGTTATTCCAGTGAGTTCTCCAGAGCGAGGCGAAGTCATGGTGTTTCGCTATCCTCATGACAATAGGACGAATTTTATTAAGAGAGTTGTTGGACTCCCTGGCGATGAGATAGTCTATGTCGATAAAAGAATCTTTATAAATGGCGTTGCGGTCGAAGATTCTGAAGTTGATCGCTACACGTTGATTACGCAGAATCGCAGTCTAGATGTTATCGAGCATAAAGAGGTTATTGGTGAATCGACGCATAGAATATTGAATGATGTGGGTAGGCAATCTCGGAGCATGAAAATAACTGTTCCCATTGGTAGCTATTTTGTGATGGGAGATAATCGGGACCATAGTAACGATAGTCGCTATTGGGGTTTTGTTCCTGAGCGGAACGTGGTCGGACGTGCATTTCTTGTTTGGTTTAGCTGGGATAAAAATCAGAAGCTTAGCCAACGCGTTAATTGGGCCCGTATTGGGGACAGGATACCGTAGTTACGTCAATGCTATGTTAGCCATTCGACAAACAGAGATTATTTGTAAACACCCTAAGTCAACATACATAACCTTTTGCTGATGATGACTAAGCTAGTAGACGAGGTATATAACGCAACTGGATATCGTTTTAAGTCGATAGATCTTCTCAAAACAGCACTTACTCACCGAAGTTCGGTGGGAAATAATAATGAACGCTTAGAATTTTTGGGTGATAGTGTTTTAGGCATGGTGATTGCCAATTATCTTTACCTAAAGTATCCTGAGTGTGACGAAGGTACGCTTACGCGCTGTCGGGCACTGACCGTTAAAAGAGATTCATTGGCAGAAGTTGCAAGAAGGATTAACTTGGGAGGTTTCATTCTCTTGGGTGATGCAGCTATCCGTAGTGGTGGCGCGGAACGTGAGTCGATCTTAGGGGATGTTCTAGAAGCAATTATAGGGGCAGTGTTTCTTGAGGGGGGTTTAGATAGCGCGACAAGAGTTGTGAAGAAGCTTTTTAGCGAGGATTTGGAATCGCTGAGCCCGTTCAACTCACTGAAAGATGCAAAGACAGACTTGCAGGAGGCGCTTCAGAAATTTGGATACCCACTGCCGATTTATAACGTTGTCGAGCAAAAGGGTCCTGCTCACCAGCGTGAATTCGTAGTGTCCTGCTATCTACAGGAGCCGGAATTAACATGCTACGGCAATGGTGCTAGCCGGCGCAAGGCTGAACAAGTAGCAGCACAGTCAGCGCTGCGCGAAATTAAGATTACGGATGACAACACAAGTTAAGACTAAAGAGGGAGTAGTCGCCGTAGTTGGTAAGCCTAATGTCGGTAAGTCAAGCTTGGTGAACATCCTTATTGGTCGTAAGGTGACTATTACTTCTAGGCGACCGCAAACTACTAGAAATCAGATTTACAGCCTATTAAGAGCTGGCCAATGGCAGCTTACAGTAGTAGATACACCAGGTATACATGAGTGTAAGACGCTCTTTGGTAGCCATATAAATCGATCAGCTAGGCGGAGTATTAAAGGTGCCGACATTGTTATGATGGTAATTGATGCGCGCGGCTGGAGAAGGGAAGATGAAATAGTCTGGAATGCTATAAAGGATTTTGCCGGACATCTACTCTTAATATTGAACAAAGTTGACCTGCTCCATGCACGGGAAGGATTATTGCCTCTTATTAGTCAGTGCAATGAACGTGACGGGATTACTGAAATCATCCCGTTTTCTGCGAGGAGCGGGCATAACTTGGACAGACTAATTAGTTGTCTGAAGAAGCTAACCCCCATCGGCACGCATGACGTGATATCTGAGCCTAACTTGCCAAACAATACAAGTTTTGTTGTGGGGGAGTTTATTAGGGAGCAGGTTTTTCGTCTTGCTGGCGCAGAGATACCCTACAGAACTGCTGTGAAGGTTGAAAGATATTTGGGGCAAGGTCATAAATTGCCAGAATTTCATGCTGAAATATGGGTTGAGACTGCCGGCCAGAAGGCAATACTTCTTGGTAAGGGTGGTAGCCGGTTACGCAATATTGGCGAGCGTGCGCGTAGTTCTGCTGCAAGGTCATTGGGCACCGACATAGTATTAAAGACAAGAATAAAGGTTCACCGTGGTTGGTCATCTGATCCAAGCTCACTTCGAAAACTTGGTTATTTGGAATAGCGTTACAAATAACGATATGGATGAACTGCGTCGAGTCTTTAACGAACGTGCCTATGTACTTCATCAACGAGCTTATTCCGAAACGAGTCTATTGCTTGATATTTTTTCTGAAAGACATGGTCGCGTCGCCCTTATCGCAAAAGGCGTAAAGCAAAAAAAGTCGCGAATTCTTGGTATTCTTGGGCCGTTTCAAGAGATTTTATGTAGTTGGTCTGGGCGTGGTGAGATTAAAACATTGACCGGCGCCGATGCAGTTGGTCGTAGAGAATATTTAGGAGGCTCACGTATTTTTTGTGGTTATTATATTAACGAGCTAATCCTGAGGATGCTGCATCGCGAAGAGCCACATCAGGCACTATTCGAGGCATACAGGTTAGCTATCCAGTCAATACCGGATGATGCTGACGTTGAGCGCACTCTAAGAATCTTTGAGAAGCATCTTCTCCGAGAATTAGGATATGGGCTGCATCTTAATCAAGATAGCCGTGACAGTTCTCTAATAGATCCCGACACGGTTTATTGCTACGTCCGTCAGGTAGGCCCGATTGCTGCAGAAGCTCAAGGTTGCGAGGATGGCGTGCTGGTCCATGGTGAGTCACTGCTTGCGTTACGTGATGAACAGGCCTTTTCAGATCTGCATCGAAAAGAACTAAAACGCTTAACAAGGTTCGCAATCAACGAAAATCTTGATGGTAAGCGATTACGTAGCCGTGATATGTTTTATCAACTATTTACGGGCGCGCAAGGAAAACTGCACACTGTTTCGGAAAAGAATGTTTGAGATTATTTAGTAAATATAACAAAAAACGAGAGATAAAAGATATGGAACTTGGTATCAATATAGATCATGTAGCAACTCTACGGCAAGTAAGAGGTACGGATTACCCAGACCCCACTACCGCTGTCAAAATCGTAGAAAAGGCGGGCGCTGATCTAATAACACTACATCTTAGGGAAGATCGTAGGCATATATCGGATCGAGATGTAGAAATTATACGAGCAATGGTATCAACACGTATGAATCTAGAGATGGCCGCTACCGACGAAATGACTCAAATTGCATGTGCTATAAAGCCTCATGATGTTTGTATTGTACCTGAGCGACGAGAAGAATTAACAACAGAAGGCGGACTTGATGTCTGCGGGAAGCTGGACCTGCTTAGGTCGATGGTAGATGAATTGCGCAACGCTGGCATTCGTGTGTCAATGTTCATCGATCCTGATGCTTCTCAGATTGAGGCAAGCAAGTCGTGTGGTGCAGAGGCGATAGAAATTCATACTGGGACCTATGCAGACAGTACAGATGATCAATGTAGAGAGTTAGAGTTCTCACGTATTGTTGATGCAGCATGTTTTGCTCACGATTTGGGGTTAAAGGTTAACGCGGGCCACGGGTTGAATTATGAGAATGTTTCAAGGGTAGCTAATATCTCCAAAATTAGTGAACTGAACATAGGGCATTCAATAATAGCAGAGGCAGTTTTTGTTGGGCTATACGAAGCGGTAAGCAGAATGAAGCAAGTTATCGTGGATGCTGTATCTGAATAGTGCAGTAGCAGTTAGTCTTATGTTGGTAATCTAGCTCCTTTGATACTGGACAAGTTTTCCAAGATTAACCAGACGGGCTGCGACTAGGAGCACTATCACTGTTAGTAGCATGAGTACGCCAGATGCAGCAGCCACCAAAGGCGTCAATCGATAGCGCAAGACAGGATAAATAATTCTTGGTAGAGTTTCTGTGTCAACAGTGCCTAGGAATAGAGCCATAATAAATTCGTTGATTGAAATAATAAATGCAAATAGGGCACCAACCAAAACAGAAGGCATTATTAATGGCAAAGTAACTGTAAAAAACGCTTGTATAGGAGTGGCACCCATGCCTCGTGCCGCTTCCTCTAAAGACTTGTCAAGGCCGTCTAAACTAACTTTTAAAACCATAATAACAAGAGGGAATGCCCATAGAGAATGCGCTACAGCAATGATTGTATAGTGGCCGTGCATCCCCGTTCTATAAGCAACTGTCAGTAGTGACATGGCAATAATGACCGCAGGTGTGAATACCGGTGTTAGCGACAAGGTGTATAGACCAGCACCCCACTTGTATTTGTATTTGGTAAAGGCCAGTGCCGTTGCCATTCCGACAATTAATGCAAATACAATAGTTAAACTGCTAACAATTAAACTGTTCCATAGCCCATCCATCCATTTAGTTGTCGAAAAAAACTCAACATACCATTTTAAAGTCCATTTATTTGTAGGGAGACGAAGAAATCGTGACGGTCCAAACGACATAAGAACAGCGACTACCATAGGCAGCGTAAAATAGGTTATCAACAGTAAACCAAAAAGATGAAATGTTATTTTGCCTACCGACCGTTTCATAATATCATGCCGTTCGCCACTTGATAGCAGAGCCAATTATCAAATTAAACACCAATACCACAAGAAACATTAAGCCGAGGATAATAAATGCAATCGCAGATCCCATTGCCCAGTTTACGTTCTCGAATGTTTGTTTCGGAACCTCTGTAGCTAAAGTCTGAAGATCTGGATTACCCAATAACAAGGGTGATACAAATGCGCCGAGCGCCCATACGATTGTGATTAGGAGAGCAACATAGGAGCCAGGCAGGCTTAGCGGGAAGGTAATTGTCAGAAACGCCCTAGTACCAGAGGCGCCCAGTCCCATAGCCGCGTCTCGCAGCGTTCTATCTAGTCCATGCAGCGCGGCTGTGATAACAAGAATTGTGTACGGAGCGATTAGTAGCACTTTGCTAACTACAACAGAAAATAGTGTATAAACTAATTTTACAGGCTCATCGATGATATTCAGGCCAACCAATGCTTTATTTATCCAGCCATTGTTGGCCAACAATATTTGTAGGCCATAGACAAGAACCAACATGTTGCTCAACTTCGGCAAGATAACAATTATTAACAAAAAGGTTTTTAGTTTGGCGCCAGCTTTGTATATATAGTAGGCCATCGGGTAGGATACCAACATCGTAACCACAGTCACAATAAATGCCAGTTCAACTGTAAAAAACATGATGTCACGGAAATATTCATCTTGGAAAAACTTAAAATAATTCTCGAGCGTCCACGTTCCTTCTACATAGAAGCCACCACCTTCCTTTCCATCTGCCCCACCGATTCCAAATCCGGATGAGCCCCGGCTTTGATATAAACTGACGCGAAATAGCCACAACAGAGGCCCAGCAAAAAAGAAAATCAGAAAGAATAAGAGCGGACTTAGAAGAAAAAACTTGTTATAGCGACTTAGGCGGTCAGATAGTGTTGAAATAGTCATTAGCAATTATATTGGCTAGCTACTTGTCAGTAATGCAAACAACATTGTCTTCCTGCCAGTACGCATGAACAAAATCACCGACCTTGAAACTTGCTTCACCATGCGGTATGGGCTCGCTTGCCTTTAGAAGAGCTGTCCCATTTAATATGTTAATAAAGTAGAAGACATGTGACCCAAGATACGATACAAAATCTATGATTCCAGTGGTACAGTTAACTTCCTGCGTTTGTTTTTCCTTGGAGAGTTTGATTCGTTCAGGCCTAATAGAAACAAACACACTGCTTTCAGCTTGAAAGGAATTTGTTGCAATTGGTCGAACTATCATAGCCTCGTCAATAACAATTTCATTGAAGCCATCAGAAGCAACTCTGGCCTTCCCCTGAAAGGATGAAGTTTCACCCAGAAATCCCGCAACAAATTGGGAAGTTGGGTCATTATAAACATCCTTTGGGCTTCCCACTTGTAATATGTTTCCATCATGCATCACTACGATCCGATCAGCCATCGTTAACGCCTCTTCTTGATCGTGTGTAACATATAGCGTTGTAATGCCTACTTTTTCCTGTAGCTTTTTAAGTTCAATACGCATTGTATCCCGTAAACGTTTATCTAGATTTGCTAGAGGCTCATCTAGCAGTAATAGGTCAGGCTCTAGGGCAATTACCCTGGCTAGAGCGACTCGTTGCTTTTGACCCCCAGACAACTGAGCCGGATATCGAGCGGCATAATCCTCTAACTCCACTAAACTGAGAACTTCCGCTGCTTTTTTCTTTCGCGCTAATTTGGAAACGCCGCGCATTCGAAGCCCGTATTCAACGTTTTTCTGAACAGTCATATGGGGAAACAACGCATAACTTTGAAAAACCATACCAATATTGCGTTTTTCGAGTGGCACGTTGTTGAGTAACTGACCACGAACTCTTATCTCTCCAGAGCTGGGCGATTCGTACCCGCCTATCATTCGTAGCGTCGTGGTCTTGCCGCAACCACTTGGCCCTATTACAAACAAAAATTCTCCATCATATAAATCGAATGAAATGTTCTTGACCGCTGTATCGTCACCAAACTCCTTTGTCAGGTTTTTAACCTCTAAGACAACTTTTTGCTCTTCTGTGTTCATTAGTTTTACGTTACGACCAGGTATTTATTGCAGGATAAAAAATATATGAACCGGGATCTCGTATTAATAAGTTGTTTAGACCGCCGCCGAAGCTTATCACAATGCTCCCAATGCTGTGCTGGCGTCAGCTCGTGTTGGTTGCATCGTTACGGAGGGAATTGAGTGTGCAAACAAGCGGAGCAGCTCACTAAAGGCTGCTCCGCTGATAACTGCCTAGTTACGCTCTAGAGTTTAGCTAAAAACTCTATGAGCTGCGCAGAACCTCTCTATCCCAATATTCCACAATGTTATCCCAATCAGCGAAATATGCATCGTATGGATAGGTACCCCATGCCTCGAAATCAGCTGCCTTATGAGTGTTAATATCTGCCCATAGTGCATCTTGTCCTGCGACCCTTGCTGCTACGCTGGGAATTGAAGTTGGGAAACCACCGTCTAAAGCGTAGATTTCTTGAAATTCCTCGCCACAGAAGACATTGATTGCTGCTTCAGCCAACGCATTCTTCTTGGTATCTTCTGCTACTAGCCAAATCGCTTGGAAGGACGCTCTATCTGTCGCGGGAACGAATGTTCCAATTGGCTCACCTTCGCGAACAGGCATAAATGCATCTACGCTATGGATGTTGCCGACATGAACGTTCTGCTGCACTAAATTAAGCGCCATATCAGACGATGATGGCCACCAATAATTTACTCGGTCTCTTTGGGATTTAGCGAATTCTAGTACTTTAGAGATGTCGGCGTTACATACATCTCTTGCGGTGCCAGGCATACCTTGTGAGCCAACCATCATGCAGGCAAAAGTAAACAAAGAGAAGTAAAACGAGTTGTACATTCCCAGCTTGCCGGTAAAGCGATCGTCTAATAAGTCGGCCCAGCTATCCGGCGCACTCTTGATGACATCGGTGTTATAAACACCAGTTTGGGCCGCGTCAGGCCATGTAACACCCCAACTTTCATTGACTACCCAGTTGTCCATGACGGCTGGATGAAACAAGCTCGCATTGGGAATATTATCCCAATTAACTTTTTGAAACATGCCTTCCCGAATTGCAGGATACCCTTGTGTGGCGTCAGTCATTATTAGATCAAAGGCCGGCTGTCCTGGAGGGGATGCTTTAAGTTTAGGTATGGAATCCCACCAACCCAATTCGATAATCACTTCTGCACCAGTTGCTTCCTGCACCATCGGCGCCCAATTCTTAGTAAGTTGATCGCCCCAAGCTCCAGCATAGGTAAAAACTCGCAGTTCCTCTCCTTTGAAGTCCTGGCTAGCCTGAACATCTGCGCCCCAGAGGCCCATACGACTTGCTGCTGCTACGCCTAAACTTCCTGCTGCGGTACGCTTTACAAATTCCCGACGAGTTAGGTGTTTCGTCTTTCTAACCATTTCGACATCCTCCTTGTGATTACGATAGGTTCATGTTGGTCTATGCAAGTGATAACCGTAGCTTATCCTATGTCAAAAGTAAATGACAGTTATGCGTAGAGAATGTTGATTAGGTATGGATTACATGCAGTATTGTTATGAACGTAATTCACGTCCAAATACGTCATTTACACTTAACGCAGAAGATTTTTTTGTTACAATGATCTGCAGTACTAGCAGGAGGTAGAGATAACTTGGCTGAACATATGGGTGAATTGCTATTTGGGCATCTGTCTGGCCCTACTGGGACCGTAGTTCCAGACGTGGCAGGCGTGAGCCTTCACAGCGATAGGGTAACATCTGCTACGATAAAGCCGAAACCAACTCAAAGTAGTATTAGCTCAGCAAAGAGTGTGTCGCCAGATATCAAATGGAGCAGTGACCGGCTTAGACGAATAATGAATGCCGATCTGGCTGCAAACTTTTTCGAGGACGCTCAGGGATCAGAAGGGTTGGGGGAAGAGCCAAATAGTGATGCTCTACAAATAGTGCCTGACATCGAGAGCGCTTCGGTAGACCTCCGATTACAGGCAGGCATGAAAGATTATGGAAATACGTTAGAATCTAATGATAGTGTCGGTGTTCCGGATACCGCGGGTGAAGCGGCTCAGGATCAAGAATGGTATCGCCATACATGGAAGAGTGACAGGCTTCGTAAGATTCTAGGTGAGTTTGAGCAGTTCGATGTAGGCGAAAGATTAGTTGAAACTTCGGCGGTCGTAAGTGCCCAACCAGTTACAGTTGCGGCGACAGGAGAGGGAAATCGATCAGTGGTAGCTAAATACGGGGGAACCAAAATGAATCAATCACAAGATTTAGGATCAAGACTGGCCGACATAAAAGGAGCTGAACGGATTAAGAGCTTTTGTTATACATGTCCATGGCAATGCCCTACGGAAGTCTTTGTTCGCGATGGTAAAGTCGTTTACACGAAAGGAAATCCAGAGTCGCCACACAACATTGGATCGCGGTGCGCGAAAGGTATGGCGAGTACGTATATAACAAGAGATCCTGATCGTTTGCGGTATCCAATGTTACGGACAAATCCAAAGGGGGAGCCGGGCGAATTTAAGAGAATATCATGGGATGAAGCGTTTTCATTTATAGCAGATAAGTTGGGGGATATAAAAGATCAGTGGGGCGCTGAGTCGGTTGTATATACATGCCATCACGACCCCAATACTCAATTCTTCCGACACCTCCTTGGCGACCTCTATGGAACGCCAAATAACTATACGCATACTTCTGGTTGTGAAATGGACAGAAGATCTGCATGTCTCACGCTGTTCGGGCATGTCTTCCCGATGCATGATTTCGAAAACTCCCGGTATATCATGTTATGGGGAATGAACATGCTTGGGGCTAACCAAGGGCTATGGGAAAGTAGGGCGTTAATTGAAGCCAAGAAAAAGGGTGCAAGACTGGTTGTGGTTGACCCAAATTTTACCGAAACTGCACAAAAGGCGGACGAGTGGGTCCCAATAAAGCCAGGTACTGATGGAGCAATGGCGTTAGCTATGTGTCATGTAATCACTAGTGAGGAGCTGTATGACACTGAATTCGTTAGCAGGTATTGCGAAGGTTTTGACGGTTTCGCTGAACATCTCCAAAATTGTGGTTATACACCGGAGTGGGCATCCCAGATCACTGGAATCCCTACTGACACTATCGCTCGATTAGCCAGAGAGTTTGCAACGACCAAGCCTGCGATGTCAGCTATTTTTAAGGGTTCAGGATACTACACGAACGGTGCTGACGCTGGACGCGCATGCTATATCCTTAATGCGATTTGTGGTGAGGTGGATAAGCCCGGTAATTTACATCTAAAGGATTGGGCGCCTTTAGGATTGCCTGTGACAATACCAGATGAGGCCAAGGCAAAGGTTGAAAAACAGCCATTACATGTCGCAATGGGTTATCCGTTAGCACCAGATTTACCAAATGCAAGATTACCGGACGCAGTAATTAATGGTGACCCTTACCCAGTGAAGGCGTTGTTCGTCCAGTCAAGTAACCCAGTTATGAGCGATCCGAATACGACGTTGATGAGAGAAATGTTTAAACATCTTGAGCTCAGCGTAGCAATTGAACTCTTTATGAGTGAAACAGCGCTTGAATGCGATATCGTATTGCCTGAAACATCATTCTACGAGCACGCCGAGATCCGGCAGGGAATGTATATTGATCCAAAGGTAGTTCTATGCCAACCAGCAATAGAGCCGATAGGCGAAGCGAAACCGCTTTATGACATAGTCAAAGGAATCGCTGAAAAAATGGGATGGGCCGAACATTTCCCCTATGAGAATTGGGAAGACTGGGCTGAACTCATGATGGAAAACGTTCCAATGTCGGTTAATGAGCTTAAGGATAAAGGCTTCTGGGTGGGAGATCGAAAATACAACCGCGTGCCTGACGGATTACCCACTCCATCAGGCAAGATCGAGATCCGTTCTTCAGCATATTCCGACGCTGGATTTAGTGCATATCCAGTGTACAGCGAGAGAAGCGTGATCCCGGATAATGAGTACCCGCTGCAGTTAACACACTCAAAACTTAGTATGCATTGCAATATCGTAACCCAAAATAATCCGTTGTTAATGGAGATATGCCCTGAAAACTGGGTCGAGGTGAACAGCCAAGATGCCATAAAGTACGGCATATCTGATGATACATATATCATCGTTGAATCGCCTAAAGACAAAATCAGAATTCGAGCGAAGGTTACTGAGGGCTTGGTTCCAGGCTGTGTCAGCGTACGCCATGGCCACGGATTTGGGCACTGGGCTATGGGGTCTACCGCTAAGGGAAAGGGCGCGCATTCTAATAACCTCATGGAGGCGTATACCAGCCCAATAACTGGTGCCAACTGCTACAACGAGTGCAAGGTGCGTATTCGAACTGCAGCATGAATATGAGAATCATGCTTAACATAAGATTGCCTAGTTGTACCGAATAATTAAGGAGGCCATAAAATGCAACACGGATTTTCTTTTGATCATACTCGTTGCGTGAAATGCCATGCTTGTGAAATTGCTTGCAAAACATGGAATGAGGTTGATGTTGGACCTAGGTGGAGAGAGGTTGTAAAGATCGAGGAGGGCACATTCCCAAACGTAAAGAGCATGAATGTTTCAATGGCTTGTATGCATTGCGGACATGCTCCATGCAAAGACGCTTGCCCTGTCGGAGCAATAAGCAAGGATGCAGAAAACGGAGTAGTTACGGTTAATCAGAATACATGTATTGGCTGTGGATTTTGTACCTGGGCCTGCCCATTCAATGCGCCACAACTGTCTTCTATCAAGGGGAAAATGGAGAAATGCAATTTTTGCCAGACTCCTGGCAAGGAGCGACCGCTTGATATGCCAAGGGCCTGCGAGGAAATTTGTCCTACAGGCGCGATACGCTCAGGCCCAATGACGGAGTTAGCCAAAACTGGCCGTGAAAGCGCCGCGACGAAGTTATCAGGGACAGCGATGGGCGGACTACCTGGACTAATAGTTGATGCGGCGCAGAATTTCGGAGCATGAAGCCAGTAACGTTTGTTAACGAGTGCGCTTGAGACACCTGTGCAAGTCAGGCGTAGAAACTAATACAGTGAGGCATATTGGATACAATGAGTAACGTAAAAGATCTAAGATGGTCTGGTCTGACGCAACAGATGTCGCCGTCGTTAAGTATTCTATCTCAGGACCAAAAAGATATTCTAATTAATTCAGCATATGAAATTCTTGAGCGAACGGGGCAGCGAGTAGGAAGCAAGGAAGCGCTGGATCTTTTCCGACAGGCGGGATGCCGAATCGAACCATTAGACGATGAAGGTGAAAAGGTTTTTTTCCCACAGAGGTTAATCGAGGAGTGTCTTCGATTAGCGCCAAAGAGGTTGCTCTTGTACGATAGAAATGGAGAGCCCACGCTGTACTGTGAGGGTCGGAACAGTTATTTTTCTCCTACGTCTGCGTGCCCTAAAATGTGGGATCCGTATACCGGGGAACGCCGAGCATGGAAGAAGGAGGACATAGGGAACGCAACAAAAATTAACGACGCATTGCCCAACCTGGACGCAATGTTTGCGTTGGGTTCACTGGCCGATGACTATGGGTTCGACTGTTTTGTACACGAAGTGCATGCAATGATGCTAAACACCACGAAGCCTATCATCTATCTCTCAAACGATGTGCCTGATACGAAAGCAATTTGTGAAATGGCTGCGGAAATTGCCGGCGGTTGGGATCAACTTCGTGAGCGACCATTTATACTTCAGTATGATGAGGTTTTGTCACCGCTGAAGCACAAAAATCATGCATTTGACAAGTTTATGTATTTAGCAGGCGAAGGATTACCGGTTAGATACGGTGCGTTCACAATGTCGGGAGCATCCTCCCCAGTCACTTTACCTGGAGCAGCAGCCCAGTCGTTAGCAGAGGCATTAGCAGGGTTAATCGCTGTTCAACTTAAAAGGCCAGGCACCCCTTTCGTTATGGCTATTTTGCCAGGTATCATGGACCTCAAATACGGCATTCTGTCTTCGGGTGCGCCCGAGTATCACTTGTTTCATGGCATCTATACTGAGCTTTGCCATGAGTTGAGGCTCCCAGTGATGGCGACTGCTGGAATTACAGATTCTAAGGTTGTTGACGCTCAAGCAGGGGCCGAAGCTCTCTGGAGTTATTTATGCGCTGCTTTATCAGGATGCCATCTCAATATTGGCGCAGGCAGTATGGAGTCACACCTTATTGGCTCTTTCGAACATATGATCCTGTGTAATGAATTAATTGGCGGGGTTCGGAGATTTATGCAGGGAGCTCCAATCACTAATACGACTCTTGGAATGGATGTTATTCAGGAGGTTGGGGATAACCTACCGAATGCAATATTTATCGATAGAGATCATACAACTGAACAATATCTTACTGAGCAATGGCAGCCAGCACTTTTCAATAGAAATAATTTTCAGTCATGGACTGAAAAAGGCGCAAAATATACTCATGAGGTATGTAACGAGAAAGTAAAGGAAATCCTTGAGAATTACCAGCCAGAGCAATTACCTGAAGATGTACAGGTGAAGTTGGAGGAAATAGCAAAAGACGCTACAAGCGAAGAGACACTTGCAGTTGGTAAAACAAGTAAAGCAAAAAGACGACGTAAATTTCGATCAATGTGAGGGATCGTTTTTAGAGGAGCTTAGATTATGCCTGTAGATTACGATGTGATAGCGAATGCCATTGTTGAAGCTGATACGGACACAGCTGTCGATGCCGTAAAAGCCGACCTAGAAATACTTGGCCAGGAAGGCCTTAGTGAGCTAGATTCTGCTAAGGCCATCCTCAATGGTGGCCTTATCGCTGGAATGGATATTATTTCGGAGTTATGGGTGCAAGAAAAGATATTTATACCGGAAGTGCTTCTATCAGCTAAAGTGATGCACGCGTGTATGAATTTACTCAGGCCGATTCTAGAAGCTTCAAATGAGCCGCCTCGTGGGATAGTAGTGATCGGCACGGTCAAGGGTGATCTCCACGATATAGGCCAAAATATTGTATCCATGATGCTCCGTGGTAACGGTTTCGAAGTTCATAACATCGGCCCGAATTCGTCGCCCGAAAAATTTATGGATAAGTGTAGGGAAGTGAACGCAAACCTAGTCGGATTGTCAGCGCTACTGACCACCACGATGCCTATGCAGCGAGAAACTATAAAAGCGTTTGACGAGGCTGGTTTGCTGGAGGAAGCTGCAATTATGGTAGGGGGCGCACCAGTTACATCTGATTGGGCTGAAAAAATTGATGCCGATGGTTACGCGCCAGACGCCGCCCATACGGTGAAACTAGCAAACCTGTTGGTAGAAGATCTTGGTGTCGAGGCCGCGCTATAATCGCACTCCGATAGACTTTAGTAAATTTCGGCAGAGGAATCATCACTATACGACAACAGACTCCATATTAGGATAAATTGCAGTTAAATTCATAGTTACCAAGACGAGGAATTGAGTGTGGACTTTGATGTCAATAAATTAGGGCTAGTAGTAATTGGGGAAAACATAAACACAACCAGAAATTTCCGCGCCGGCGGACCTCGGGTTGTGATAGAAAATGGAAAGCCATATGTTAATTACGGCGCCGACAAAAAAGGCCGCTTGGATATTAGTGCATCATATCCAAAGGATGAATCACAAGTAGCTACAGCTAAGATTCCTCATGTTGCAGAAGCTGTCGGCCAGAAGAATATAGACTACATTAAGTGGCTAATAGAATCACAGCTCGCAGCAGGAGCGCATATCATTGACTTATGCGTCGACGCAATGTCGACTGAGCCGGAAGAACGACATCAGTGGATGCGTTGGATTGTGAATCTAGCACAAGAAATATCACCTGGCACGAGCTATGCCATTGACTCATCCGACTCAGATACTATTGTTGCTGGGATAGAAGCGTATGATACAACTGTCAGTAGACCAGCGATTAACTCGATTAACCTAGAGGAAGGAAGATCTGCGCTTATACCTATCGCAAAAGAAGCAAATGCAATTCTGTTTGCTAACGCAAGTGGACGGGACGGTATGCCTCAAAATCATGAGGAACGAGTCAAGAACCTAGTCGTTTTGATGGACATGATGGATAAGGCAGCTATCCCAATGGCTGACCGCTACCTAGACCCGCTGGTCTTTCCGATAGGTGCTGGCCCAGAGTATGGCAAAGACTACGTTTTAGCCGTTAAGACTCTTAGAACTATGTATCCAGAGGTGAAGATCTTTGGCGGTCACAGCAATGTATCGTTCGGACTGCCTAAGCGGAAAATACTGAATGACTCATTCGTTACAATGTCAATTATAGCTGGTTGCGATTCCGTAATGATTGACCCTGTAATGAATCCTCCGCAAAAATTTATAGAATTTAGATTTGCTGCTGAGGCACTCTTAGCGCAAGACGAATACGCAACAAGGTATCTAAAGTTTATTCGTGCGCAAGGTTAGCCTTTTTAAGATTCACCAAGTTAAATGATATATCAGAGTACCAATGCAAAATGGCCGAACTTATATTTAATTTATCAGATGATATAAACGATATAAAAAAAAAGGAAGTTGATCCGGATGGAACCCTTTCAATAATTAACGCTGCTCATGACGCCGGAGTAAATATTGTTGCTACGTGCGGAGAAAGAGGTCGTTGCCGAGCGTGCCGGATAAAGATATTAAGCGGTCAAGTCCCACCCCCTACCATGCAGGACCGAATCCAGCTCGGTGAAGAGGAGATACGTGATAATTTCCGCCTAGCGTGCCAGACAAAAGTAATTGGTGATGCAACAGTCCTTTTGGCGCCGCCCACAGAGGAAAGTGGGTATCAGATTATGGGGAGCGATCTAGAGGCATCAACAGCAGGACTTAATCTAGATAGCGGGATAAAGAAGCATTTCATTAATGCTAAAGCCCCCGTCGAGGAGCATCATCAGACCTCTGACCTAGAGGAAGTCTTCTCATGCTTGCCCGAGAACGTCGATGAGCGCCTCAGTTTAAATATTATCCGACAGATACCGACTGTGTTACGGGCCAAGAATGGGTCGATGACTGTTACTACATTTAATGACAGTATTATTGCAGTAGAGCCTGGTGATACCTCTCAAAAGAAATATGGGATGGCTTTCGATATTGGCACAACAAGTATTGTTGGTAATTTACTGGATATAGAAACTGGCGAGCAGTTAGCAACGGTTGGCAACGTCAATCCGCAAGCCCAATTTGGCGGCGACCTAATGTCTCGAATAGCCTACGCTATGTTTGATACTAAGAAACTAACAGCTCTTCGGTCTAAAGCATTAAATGCGATTACGGGATTCATCAAGGAGGCGTGCCAAACAGCATCAATTAGTCATGAACAAATTCACAAGGTGGTAATTGTTGGTAACACATGTATGCATCATGTCTTCTTAGGAGTTGATACCACCTATGTGGGGTTAGCTCCGTATGCGCCAGTAGTTCGATCATCGTTAGTATTCCATGCGTCGGAATTACCATTAAAGGGAGCACCCAATGCTGTGGTATGTTTTTTGCCAATTGTGGCTGGCTTTGTTGGGGCAG
>PBOB01000048.1 GCA_002724185.1 Acidiferrobacteraceae bacterium | reverse complement strand
TATAGATCACCAGGATCTAATTTGTATCGACATGGGCGGCACCTCCTTTGATGTTTCACTTATTAGAGATGGTGAAGTCGAGCTGAAATCTGAATTTGACTTGCAAGGTCTTCCAATACTGGCACCGTCAGTCGAATTAGTATCTATTGCGCTCGGTGGGGGGAGCATCATCCAGGAATTATCTGGGGGTTTAAGGGTGGGGCCTGAATCAGCTGGTTCTGTACCCGGCCCGGCGTGCTATGGCAATGGAGGGAAAGTGGCTACTATCACTGACGCTAACGCTGTCCTAGGCAGATTGCCTCCCGAACAGCGCTTAGCTGGTACTCTACAGCTTGACCTTAAAGCGGCTAACCGTGCACTAAGCTCAGTGGGTAAATTATTAAATTTAGATGTTGCATCTGCTGCAGAACAAGCCCTCGAAGTAGCTCACTTCATGATGGCTGAGGCTATTAGAGAGTTAACCGTTGAGCGAGGCTTAGATCCTCGTGACTTTACGATTTGTGCATTTGGCGGCGCAGGTCCTTTGCATGCAGCGTTCGTAGCAGATGAGCTCAATATAGATAGA
This sequence comes from Acidiferrobacteraceae bacterium, assembly GCA_002724185.1. Lineage (GTDB taxonomy): Bacteria > Pseudomonadota > Gammaproteobacteria > Arenicellales > UBA868 > CAJXWH01. The sequence goes on along the minus strand of PBOB01000048.1, from coordinate 49,327 downwards.
ATAATTATTCCGTCAGGGGCTGGTTCATTTTCGGCTTGGGGCATGCTGCAGGGAGATCTTCGCCATGATATGTCAGTAACTTATTACCGACAATTTAACGACGCTCAGTCTGACTTATCAATCGTTCTAGAATCCTTAAGGGAGCGAGTGCTGGAAAGGGTTAGGGAAGATACTGATGATTTGAGTTTACTTAGATATGAAGCCAGTGGCGAAATGCGCTATGTGGGTCAAGAGTATTCGCTGCTAGTCCCTATTATGAATGATAGAGCGGATGATGAACTGCTCGCCTCATTTCACGATGCTTACTTTCAGCGTTACGGTCACGCGCAAAGATCTGCCCCGGTTGAATTTGTATCACTTCGAATAGCAGGAATCGTCTCATTTGCGAATACAGATGAATATATTTCGGAGTTGCCCACTAAACCAGCAGCGTCGATTGCGAGCACGCAAGCAACAATTGGTGGAGAGACAAGTGCAGTCCCAATTTATTCTCGTGACTCTATTAGTGCCAAAATCTCAGGGCCAAGCATTATTGTTGAAGATTCAACTACGATTCTTTTACCTAAGTCGTGGACCGTTATGCCTATAGGCAATGCACATCTACTTATGGAGCGCAGTGAGCAATGAAAAATTCCTCAAACAGGCCTAGTCCAGGGACGATTGAAGTTGTTCGACATGCATTTATTTCAGGCGCAGAGCAAATGAGGAGAAATCTGTATAGGTCTGCTTTTAGTCCCGTGATTTATGAAATGAAGGATTGTTCAGTAGGTATTTATGATGTGCAGGGATCGCTTTTGGGCCAGGCTCCTGGCCTACCGTTCTTTCTAGGTAGTCTCGGCGGAACAATTCGTGAAGTGATCACTAGAAAGGGGATTAATGCGTTCGAAGAAGAGGACATCTGGATAGTTAATGATTCAGCTATTTGCGGCAGTCATTTGAATGATGTAACCGTATTCGCGCCAATTTTTGTCGATGGCATCCTTCGAGGCTTCGCAGGGGCTAAAGCGCATTGCAATGATGTTGGAGCCAAAGAAGCTGGATACGTTGGAGACACGGTCGATATATTTCAAGAAGGACTGCGTATTGGGCCGACTCGAATAGTTCGTAAAGGTGAGATAGAACAGGATATTCTTGATTTGATTGCGCTAAATTCAAGATTCCCAAAAGCAATTGTTGGTGACCTGATGGCAGAATTCACCGCATGCCGAACGGGAGTAGCCTGTTTTCGTTCAATTGTAGGTCGGTTCGGTTGGGAACAGGTGGATATTTCTATCCAGGAGATATTTAGTCAGGCGGAAGAGCTCGATCGGGAGTCTGTCCGGCTCATTCCTGATGGTTTCTATACAGCTGAGGGTAATCTCGATAACGATGGTGTTACCCAAGACCCTGTTCATGTTTGTGTTGCAGTTACGGTGTCAGGTGATGAGATGGAAGTTGATTTGACGGGTTCGAGTGCCCAGTGCGTGGGTAGCGTGAATTGTGGTATCGTGCAGACACGCTCTGCTATAGAGCAGGCATTCAAATTCTTAGTTAATCCTTCAGCAACTGTGTCTGGTGGCAATTTTCGCAATCTAAAGACTGTCGTTCCTGAAGGTTCTTGTTTTAATCCAGCTCCAACAGCGCCTTGCTTGCACTATGGCCCACATCTTATGTTAGCTATGGATCTCATCATAAGAGCTTTGAGCTCAGCTATCCCGGACCGCGCCGCGGCTGGACACGTCGGCGATTCTTGGAATGTCACACTGGTTGGTGAGGATGATCGAGGCCTATTTCTTTCTGGCGAATCGTTAGTTGGTGGTTGGGGAGCTTACGAGGGAGGCGATGGTGAGTCAGCGCTTATCCACTCCGCCGCTGGTGATTTTAAGAATTTTCCGGTTGAAACTATGGAGCAGAGATACCCACTGCGTATTCATCGTTATGCTTTGCGAGATGGATCAGGAGGAGAGGGTCGTTGGGTGGGGGGAATGGGAATAGTTAGAGAGTATGAAGTTTTGTCTCCCTGCAAGGTTCAGCTTTGGTTTGAGCGTGTCGGTACTCCATCCTGGGGACTCGCGGGTGGGAACGATGGTAAACCCCCCCATGTTACGGTCACTTTTCCGGGCGAAGAGCCAAGTGAGATACTGAAGATCAATGCTATGCCCATACCGGCTGGAACCCGAATTCTTGTTAAAACTGGTGGTGGCGGTGGGTGGGGTGAGCCCATCGGAGCATAGAGCGCCTTTATATAATATATTGCTACAAAAGTAGGTAGAAATTATTTGATTAATAGGGTGTTATTGGATATTTACGTGTACCATAGTTGACAAGAGGCATGGTCGCAAGCAAAATTTATTAGGCTTGTGACGTTTCTGTGATTTGCGCTTTTGCAAACACTGGAAAGTGTCGCTAGTTAGAGTTGTTATTTTATTATTAAAGGGGGTTATTTATGTTGAAAAGTCTTCTGATTCGATTTGCAGTTATGGCGGTCGGAGTGCTGAGTCTATTGAGTGTGGCGCAAGCCGATGGTCACAGAACTCTGCGTATCGCCGTTGCGGATGATGTTGCTACCATGGACCCAACATTTGGACAGTCGGGCGCCACTAATCTGTTTTTGAAAAACACTTATCTTCAACCGATCCAGTACGCTATACCAGCAGGATCTTATGAGTCTACGAATGCTGACACTACAGACTTTGAAGGCAATTCTGTCGCTTCGTGGGAAGTTAACGGAAATAACATTGTGCTAAGTATTCGTCAGGGCATGACATTCCCAACTACGGGTAATCCTGTGACGGCAGATGACTTCTGGTGGACGCTTGAACGCGCTTTGGGTACAAAGGCTGGTCCAGCTTGGGTGTGGGGAAATGTTGGTATTACAAGTATGGATCAAGTCAAGAGGGTGGATGATTGGACAATTGAATTGATTGATACAAGGCCATCAGCAATTCAGTTCCCACTGATGAGGGATCAAACACTGGGTCTTCTTGATAGTAAGGAAGTTTCTAGTCACGCAACCGACGATGATCCATGGGCGTTGGAATGGATGTCTCGTAATTATGCTGGCAACGGCGCTTATGTTTTAGACACCTGGGAGCCTGGTACCCGGATCGTATTGAAAGCTAATCCGAACTTTTTTGCAGATGAGCCTTTCTTTAATCGGATTGAAATGATTGTTATTCCAGAGTCTTCTAATCGGTTAGCTATGCTAAGTACAGGCGATGTTGATATTGCTTTTGCACTGTCGGCCGCAGAACTGAGTCGAGCCGAGAAAGCGCGTGGCGTAAAAGTGTTGTCAATACCCGACCGACAAAAGTTGAATGTAGGACTAAATGTTCGCCCGGGTGGTGCTTTTGAAAAGGTAAAATTGCGCCAGGCTTTAGCATATGCGGTTCCCTACGACGACATCGTCTTTGGTGTGTTAAAGGATCGCGCTGCTAAATCCGCTGGTCCGATGTCAGTTAATTCAAGATTTTTTAGTCTTTATAACTTGGCCGATATGCCTAATTATTATACTGACCTTGATAAGGCTAAAGAGTTACTTCAAGAAGCTGGACATGGCGATGGTTTTGCCTTTGAGCTGATTACAGCTAAAGGTGTGCCACATGTAGAGCAGGCAGCTGCTAACTTGAAGTCTTCTTTTGCTAAGATTGGTGTTGATATGACCATAACACCAGTATCTCAGGCTACTATGGGCGAAAAGAATGGTCAAGGCACCTACGATGCATTTATGCGCGACTGGCTAACGGACTATGTCGATGATCCTTATTATCACTTCTTCTTATGGTGGGGCACTGGCGTGGTAATTAATTGGACTGGATATAGCAATACCGAAGTTGATGAATGGTACCAGTCGACTGCTTCCATCGTTGATGATAGTGAAAGACGTGGTCCATACCGCAACGCTATTCGTCAGTTAATCAAAGATTCACCAATGCTTTGGTTGGCAGATGGCGACTACACTTTGGCGGTTCGCGAAGACATTGGAGGAATCACTTTACATCCAGATACACTCCTTTATTTCCGACCTCTAAATCGTATGTAACTACTATGTATCTGCTGCCGGCGACTTTCTAGATAGAATTTTCGCCGGCAGCGTTATTTTCTCTAAGGCAAGAGATCTGTCCGTTGTAAGCTGTATCGAATGAGGTATGTATCTCAGTTGGTATATGAATGGAGGCAGGGTTATATATGACATCTGAGGATACTGACAGCCGACACATCACCAAGAAATCTACAGGGTCAGTTCTGGCCCGGCAATGGATTTTTTATCTTGTAAAAAGAATCGGCATATTGCTGATTGTGTTGCTAGCAGTATCGATACTAACCTTTAGTGTTACCCGATTTGCAGGAACACCCTTATACGCAGCAGTAGGCGTCTACAGCACAGATGAGATGATCGCTGAGCGTAAGGAAAAGATGGGCTTAAATAAGCCCCTATGGGAGCAGTACACGAGCTATGTAAGTGGTTTGATGCGTGGCAATCTAGGCTCGTCTCGTCGCACTTTCACACCAGTGCGCGACGAAATTGCCGACAGACTCCCGGCTACTGCGGAGTTGGTGATCTTTGCAGTAGGGTTATCAATACTCTGGGCGGTTCCGCTCGGGGCTTTTGCAGCTTTCAGGCCCCGTGGCTGGGCCGATCGAATAGGCAGCAGTCTAGGCCAGATTGGCGTGTCTGTTCCAAGCTTTTGGCTAGGTCTGTTATTTATTTACCTGCTCTACTATCTTTTAGGAGCACTACCTGCGCCCTTCGGTCGATTAGGTGGTGCTGATCCTCCTGTCTCCGTTACTGGGTTTTATACCATTGATGCGCTTCTAGCTGGTGATCTAGGGCTTTTTGGTGAAGCTGTGAGATATCTGATCATGCCTGCTCTGACGCTTTCTTTTACAAGCAGTCCGCCAATTTTTTCTGTTACCCGAAGCGCAGTGTCGACTGTATTGGGTAGTCAGTTCGTGGAAGCCGCGCGTAGTTATGGGATACCTCGTCGTGCCATTAAATTTCGCCATGTTGCGCCGAATGCTGCGCCGCCTGTTATCAACATTGTTGCGATGACATTTGGATATTTGATTGGCGGAGCTGTGCTAGTGGAAGTTGTTTTTTCCTGGCCAGGCATTGGTACTTATGCGGTACAAGCTATGGATTTTTCGGATTATGATCCGGTGCTCGGCGTAGTTCTATTGTCAGCTACAATCTACGTTGTGGTTTACTTCTTAGCGGATCTGCTTCAGTTTTTGCTGGATCCGAGGTTACGAGAATGATGTCTAGATTGTCTAGTATCAGGTGGGGTCGATCAGGAGAGAGATCTTGGGCATCAATTGTACGGCAATTAAGGAGACCGCCGGTATTAGTGCTAGTGTTTATGTTGCTTATTGCTATTTTTGGACCCTTGTTTGCACCATATGATCCTCTCGAACCTCAGCCAATGAATACTCTTGCGGCGCCATCGTGGGCGCATTGGTTTGGTACTGATGATTATGGTTTCGACATATTTTCCCGAGTTATATATGCAGCAAGAATTGATTTTAGCTTAGCATTACTGGGCGTTTTGATCGGTGGTGGCATTGGTTCCTTGCTGGGAGCTTTTGCAGCATATCGAGGTGGGTTTATTGATTGGGTGCTTCTTCGCTTTGTTGAGATTGTGCAATCGTTTCCAGTGTTACTTTTTGCACTTGCGCTTTTTGCAGCAATTGGTGGTGGCTCAAGAAACATGGTCTTGGCAATTGCAATCGTCAATATTCCTATGTATCTACGGATTATTCGTAGCACATTATTACCCCTACGAACAGCGGAATTCATTGACGCAGCAAGGTGTGCGGGACTCAGTGGGCCAGGCATTGTAATAAAGCATTTTATCCCTAACGCTAAAGGGCAGATTTTTTCTCTGTTTGTATTGACCTGTGCGTATGCAATACAAATTATTGCGGGACTCAGTTTTATTGGACTAGGCGTTGAGCCGCCTCATCCAGAGTGGGGGTCAATGATCAACTCAGGCGCAGGTTATATTATGCTCGGTGTATGGTGGCCATCAATATTTCCTGGTCTCGCTATTGTGCTGTCTGTGTATGCTGTTAACGGTCTCAGTCGTGAGCAGATGACTGGTCAACTGCGAGGTTCAATTTGAAAAACTTGCTTGAATTGAGGAACCTGCATGTTCAAATCGGCACGATGGACGGTGGCAAGGTGTTTCCACTGCAGGGGATTGATCTTATTGTAGGTGAGAATGAGGCGGTAGGCCTAGTTGGTGAAAGCGGTTCTGGCAAGTCTATGACTCTGAGAGCCATCTTGCGAATGTTGCCACGTGGCGGACAACAGACTGAAGGGCAGATCACTCTTAACGGTAACCGACTGGATGATGCTGCCAGCAACGTATTTGAGAAGGTCAGAGGACGACAAATCAGTATGATTTTTCAGGATCCTGTATCAGCTCTTAGTCCATTACTGTCGATTGGAGACCAGATCTCAGATGTCTATCGATACAACATGGGTGCCACTAAAACAGAGGGTTGGCAACGTGCGCTGGATTTACTTGGGGCATTGAGTATTACTGGGGCAGAGAAAGTCGCCCGCCGCTATCCTCATCAAATGAGCGGTGGAATGGCGCAGCGTATAAATATTGCTATGGCACTAGTTTGCGAGCCGCAAATGCTTCTCGCTGATGAACCCACTACTGGACTGGATGTGACCACTCAAATGCAAGTGCTTGAGCTATTAAGCGACCAAATGCGGAAACGAGACGCATCCTTGCTTTTTGTCTCGCACGACTTGAGAGTAGTTGGAAAAATTTGTGAAAAAGTTGGAGTTATGTATGGCGGTGTTCTTATGGAGTTCGGGACTTCTAATGACATCTTTGTATCACCAAGACATCCCTATACCCAACGACTACTAGAGTGTGCCAGAATTGACGTAGATGATGAGTTGAAGTCAATACCAGGATCGGTACCAAAACTTGATCGTATACATGGCCTTTGTCCCTTTCGAAATAGGTGTAATCGTAAGCTAGAGGTGTGCAATCATGAAATGCCACCCATCGCCCTTTTAGATAATAATCATATCAGTCGGTGTCACCACAACTAATATCCATAGTAATAAATATGATTAGTTCACAAGAAATCGCATTTGAAGTTAAGGGTCTCACAAAGATATTTCGAACCCGTGGAGCTTTAGGTCAAACAGAAACAGTTCATGCTCTAGATGGCGTGTCGTTTGCGGTCCTGACGGGTAAAACATTGGGAGTTGTTGGTGAGAGCGGGAGTGGAAAGTCTACAATCGGTCGGTGTGTTCTTGGTTTAATTGAGCCAACCGCAGGCAAAATTGCGTTGGATGGTCAAGACTTAAATCATAAAAGGAAATCTCTCGCACGTCAGTTCCGGCGGCAGGTTCAAATTGTTTTTCAGAACCCGCAAAGATCTTTCAATCCTTTGTTTAGTATTCGTAATTCAGTAGGTGAGGCACTTAATCTTCGGCCAGACTGGTCTCGAGAACAACGCCAGAAACGTGTTGAGGAGGTTCTGGATGCAGTCAAAATTGGCGATGAGATGAGAGATAGAAAGCCCGAGGAGCTTAGCGGAGGACAACTACAAAGAGTAGCAGTGGCTCGCGCTATTGCACCAGAGCCAAAGCTAATATTTCTCGATGAACCAACCTCGTCGCTGGATCTTTCGGTTAGAGGGGAAATACTACGACTTCTTCGAGAGCTTCAGAAAAGCCTTGGTATCACCTATGTTTTTGTGTCGCATGATTTAGAGGTGGTTCGTGTTGTTGCGGATAATATTGTCGTAATGTACCATGGGCAGATTGTTGAGCAGGCGCCAGCTCGAGACCTTTTTGATAATCCGAAACATCCATACACTCAAGCACTATTAGCGGCTAGTGAGCTCTCAGAGGATCAATTTAGGTGGTCTCAACGTACTGAATTGAACCTAGCTACAGACAATGGTTGTCGGATGCGCGATAGATGCCCATTCGCTGAAGAAAAGTGTTCCGAGAGTCAAGCGTTCAATACAGTGAGTCGTTTTCATCAAGTGAGATGTTGGAAAGTCACTGAATATAAACAGCCGATTGGTTCTAACAAAATAAATAAAACAATAACAGATGAATAATCGAAAAAAGGGTAGTTGCCACTGCGGTAAAGTGCAATTTGAAGTACGCTTACAGTCTAATTTAGATAATCCACGGCGCTGTAATTGTTCTTTGTGCCGAAGAAAAGGTGCTATTATGGCTGACATTGATCCTGCCGACATTGTTATTCTCACAGGTCACGATGTGCTAACTAAGTACCAATGGAATACCTATATTGCGGAGCACTGGTTTTGCAGTGTTTGTGGCATCTATACCCACCATAAGAAGCGCGGTACTTCTGGAGGCTATGGTTTTAATGTTGCCTGTGTTGAGGGTATTGATACATCGTCTTTAGACAATGTTCCCATTGCTAATGGTGCGTCAATGTCACTTATAGATGCTAACGAGGAACATTAGTCAATTCGCCGAACTGTACTACTATTCGGAGCGATCAAACCGTTATCATCTACCAGGTGGCAGGATAATTATTTTTCTACGGCCACGAGTGCAGGTGGCGTGTTCATAATAAAATAATTATTGGTCCAGCGACAGAATTTTGCGTGCTTCTGAGACATTAGCGGCGTGACGCCCGTATTGATCACATAATTCTGCTACGCGTGCAACAAGTTCCGCATTACTCTTCGCCAAGCGTGATTTGTCGAAACGGATATTATCCTCGAGTCCTGTTCGACAATGACCACCAAGCTCTAATGCCCAATGATTTAGTTCTAATTGACCTCGACCAAGGGCTGCTGCTGTCCATGTTGCATCAGGGAGAAGTCGCGTGAGCTCACTAACTTCAAAATCGAGGATTTGACGTAGGGGCGGCAATGCGTTTGGAACTCCGAAGACGAATTGCACATGTAGCGGTTCCATCAGCTTGCCTTGTTTGACCATACTGACCGCGTTATATAGCATCGCAAGATCGAAGACTTCGACTTCAGGTTTGACATTCGCGCTAAGCATCTGATCAGCGAGTTGGTCTATTAGTTCGGGATGGTTGTCATAGACGGAATTTGGGAAATTAACAGAGCCAGTTGCCAATGACGCCATATCAGGACTGAGATGCAGCATAGATCCGCGTTCTGATGCTGAACGACCCCGTCCACCAGTTGAAAATTGGACGATCATTCCTGGGCAATATTTTCTAACGCCTTCAAGCACCTCTTTGAATAGGCTTGGATCAGATGAGGGATTTTGGTCTTTGTCTCTAACATGAACATGAACAAGGGACGCGCCAGACTCAAAAGCCTCATGGGTTGATTCAATTTGTTTAGTTGGAGTAACAGGTACAGCCGGATTGTCTTTGGTTTTGGGGACTGATCCTGTTATTGCCACTGTAATAATGCAGGGTGTACTCATTTTCTAGTGCCTCGAAGATTCAAAATTATATAGTTAGTGTAGCGGATTTGTCGTCAATCGTCGTACTATTAGGCCTGATATAAGAACTTCAACGGGCAATGGCAAAATTTATTAAACACAACTGTTATGTCGGAATTGTAGGCGCGGGCAGCATCGGTGTAGCCTGGGCTGTTGTTTTTGCAACACGGGGTTACCCTGTACGACTTTATGAGGTCGCCACCGACCGAATACTTCACGCTAAAGACGAGTTTCTTAGCAAAATCTCAGAGTTAAAGAAGTTTGGCCTTATAGAGAACGATATCGATGCGATTGCTCCACTGCTGTCGATTGATACTGACCTCGAAAGCATAACGGATAAAGCGATACATATTCAAGAATGCATACCTGAGATCAAAGAGGATAAGAAGAAATTATTCGCTCTACTGTCAGAGTTGACTCCTCCAGATGTACCTATTGCAAGCTCCACTTCATTTCTTCCCGCGTCAACCTTTGCATCTGATGTGTCACATAGAGAGAGATGTCTCGTAATTCATCCGGGGAATCCACCATATCTTCTACGTATTGCAGAAATTGTTCCCGCACCATTCACATCTATGTCGGTAGTCGAAAAATCAAAACAACTCATGATAGATGTACAAATGCATCCGATTGTTTTGTCGCATGAAACAACTGGTTTTGTATTCAATCGACTGCAAGGTGCATTGTTAAATGAAGCATATTCTCTAGTTGATGATGGTATTGTCTCGATTGAAGATATTGATCTGATTGTGAGAGATGCTCTTGGCTTACGATGGTCGGTTCTTGGGCCGTTTGAGACGGTAGATCTTAATACTAGAGGTGGAATAAAACAGCATGCTGCTAGGATGGGCCCAACTTACGAAAAAATTGGCGCTGAGAGAGGTACTAATACCTCCTGGGGGGTAGAATTAGTCGATAAAGTCGCGGCTGCACGAAGAGCAAAGCTACCTCTAGAGAAGTGGGAGGAGCGGGTAAGCTGGCGTGATCGAGCTATGATGACTCTGATTATTGCTAGAAGAAAATTTTTAGGTCAAGATTGATAATTTACTAATAGTTAAGGGGTATGGAGGTCATGATCGATGTCAACCTGACACAACAAGTGGTATTATTCGGGTAATAGGTAGACCCAAACGTGGAGGAAGTAATGCGCATATTTCAAGATGAAGTTTATAAGAATCGACAATCGGAACTCGGCCGAAGGATGCAAGAGAATGGCGTAGAACTATTTTTTTGCCCTCCATCGGCAGATTTAGAATATCTTACCGGAACGCAGCGTAGGAGACCTACATTTGGAAATATTGCATACACCCATGGCTGGGTTTGCGGCGCTTTTTTTCGCCCGAACCATGACCCACTATTTGTTCTGCCACGAATGGTTGCGGAATTTGATATGCCGCATGGTGCTACAGGTGAAATATTGACAATAAGTGAGACCGATGACGGTCCAGCGATGTTTGAAAAGCTAGTGAAAGGTTTCGGCCCTGTAAAATCAGTGGCAGTAGAAGAACGAACATGGGCAGATACCACGCTTCGAATAGCAAATTGTACTGGAGCCAAAGTTCAGAATGGGAGCTTCCTAACAAATCCAATGCGACGTGTGAAATCTTCTGGCGAGATTGATCTATTAAGAGATGCCTGTCGCCTCGCTGATTTGTCTATGGGTGAAATAACTAAATCAGTATCAGATGGCATTAAGGAGCGTGAACTTTCAGAAGAATTAGATCATTTGTTGCATCTTGAGGGCTCGAGGGGAGTTTCCTTCGATACTGCGGTATGGGCGATGGGTCCGTCGACTAATCGTGATGCGAACGATCGAGAAACAAGTTCTGTTATCGGGTCCGGCAGTTCTTTGCTTTTTGACTTTGGGGCAATTATGAATGGTTATTGCTCCGATTTTGGTCGCACACTCGCTGTGGGTAAGGCTGATGTTGAATTATCTGAGGTATATGACATTGTTATTGAGTCTGCCAACGCAGGTCTGGCTGCAGTTAAACCCGGAGCACTAGCAAGCGAAGTAGATCGTGCAACCAGAAAAGTGATTGAAGATGCAGGATATGGTGATAAGTTTCGCCATCGTACAGGTCATTGCATAGGGTTAGATGTTCATGAACATCCATTCATTTCGGAGGAAGATGACACGCCACTTGAAGTTGGTATGACGTTTACCATCGAGCCATCAATCTTTTGGCCAGGTCGCGTTGGTGCCCGCATTGAAGATATCATTGTGGTCACTGAAAACGGCGGCGAAAAACTTAATACATACTCAGAAAATTTTGTGACCGTTGATAGTGCATCTGGAACTCTTGATTCAGGTGTTGGTGGATGTGCTCATGAAGACCATGCTCCGAGTGCGTGTATGCATGGCCAGGAGTAGTCGTATGTCAGAAGAGGAAATATTGCTGTTGGCAGAAAAGCTAAAAAAAGCTTTTGAAGATAGGGATATAGATGCAATAACCAACCTTTATAGCGACGATGTTGTTGTTTGGCATAACTATGATCAGATAGAGAGAACACGGAAGCAAGCGCTTGAATCAGCTAAATGGGTGGTTGATGAGATGTCGGAGTTTAAGATTGAAGATTGTAATATATTTCTAATTTCTGGTGGTTATATACAGCAATGTGTTTTTCGTGGTGTGTATAAAGAAAATAAAGGGGCAATGGAAACATATGCCATGATTCGAATATATTGCAGCGATGGCAAAGTTGATCGTGTTGAAGACTACTCTGATCCGGCGCAGGGAGCGGTTCCCGATCTGCATTAGTTATTCGGCAGCGGGATAACAACAGAAATTACGGCAATGGCAGTCAAAAGAGAGTACGGAGATCTTTAGATCTATTTTCCTTGACAATGTATAGGGTGGCGCGAGAGGGCATAGCATGACAATTCGACTCTATAAGATTATGCCTGTGCGTGATGCACTAAAAGAATGGGGCAGTATCCAGAAAGGTCTCTTAGAGCCTTTAAAGAGTTCCGATGTACAGATAACCGAAGTTGATTTGCCTCAAGCTCCAATAAAGGAAATAAACTCGGCTTATCACGTTAGTTTGGTGGCGATGCTTCAGGTTCAGGAGGCTATAAAGGCTGAGCGAGCTGGTTATGACGCTGTAGTATTGGGTTGTCTGGATGAGCCGGGAGTGTCAGAGGCCAAGGAAGCGCTGCAGATACCCGCAGTTGGTGAAGCAGAGGCAGCTATGCACTATGCTTCCTTGGTTGGCCGAAGATTCTCATTTATTGGGGGCTCTCCTGAAAGTAAGGGCATTTTAGAAGATTTGGCAAAAAAGTATGGCTTCGCACATAAACTTGCGTCTGTTAGAAAAATTGACGCGTCCCCACTTGATTTTGCTGCTAGAAAAAGTGGGGTCCTGGAGAGATTACTGGTTGAGGGAAGGCGTGCAATTGAACAGGATGGAGCTGATAGCCTTATAGGGTATGGTAGTATTGAGGGGATAAGCCATTTACGCGATGAACTTGGTGTTCCAGTTATTAGTCCAGTTCAGGCTTCTGTTCTTATGGCTGAAACGCTAGTTCGTCTTAGAATAGCCCATAGTAAGCGTGCGTATCCTGTACCTTCAGATCTCAATCACATTGTAGATCTAAAAATTAAATACGAATAGCTAGCTTAATTGCATTTAAAATCTAGCTCTTAGCTACGATCACTAGAATATCCCCGTCGGCCCTCCGGTTAAATGCTATGCGGTCTATTTGTGGATAAGTATATCCGCTGCTTGTTGTGGTCCATCATCAGATGTCCAATCAACATCAACTACTACGTCGTTGACACCTACCGCTTCAAATGCATCAAGATTGTTAGCGACTTGCGTAAGACAGTTTGCTGACTGATTAATCCTCAATACAACTCTTAGGTCATTTGGGTTATCACCGATGTTAATAGCGGCTTCATTCATTTTCTTAATTGGTTCTTCGAGCGCTTTTGGATCCATTGAATGGCCGGACTGATGTGGTAACCATCCATTGCCTAGAGTGCCTGCTCTCTTAAGTGCAGGTCTGCTATGTCCACCAATTAAAAAGTCAATGTCATGTGCTGGGGAGGGGTAGGATAGAACTCCTGAAGGCAGATCGAAATGGTTTCCCTTGTAAGGCGTTGGCTGACCAGTCCATATATTTCTACTAAGTTCAATCCACTCCTCTAGCCTTTTTCCTCGAGTTTTAAATGGAACGTTTAGTGCGTCAAATTCATCTTCAAGCCAGCCAGCACCAACACCTAGAGTTAGCCGTCCACCGCTAAGCGAGTCTATAGTTGCTGCTTGTTTTGCAAATACAATTGGTTGGCGTAGAGGCAAAACGAGGACAGCGGTGCCCAGCTCAACATTTTTTGTAACAGTCGCTGTCATAGCAAGAATAGTCATGGCATCATACCAGGGAACATTCGTCGCCCAAGTTGCCTTCTTATCTTTTGCGAAAGGATATGCCGCTTTTATACTTTCCGGCATAATGACATGGTCAGACACCCATAGCGAAGAGAATCCAGCATCTTCTAACTGGGTTGCTAGTTTATGAATTCCATGAAGTGCTGGTAGGTCACCAGCGCTAGGCATATAGGCACCAATCTTAAGGTTACTCATAATTTAATCTCTTCCATAATAGTATAAGTAAAAATATGATATCTACATAAATCATTACATTGTTCTGACGCGTCAAAGATTATAACTAATGTATTCCTTTCGATCATGCGCCTCAGATATGTTATTTGTGTCCAGGAACTCCTTCTATACTTAGCGCTTTCCAACAACGTACAAATTGTCCTGGCTTGAGTTCAACTAACTCTTGTGGTTTGCTGCACTTGGATTCTGCAAAAGGACATCTTGGGGCCAGCCTGCAGCCCATCGACTTCGCGTCATCTTCACTCAATTCACCACTCAGTTTAACGGTGTCAGTTTCGCGCCCTAAACCCAGATCATCTAGATGGGCTGCCTCAATTAGGCCTCGGGTGTAGGGATGCAAGGGGTGACTAAATAGTTGATCTTTTTCAGAAACCTCTACAAATTGTCCGAGATACATGACAGCGACTTGGTCAGCCATGACCGCAACGACACGGAGATCGTGCGCGACCAGAAGATAACTGACTGAGTGTTGTTTTTGCCGCTCGAGTAATAGATTGACTATTTGTCCACGAATAGATACATCGAGGGCTGAAGTAGGCTCATCTAAGAAAATTAACTCAGGCTCACTGGCTAATGCTCTCGCAATGCTAAGCCTCTGCAACTGCCCCCCACTCATCTGTGAGGGCAATCGATTGATCATCTCTGGTACAAGGCCAACTTCGCTTATCAGGTGCTCCGCTCTTTGCCGCCGTTTTCGTAGATCAAGATCATCTCTGAGCTCAAGGAACTCCATTAGGCTTTTGCCAATTGAGATTCTAGGATCAAACGCTGCTACAGGGTCCTGAAATACGATTTGCAGTCGTTTGCGAATATGTCTAAACTGAGACCGATCTTTAATAGAAAGTGGTTTTGAGTCGAATAATATGTCACCACTTGATTTCTCAGCGAGACCAAGCAGGACGCGACCAATTGTTGATTTACCTGATCCAGATTCTCCAACGATAGCAAAGGTCTCTTTTTTACGTACGACAAAATCAACACCATCGACTGCGCGGAGCGTGCGACTCCTGAGAGCAGCATCCTTAATCTCAAATTCTTTGACTAACCCGTTAACCTGAAGCAAGGCAGCATCACCGTGTGTTGTTGTTTGGTTAGTCATACGTTGATGCAGGCAATCAATCGATCACCCTTCGGAGCTAGTTCAGGCAGATGAGTATGACACTGTTTGTTTGCCATATGACATCTATCTGCAAACGGGCATCCTTTTAACTCCGTTGTCGGGGGCCGAACCGTGCCCGGAATAGATGTCATTTTCCCATCCTGTGACCGACTAAAAGACTCAATTAGTTTTTCTGTATAGGGGTTCATTGGCCGACGCAGGATAAGTTCTGTTGGTCCAACCTCCATGATACGACCTCCATACATTACCGCCACTTGTTCGCAGGTTGCACCTACTACACTAATATCATGAGTGATTAGAAGTAGGGAAGATTTCTGGTGTTGGACTTGTTGCGTTAGCAGATCTAGAACTTGTTGTTGGAGGGTTGCATCGAGCCCACTTGTTGGTTCATCAGCAATTAACAGCGATGGTTGACAGGCCATCGCCATTGCAAGGGCCGCCCTTTGAGCCATTCCCCCCGAATATTGGTGAGGGTAGTCTCGAGCTCGCTTCTTAGGATCAGGCAGTCCTAGGGATTCTAATAGTTGAATTGCTTTATCATGGCTTTGTTTTTGGTTGATTCTTTCATGTACGCGCAGAACTTCAGCGATCTGGGAGCCGACGGTGCGAACCGGATTAAGCGACGCCTTGGGATTCTGAAAAACGATTGAAATTTCCTTGCCTCGGATTTTTTGAAATTCTTTTTCGGATATCAGGGCAAGGTTGCGTTCATTCATTATTATTGTCCCGTCTGTGATTTGACTGCCCGTGGGAAGCATTCCAAGAATAGCGCTAGCTGTTAGGCTTTTCCCGGATCCAGATTCCCCAACTAGAGCCATACGCACATTACGCTCTATCGAAAAAGATACACCCTGCAAGGGGAAGAGCGTCTGATCTTCATTCCTTATACGAGCTGAGAGATTATCTATTTGAATTAATGGTGAAGTATTGCTCATACAGTGTTTCTTAACTCAGTTTATTACCTTCTAATTTGTCCGATACGATCTGCAACCTGATTAAGCGTTAGTACCGTAAGTAGAATTGCGAGGCCTGGAAATACTGAAACCCACCACTGTCCATATAAGATGTAATCAGATCCTCCACGAACCATGGCACCCCACTCAGGAGTTGGCAGTTTAACTCCAAGACCAACGAAACTTAGGGCAGCAAGAATTTGAATGGCCCATGCGCAATTAACTGAAAACTGTGCAATGATGACTGGAGCCACGTTGGGTAAGATATGCCGCCTTAATATTTTCCAGTCAGTAAGTCCCGCACATCGGGCTGCGAGAACAAAGTCTTTATCTCTGAGGGGGAGCACCGCGCTTCGGGTTAATCTTATATATACAGGAACATTAACCAGCGCTATGACCATAATCATATTCAGCATACTTGATCCAAGTGCTGCTATGGCTCCCATAGCGAGTATAAGAACAGGAAAGGCCTGAAACGATTCTGATGTTCTCAACATCACCTGATCCCAGACTCCACCCCGATATGCGGCAAAAGCACCAAGCGGCATCCCGATCGATGCTGCCAACATGGCTGCTGATAGACCTGCTAACAAGTCTATTCGAGCTCCGTTAACTACACGGGACAGTATATCCATGCCATATTGATCAGTTCCAAAAGGTGAAGCCAGAGTAGGGGCAGTTAGACGTGGACCAACACTGAGGGCTAGCGGATCGCCAACAAACCACGGCCCAATCAATGCGATCAAGAAAATGATCGCCAGCGCAAGATAGCATGGCGTGTACAGGATTTTGATAAGCCACCACTTCATATTATGCGTGAGACTCTTTTTGGCATCGCGATTAAGTTGATCTTGAAGCATGGCTAACGAGTTCTTGGATCGATGAAGAAATGTAACAAGTCGGTTAACAGATAGATGATCAGATAGCTTAGAGCGCTTAAAAGGACAACAGCCATAACGGGGGCATAATCTGAGGAATTAATTGAATCAATAGCATATTTACCCATCCCCGGCCAAGCGAACACGTACTCAACAAGTACAGTTCCTCCCAAAAGGTATCCATACAAAACTGCGATCATAGTTGTTACGGGTAAAAGTACGTTAGGTAATGCGTGCCGGAAGATAAGCGATTGCTTTGGTATTCCCATTGCTCTGGCTGAACGAATGTACTGTGACTCTAGAACTTCATTCATGAATGCACGAGTTACCCTGAGGAGGGGTGCTCCAATAACAAAGGCAAGAGTAACTGCTGGAAGAATAATTTGCTTTGCTGAAGCTTTAAGAGCGGTCATATTACCGGTCAAGATAGAGTCGATGAGATACATTCCAGTAATGAGATCTGGGGGAGATGCTCGACTTATTCGGCCGATTGGTGCGGGAGCAATATGGAAGATTGCAAAGAAGACAAGAATAAGTAGTGTTGCCAGCCAGAATTCCGGTATAGACACTCCAAGACCTGAAAGGATTTTCGCTAGACGGTCTGTTATTGAGCGTTTTTTTAGGGCTGAGACCAGTCCAAGTGGTATGGCCCAAGAAATAGCGAGCAGCATAGCTATGGTAGCTAACTCTATCGTTGCTGGCCATCGAGATTTGAGGTCGTAAGTGACCGGATTTCCAGTGCGCCAGCTCGAACCAAGGTCGCCGGCGAAGAGCTGCTTCATGTACAAAAAGTATTGTTCAGGAATGGGCTTGTCGAGTCCGAGTTTTTCGATCACAGCTGCAACAGTCGAATAATCAGCTTGGACACCTACGATCAGATAAGCTGGATTACCAGGCAGAACGCGAGTTACAACAAAGGTGATAATTGAGACACCTAAAAGGGCCACAATTAGTAGAACTAGCCGTTGACCAATGTATGCAAGAATTCGCACTGAAACACCTTCGGCTAAAAGTTAGGCGGACATTACCCTAAGGCAATGCCCGCCAATTCTTGGAACACCCAAATACTGACTTAAGTATCCTCTACTTCCAATGGTAATTGTGATATCTGGGTATCTCATTCGCGTAATGAACATAACCACCCAGATCTGAGCTCATTGCTAACTTGAAGTCAGGTTGCGCCAAGAAGGCCCATGGGGCATCTGCAATGATTAACTCTTGAGCGCGGTCAAACATTGCTCGGCGTTTGTCAGGATCTGATTCTCCCCAGCCAGCCTTAATGATGTCATCTACTTCTTCATTACAGTAGTCCATGTAGTTTCCATAAACACCGCACTGGAGCACCAGAGACAGAGAGTAGTTGGGGTCATCAATCCATGCCAACATAGAATCGACAGTTGACTGAAGCTGCTTTGCAACTTTTCTCTCAGAATAGACCGCAGGCGTTACGCGTTCAATCTCGGCATTTAGGCCGATATCACGAAGAGCTGCTTGTACTCTCACCGCAATCAGTTCACGGTCTGCTTTTGCGGAGTCGATCGAGATGGTTACCGTTTCTCCACCATAACTGCTAGAGGCCAACAATTCTTTTGCTTTAGCGACATCTTGTTTGTATCCGGCGCTTTCACCTAGTGACATTCCTGAAGTCTCCGAGAGTGGTCCCCAAAGTCGTCCAGCATCTCCGTTGTACACATTTTGCAAAATGTCATCATAATTGATAGCGTAGGATACTGCTCGTCGTACAAGCACGTCGTTAAAAGGCGCAATCGAATTATTCATGCCAAAGTAGACTTGGTTGCCAGATGGAGCTTTTACGATCTGAACACCACTTGCTCCTTCGAGAGATTTAATTTCTTCTTCACCTAGGCCTTCTGCAATATCGATATCACCACTTCGAAGCAGCAAAGCGCGTTGCGCCGCGGATGGTATGATTTTCCATACCATGCGGTCGATCGGGGCTTTCCCACTATGATACCCATCCCAGGCTTCGAAAACTATTTCTTGATCTGGGATATGACTGACGATTTTATACGGACCGCTTCCTCCCGCGACGTTGCGGGTCATCCATTCATTAGCCCAAGGGTCTTCGTCGGTGGCATGTTCCTGAACAATTGCTGGATCAAGCATCGCAGAACTTGTCATGTAAAACTGACTCATGATCATGGGGCTCGCTGCATCTCCTACCAATCGTATGGTGTATTCGTCGACCACTTCAGGAGGCTTAGTGACAAAAGCGATATTCTTTAGCAGCCATGCACCACCACCAGGGGTGTTCAAGTTTCTATCGATTGTATAACGCACCAATTCAGCATTGATTGGGGTTCCGTTTTGCAGAGTTAATCCCTTTCGGATCTTGATTGTGTAAGCTAGTCCGTCGTCAGATGCTTCCCACGACTCAAAGACTGTTCCGACAACGCCAGCAGGATCACCAACTAGGGCGCCGCCTGCTACTTCAATCGTTGGATAGATTACAGGGGGCTCATAGACAGCATAAAGCGCATGATGTGATTGTATAAAGTTGGCACAACATACATCGAACGTCTCGATGTCTCCTCCAATCCCAACCACTAAATCACGAGCTTGCGTTGGCGTTTGAAAGGCCAGCGTTGCTACCAAGGCGACGATAATCGCTGATAGTTTAGATCGCATCGATTTTATCCTCCATCATAGATATGATAAATAAAGCCCACTTCCAC
Source organism: Acidiferrobacteraceae bacterium (assembly GCA_002724185.1). Classification (GTDB taxonomy): domain Bacteria; phylum Pseudomonadota; class Gammaproteobacteria; order Arenicellales; family UBA868; genus CAJXWH01. The sequence continues at coordinate 29,639 of PBOB01000048.1, read as the reverse complement.
AGTGCTGTGGTGGCCTCAAAAGACCTCGTGGATATCCTGTATTTACGTTAATCCCAATGATTTTGTCAACTAAAAATTACAGATACCTATAAATATCAATAAGATCATTGTTGCATTGCGTTACGTGCTAGCATTTCAGCGAATCTCACGGGCGTCGCTACAGGATCTAGAACGGTTGCAGACACATTTTCCTGGACCGGACCCAAGAGACCGCTCCAGATCGTGCATGCAAAAAACAGCACATCAGCATCATCTTCGTCACATGCGAGTTGCGCTTGCCTTATTCCAGTTTCGTCGAGCGCATTGGCCATTCCATTTCGGACAATGTTACAAAGTTGTGCAATGTCCTGATCAAGCAAGCGGTCTGTTTCTTCTTTCGGTGGATGTGGGCATGGTGCATGTCGGACTCCAGCAAAATTATAATTCATGCCATATCGGTGTATATGTCGACGCACCCAATTAGAGTTTGTCGGTAGATTTTCATTTTCTCCCGATTCAATTCGGGGCGCTATGACAGCTAGTCGACCCAGCGGTGCGGCTGTAAAAGCAGCAGCTTCCATTGGCCCTGTTACAGGAATTGATACCAGCTCTTTGGCTTCTTGCAGGCCGGGATCATCACAGCAAGCTATTACTATTGCGTCGAATCCTTCCTGTTCAGCATTTACGACTGCTGTAAGCAATGGATTAATGAGAACTGAGGTTGCTGGAAGAAATGCTGTTCTTGGAACGCTACCTTCTAGATTTCTAATTTCTACAACCGTGTCGGGAGACACTGCAGGTATTGCTACTTCGCGGGTTGCTTCATCATAAATATCAGTGCCATTGGGGTTTAATATAAGAATCTTGGGGCCAGTCATAAGTTGATTACCTCTTTGGATAGTTTCCTAAATTTTGTTATATGCCAACATAAAGAAAAATTCATTTAAGCTATTACATGAATTTATCAGAGTAAGGCCTACTGTGCTTATTAGGTCGCCCTATTGGGTGGTGTAGCCCATAAGTGTATCGTTCTCGATATCGTGTTCTGATCTCTCATGGGTGGGGCCAAAGCCGCCCCCTCCACCAGTAGCTACCGTAATCTTGGTGCCAGCGGGTATGGGTACATCAGCACACTTTAGCGCTGACCAAGTTTCCTGCCCGTCGTCGACGGTGACCATTGCTGGTTCACCGCTTTCCCCGCCAAATAGGCCGCGACCGGGTGTTTGAGTGCGTTCAAACCAAGTCGAGAGTCTCGCTTCACTTAATGTTTCATATCTTCTTATTAAGCCCAGGCCTCCTCGCCACTTTCCTAGCCCTCCTGAATTTGGTCTTAATGAATATTCATGGATCCTGATTGGAAATCGATGCTCTTGAACTTCTATGGGGAAATTTTTCAGATCTCCGCCACCGTACGTAATCATACCATTTGACCCATCTCCTCCTTGAAAAGCACCCCACCCGACACCAGTTGCCTCACCCGATACAAATAATTCACCCGTTGATGGCTGCTTGCCAGTGAGCATGATGTTCATTGCATCTCCAGGCTGACCTGCGATCACAGCTTCAGGAGCCGCATTTGATAGCGCATTGAGGAATAGGTCAATCATTAAACCAATATGAGGGTAGTAGTGCTGGCAGGCAGCTGGTTCACGGGCGTCAAAGACTGATCTTTCTGGTACTGTGACTGTAAGATTCCTAAATGAGCCTGCGGTGATTGGAAGGCCTGGTTCGATCACAAATTTATATGCTAATCGTATCCCGGCGATGGTCTGTTGCAGACCGCAATTAAGACAGCCTGGTGTTTGTGGACTTGAGCCCTCTAGTGAAACATGCATTTGGTCTCCAGTGATCGTTACCGTGGTAACTACAGGTACGATTTCGCCGCCTGGACCCCAAGAGTCAAGATTGCCTGCCGATTGCCATGTACCATCAGGTAGAGCAGCAACCGCAGCTCTTTCAGCAATTTCACTCTGATCGAAAATTTGTTCACTAGCAGAGTCTATAATTTCAAGACCAAACCGTTGATAGAGTTTTGCCATTTCGCGCTCTCCGGTTCGGCACGCTGCCACCTGGGCCTGCAGATCACCCCAGATAGCTTTTGGTAAACGCGAATTTCTAGTAAGAAAGTCAATTACATTTTTTTCAGGTATGCCTTTCTTGAATACCCGAGTTGGACCAAGTCTATATCCCTCTTGATATATTTCAGTCGAGTCAGTTGCGGAGCTCGGGCTTTTAGCTCCTATATCCATCCAATGTGCTTTACTTGCACCAAAGCCAATCAGCATGCTGTCAAGAAAAATAGGGGATAGTACCGATACATCATTTAAATGACTTCCAACGATATAGCTGTCATTCAAAAGGTAGACGTCTCCAGGTGACATGTCCTCGATGCCAAAAGTGTCAACTACTGCTTCAACCGCTGGACCTAATGTTCCAAGAAATACAGGCAGGCCAGATGACTGACCCACCAATTGAATATTGCGATCAAAAAGAGACACGGAACAGTCTTTCATCTCATAGATAATCGGAGTATATGCCGATCGAGCGAGATTCTGGTTCATTTGCGCAGCGATAGAGGAAAAACTATTTCGTATCACCTCTACCGTAATCGGATCAGCTTGAGAAGTGGTCGTCTGCTTGTTGCTATTACTTTTAGGTCTATTCATATCTTTTTAGCCAATTTTTGTTATTAGCAAATGTCCTTGCTTGTGCATTTGGAGTTGCCACCCTTTCGGAACAAAGGTAGTCGCTTCTGATTCGAGTACCATAGAAGGGCCATCGATCAATTGATCATGAGCTAGCTGCTCTCTACTATAGACAGGTGTGTTTAGCCAATCTGAGCCAGACCATGATTGTCCTTCTGAGATGGGTGTGCAGAAATCGATCAACTCATCGAGTTTTTCAGGGATTGGATCGTTGTTGACAGTGAGTGTAATTCGCAGATTCACAATTTCTACATCTTCATCTTTATTGCAATGGCCAAAGCGAATTTGGTAGGCCGAATCAAAGTCCTGTCGCAGCTCCTCTTGCCAATGATCGTCAAAATTAGGTGCTACGACGGTAAGAGTATACTCTTGCCCAACATATCGAAGGTCAGCAGCTACCCGCAGCTGATAGTCCACGGATCTTGAATTATCTATAGCGATGGTTGCCTTTGCATCGATAGTAAGTTCTTCTGCAAAAGTACTCACAAGATCACTATCTAACGCTCCAAGTATGCCAGAGCAGGAAGTTGATCGATCTACTCGGTAGTCTGCTTGCAGCATGCCCCATGCAGATAAAACACCAGCATATGCTGGAACAATTACCGTTGAGATTTCTAGCTCTTCCGCTAGAGCTACTGCATGAAGTGGTCCTGCCCCACCAAAAGCCATTAGCGCATGATCACGTGGATCTATACCTCTGAAAACCGTTAGTTCGCGTATTGCATTCGCCATATTGCTATCAGCAATTTTGACAATCCCTTCCGCAAGCGTAGTTGTTTCAAGATCCAGTTTATTGCTAATGTTTTGCATTGAACGCTGCGCTGTATTCAATTCTAGGGGCATATCTCCGCCAAGTTTTGCATCAGCAGATATTCTACCTAGGACTAGATTGGCGTCAGTCACAGTCGGCTCTGTTCCGCCACGACCATAACTTGCTGGACCAGGAATAGCGCCAGCAGAGCGTGGACCTACATGTAATCCACCAGCGGATACTTCAGCAACACTTCCACCTCCTGCGCCTACAGTGTGAATTGCGACAGCTGGAAAGAGAAGATCATGCCCGTCAATTGACGACTCCAACTCTATTTGTGCCTCGCCTTTGACAACCATGCTAACGTCAAAGGATGTGCCGCCCATATCAACACAAATCAATCCATCAGGACTAACATCACCCAAGACATTATTAATTGCAACACCTGCTGTAGCGCCTCCAACGGGCCCCGATAGTAATGTTTGTACTGGAAGTGTTTTGGCAATGCTTGCGGATACTACACCGCCATTTGATTGCATAACTAAGACCGGAGCCGACATGCCTTTTTCACGAAGACGCTCTTCCAGTCGTGATAAATATTCACCAACTATCGGGGCGACATAGGCCGAAACTACTGTGGTTGATGTGCGCTCATATTCACGCCATTCAGGAGCTACTTGGCTCGATAAAATAACAGGAATTCCGGGCAAATGTGCCGAGAGAATTTCTTGAACTGTATGTTCATGAGATGCGTTTCGATATGCATGTAGCAAACATACTGCAATCGCATCGTATTTGTTGCTTAGAGTATTCTTGCAACACGCTATGAGTTCTTGTTCATTAACTGGGTCAATTACAGAACCATCTGCGGCTATGCGCTCGCTTATCTGATGGATGTCATTACGCCGAACAAGTGGTATTGGTCGTTTATAGCGAGCATTATATAAATCTGGTCTATTTGCACGTCCGATTTCATATATATCTCGAAAGCCCATGGTAGTTAACAATGCAACTTTGGCTCCACGACGCTCCAGTAGTGCGTTGAGTCCAGCAGTAGTTCCGTGAATGAAAGATGTTACTTGCTTGAGGTCAACATCTAGACCTTCTATTGCATCAATGACACCATCTGTTAAGTTTCCTGGTGTCGTAGAGGACTTTGCTGTAAAGACGGTGCCATCCGTGGTTGTTGCTACTGCGTCAGTAAATGTGCCTCCAATATCAATAGCGACTCTTACATTTTTGTTGTTCCGATCATTATTCATGCTCTCTACTTCTCTCTATTGGGTAACGATTTTGTCATTTATAATAGTGAAATGTTACCATCTCTCTATAATGGTTATTACAATTGACAGATTGTATTAGATTTTTTGATAGAATGAGTCGCAGATATGTAAAATTTTCTCTACAACTATTATTTGATGGCAACCTTCGTTATACCTAAATAATGATGATGCGGAACCCTCCGTACTGGATATTGACACAACATGAATCAAATACTTAGTGGAAAAGTGGCACTGGTAACAGGAGCATCACAAGGTCTAGGTAGGCGCATTGTCGACGTTTTTCGGCAACAAGGCGCTGTTGGAATGGGTCTAGATCAAGCCTGGCAAGACGAGCCAGATATGGGAGAGGGATGGACTGCCTACACGGGCGATGTCACAGAAGAGGAATCGTTGTTGGCAGCTGTTGAGGATATTAGCAACACGCATGGACGACTAGACGTTGTTGTGGCTAATGCAGGCATCGTTCCACCTTGGAGCAAGATTGAGGAACTCGACATGTCGCAGTGGGATAGGACATTTGCTGTTAATGTCCGCGGTGTTGCTATCACTATGAAGCATTGTGTTTCCTTGATGAAAGATAACGGTGGCTCTTTTGTCTTGATGGGATCACTAAATTCAAGAAGGGGGGCAGTAGGGCAAACACTCTATACTGCGACAAAACATGCTGTTTTGGGAGTTGTTCGCTCATCAGCACTAGATCTTGGTGCAGATGATATCCGCGTGAATGCAATTGGGCCCGGACCTATTGCTACGGATGCATTAGTCTCGAGAATTGCCACTCGTCATGAGCAGGGAGATCTTCCTGTAGCAGAAGTTTTAGAGAAATTTAAATCTGGGACTGCATTGAATAGAATAGCCACTGACGAGGAAGTAGCAAATACAGCTCTGTTTCTTGCTAGTGATTTTTCGTCGGGCATTACTGGTCAGATCTTTCCTGTAGATGGTGGCCTTCCCTGATTAGGCCCTACTATTAGGAAACGTCAGTTATAAAGACGATTCCAATCTAGTATTTATTGGTAACTCTGCAATAGAGGCGGTGTTAGGTAAGCTCAAAACCGTAGAGACCATCGCTGCTACGAGATGTGGCGATAGTCGTTCTCCAGCTGGTGTTACTCCTGGAATATTTGCTACGAGGTCAGTATCTACAGCACCGGGACATAGGGCTGTTACCCGGACTCCATCATCCCAACCAGCAAATCTAGTGGCATGACTCATTGCTACTAGCGCATGTTTCACCATCGTATATCCTACCGAAACAGTATCCCGATATCTTTTTCCGTCAGTCGATGCGATATTGATTATTCGTCCATTTGATACTTCTCGGAGATAAGGAAGACATAGTTTTGTTAGTCGGAATGGGGCTTTGACATTTATTGCCCACATAGCATCCAGATCACTTTCGTCACCGGTTTCGAAGTTTACTTGGCGTAAAATTCCAGCATTATTAATCAAGCCATCAATGCGTCCATAGGTTCGATGAGTTTCTTTTACCCAAGTGTAGGCCGTAGCTGGGTCTTGTGCTTCAAAAGGACAAATAAGCGTTTCACTTAATTGCTGCTGATTAAATGATGCTTGGAGGGCTTCTGGCGAACGGACTCCGAGTGAAAGTCGGTAGCCTTCCGTCATAAGTTTTTTAGCAATAGCTGCACCTATTCCTCGAGATGCACCTGAAATCATAATGACACGGCTATCTGGCTTCAGTAGTGATGTGCTTTCCATAGATTAACTTCTAATCCTTAGCGACTATTTTCGATGCTATACAAATATAAGAGTACCCATTACTCATTATGTTATATAGCTTAAGCAAATGATGCACCAAGCAGTCGAGGAGGAACCCTAAAGCGTCCAGAAACATCTCTGAGTTGTTCTCTCTCCGTCGTAACCTCTGCTGTAGCACCACACACTAATATAGTCGCAGGGAGACATTGCGCATTATAACGAGCAGCTTGGCTTTCAACATAGCCGCCTGCGTCGAGAAATGCAACCCGATCGCCTCGTTTAAGCGGCGGCATTTTACGATGTTTACCCAGTTCATCGGAGTTACACAGTGGCCCTACGAGGTCAACTATTTCACTGCCATCTCGAGCAGTATCTTCAACGGGGACTGCATGATAATACCAGTCTAGGATTGCTGCCCACGATAAGTGATTTGTTGACAAATCTAAGTTAACCCATTTCTTCGTACCATTTTCTTTTACTGCTCCAACGGTTCCAACAGCAACACCGATTGGACCCGACAAAATACGGCCAGGTTCGATCCGAAGCTTGGGGATTGGTAGAGATAATTTTCCAGCTTCATCTTCTATAGCTGCACTTATATGGTCAGCGTAATCCTCAACAGTTGGTGCTGAGTCATCATCGATTTGACTATTGGGGCCTGTGCCGTACCACTTACCAAAGGTCCAGCCACCTCCGATGTCAACACATGGTGGCACCCAGCCGGTGTGCTCGGCTATATAACCTGACCAAGTGAGCATTTCTCTCGCCATAACCGCGAAAGGTCCAACCTCGTTGGTCATTCTGCTCAGATGAAAGTGTGTTTCTTTTAAGTTTATGTGGGGCATATCAAGGGCGCGTTTAACTATCTCAACAGTTTGTTCGCGTGTCATTCCCCATTTTGTGCTGTCACTTTGCTCTTTCAATGTTCCTGGTCCATGCATTGCGACACCATATTTATCTGCTAGGGGATCAAGATCAAGAGCTAACCGTATCCCGATATCAGCATTCTTTTCTAAGGATTGGCATATTTCATCGATACGATCGAGCTCGTCCATGGCATCAATATTTATGCAAAGACCATTTGATATAGCCATTTCTAACTCTTCTGTTTGTTTATTTGAGCCATTCAAGACGAGGGTTTTAGGGTTAGTTCCTGCTAATAACGCTATATACATCTCATTCACGCCAAAGCAGTCTCCGCCAGCGCCTTCTTGATTCATGATATGGCGCAGGGCGAGACTATTATTAGATTTATTGGCAAATAAGACCTCTACTTCTCCTTGATATCTTCTTCGAAAAGCATCTCGGAATTTTCTATAGCCATATCGAAATTGTGATTCACTAATAATCAAGAGTGGCGAGCCAAATTTGTCAGCGAGCTCTTCTACATCACAATCTTCGACCCAGAGGTTGCCATTGCCGCCAATACCAATAAATTCGCCATAATTGGTTTTGTATGTTTTTGGGATCATCTCTAAGTTGTTATCGTTGCTCGATGTACCTCTTGCTACATCATTCATGGTGTTTCTCCAATAAATTAATTACATAAATTTTGACCGTCAAGTTAGTCTAGTATCCCAAGGTCTATAAGCCCATGTTCGAGCTCCTCAAGTGCACGCCTCCCCAGTTGTCGCAATGGTTGCCTAGGTAAGCCGGCACTATGTCCCTGAAGATTCATAGCTGCCTTAGTAGATGGGTATAGCGTGCGTTCTCCACTGGTGAATAGTTCTGTAAGTTTTTGCCCGGTCAGTTGCAATGCCCGAGACTCATCTACTTGGCCAGACTTGGTTGAATAAAAGAGGTTCATGCCACCAGGAGCCCAGACGTTTGGAAAACAATCAATTGTGCCATCAGCTCCAAGGGACACAGCTGGAGCTCCAAACAGCGACGATGGACCGCAGAAAACTCTGAGTGTTTCCTTCACTTCCAATAATGTTGAGTAGAAATTATTCCAGTCTCCTGAGCTTTCTTTTATTGCGACCACTTTATCCAATTTAGCTAGGCGTCCTGCAATTTCCGGAGTAATTGCATTCACCGCATTGCCCGGAATGTTGTAGAGCATAATGGGTAATCCCACTGCACCAACGATTTGCTCATAATGATAAAATATCTCGTCTGCTGTTAGTTTTACGAAGTAGGGCGGTAGAATCAGCGCTCCTGTACAACCTACTTTTTCGGCTTCAAGTGTAAGTTGTATCGTTTCTTCAGCTGTAATTGCGCCGGTTCCAACGACAACTATGCCGCGTCCATTACTAGCCTCAACACCGAGATGGTATAGTGTTTTTCGCTCGTCATGAGACAGTGTCCAAAATTCTCCAGTACAACCACCGACAACGATACCCGTTGCACCATTATTAAACATACGTTCTACATTATCCGAAAAACTTGCTTGATCAATAGTACCGTTGCTGTCAAAAGGTGTAACTACTGCAACCATTGGCCCATGCCAGTCTATGCTAGTTCGATCCATACTGTCTCCATTCTATGAGTTTGGCAACAAATCGATTGCCTACTAGTTTATCTACGATCAATGTTAACAAGCTTGTCAGTGACGAATGTAAAAAATTTGTTCTGTCAACTGTATCATGCATATTATTATCTAGTTTAGTATCTAAAAAAAGTGTTCAATTTTCTTCGCGGTCCATCCTATGATAATTTCCCGAGAATCGGTCCGGTGAGTAGTCACTTAAAGATATCTCAGGTATCCGATTTTGAATGGTATCAGCCACTAGTCGTGCACAAAGTGGGCCAAGGGTGTACCCAGCATCTCCGGGTAAAGCAAAGAAAATGTTGCTGTTTGTCTTGCTCGACCCTAGGATAGATCGTCCATCGGTAATGGAATTTACGCCTGCCCAGGTTCTGATCAGTTGCAGTGACTCTATGGCTGGCACAATGGCTCCAGCAAGTTGCAAATTACCAACAAGGCTCTTCATCCGTACCGTTGGATATTCTTCGGGACCAGAGAGTTTAGCAGGCCAGCCACCTCCTATGACAACGTTACCTGCTGCAAGTTGTTTCATGGTGATTGATTTCTCAGCGTGCTGCAAAAGGTGAGGGATAATGCTAGCCGCAGGCTCCGTAACGTTCATATGTAGAGGTTCTGCCAAGGTTGGCACATGGATACCAATTTGGTCAGCGAGACGACCGGCACCAGCTCCCGCAGCAATCGCTAGCTTAGATGTTCTAATTTGGCCTTGAAGTGTTTCTAAGTAGATTTGATCATCATCTATGTTAATTGCGTCGACACGAAGTCTTTTTAAGAAATGTACGCCGGCCTCCACAGCGAGTTTCTTGATTGCTGTATTAGCGAGTAGAGGATTAACTTTTCCTTCATCTGCACACAGTTCAGCGCCTACGATCGATTTCCCAAGATAGGGTGCTGTGCGCTCAACTTGGATACGATCAAGCATTTCTACGCGGAGACCTAACTCCAACTCCCGAGCGCATTTCTCACTCAAGAAGTTAAATTGATCATCGGTTTCAGCCACCATTAATCCACCGTTGATTGTTAATTCAATATCAAGGTCAGTACGCGCTGCAAGTTCTTTCCACGCACTGACAGCCCGGGGGTACAGAGGCAAGGCTTTTTCTAATTGCGGCATTAATTGAGGAGATAGTCGTATATTTCTGCTTTGCATTTGGACGTGAAGGCTGCCCGCGTTGGTAGTACTGCCTGAATGATGTTGGTCATCAATACATGCTACTTCCATTCCTTCTTCGGCGAGAAATGTAGCTAGACATGAACCTACAACGCCACCACCAATTACGACGATCTCAATTTCTGGTACCGTTTTATGAGAAATAGCGGCTCTCTGTGACATCAATAATTACTCATGTGGTTGTTATACCAAGATGTTAATATAAATATAAGTCAGTCGTAGCGAAGCGTTAGGCTACCTGTCTAAGCCTGTATTCTAATCTAATACTGTTGTCTCGGATGGTGATTTAGGGCGGGGGTAGGTGTTAGGTTTAATTATTCTGTATGGATTGTTTTGAATTGTTAGGTGCTTGCCACGGTAAGGGTTTAACTTACAAGAACTGCTTTGTGAGAGAAAATTATGGTTACAGGACGAGAGATATCCTATAGAAAGTTCTCTGAAACTCATCCAGAAGATGTATTTGAGTTAGTCAGAGTTGCTGTTCCTGACAGGATTGGCCCAAGGGAAATTACAGTTCAAATAAAAAAGGCGATGGTTCATCCATGCGATATAGGTTGCGCAACGGGGCTGGTCAACGGTATCAAGCTACCTGCAGTGGGTGGATTTGAAGCTATTGGAGTCGTTGAGAATGTTGGCGAGAGCCTGGTCAATCATTATCAATTAGGACAGAGGGTCCATGTGTGCGCGACACATATCTTCGGGTCCTGGAAACATTGGGTTGGGGTTTGGAGAGATTACTGCGTGTTTCCACCAGAAGCTCTAGTTGCAATTCCAGATCAGATTGATGATGAAGTCGCTGCGCAGCTTTTTGTGAATGTTATGACACCTTATGCGATGGTTAAAGAAATGAATCTTGGTGTTGATGACGTGTTATTGCAAACAGCAGCGGGATCAGTAGTAGGACGAGTAATGATTCAGCTGGGAAAGATATTCGGGTTCCGAACTCTAAACATTGTGCGTAGAAGGGAAACAGCTGAAGAATTGCAAGATCTTTATAAGATAGATTCCGTTTATGTTTATGATGGGAATGACGATGATCGAAATATTATTAGCGATAAAATAAGTCAAGATGTAGGTAGCGCTCCCATCAAATATGCTATTGATGCTGTCTCTGGGTCGGTTGGCCGATTTTGCCTTGATCTGTTAAGTCCTGGTGGGGTGATTTATTATTATGGAGCACTATCTGGAGATTACTCAGTTAACGTAGATATTGTTACTCATCTTTGTCGGCATGATAAGTTGGTCCGCGGCTGGTCGATTCAAGAACATTGGTTGAGAAATACGCCTGATAAGGTAAAGGATGAGTACATACGGTCTATATGGAGTCTTTTGATAAACAAAAAGGTTATACTGCCACCAATAGGCGAGACCTATGCTTTAGAAGACTTTTATAAGGCGATTACCGCGTCTCAAAGGGCCGACAAAAGAGGTAAGGTGATGTTAAGTTGTTTGGGTTGATGAGAGCAAAAAACGGGCTATGCTATTTAGTTTTCAGTAGATAATTGGCCTTAAACTATTCTATAACGACTGTCTCAATAAATATTAGATTCAATGAGTGATTCCTTAGTAGACCCATCAGTGGATAGAAACGTAGTTGTGTCGCTAGAAGACGTGCGTAAGAGTTTTGGCAGTCTTGAGGTAATCCGTGGCATCTCGCTAAGCATAAGAAATGGTAGTGTCGTGGTAATTTGCGGCCCAAGTGGGTGTGGCAAGAGTACAATGTTACGCTGTATCAATGGGCTAGAATCGATAGATGCTGGTGATATTGTTGTCGATGGTATATCTGTTAAGGATAAGCGTAAACTACGACTCCTTAGAACTGAAACGGGTATGGTTTTTCAGCAATTCAATCTTTTTCCTCACAAAACGGTTTTAGAGAACGTATCAATGGCTCCCATCGATATCCGACGAATGAGTCGGATCGAGGCACTGCAATTATCTAGAGAATTACTTGATAGAGTGGGGATTCTAGACAAGGAAAACGAAATGCCTTCTTCGCTTTCTGGTGGGCAACAACAGCGTGTTGCAATTGCCCGAGGTTTAGCGATGAATCCAAAGCTGATGATGTTTGATGAGCCAACTTCGGCATTGGATCCTGAAATGATTAAGGAAGTACTAGATGTAATGCGCAATCTTGCTGAAGATGGCATGACAATGATAGTTGTTAGTCATGAAATGGGCTTTGCGCGTGAGGTTGCAGATCTAATCGTAATGATGGATGAAGGACAAATTATTGAGGGTCAGTCGCCTGAAAAGTTTTTTGAGCATCCGAGAGAGGAGCGGACAAAGAAGTTTCTTAGTCAAATTATTTCTCATTAGTTCGGAATATTGTAGTTAGTAATAGATTTTTGTCGTTGCTACGGTGCTGTAGCTAGAAGATCGATTAGCTAATTGTTATGCATGCATACATGTAACAGTAAAACTGAGAAAAAAATTATTTAGGATAGAGGTATGGAATTTCACTGGGAAGTGTTTGATAAGTACTGGACTTGGATCGCAAGCGGTCTTGGTTTAACTTTATATATTTCAATCATGTCTATGGTTGTTGCCTTAGTCGTCGGTCTTATTGTAGCCATACTTCGAATTTCTAAATCAGTACCCCTTACGCTTTTCGCACACGCGTATATCGAGTTTTTTCGGGCAATACCACTTCTTGTGTTCATCATTTGGTTATATTACGGGCTTGCTATGGCCACAGGTATCAATTTTGAACCTGTTATGGCAGGGGTTATTTGTTTGTCAATGCAACATGGTGGTTACTTAGCAGAGATCTACAGATCTGGTATCCAGGCTATACCCAAGGGGCAATGGGAAGCTGCTTATTCACTGGGTTATTCTCCTGCTCGTACATTTGTGAAGATAATTGCACCTCAGGCATTTAAGATCGTAATTCCACCAACGGCAAACCAGGGTGTATCAATGATAAAAGATTCGGCTCTTGTTTCGGTTATTGGTGTTAATGAGTTAATGAGGCAATCGATGATTGCTACTTCAAATACATTTCGACCATTCGAATTCTATACGGTAGCCGCACTGATTTATGTCGCCTTGGCATTGGGACTTTCTCATATCGCAAAAATGGTAGAAGATCGTATGAAATAAATAGGGTTTACTAAAGTTGACAGCATGTTAGACTCTACTGACAGGCGCGTTTATCTTTGTCGCTTGCAATTTATAAATATAAGAGGAACTAAAAGATGCGAAAATTCTTTTTAAAAATTGTTGTTGCACTAATCCCAATAGGCTTATTGATGCCGTCTATTTCTTTTTCGGACGGTTCATTGCTCGATGAAATTATTGATCGTGGCTCTATTAAGATTGGTTCAACTTTGCAGTATCCACCACAAATGTATCGGGATGACAGCGGGGAACCCGCAGGCTACGATGTAGAGCTAATGAAAATGTTGGCTAATGACCTTGGTGTAGAGCTTGAGGTGGTCGATATGGATTTTCCAGGACTTATTCCTGCATTAATCGCCGGTAAGGTTGACATGCTTAGTGTAGGCCTGGTTAACACACCAGAAAGAGCTCTGTCACTGGAATTTACTGATGGATATGTTCCGTACTCCCAAGTAGTTGTGGTCCAAAAAGATAGTGCGCATGAAGTAATTGGAGATCTAAATGAGTCGGGCATGAAGATTACAGCGCTTATGGGATCAACAGCTGAGAACTTGGCACAAACAAAATTTCCGAATGCCGAGGTGATTGGGTTACAACAGCAAGAGGCGATGATGGAAGTAGCTTCTGCACGCGCAGATGGTGTCGTGCTAGAGGAATATCTAGCTTTGCCATTTGTAGCAAACAATCCGGATAAAGTGCGAGTACTTAATCCTGGAACACCTTTTTCAGATGCATTTGGTACTTGGGCTGTGCGACCAGGCGATTATCGATGGCTGCAATATTTAAACAACTGGCTCAGATACTATAAGGCGAAAGGCACTATCGATGCACTTTATGCTGCAATCATTGAGCCGACATTTTATAAGTAAGCATTCTGTTATCTTTTAGCAAAAAAGCATGGGGGAAGCGGTGCAAATCGCTTCCCCCATTTTGTTGGAGGTTGTATGCGCTGAAGGTATGCGCTTTCTGCAAAACTCAGCTTTTAGTCCGGCTGAGAAAACATTGCAATTTTGCTAATTTCAATAGGGCTTACTGGCGCTCTGGGCGCGAAGAAGCCATCTTCTGCAAGTGTAGTCTGAGTTTCTTTAGACATAAACTCCGCTAGTATCGGCGCACAGTAACGCCCTTGGCATCGTCCCATACCAGCTCTTGTGCGTTGCTTCACTTCACCTATAGATACGCAGCCCGCACGAATAGCGTCTGATATATCGACTAATTTTACTGATTCACAGCGGCAGATTATTGTTTCTGGAGTGGCAAGCTCTGTGTTTACTCGACTAGTTTCAAATAACTTCCACAAGCCAGATTGAAATTGTTTGTGTTTAGATAGTTGAAGTCGGGATTTTGCTCCTTCCATTGCTAATTTGTCACTAGGCGCATGATGCAAAGTGCTTGCAATGTGTATTCCTGTTAGGATGCCTTCTTCAGCCGCGGAGTAAGCACCACCAAGCCCCGCACAATCTCCAACTGCATAAATATTTGGCACAGTAGTTTCAAAATTGCTCGAGCGTTTAACTACCAGCTGTCTTCGATACTCATCAAATTGATGCTCGCAGCCTAAAGAGCGAAGTATCATGTTAGACGGCAGAAATCCATACCCCATGCAGACGACATCGATATTTAGAGGATCAATGGACGAGCCCTTATTCTTTGCAGAAGATTGTAAGCGTGCGCGCAGGCCATGCCCACTTTTCTCTATTGATACTATTTGGTGTTTATACCAAATAGGAATTTTTTTGAGTTTGAGTTGGAAAACATAGCGCATACCATCTAACAGTAGCCTCCTAGAGCCGCGATACATGTTGTAAAGAGCCCGCCATGAGTTTAAACCAGGGCGACTAGCTGATTCAGCTACTCCGACAACTATTGCGCCAGCTTTAGATAGTTCGAGTGCCACTTGCAAGTTAAACGGTCCGTTACCAGCTATTAAAACTCTTTGTCCAGGAATGATGCGGTATGTACGAAGTAACGCTTGAGCTGCGCCAGTTGTCATAACGCCTGGAAGAGTCCATCCAGGGACAGGTAAGCCGCGCTCATAGGCGCCCGTTGCTACGACTAGATTCTCTGGTCGAAACCATCGAGGTTGTCCGCCGCAGATTGTCAGAATATCCTTTTCGGGAAAGCTCGCCCAAACTTGCGCATCAGTAACAATTTTTACACCCGCGTTGGTTGCGCGTTGAATGACGTCTTGGCCTAGTTTCATTTGCCGATCCGATTTTCGCTGGATCAGTGATTTATGGTGAAGCGCTGGTTGTTTACAGAACTGCCCACCAAGTTGCACTCGATCATCTAGGAGAATTACATCAAGACCACTTTCAGCTGCGGCAGCCGCCGCAGATATACCGCCAATGCCTCCACCAATTACTAAGAGTTGTGGCATTTCTATTTCTGGTGGTTGGATATGTTCATCCCGTATAGTTTCTGTCGCATGATTTGTTTCAGCTAGAAACTTTTGCCGAGCGATCTTCATGGGGCGATCAACTTTCGTTAGACAGGCTCTCTGATTTGGTTGTCCATCGATTTCGACCAGGCACTCATGACATACGCCCATTCCACAAAATATTCCACGAAGCTCCCCTGAGCGACATACCCTAAGATCATATATTCCGTGCGATGCTAGTGTTGCGGCTACGCTGTCGCCTTGTACAGCGGGTAACAACTGTCCCTCAAAATCTATTGTCGTTGTCATTAATCATCCAATTGTAATTAAATAACTATTTTGTGTTTGACGTATCGATATTAGTCAGAAGCCCGTTAGAGTTCAGCGCTCTTGACCGTGATTATCTCAGAAGTGTGTCGATCTAGGGTAGGGCCGACCAAATCTTTTAAGTCATGCTAGGCGTTTCCCAGCTACAAACGTACAATGGATGGTATGGCTAACCAACAAAAAACCATTAGATCGTCTATAAAGCGTCTCCTAGCACCTTCTAGTATAGCTATAGTGGGGGGCACTTGGGCAGACGCGTTATTTGAGCAAAGTACGGTACTCGGATATGAGGGGTCACTCTATCGGGTTAACCCTAGTCGCGCCAGGTCTGACCGCAAGAACTTTTTTGCGTCCCTTGAAGAACTTCCGGAGATTCCAGACGCTGTTTTTTTGGGGGTTAATCGAGAAGCTACGATCGATCTTTTATCGACGATGCGAAAGATGGGTGCAGGTGGAGGTGTTTGTCTAGCAAGTGGATTTGACGAGCTGTGTACTGATGAAGGTTATGAATTTACAGAAAAATTGAAGTCTGTAGCAGGCGACATTCCTTTTCTAGGGCCCAATTGCTATGGAATGGTAAATTTTTTTGATCGTGTTGTTCTTATGCCTGATCAAATTCCAAGAAATGTACCTAGTTCGGGGGTTTGTGTTATTTCTCAGTCGGGTACAGTGGCCCAAAATATAATGTATTCAGATAGATCTTTACCATTGGGATATGTGTTGTGTGTTGGCAATCAAACTTCTCTTTCCATTCATGAGTTAGTTAATGCCATTCTTGAGGATGACCGCGTTACCGCGATAGGTATCTATCTGGAGGGTTTTAGTAGTCTTTCAGAGTTTAGTCTGTGTGCTGAAAATGCATATAAGAAAGGGATCCCTATTGTTGTTGTTAAATCCGGACGTTCTGATGTCGCTAAGCGAACTACGTTTAGCCACACTGGTGCTATCGGTACGCATGAGCGATATGTAGATGCACTACTTGATCGTCTCGGTGTGATTCGCTGCGATAACTTGCCTGAATTTACCGAGACCCTTAAGTTACTCCACCTTTTTGGTCCAACTCTTGGGCGTCGTGTAGCTGTTTGTGGATACTCAGGTGGAGAGATGGCAATTGCTAGTGATCTAGCGCAGCGCTATGACATTATGTTGCCAACATTGTCGTCTACTACAGAACAGAGACTGAGATCAATCTTAGGTGATCGTGTAAATCTTTCAAACCCGCTTGATATTCAGACATTTATTTGGCGCGATCAAGAGAAATCAAGAGCTTGTTTTTCTGAGTTAATGTTAGCTGACTGTGACTGCACAATTCTTTTTCTTGATCATCCCGACTTGGTGGGATTGGATTCTACTTTATATGAGAACGCGACCACTGCCTTCTTCGCCGCTTCTTCCCAAGCGAATAGAAAAGCAATTTATGCCACCTCTTACTCTGAATCAAACACAATATCCATGAGGGATAAGGCTATAGAGTTAGGTGTCGCACCCCTGCAGGGTATGGTAGAAACATTCAAAGCTATTAACAATGTAGCCAAGATGCGTGAGGCCTGGTCGAATTTTCTACCCCCTAATCCAAGCATCGTAAGCATTGAGCATGATGCTACAATTTTTACCGAAGTAGATTCAAAAAAGATACTTGCCAATTGTGGGTTGTCAATACCTATTCATCGTATAGTTCCTCTGCAACAATCAGTTGCTGCTGCTGAAGATATCGGATTCCCAGTTGCACTCAAGATAATATCGAATGATATTGTGCATAAATCGGATCATGGAGGTGTTATCTTAAATTTGAATAGCCCCAGAGAAGTTAAAGAAGCTGCGGAAAGCATCCAGCCTCTAGGAGATACGGTCTTGGTTGAAAAGATGATCGTAGATGCAGTTGCCGAACTGATCATTGGTGTTGATGTTGATCCACAATTTGGACCAGTAATATTGTTAGGTGCAGGTGGTATTTTTGCTGAGCTCATCAAAGATACTAAAGTATTGCTTCCGCCCTTGGCCGAGAATCAGGTAGCCGAAGCGTTGAAACAGCTTAAGATATTTCCTTTAATAAAAGGATTTCGTGGACAGCCAGCGGGGGATAAAGACGCAGTTATCGCCGCAGTTGTGATAGTCGCAAACCTAGCCGAGCATCATAAGGATTTTCTTCTTGAGCTCGACATTAATCCATTACTCGTTAGACCGGTAGGCAAGGGTGCTGTTGTAGCTGATGCATTTGTGCGTGCTTCCGAAGATATGCTAATGGCAACGGCTACATAAATTCTTCAGCATGATATCTTACGAAAAATAAGTGAAATGACATCCAGGAATATTGCATTACTAATTGGAACAGCAGTTATTGTTGCTGCACTTGTTTTTAGTGTGGGATCGATTTGGCGCAACCACGTGGATATCCAGTCTAATTTGTCTGAGGAGGCGCATCCGATAATAAAGGACTTCTTGGTTCCTGTAGTTCCCTTTACTAATATTGCAAAGCTTGCGTTGTCAGAGGGTCATGAGATTTGGAATGATCGTCCTGGTGTTGTTGTATTCGATTATGACAGAGATGGTGATCATGATTTCTATGTGACATCTGAGTTGGGAGAACCAAATCATCTTTACAACAATCAGGGTAATGGTCAGTTTATAGATGTTGCCATTGCGGCTGGTGTTGGTGCAAAGCAACACAATAATACGGGTGTTGTTGCTTGTGATATCAATAATGACGGATATCAAGATCTGTATGTTGGGGCATGGGGCCTTGTTGGAGATCGTTTAGACTTTAGGTCACATGTAGAGGACAAGTTTAGTAAGGACTTATTATTTCTAAATAATAAGAATGGAACATTTAGAGATATTTCAGATTCAGCTTTTGGAACTGCGGTGAATTTTCGATCTGCAACGACTATAGCCTGCGCTGACGTTAATAGTGATGGATGGTTAGATATTTACGTCGCAAATCTGCTTGATGACGATTTCAGATTTCTTTCGACTAGCCATGCTGGGCATTTTAATACTTTATATATTAACGAGAGGGATTTGACTTTTAGCGACCAATCTTTTGTCGCTGGAGTGCAAGGTCCACAGATCGTGCTTCGCGATAATGAAGGTCATCCAATCGTCTTTGTTGATCCTGATAGTGGAACTGAATATGAGGGATATGATCATTCAATGCGAGATGTCGAAGGTAATCGTATTGGAGATCCGACAGGTCAAACTCATTCCGTTCTATTTTTTGATTATGATGAAGATAATGATCCGGATTTATGGCTTGCAAATGATGGAGATCGATTGCACATCTATCGCAATGATTCAACGCCGAGCGACGTAGAATTTGTATTGGTCAGTCAGGGCACACCAATTGCTAAGGCTGGTGCATGGATGGGCTTTGCCATTGGTGATTACGATGGTGATCATGATCTAGACGTTTTCGTTACAAATATGGGATATCACCCAAGGCTGAGACCGCCCCTTGATAAGGCGAACGGTACTTGTGAATACCATGATCAGTTTGACTGGGGTACTTGTTTGCATTTCATGCTTAAAAATACGCATGAGTCTGCTGAAAACTCCTCTGCCCTAGATTTTTATGATGTCGCAGCAGAGACCTATGTTGATCCGAACCGCTATATGCCGCCTTATTCTCTTAATCAATCGAATATTCATGAGACGCAGCAAGTACCAAAAGGTCTCGCCGCTTATGATTTCGGATTTGGCGCGACTTTTTTTGATATAGAAAATGATGGTGATCAAGATCTTTACTGGTTGGGATCAACGATAGCTCGAGGTAGGGGACCTGGTGGCGCTCTTTATCCAAGTGCGGGGCGGATGTTGCGCGGCGATGGCAAAGGTAGATTTCAGGACATTACAGTGGAGGCGCATGTGCTTAATATCGCCGGCGTTAGATACGACCTATTGACTGAAGATTTTGAACCGGCCTCTCTCGGAATTAATCCAATGCTGCATGAAAATGGTAAAGGGTTGGCTCATGGCGACTTTAATAATGATGGATATGTTGATCTCGTAGGAACGAATAGTAGTGGGCCTGAATATGATGAGTTCCCGCCTGCAAAGAATACAGGCGTAACTCCTAAGCCAGGTCCAATATTTCTATGGCTAAATGGAGGAGGTGAGAATAATTGGATAACATTGAGGCTTCAGGGCCGCATGGCGATTGACGGAACCGGTACAAATGCGGACGGTATTGGTGCAAAGGTATTGATCACTACAACCCATAGAAATCGCGATGAGCCACTTGTTCAGCTACAGGAAGTACGAGCTGGTTCAAGCTATTTGTCTATGGATAGTGTTGAACTAGAATTTGGTTTATTGGATGCTATAGTGGTTGATGAGGTTCGAATTTTTTGGCCAAGCGGGCGAATACAAATTCTGAATAACGTACCTGTGAATCAACAACATTTACTGGTTGAGCCTCAAGGAAATTAGTGTATCAGCGTTGAGGCATTATTTGCCATTCATTCGATGACGTATTACATCCAATATGTTCTCGACCAAGCTATACCAATGATCTTGCGTAAGACTCTTAATGGCTTGCTCGTTTAGCCCACCAGGAGTTTGGTGATCTTTAACAAACGCATCAAACTGTATCGATTCTGTTTCATTGGCTAAAGTAGACAGGCCATGAAACATGCTTAAGGCATACTTCTGCGCTAAGTCTTTGCTGACACCTTCTCGGATTAGCCACTCTATTGTAGTTCGTAGCAGTTCAAAGTAAGGCGCCATAAGTGAAGTGACTGACCATAATGCGTAGAGATGGCGTTCTTCAGTTACCTCAACTACATTGCCAATCTTATTCATTAGCTGTTTTATCTCAAAATCGGGAGGGCATAGTGCTATAGGTCCCAGATGTTGTGCAGCAGTTGGGAGCGGCACTACACGAACGATTTCAGACGCAGGTGCAACGAGGTTAATTAATGAGTCAACAGATATGGCAGCCATTAGGCTCAATATTTTTTGGTGCTTGTGAAATTTAACAGAAGACAAAATAGTTTTAGCTGATTGGGGAAGCACTGCAAGGAACACCCAATCACAATGATCAACAACATCCTGATTGTCCTGGCCGATTACAATCTGATCAAAGGTGTTGTGCAGAGCAGTAGCGCGCTCTATGTTTCTAGGTGAGAGGTAAATTGATGTTGGAGGATTATCTGCTGTGCATAACCCTGTCACTAATGCTGACGTAATTTTCCCGGTGCCGATAAAACCAAGTCTCATCGTAATCCTTTGTCTATTTCACTATTTTCTGGAATGTAATCCAATCAATTAGCGCTCCCTCCCCATATATCACCGACCGTGAAACCTGTGGGGAATGGATCATCTGGATCAATGACATATTGGGCGAGACCGGTAATCCAAGCTTTCCCAGTAAGTTGTGGTATTACAGCCTTGTACTCACCGACTGTAGTTTGACGCAGTAAGCGACCTGTAAAAACTGTGCCAAGTACGCCTTCATGGTGAAAATCTTCATTAAGTTGTAATTCACCTTTTGCATGTAATACCGCCATCTTGGCACACGTGCCGGTGCCACAGGGAGACCTATCAAGAGCTCCGGTCCAAGTTTGCGGTTCGTTCCAGTCAAGTTCGCCTGTAGATACGACGACCGCGTTCTTTAGAGAATTTTCACTATTGGTTGATGGTTCGGAAACAACGATGATAGTAATGCCGCTAATTTCCGGATTTTCAGGATGCGCTACTGGTAACTGTGCTCTTGCTGCTGCTTTCACCATTTCTCCCTTTTGTGCAATTGTTGCACCATACTCTGGGCCTATAGTCAGCCCCAGAGATTCCGCATCAACGATAGCAAAAAACATGCCGCCATATGCAACGTCTACCGACACAGCACCAATACTAGGAACTTCAATAATCTCGTCAAGATATACGGCAAAGGCAGGAACATTTTCAAACGTTACACTTTCAACCTTGCCATGCTTGACGCGTGCCTCTACAGATATAAGTCCAGCTGGTGTTTCTAGGGTTAGCGTTGTAATAGGCTCAGTTACTTTTACCATACCAGTCTCAATAAGCGCAGTTGTTACACAGATAGTGTTTGATCCCGACATTGGTGGGTATTCGACTTGTTCCATGATGACAAATCCAGCATCCGCTTGAGGGTTTGATGAAGGAAGGATTAGATTACAGTTTGAAGCTGGATAGCCTCTTGGTTCTCGTAGCATACATTTGCGAAGGTCATCGCCTTCGCTTGCTAGATATTGCATTTTATCAAACATCGTTTCACCGGGAACATCCAATACGCCACCAGTAATTACTCGGCCCGGTTCCCCACAGGAGTGAAGATCGACAGCTGTAATTGCTCGAGAAAGTTTCATTAGCAGTGACCTCCTAGGTATGTTCGAGATTATTCTAAAGAATATTTTGGTTATGGTGCTGCACTTTCTGTGTCACTTATATCCCAAAATAACTGGGTTACAGCATTTCTCCAGAATGTTGATCAATATCTTATAATTAACAAGCCCCAAGAATGTGTATTATAGTTTACAAATTATCAGCACTTCCTGTGGCAAAGTTCTAGTGAACGTTTTTGGGTAGAAGATGTATCGTCAATAAAGTAGATATATACCAATGCAAACAATTCAATTCTATAATTCCAGTCAACTCCAGTCTTTTTTTCGTCTTGACACTGATCTAAAGAAGCGACGATTTGCTGGAATTGTGGTTGCAATTGTATTGCTATCCATTTTCTTAGCTTTGAATCGTATTCCAAAACTTGATACGGTGGAGGCAGACCTAGCCATTGCCACCTCCCCCGTTGCCCAGTGTTTCCAAGGATTTTGTTTGGAGAACGTTGATGATGCAACGCTTTGGGAGCGGTGGTGGAACTTCTCGCTTACTTATTTAAACTTAGTTTGGATTGGCATGGTTTTTGCTTTTATGATGGCTGGTATTACAGAGTCATTTATTTTTCCGGGTAGCCTGCGAGAGCGATTTGATGGGCAAGGTTTTAAAGGGGTCTTGAAAGGGGCTGTTATTGGGCCAGTGATGGCGCTTTGTTCAGCATGTATCGTGCCAGTAGCAACCGCATTTCGTAGGAGGGGTGCGGGTATTGAGGCGACAGTGGCTATCACCCAGGGCTCTTCTACTATGAATCTCCCAGCTCTTATTATGGCTTCAATGGTATTTATTCCATTGATCGGAGGGAGTCGAATAGCATTGAGCATTGTGGGTACTCTTTTGCTTGGTCCGATAGTTGCTCGTGTTGTTGGGTCTATCGCAACAAGAAAGAGAGGCCCGAGTGATGTTAGCGTAGGCGACCAACCTATAAACGACGTCTCCTGGAAGTATTCCTTAGTGACTGCGTCCATACAGTTCCTGCGAGCGACGGTACGACAGGCTATTCGTCTGGGCCCCATAATGATTATTGCTGGATTTGTTAGCGGCTTTGCTATCCAGTGGGTTAGTCCACAAGCTGTCACTACTTGGATTGGCGATGACATCCTGGGCATTCTTATTGCCGCAACGTTAGGGATCGCAATAAATGTACCCCTTATGTTTGAAATTCCTCTAGTGGCCGCCATGCTTCTAGCTGGGATGGGCACAGCTCCAGCAGGCGCTCTTTTGTTTACTGCCGCTGCGGGTGGACCGATTACTTATTGGGGGCTATCTAAAGTAATACCCACGAAAGGTGTAGTAACGCTCGCTATTGCCACCTGGACGCTGGGTGTAATTGGTGGGGTGCTGCTCTTGGCTATAACAGCCTTTACCGAGGAAGATCGGCACTTTGCATTTCGTGCGGACTATACAAAAACAGACCGTGCGGGTGTTGTTTTACCAGCACCCTCAATTGGTGGAAAAACAGTTGCTGAGTTATGGGGGCATCATTTATCTGAAAATAATATACAAGTTAAACCGGCAACAAATGTGAATCAAGATATGCATCAATTGCGCCAAATACAAAGTCTCGATATAGGGGGGGCTGGATTATCTGATAATTCCAACCAGGTTGTGTTGTATTTGCGTGTAGTACCGGTTAGTGAGGACGGGCCTGCTGATGCGCCAAGAGTCATATTCCAGGTCGATGTACATCAAACAGAGGAGGTTGTTGTTATTGCTGCTGATGCGCCATCAATATCTAAAGATGATAAGGGTAATTATTGGGAGTATCGGTTTGACTTCGGTGCAGCGCCCAGAATAGACAGGATTATCATATCTTGGCCATCTGGTATTGAGCAGATCATTTTTGATCCACCTGCTGGTCAATCAATTACCGTGCACAATCCTCCTCAGTGAGTGCCACTGCTTTATTTGTACGCACTAAAAAAGTTGTTCTATGCATTAATCATGAACGATATGCGCGAATCCGTATTTAACGAGAATAAAGATTGGGCGACTAGATAATGCCATTAAAAAGAATCGCGATCATGCTATTAAGCATATTGTTTCTCGGGAGCATATCCACGGGACTAAATGCCTATAACGAGAATCATATTACCCGCCTTAAAGAAACAGGAAATTGTAAGCGCTGTAAATTAGGTCAAGCAAATCTTTCAGGTTCAGTGATATTCAGTGGTGATCTCAGGCGCGCAAACCTCCGTAACACCAACTTGCAGGGAGTTTATTTCGAATCTGTAGATTTCCAAAAAGCAGATTTGTCTGGAGCTGACTTTTCAGATGCGTATCTTGCTGGGTCTAATTTTGCTAAGGCTAAGCTTATTGAGGCTAATTTAGCTGGCTCAACTCTCAGGGGAAGTCTTTTCTATGAGTCAGATCTTAGGGGTGCTGTATTCGAAAACGCAAATTTGACTCGAGCATTACTGACCGGAGCTGATTTAACTGGTGCGGATTTTTCTGGTGCCTTTTTGCTACGTACTGATCTTACAGAATCAACGATCCAAGCGTTGCAGATGGCTCAGGCTGAAGTATGTTTCGCGATTGATAGCGATGGTAATAGTACAGAGTGTGACTTGGCAGGATCAGAACTTAGTGGTATGAATCTTAATGATGCTGAACTCAGCGGTGCAAATCTTAGCAGAGCTAATCTTTCCGACGTATATCTGAGTCGTTCGGATCTTTCGTTTTCAGATCTTAGCTATGCCAACTTGACTAGCGGCAAGTTGAGTGGCGCGAAAATGGTTGGTTCAAATTTATCTTATGCGAACTTATCGAGTGCAGACTTGAGTGGGTTTGAGACGGATCTTCGCAAAAGCACTTTGCGCCAAGCGGATTTGCGCGGTGCAAATCTTCGAGGAGCAGATCTTTCATTTTCGAATCTGAGAGAAGCAAATCTCCTAGACGCAGATCTAGGTGGGATATTTCTATACGGGGCATTCTATCGAGGCGCAAAATTGGAAAATGTGGATTTAACAGGAGCGAACCTGACGAGATGTAACTTATTTCATGCTTCATTGAACCACTCTAATCTTTCTCATGCGAATCTTTCTTATGCGAATCTTGAAGGGGCTGATCTCGTGAGTGTGTCGCTGACTGGAGCAGATTTGAGTTATGCAAACTTGGGGGAAGTGTATATGAGCGGTGTTGGTGCTAATATGATCCAATCTAATCTCCATGAGGCTAGTCTCGTGGATGCTTATATGAAGAAAGTAGACTTTAGTGGAGCGAATCTTGAAGGGGCAAATCTTACCGATGCAGATCTTACTGGCGCGAATTTCACTGGAGCCAATCTTAGAGGTGCTTCCTTAATTGGGGCAAAAATTGATCGAATTATTCTGTGTGATACCGTTATGCCGACTGGGGAGCTGGATAATTCGGGCTGTTGAATGTCGAGTTATTTCGGTCGCTAGGAAGGACTATTTTTTCTTAGGTGTGTAGAAATTTGAACCGACGTATTCTCTTGTCCACACGTCTTTATTGACAACAGTTTGAATTTAAGCTTTTCTGAGTTCTGGCCATATGAACCCGACTATAGCCATGATGACTATGCCTTCTAAACCCACTATGGCCATCCCGTGAACCGTGCCAAAGATTTCGGCCATATATCCGACATGTAAAACTCCAATAGGACCAACGCCGATGCAAACGGTCAGCAAGCCCAGTATGCGAGCCCGGAGATGTGGGGGGGTTTCCAGCAATAGAAGCGTAACCTGCATTGTTCCAAACCCGGCCAACCCAAATCCCCCTAGCACCAAGAGAATGATAGAAAAGTAGAAGGATGTTGAAAGGGCAAAGATCAGAATCGATGATGCCAGCAATAGGGAGCCCCAATAATAATATCGCCGATAGTGTGACTGAGGGCTATAGATTGATATCAATAGTGCACCAATAAATCCGCCGACACCGCTTGATGATAGGAGCACGCCATTGATGGATGGACTCAGTTTAAGTACGTCTATTGCAATAACAGGAACCAGCCCGAATAGTGCTAAAACAAAAATGTTCATGATAACTGTAATCACCAGTGTCACGGTCACAACCCGGTTTGAGCGTGCGTAATTTATTCCTTCGACAATCTCATGATGTAATTTTTTTTTCTCACGGTGTTTCTGTGCGGTAGGGAGCGGAGTTTTACGTATAACTAACTGAGCAACAACGAAACATAGCCCAATGGAGAAGTATACTCCTGATAACCCCGTATGCTCATAGAGTATTCCACCGATGAGCGGCCCTAACAGCATTGCTAGCATCAAGGTCGTTATATCGAGGCTCATCGCCGGACCTAGGGTTGTTTCGGCTGACAATTCACCAATTGCTTTTCGTCGTACCGTGTTGTCGAGCGTTAGGCCGGTTCCGGTAAAAAGCGCGCCAACAAACATATGCCACAGTTGTATATCGCCCCAAACATAGATTGCGCCCAGGGTGAAAAAGGCTATTGCGGAGATCCAATATCCAAGCGAAAGTAACGCAATACCAGGAAGGCGTTCTGCGAGCGCTCCGGCAATGCTTCCTAGGAGGATCATTGGGATCATTCGGGCAGTGAGCAGTCCCGTAACCATTAGAGGTGATTCTGTTATCAAAAAAATATAGATTGAAGCCGCAAGTTGCTCAATCCCAAATACCATCCAGTGCAGTAATCCTGCAGTCCACAAGCCACGGAAATTGCGGTTCAGGAGGAGTGCAAGATTCGCTCTGCTCCGAGTGATCGATGGTTGGCCAGCTGTCAAAGAAGTTTTCTTTGTTGCGTCATTTTTCAGATGACGAGAACGTGACTGGTTTTCTTGAGGGTCAGCATTACGGGTTTGTTTGTAGTATTACGAGAGCTCATTCTTGGCAAAGTTTCCGTTCGCCATGATCATTGGCATATGCTCACCTTCATTTTGTAAAACGCCGAGGTCTTGGGTAGGATCTCCATCGATTACTAGAAGGTCGGCTAGGGCGCCAGGCGTGATGACACCGAGTTGGTTCTCCATCCGGACAATCTCAGCATTAATTATTGTGGCATTCTTAATGGCTTCTGCGGGGCTCATCACTTCATTATGAACCAACAGGCCTTCTGGCTGGTAGGTTTTTGGGGACCAGCAGAGGTCGGTGCCATAACCAACTTTGACGCCCGCCCGCATCGCTATTTCTAGAGATTGCACGCCAGCTTCAAGCACTTCCTGATTTTTTCTCTCACTATCCTTCGACCAGCCAAATGACGGGCCGTATTTTGCATCAGCTCGATACGTGACCAAAGTTGGAACTAAAAATGCACTATGTTTGGCCATTACTTCTGCTGTTTTGTCATCGAGAAAATTACCATGTTCGATCGTTCGGACCCCGCACTCAACAGCACGACGAATGCCATCTGTGTTGTAGACATGGGACATTACATATCTTCCGGCACGTCTGGCCTCATCGACAATGGCAATAATTTCATCTGTAGAATACTGCAGATGATGGAGTTCATCTGCTGGAGAACTAACGCCACCTCCGGCCATAATTTTGATTTGATCTGCCCCATGTCGAATCTCTTCACGAACTGCATGGCGGACCGCGTCTACGCCATCCGCGATACGGGCAACCCCCATAGAAGCGTTCATACAGCTACAAAAGTCGGCTTTCCCACGATGGTCGCCATGACCTCCGGTTTGGCTCAGGATACGTCCCGAAACAAACATACGAGGCCCTTTGAAATAGCCATTTTCAACAGACATTTTATGCCCATAGTCCGCTCCGCCTGCGTCTCTAATTGTCGTAAATCCTCGTTGCACCATGTCCCGCAGATAGTTTGAGCTGCGCGCTGTCATTTCTGAAGGAAGAACAGATTGATTGTCCTTGAAACCGCTGATAAAGACATGGGCGTGACAATCGATCAGTCCCGGCATTAAGGTTCTGCCGCCTAAATCGATTGTTTCCGCGTCCGCTGAGTTGATTTGCCCCTTTTTGACTTCAAGGATTCGATTGTCCTCAACAAGAACCTGAAACCCGCTTTTGAGTACGCCTTCTTTTGTGTCAAGAAGCGCATGATTGTTGAATATGTATTTGCCCATTTGTCCTCCTATCTCAATATTTCACGAACAAGCAGTTCGTTGTTCTGCTCCTCTAGTTTTTGCCCCGATGAGCTAGACGCTCCGGTGTTTCAGACCAGGATCCATCGCCCGCTAAGATCACTCCGTAATCGTTGCGCGCCGAATCCTTTGATATGTACTCGTTCTTTAGATCGCTAAGTATTTTCTCAACGGTTCTTTCGTAAGGATGGCCCCATCCACCGCCACCTGCTGTGAAATTGGAAAAAGATTCTCCTTTTTCCATAAAGACTCTTTTGAGGCCCACTCGCCTCTCTTTTTCTGTGCCAGGCCAGACGATCATCCCATTTCGAGTCGGTTCGCCGCCTCCATTAAGTCCCCAGGCGGAGGTTTTGGTCTTTTTCTTCATCGAGATGACTTCAGAATCAGCGACGAATGAAACGTTTCGTCGCACCCCAAGTCCCCCACGATGCAGTCCAGGTCCTCCAGAGTCCGTGATCAGTTCTAACCGGTCATGGAATACATTGGACGTATGCTCCAGCACTTCAATGGATGTGTTCCGACTTGAACTACCCGACGGTTGTTGCAGCGCATTGGCGCCGTCATGGTGGTAGGTCCCGCCCCAGCCGATACCTTCGTTGTTGCTAACAATGAATTTCTTTCCGGTTTGGTAGTGAACTCCCATCGACATGAATCCTGGTAGGTCTGCCCCTGAAGATGCTGGAATCGACTCAACCGCCTGGGACAGCGCCTGTGCGATCAATTCAAAAGCAACCATTTTAGTCCAGAGGACGTAGGTAGCAGCGGGATAAACCGCATGAAAGAGGTTGCCTTCTGGAGCAATGACCTCGAGCGGAGCATAATGACCATGATTGCTCGGTAGGTGAGGAGTTGTTAGGTATTTAAAATAGGTCTTGGCCATGGTTA
Organism: Acidiferrobacteraceae bacterium; assembly: GCA_002724185.1. Classification (GTDB taxonomy): domain Bacteria; phylum Pseudomonadota; class Gammaproteobacteria; order Arenicellales; family UBA868; genus CAJXWH01. The sequence continues at coordinate 433 of PBOB01000048.1, read as the reverse complement.
TGGTAGCACCTATCGGCATATTGTTTGGGCCCGTTACCATAGGGTCGGAGTCGCTGTAATCGGCAATGAATCGGTCTCCGTCGATGGTTACTTTGACAGCGATTCGGATCATATCGTCGGTGATACCGTCATCATCCAGCCAGTCGTGTGCCTCCCAAGTTCCATCGGGAAGCTTCCGGACTGCTTCTCTGCTTTCGTTTTCGGAGTGTCGCACCAAGGCATCCAAAGCCTCATGGATCAAGTCAGCGCCAAATTTCTCGTAGGCTTCTTTCACACATCGTTCGCCAGTTCGCAAGGCGGATACTTGCGCGTTGAAGTCGCCAATGATTAGGTCTGGCAGACGGGAATTAAACCTGATAATGCTCATCAACTCTTCGTCTACAACACCTTTTTTGACCAACTTCACGGGAGGAAGAATTAGTCCCTCCTGGTG
>PBOB01000047.1 GCA_002724185.1 Acidiferrobacteraceae bacterium | reverse complement strand
GAAGTGGCAGGCCAGCCCTAAGTGTCATTGCGTTACCATCACCTGTACAAGTGTGTGCTGATGTTGCTGAGAAATATGCTCTTCCGTACCCACCAGTCGCCAAAACTACAATTTTCCCAGAAAATCGGTGAAGACTCCCATCATCAAGACACCAAGCAATCACGCCGGTACACACTCCATCGTTCATAATCAAATCAAGCGCAAAGTACTCAATAAAAAACTCTGTAGAATATTTAAGAGACTGTTGATACAGGGTATGTAATATTGCATGGCCTGTTCGATCTACTGCACAACATGTTCTCGCTGCTTGTTTCTCTCCATAATGAGTGGTCATTCCTCCAAATGCCCGCTGATGGATAAGGCCTTCCTCTGTACGTGAGAACGGAACACCGTAATGCTCTAACTCTGTAATTGCCTCAGGCGCCTCCTTGCACATAAGCTCTATAGCATCCTGGTCTCCCAACCAATCAGATCCCTTAACAGTATCAAACATATGCCATCGCCAATCATCCTCGCCGGCATTACCCAATGCCGCACTTATACCGCCTTGGGCAGCAACCGTATGAGACCTAGTGGGAAATACTTTTGTAATACAAGCCGTGCTGAGACCTGACTCTGCTAGGCCTAGACACGCGCGAAGCCCTGCCCCACCTGCTCCCACTACAATTACATCATAGTAGTGATCAATAACGTCGTAATTAGAATTCATTTGTTCTGCGATTCTCTAAAACAATGAAATAACTAGACTAACTGTGACAATAATTGCTGTAACAGCGAAAATTCTGGAAACTACTACTAAACTAGTTATTCGGTTACTTGCTGCATAGTCTCCAATTACAACAACTATTCCTAAATAAGCATGCAGGACAAGAAGAATGAACGCTAGACAAAATAGAATAGCAACGACGGGCTGTGTCAACCACATCGTCGCATCCTCATATGACGATAAAACATGATTGCTAAAACTAAAAGCTAGCCATAAAGCTAAAGGTATCAAGATCACAGCTGTTGTGCGCTGCCACCACGCATGAGCCGGTCCAGTTGTGCGCAGAGATAAAGGGTTTTTTGTTTGAGAGTTCAATGGAGGTATTTTAACTAATATAGAGTAAGTCTCACCCATAAAATGACTGTTAGTAAGCACGCGGTACTCACGACTATCCAACTGGTTAGGTATACTTGATTAATTTTGTAGCCCCACCCGAAGTCCCACAATAGATGTCTTATACCGTTTGCTAGATGATAAAACAAACTAAAACTTAAACTAATTAGAAAGATCACACCTGGAATCGTTCTAAGGATGTTCTGGTAGAAGCTGAACGCTATCACTCCGCTGGCTAACGTAATAACCCAAACCATGATTCCCATTATTCCAAGAATAAAAAATATTCCAGTGCCACGATGCATAATCGACATTATCGATGTGATCTGTGGTCTGTAGATCTGCAGATGCGGAGACAATGGACGATTGGATTGTGGATTCATTTTGTGTAGCCTATAGGCCTAATGCAGAAATCAACAAAATTCCGATCGCGCTCCCAATTATTGAATCGAGCAGCTGTTAGCTTCGGTGTTATGTCTTCCAATTTCTTTAGTTAGTATTAGCTAAAACTGCTGTTAAGCGGCGCCGAGCTGCCTAAAGGCGAATACAAGGGCTGTGTTTGGTAGTGAGGTCCCATTCTATAAATATTTTCCCGCGATTACCGATAAAACTCAAGGATTGTCTATTCGGCGTAAAGAGAGCAAAATTATTGGTTTGGTGCCTATCGAATGGAACCACAACGAATAACTGATGCGGTAGCGAACGGAGCAACTTAATATGACTAAAACTTGGCACCAATTCTTAGCAAAAAAAGGAGCCGTTTTCCAGGGCGAGTCCATAATCAGCTTCGAAGATAATCCATCCATACCATGCAAAACTGGTCAAACAAGCCTTATTCCACTAACTTCAATGGCCGTAATTCGCGTATCCGGGCCCGATGCGGAAGCGTTTCTGCACTCACAGCTAACCACCGATATTAAAGAGTTAAAGCCAGGCAACTCTGGTATAACTGGCTACTGTAATCCAAAGGGTCGTCTTTTCGCTATTTTCTACCTTACAAGACGGCCGCGCGATTTCTTGCTTGTGACTGATGCATTAATAGCAAAAAAAGTTGTTAAACATTTAAGCATGTATGTTTTGAGGCAAAAAGTTAATATAGACATAGATAACAGATTCGGAGTAATTGGGTTCACGACTACCCGACCAAGTCACCTAGATACTTTATTAAAAAATCATTTGCTCAGTAAAGACGGTGAAACTTTATCAATACTAGCTATTCCTCGATCTAACAACACCCAAAATACTATTACCATTGCGCCTGCTGACTTTTTCATCGACAAATGGTCTCATCTAGAAGAACTAGTAAACCTAGACTGTCTCAATAAATGGACATTGACTGAAATTCAAGCTGGGATGCCATCCATAACTTTGGCAACTCAGGAAAGATTTATTCCGCAAAGCCTTAATCTAGACATAATTGGTGGAATTAATTTCAAGAAAGGATGTTACCCAGGGCAGGAAATTGTTGCTAGAGTGCACTATCTGGGGCGACTTAAACAACGCATGGTTCGCGCAGCTATGACTGCTAGCAGTTCATTGCCACGGCCAGGGGAGCCATTAACGCCACACTCCACAATACACTCTCAAAAAGCTGGATCAATTGTAAATATCGCAAAGTCGGGTGAAGATTTAGTAGAACTTCTCATAACCGCTCCCGTAACAACTGCTGTCGGTGACACGTTTACTGCACCCAATAGTGCAGATATTGTTGTCACAGATTGTTTTCAACCCCACGATACGGCGAACTTGTCCATTAAATAGGAGAACCTACAGACTTACTTCGAATTTGACCGCATGATATGGTAATAGGTTTCTCCTGGCTTGATCAATCCCAAATCAAAACGCGCCTGAGCTTCAATGGCTTCGGAACGATTTTTTATATCAATAATGTCCTCATGAAGCTTATCGTTTCGTTCACGCAGCTCGCTGTTCGTTTCAACGGCTTCTTTAATATGCTTATCTAGTTGATATAGATCAAAAACGTTTTGCTTGCCTAGCCAAAGCTCGTACTGTAAAACAGCGAAAATAGATACTAGCGCCGAAATTAAAAGGCAAGAAACAACGTTTCTAACTATCAACTAAATCGCTCCAAATCTAATTGAGGAAATGCACTTACACCTGCGTATCTAGCTGCACTATCAAGATATTCTTCTATTCTAAGTAGTCGATTATATTTCGCTACTCGCTCTGACCGCGTCAAGGAGCCAGTCTTAATTTGACAAGGGCCAAGAGCTACTGCAAGATCTGCAATGGTGGTGTCTTCAGTTTCGCCAGAGCGATGGGAAATTGTAATCGCATAGCCCGACTCCTTAGCAGCTTTAACCGTTTCAAATGTTTCAGTCAACGTTCCTATTTGATTTGGTTTAATCAATATTGAATTTGCAATGCCACTAGATATACCACGATTTAGAATTGCTACATTTGTCACGAAAAGATCATCACCTGTAAGCTGAACTTTATCCCCAAGCTGTTGCGTAAGGTGAGCCCAACCATCCCAATCAGACTCGGCCATGCCGTCTTCTATACTAATAATTGGGTATAGCTCGGTAAGCGTCTCTAGTAGATCAGCCATATCCGTGCTTGAGAGTAGCCTATTGTTATCGTAAAGTTGATATTTCTGACCATCAAAGAATTCAGTACTAGCCACATCTAACGCAAACATCACCGTACCTGATGATCCGTGGTGAGAACTGGCCAGTGCTGCAGACAAATATTTAACAGCCTCCTCATTTCGGGCAATAGAAGGAGCGAAGCCACCTTCATCACCTACCGCGGTACTTAGTCCGGCCTCCTTAAGCAGCTCCCTAAGACAACTAAATATTTCCGCTCCAGTTCGTAAACTCTCTGCAAACGTATCTGAACCAACCGGTACAATCATAAACTCCTGAAAATCAATGCTATTGTCAGCATGGGCCCCGCCATTAAGTATGTTCATCTGCGGTACAGGCAGGCTTAATGGCTCTGTATTACCAGCGAGACGCCTTAGATAAGTAAATAATGGCTCGTGACAACTAGCTGCACTTGCCTTAGCAAGGGCAAGAGAGATTGCCAATATTGCGTTGGCGCCATACCGTTCTTTGTTAGGCGTCCCATCAAGTTCAATCATAGACCTATCAAGTTTTTCTTGGTTTCGTGGATCTTCTCCAATCAATATGTCTCGTAATGGGCCTTTTATGTTAGCGACCGCTAACCGAACACCCTGACCATCATATCGATTGGCCTCATTGTCTCGTAGTTCACGAGCCTCGAATGAACCAGTAGAAGCGCCTGATGGCACGGAAGCTACACCCCGGGAACCATCGCTCAATAATACTTCACCTTCAACAGTCGGCCGTCCTCGCGAATCCAGAATCTCACGCGCCGTAATCTGTTCAATATATGTCATAAGACTGTGATACTTGTCGCATGTTGCGACTTTATCAATCTAAGCTATCCCGATGATGATTAGCAGCCTCAACAAAACTCGAAAATAACGGATGTCCATCCCGAGGTGTAGATGTGAACTCCGGATGAAATTGGCACGCTAAAAACCATGGATGTTCTGGTAATTCAACTATCTCCACAAGTTGTTCTTCTGACAGGCCTGAGACGACCAAGCCAGCCGAAGTCATATCGGCCAGAAAAATATTGTTAAACTCATATCTATGTCTATGTCTTTCGAGGATGCTATCCTGATCATATATCGCATGTGATAGCGTTCCGGGGGTTAGCCGGGTTAGCTGTGACCCAAGACGCATTGTACCGCCCTTTATGTCATTTTCTGATCGCACTTCCTGTTTACCGTCACGGTTGGTCCATTCTGAGACAAGAGCGATGACTGGACTAACACACGCTGGCTTGAATTCTGTGCTATGCGCATCTTTCAGCCCAGCTACGTTTCTCGCAAATTCAATAACAGCTATCTGCAAACCAAGACATATCCCTAAGAACGGTACTTTCTTTTCTCGCGCAAACCGTACGGCTTCGATCATTCCCTCTGTTCCTCTCTCTCCAAACCCGCCAGGAATCAAGATCGCATGAACATCTTTTAGGCATTCCAGTTTAGATTCCTCAAGATTTTCGGAATCAACATAGACTACATTCACTCGACAATGATGCACTGCTCCGGCATGGATTAATGCCTCGGATAAGGACTTATAGGAATCATTTAAACTTACATACTTCCCAACCATGGCAATTCTAATTTCTTGGGTTGGCTCATCTATCGCAGTAGTCACCCTATCCCACTCTGTCATATCAGCCTTTAATGCGCTCATCTGCAGCTGATCTACTACAATGTCGTCAAGTCTTTGATCCTGGTAGTGGCGCGGTATGGTATAAATATTATCGACATCCATTGCAGAAATGACGGACTCTTCAACAACATTAGTGAATAAAGCAATTTTACGTCGCTCTTCATCAGGTATTTTTGTTTTAGCTCTACACAAAAGCACATCAGGCTGTATGCCTATGCTACGCAATTCCTTAACTGAATGCTGAGTTGGCTTTGTCTTTATCTCCCCAGTTGTCCCTAATTCTGGGACCAACGTCAGATGAATGAAGAGTGTATTTTGTTGGCCCTCCTCCGTCCTTAGTTGGCGGATAGCCTCCAAAAATGGCAAAGATTCAATATCACCAACTGTGCCTCCGATCTCTACCAAAGCTATATCGTAGCCCTCAGAAGCATGCTTAATACAATCTTTTATCTCATTAGTAATATGAGGAATTACTTGAACAGTCCCGCCCAAATAATCTCCTCGCCTCTCCTTACGAATAACGCGCTCGTATATTTGACCGGTCGTGAAATTATTCGCTTGGGTCATCTTAGTGCGCACAAAGCGCTCATAATGCCCAAGATCTAGATCTGTTTCTGCGCCATCTTCTGTTACAAAAACCTCGCCATGTTGAAACGGGCTCATCGTGCCAGGATCAACATTAATATAAGGATCTAACTTTAGAAGAGTAAGTCGGAGCCCACGAGCCTCAAGCAATGCACCAAGCGAAGCAGACGCAATACCCTTGCCAAGGGACGACACAACCCCACCCGTGATAAACACCCACTTCATAGTAGTTCCGCCTGGTGTACTTGGTACAATGGTTATTTACCCGATAATCGGATTTGGCTTATTTGAAGCATCTCGAAGCTAGCAAACTCACCGGACGGAACGGTAGACTACCAGAGCTTTAGATTATTCACAATCAATCAATAAACCTTATCTATGTATTTTCCTGCTAGAGGGACTCTTCAAGAACAATTTCTAGACCATTCTCGCCCTTTCTAGCTGCAAAATCAGGGACTAATCCTATACTAGGAACACAAATAGGATTATCACCGAGAAAGAGGACCGGTAATCGCCAGCGCTCCCATGGTGGAATTCCGTTCTCCTGGAAAAGGTTTCTTAAAGTCCGAGTACGACCGTTTCTATGAAGCCGCAAAGCGACTGACCGGCTATAGGATCCAATTAGTACATCATCATCTGTAAAATGGCTAGCTTTCAGACCAATGCCTTCCCCGTGGCAAGCAATTATCCGAACGCCGGTCTGTGGCATCTCACAACTGCCGTTTGCCCTCCAAACCATCGGTACAGCCCTTATTGGTTTACGCTGCTTCGGCAAGAGATAAAGATAATTGCGGTACCTCCTGAATTCAAAATCGCCAAAGACTATTCGTATTTTCGAATCCAAATTCACGCTAAGCAATTGTCGGCAAAGCTCCGACAGCCTACGGTAACCAGGCGCCTCGAATCTAACGCTCTTTATCCAAAATCTAAGAACATTGTTACGTCGCTCGATATCCAACGCATTAAATTGCGCAACATCAATCTTACCAAAATTGGCAAACCGGCACTCATTCGCGTTTTGATACATAGTCGACATATCCTGAGCGCCAACTCCATCGAGCAGCCTATCGGCCGACATTAGATGATCTACACTGCGAGCGATAGACTGTGCACACCCTGGCCAGCGCACACGTAACTGAGTAATAACCTTATGCCTAACGAAATTTCTATCATGCGCTTCATCGCTGTTACTATGATCCTCAATCCAGCTGAGTCCATAAAACTTAGCATAAGCAGCGATATCTTTTCGCCAAATATCGAGGAATGGACGTCGCAGAATTCCTTTTCCCATGCTACGGCAAGACGGTATACCCCTTAGACCTCGTACTCCACTACCACGCACTAATCTTAACAAAACAGTTTCGACATGATCGTCCAAATGATGTGCTGTGACAAAAATATCGGCCTTACCCACTAAACTTTGAAACCAGCTATAGCGCAAATCCCTTAAAGTCGATTCTTTTCCAGCGGTACTTGTATGCGTAACTCTGAGGCGATGAGTGATGAATTCGACATTCAAAACTGCGCATGTCTCTCTGCAGTGTTTCTCCCAAGAGTCTGCATGCTTCGACTGCTGGTGATTTAGATGTGCTGCGGTCAATTCGATTTGATATTTCGAAGCGATCGATACCAAGGCATGAAGAAGTGACTGGGAATCAATGCCTCCACTCAGGCCTACAAATACCCTTCTTTCTTTTGCTTCGGAGCCAAACTTCTCAATAGCCTCGACCACTGGAGAATTAACTAATGAATTTCCCATCTCATCCTAGACTAAGCGCGCTCGATATACGTCCCAAATGAACGAATTCGTTCATATCTCATTTTTAAGAGGGCTTGTGGTGTTAGGCTCGACAGCTCTTTAAGATTCTGCTCTATGGCATTACGTAGCAATTGAGCGCTAATATCGAAATCACGATGAGCGCCGCCCGGAGGTTCAGCTATAATCTCGTCTACCAACTTCCGTTTAGCTAACTGATATGACGTTAATTTCATAGCCTCAGCAGCTGCAGGAGCCTTATCGGCATTTTTCCAAAGAATCGAAGCGCAACCTTCTGGTGAGATTACCGAATAGGTTGAATACTCAAGCATTAGTAGGCGGTCACAGACCCCTATTGCAAGAGCCCCTCCTGAGCCACCTTCTCCAATTACTGATGCAACGATTGGCACAGTTAGATCTGTCATGAGAGAAATACTGCGTGCGATCGCCTCACTCTGCCCACGCTCTTCAGCATCTATACCGGGATAAGCACCTGGCGTATCAATTAAAGTAACAATAGGCAGTCCAAATCGCTCTGCTAATTGCATTACTCGTTGCGCCTTCCTAAATCCTTCTGGCCGCGGCATGCCAAAATTTCTGCTAATTTTCTCAGCTGTATCTCGTCCTTTCTGATGACCAATGATAGCAACCCCACGGCCGGTTAATCTCCCTAGCCCAGTAACGATAGCACCATCATCACCATACATCCGATCACCGTGAAGCTCAACAAATCCCGAAAATATTCGGTCGATATAATCTAGAGTGTATGGCCGTGACGGGTGTCGTGCAACCTGCGTTACTTGCCAATCGGTAAGGCTGTCAAAAATATCTTCCGTCAATTTACGACTTTTAGTCTTAAGTTTTTCTATCTCATCATGAAGAGCCCCATCGATATGATCTTCAGCTTGCTGGAGCTCATCAATCATTGCTTCTATTTCTGCGATCGGCTTTTCAAAATCAAGAAAATGTTGCATTAGAATATTTTATGTTACGGTATATTTTAACTGTGAAAACCGGCATCTACGCTGCTCTGTCGGGCTCGGATACAACACCAACATTACCATTAGTAAACTCGTATTTAAGTGACATACCCTTTTCGCCAAAGATTCGGACTAACTCTTCAATAAAATTATCCGAGGGAGTAATCACCCATTCTGTTCCGAGATTCATCGTCATAGTATCTCCACCGGAATTTCTATACTGTATAGCAATGCCTGTATGCCTTCCTCTATGCGTCTCCAGCAGTTCAGCAAGATCAGCAACAATGTCCTGAGATTCTACAGTTTCGTTCAGACACAGCGTCAGGCGTGATAACGAACGACATCGAAATGACTCAATGGTGTCGACTTGCTCAGCCCGCACCTGTAATTCACCGGTACGTTCATCAATGCTACACACCCCTTTTACAATTAGCAATGTTTCAGACTGTATAAACTTCCTCACACGACTATACTGATCGCCAAACACGCTGACATCAGCTCGGGCTGTTTGGTCATCTAGTGAAACGAATGCCATGTTGTCACCACGACGTGTATTGTATGTTCGGAACCCAACTACAAGACCAGCAATTGTTATAGTCCGCTCAGGGCGTGGATTAATGCTACCAATTTTGCTATCAACAATCTCTGCTAATTCTGAATTATGATAAATAATTGGGTGCCCACTGAGGTAAAGTCCAAGACTATTTCGCTCTTCTTCAAGTCGTTTGCGTTCCGACCACTCCCTAGTACTATTATGATTCTTGCGCACCGTGACTGACTCTAATCCAAACATATCATCCTGACCTGATGCGGTAGCATTTTCATGTTGACCGGCCAAACTCATAGCATCTGGAAGCTGCGCAATAAGTTCAGCACGATGATTGCCAAGCCTGTCAAACGCTCCCGCTGAAATCAGAGCCTCGCAGGCACGTTTGTTACATTTATGAATATCTACTCGGACACAGAAATCATACAAATCGCTAAAAGACCCGTGTTTATTCCTCTCCTCCAATATGTTTTCTACGGCTTTCTGGCCTACACCTTTAATTGCGCCCAAACCGTATAAGATTACAGAGTCAGACTCGACTTTAAATTGATAATTGCACTTATTGATATCCGGTGGCAAAACTTTTAGCTCTAGGTCTCGACAATCACTTACAAGCGTAACTATCTTATCTGTGTGCTCCATATCTGCAGACAACGCTGCCGCCATAAAGTCCGCAGTGAAATGAGTTTTCAACCAGGCTGTTTGGTAACTAAGCATTGCATAAGCCGCAGAATGAGACTTATTAAATCCATAGCCAGCAAATTTCTCCATCAAATCAAATATCGAATCAGCAACTCTTTTCTTTACACCCCGCTCTTCAGCTCCAGTAACAAAGACTGATCTTTGGCGTTCCATCTCCTCTGGCTTCTTCTTGCCCATTGCGCTACGCAGCAGATCCGCAGCGCCCAAAGTATAGCCAGCTAGCACTTGAGCGATCTGCATTACCTGCTCTTGATAAAGAATTACACCGTAAGTCGGCTTAAGAATTTGTTCTACAGCTACATGTGGATAATTAACTTGTTTTCTTCCATGCTTACGATCAATATAATCGTCTACCATCCCGGACTGTAATGGCCCAGGACGAAAGAGAGCTACAAGCGCGATTAAATCGTCGAACGTTTCCGGCTTCATACGCTCTATCAATTCTCGCATTCCACGCGATTCTAGCTGGAAGATTGCAGTTGTCTTTCCCTGCTGGATAAACCTGAAGGTTTCTGTATCATCGCTGTCAAGCTCATCCAATGATATCAGCGAACCGGCCTCCATCTTCCTCCTCTGGTTTATACCCTCAAGGGCCCAATCAATTACTGTTAAGGTGCGCAAGCCAAGGAAATCGAATTTTACTAAGCCTATCGCCTCCAAATCATCTTTATCAAACTGTGTAACTGGTTGACTTACACTTTGATCTGAATAAAGAGCTGTGTAACGAGTAATAGGCTTAGGAGCAATAACTATGCCGCCTGCATGTTTCCCTGCGTTGCGAGGAAGACCCTCTAATACCTTCGCATTATCGATCAGCTGACTGACCTCGGCTTCGGTTTCATACCGAGAACGTAGCTCTTCATCCTGTAACAGAGCCCGGTCTAAAGTCATCCCTACTTCAAATGGAACCAACTTCGCTAACCCATCACAAAATCCATATGGAAAACCCATTACTCTACCAACATCACGCACAACGGCCCGCGCAGCTAGACTATTGAAAGTAATAATTTGTGCCACTTTATCCGCTCCGTACCTTTCAACTACATATTCGATCACTTTATCTCTACCTAGCATGCAAAAATCAATATCAAAGTCTGGCAAAGAAACACGTTCGGGATTGAGGAAGCGCTCAAATAACAGACCGTACTTAATGGGATCAAGCTGCGTTATACCTAGTGCAAAAGCAACCAACGATCCAGCCCCGGAGCCTCTTCCGGGACCTACTGGGATTTTGGCTTGCCGCGCCCAATCTATAAAATCTGCGACAATCAAGAAATAGTCTGCGTAACCCATCTTTTGAATAATATCTAGCTCATGATCCAATCGTTCTTCGTATTGGTGCAAATTACTTTTGTCGATTGCTGGTGACCGAGCCTTAAGTCGAGCATTTGCGCTTGTCGCCAAGAGAGCGTTGACGTCACTCTGCTCAACATCTGGTAATGTGGGCATATGGACGTCACCGAAATCTAGGAATAGATTGCATCGAAGGGCAATTTGCACAGAATTTTCTAACGATTCAGGAATATCGCTAAATAGCTCCGCCATATTGTCAGCTGAACGAAGATGTTGACCTTCGGTGTAATTTCGAGGCCTTCGTGGATCATCTAAAATTCGGCCCTCGTTAATACAAACACGAATTTCATGCGCCTCATATTCACCTTCGTTGATGTATCTGACATTATTAGTTGCCACAATAGGCGTATCTGAAGTCTGTGCCAACCTTACAGCCTGCTCGATATAAACTTCTTCATTGCTCTTGCCGACACGCGACACCTCTAAATAGAAATTGTCCCCAAATAGCTCCCTATATCGATCTAGCTCTCTCTCAGCTATGTCCATTCTCTCTGTTGTGATTGCTTGACCGATGTCGCCCTCTAAGCCTCCAGACAATACAATTAAATCAGCAGCGCCTCGAGCAAGTTCCTCCTTGCTAACAACTGCATTAACGCCCGAATCATGTTTTGTATGTACCTCACTTAAGATTTCACATAAGAATGTATAGCCATCATTATTTTTACAAAGGATTACAATCTGCGGCGGTATACCGAGCTTGTTTGACTGACCAACAGTTATTTCCGATCCAATCAATGGCTTGATTCCTCGTGAACAACACCCCCGATAAAATTTAATTGCTCCATAAACATTTGAAATATCTGTTATAGCTAATGCGGGCATTCCAAGAGAGTACGCACGCTCTACCAAGTTTGAGATACGACAGATGCCATCAACTAGTGAGTATTCAGTATGGACGTGCAAGTGAACAAACGGTTGATATTTTTTGTCTCTCTCAATTTTCATCACGGAGTCTATGCTTCATCTTTTGGCGAACCGCAGCGGAAACTTGTCCGATGTTCGTCCGTTAGACCAAACATCGCTAATGCGCTTCTATGCTGCCTTGTTGGATATCCTTTGTGTTGAGCAAATCCATACTGCGGATAAATCGTGTTAAGCCAAATCATTTGCCGGTCACGAAACACCTTAGCAACAATTGAGGCAGCCGAAATAACTGGCGTTGTTTCGTCGCCCTTGACACGATGCTCCCCGGGACAAGGGATATCTGGAAAGAATTTACCATCAACGTAGACATAATCTATGGATGCACGAATACCAAGAACGGCTCGACGCATTGCCAATAAAGTAGCGTGATGAATATTGAGCTGGTCTATCTCGTGCGCTGTAGCTGCTCCGATGGACCAATCATACGCGCTATGCCTGATATGGAGCGCTAGCATCTCTCTCCTCGCAGCTGAAATCTGCTTTGAATCTTTTATATTTATACCAACCATACCATCAAGAAAAACAACTGCTGCCGCAACTACGGGGCCTGCTAATGAACCTCGGCCTACCTCATCTACGCCAACTATACGCTGACTCAAGAAATATTCCAGTTGCGATGGAGCTGTACTATCTTTATCGCAGCAACATTGTTTGCATTATTTCTTAATTCCTTGCATAAATCTTTTAACGTTTTAGTCATCTGTTTCCTTCGTTCTGTATCTGCTAGTATTGAGCCTAACTCCTTAGCGAGTCTCATGCCAGAAACATCAGTTTGAAGCACCTCTGGAACAACCTGGCCAGCACCCAAATTATTTGGCATGGCAATAAAATCCGTCGTTGCAACCCATCGCGCAATTCGGTATGACATCGCTGATACTTTGTAAGCAACCACCATAGGCTTACCCAGCATAGCCGCTTCCAAAGATGCTGTTCCCGACGCAAGCAATACTGCATCTGATGCTGCCATTACGTTTAGAGAATTTCCACTAAATTCATGAATTGGAAAATTAATCGATAACTGATTCATCTGACGACGAAAGATTTCTTTGATCTCACTACTGCTGTATGCAACACAGAACTCAGTGCCGTGATGAGATTCATTCAGTAAAGCAGCAGCTTGCAGGAAGTGAGCGCCTAGGTGAATAACTTCTCGTTCGCGGCTGCCTGGCAACAACGCCACGATTTGCTTGGCATGCTTAAGGCCTAGGGTCTCACGTATTTGATGCGTTGTACTCGTCGGTATTAAATCCGCTGAAGGATGCCCAACAAACGTGACGGGAACCTTGTGCGCTCGAAAATATTCGGCTTCAAACGGAAATAAGACTAACATATGATCTACCGCTTGCTTTATCTTCCTAATGCGCCATGAGCGCCATGCCCAAACGGTGGGGCTCACATAGTGAATTGTTCGAACTCCAGCTTTTCGTAACCGATACTCAAGTCCAAGATTAAAATCTGGTAAATCAATTCCAATAAAAATATCTGGTGGATTCGCACAGTAATAGTTATAGAGTATCCGTCGTATGCGTACCAACCGTTGGAAGTTTGAGATTAGCCCATCAACACCTATAAGAGAGATGTCACTAACAGGAAAAAGAGATTTCGCCCCTTCTGCCTCCATCATTGGGCCTACTATTCCCTCAGCTTTAACTCCTCCGATGACATGATCAGATAATGACCGCAACAGACCAGCTCCCAAGGCATCACCAGAAGCCTCTCCTGCTACGACACCAATACGCATGACATTAACCTAAACCGAAATATTATCCCAATCATCTACCGAATAATCCCGCGTTTGGTCTGATTTAAAAACTCTAAGAATGCTTTAACCTCGCTGCTAGAATCTGCAAGCACCTGGAGCCTTGTTATGGCCTGTGTCAACGTGAGGTTACGTCTGTAACAAATACGGTAGGCTTCTTGAAGCGCTGATATAGCATCTTGGCTAAAGCCAGACCTGCGTAGACCGCGAATATTTAACCCATGAGGCTGCGCAGTATTACCTGCCGCGAGGATGTAGGGAGGAATATCTTTCAAACATATAGTTCCGATGCCGGTCATAGCATGAGCGCCAATACGACAAAACTGATGCACTAGCGTAAATCCTCCAAGTATAGCGTGATTGCCAATTTCAACGTGGCCCGCAAGACTGGCGCCATTTGCAAATACAATATGATTTCCTAAAGTACTGTCATGTGCGATATGTGCATAAGCCATTATCAAGTTATTATTGCCGATGTATGTCGTACCAGAACCAGCTGGAGACCCACGATGAAGCGTACAAAATTCCCTGATAAGGTTCGAATCACCTATTGATAAAAATGTCTCTTCGCCTTCGTAGCCAGCATATTGTGGATCTTCACCAACAGAACTGAATTGGTAGATTCTATTATTCTTGCCGATACGCGTATTCCGTCGAATAACAACATGAGGACCAATCCAAGTACCCTCATCTATTGAGACGGAATCCTCAATTATCGAAAACGGGCCTATTGAAACGCTGGGGTCAATTGTTACGTTTTGGCCAACCAGCGCTCTCTCATCAATCACTCGAGCACTCGATGAGTAAACAAGACATTCGCACTACATGCCAATTGCCCTTCAACTGTAATAGTTCCCGTACAGCGCCATACTTTCCTAACATGCTTTTCAAACATAACACTAATTATAAGTTGGTCTCCCGGCTCGACTGGTTTCTTGAAACGCGCATTGTCTACACCTGCAAACAGGTACACGTTATCGCCATCAGCCTCCGCATCAAGCATTAGACTTGCAAGAATTGCGGATGCCTGAGCAATGCATTCCAGCATCAACACTCCTGGAAAAATCGGATGGTGGGGAAAATGTCCATCGAAGAACGGCTCGTTAATACTCACATTCTTGATCGCAGTAAGACTCTTTCCCTTAACTACATCTATAACTCGATCGATCATTAAGAATGGATATCTATGTGGCAAAATTCTTCGAATGTCAGTGATGTCGATAGCGCTCATGGTTTCCCTATTGGTTGTATGTTTACCGACCATACAGGACTCAAAAAATATAGGCCCGGCAAATTAACACAGTTAGTTGTGTCATATTTTTACTTATTCTCAATTTCTTCGAGTTCTTCAAGTTCTTCAAGTATCCTGCTGGTCAAGTTTATTCTCGAACTGACATATACGACTCCTGTTTCAAGAATAATATCGAAGCCTTCATTTTTGGCGATTGTAACAACCACGTCACGAATAATTCCTTGAATTCTTGCTAGTTCTTCATTTCTCCGGAGATTGTAATCTTCACGCGCCTCGTCTTGTGCTCGAGTCACTCTTCTTTGCAGAGTATCAATTTCACGCCGTACGTTCTGAATTTCGGCTTCAGTCCAAACTAATGCGTTTTTTTCTAGATCAATTTCCAAAATTCGAACGCTATCTTGCAGTTCGAGAATCTCATCATTTCTGGGTCTAAATTCTCGTTCTAACTCTTGAAGTGCAGCTTCAGATTGAGGTGCGTTTTGGATTAAAACAATTGGATCGACAAATCCGATCTTAATATCAGCTGCAGCAACAGGCGTGATCATAGCGAGCACGATACTACTACTAATAATAATCCTTAAAAATATTGATTGTTTCATGAAATCTGTCCTCAGTATAAAAATAATCGACGAAACATCTGGACAATTCGTCTATTGGAAAACCCGGCCAAACGTAATCTGGAATTTTCGGATTTGGTCGCTGTCACTGGCATTCAAGGGGATACCATAACTCAACGCCAGCGGTCCAAGAGCGGTAGCCCAGTTGAATGCAACACCTGCAGAGAGTTTAAGAGATGTTAAAGAGAGTTGATCGCCTGCACCATAAACCTGGCCAGCATCGACAAAGAGACTCATGCGAGTCTGCTCCCTGTTAGCAAGCCCTGGAACAGGGAAATACACGCTAGCATTAGACAGCAACCGACGACTACCTCCAAGCGGATCTCCACTTGGCAGGCCTTCAGAACGAGGCCCTAGCGAGCCTGAGCGATAACCTCTGACGGATGAAGTTCCGCCTGCAAAGAAATTCTTATAGAAAGGAAGGGTGTTGCTTCTACTAAGAGCGCCACCGTATCCGATTTCTCCTCCGATTCCTATAACAAGATTATTTGATAGTGAGCTGTACCATCGTCCGCTAATAGACAGCTTGTAGTACTCCATATTACTTCCCGGGACGGTTGCTTCCGCAGCGATTGAATTGATAAACCCTTTGCTAGGAAAAAGAATTGTGTCTCGCGTATCACGAGAGTAGCCGAGCGATAAAACAAATCCCTGATCGTTGGGATGCTGATCAATAAATTCTTCATATTCTGATGGGGTCGCTGATGTGGCTAAAAGGTTTACTTTCTCGTACTCCCCTGTTAGCTTTAATGCGTTGTACTCACTCGTAGGTATTGAAAAACTAATTCCTAAATTACTGGAGTTCGCGATGTAGCTTCCAGTGTCTTTATAGCTAGAGTTGAAATGTCGTTGTCGAGCAAAAAATCCCCGACCAATACCACTCGCCGTAAAATAAGGATTCATATACTCTAATTCGTATATTTGCTTTACCTTGGATTGGTCAAAACCAATTGTCAACTCTCTTCCGGAGCCAAAAAGATTTTTTCTACTAACATCAGCCTGCAAGAATCCCTGTTCATCATCTGAATATCCAATACCAAGAAGTAAGTTGCCTGTTTTCCGTTCAGTAACTTCAATATTTATATCGACCTCGTCATTCTTGCCGGTCACTGGCTCTAGCTCAACTGCAACTGCCTCAAAAAAACCTAGGCGATTTATACGTTCCTGAGACCGAACTAGCTTCTCCCCCGAAAATATGGCTCCCTCTTGCTGCCGCATCTCTCTCCGAATAACGATATCTTGCGTCTCTGTGTTACCCGAAATGTTTACTCGACGAACGTATACCTTCGGACCAGATTCTATGATGAACGCAATATCAACAGTTTTTGTTTGTCTGTCGATACTTGGCACCGGCTTAACACTTCCAAAAGCATAGCCTATATCCCCAAGTTCTTTTTCTAACGCCATTCGGCTTCTTATTATTGCGCTCCGGGAAAATACCGCACCCTGCATTATTTCGATAAATTTATTGCTTTCCTTGGACGGCAGAACATCTATCTCATCAACTACTATCTTACCGATTCGATATTGAGGGCCCTCTGACACCTCAAAACTAAGCGAAACATCTCTATTGTTAGGCTCTATGTCAATAATGGTCGGAGCAAGCGCAACATCAACGAATCCTGAATCTAAGTAATAATTACGAAGAGCATCCTCATCATTCTGTAGCTTTTCCCTTGAAAACTTATTTTTTCCAAGAACTAAATTGCTCAGCGCATTTCCCGCAAAAGAAGATCGACTTCGCAATATTTTTGAATTATAGAATTGATTTCCGCTAAAAGTGATATTTACTACACGCGCTGCTGGACCTTCATCGATCTCAATATAGATATCGACACCGTTTTCGCTATCTGGATTTACAGCAGAATTAACTTTAGCTCCATATCTTCCATAACTAAGGTAATGGTCCCGCAGTTCCGCAAGTACACGCTCAAAACTGAATTTACTCAATAACTTCCCCTCAACGATTCCCTCACTAGTTAAGCGCTCAACAAGATCTTCATCATCTATAAGTTTATTTCCTACGATATGGATGGCTGAAATAGTAGGTCGTTCCTCTACAGAGATAATCAATGTGCCCTGAGACATATCTAGCCGGACATCATCAAAAAACCCAGTTGAATACAATGATTTAATAATTTTAGCGCTATTATCCTCGTTTAATTTGTCACCGATGCCAATCGACATATAGTTCATAACAGTTTCAACAGATATCCGAGTGATACCTTTAACCTCTATATCCGTAATTTCGCTGGCTTTGCTAGAGTTTGGTGAAGAAACACCAACCAGCAACACTAATAAACATCCGAGAACAATTGTTTTCATATCAAATCACCAGTTTCAGAACTCTAACCGTACCATATCATTATAGATCGCAATTAGCATGATAGCAGCCACTGCGCTCAAACCAATCTGCTGACCAACGTGCCGAGCTTTTGGCGAAAGTGGTGAACCTTTAATTGCCTCAATTATTAGATAGACTAAATGACCGCCGTCAAGCACCGGTATTGGAAGCAAGTTAAGAATAGCCAGGCTCACGCTTAAGATCGCTAAAAAAAACAAGAATGGCGTTAAACCTATTCGAGCTGACTGGCCAGCAGCCCTCGCTATAGTTACTGGTCCTCCTAAATTCTCAGCTACTCGACCAGAAATGACCATTGTCCCAATTGCGCGCACCGTCAGCACAGAGAGTAGCCATGTGCTCTCAAGTGCTGCGCCAAAGCCTTCCAATAGCTGCATTTTCACTATCACAGGCGGTTCATATTGACTAACCGCTCTAATCCCAATGCGCCCAACTAAACCTGTAGCGCTGTCATAAGCCTCTGCTCGCAAGGCAATGCTCATCGGCATATCGTTTCGAACTATCTTCAATTGAATATATTCGTTTGGCTTCCCCGATATAGCGGTGACAAGTTGACTCCAGTCAGAGATGACGATGTCATCTATAGCAACAATGCGATCGCCAGCCATCAAACCACCGTTAAACGCCGGCGATCCAGCGAGCACGTCTCCAACTATCGCGGGCACGCGAGGTAGATCTGGCCTTAAGCCGAGACCCGTTTCAAGAATTGCTTGTTGCCAGTCAGAGCTTGGAATCTCGCCAGCCTCTATGGTAATCATGGAGCTATCTCTTTCCGGAGACTCAAGCTCAAAGACTATGGGTCTTTCGTTAGCAACCTGATTCATTAGATAAATTTGATGCTGATTCCAAGACTCGGTTTCTCGCCCATCGATTGCTACGATTCTAGCTCCTGGTGCAAATCCTTTCGATTCGCCCAGGCTAGATGGCGCGACAGAGCTAACGATCGGTTCTAGCCCAGGAACTCCGTACAGAAAAACCGCCCAGGACAAGACTGCTGCTAATAGAAAATTGGCTAGGGGGCCAGCAAGAACAACAGAGGCTCGAATCCCCAGTGATTTGCTATTGAAGGCGGTTGAGTGACTCTCACTTG
This sequence comes from Acidiferrobacteraceae bacterium, assembly GCA_002724185.1. Classification (GTDB taxonomy): domain Bacteria; phylum Pseudomonadota; class Gammaproteobacteria; order Arenicellales; family UBA868; genus CAJXWH01. The sequence goes on along the minus strand of PBOB01000047.1, from coordinate 17,164 downwards.
ATTGACTATCACCAGATGCTTCAAACATCTTGACATAGCCTCCCAGAGGCACAGCACCGATAACTAACTCAGTACCACTTCTATCAAATCGGTGACTCCATAACGGTTTCCCAAAGCCTACTGAAAAAGTCAGCACTCGTATTCCAAAAAGTCTTGCTACACAAAAATGACCAAATTCATGAAAAGTCACAAGAACTGCAATTGCAGCAACAAATCCAGCGACACTATATATGATTTCAATCACGTGTTGAAATATCCAGTCTCATATGGATATTGTAGAGCTTCTGATCAACTGCTTTGTGTATCTTCTAGCTTCCACGTCTGCCTGCGTTACTGTCTCAAAATCTCTTGTGCGGTCAACTGTAACGTGCTCTAGTGTTTTGTCAACATATTTGGAGATTTCATTGAACTGAATTAACTCCTTGCAGAATAACTCAACCGCAATCTCATTCGCTGCGTTAAGAATTGTTGGTGCTGTCCCACCAACTTCAGCTGCTTGTCGTGCTAATCGCAAGCATGGAAATCTATTTTCATCTGGCTCTCGGAAATCAAGAGAACCTATTTCTCCAATTCGAAGTCGACTTGCACCGGACGCAATTCGTTCCGGATGACCCAATGCTGTTGCGATTGGAATACGCATATCTGGGTTGGCCATCTGTGCGATAACAGAGCCGTCTGCATATTCCACCAAAGAGTGTACGATACTTTGCGGATGAACAACTATTTCAATGAGATTCGGATCTACCGAGAAAAGCGCGCAAGCCTCTATTAACTCTAGACCTTTGTTCATCATTGTTGCTGAGTCTATTGATATTTTCTTTCCCATGCTCCAGTTTGGATGATTAGCAGCTTGGGCAGGGGTGACCCTGCTAAGATCACTAATGGAGCTATCGATAAATGGGCCACCTGATGCAGTAAGAATAATCTTCACCACGCTTTTTGGCGTGTCACTTTTGATACCCTTAGAATCATTACTAGTCTGCCCAATATCTAAACATTGCAGTACCGCATTATGTTCACTATCGAGCGGCATTATTGTAGCTCCTGAGTTACTGGCCTCCTGAATAATTTCCGGGCCCATCATGACCAACGGCTCCTTATTTGCTAATAGTACTTTCTTGCCAGCTCTAATAGCTGCAAGTGTAGGCATAAGACCAATACTGCCCACAATTGCTGTTATTACAACGTCTGCGGTTGTACTGCCAGCAAGCCGCACCAACCCTTCACTGCCTTCTAGAACGGTTATTGCTGCACCATCGATATGCGTTGAATTTTGAAACGCTTGAACCTGGCCAGATCTTACTGATACAACCTGCGCTCCACATTGGTTAGCCAACGATGCGAGTTCTTTGGTTTGATGATGGGCTGACAAACCGTATACTTGGAAACGCTCATCGTGTCGGCGCAGCACATCCAACGCGCTCCTACCAATTGAACCGGTAGCTCCTAAAATTGTTACAAGCTCACTCATAAAGCACTCAACTGCCCTGACCAAGGGTATAAAATATCCCGGCAACAAATACCGGACAAGCAGAGAGAACGCTATCCATGCGATCTAGCATGCCGCCATGGCCCGGCAACAATCGCCCAGTATCTTTGACGCCAGAAAAGCGCTTATACGCACTCTCAGCGAGATCACCGACGATCCCAAACCCTGAGGTTAATAGAAACAAACAAAACCAGAAGATTGTAGTGTTTTCGTTAGGGATTGGAAAGCTTGCTAGGCAAACAAAACCTACTAAAACAGCACCAATTATTCCTCCAACAGCACCCTCAACTGTTTTTGCTGGACTAATACTTGCAGCTAAAGGATGACTGCCAACGCTTCGTCCTACAACATAGGCAAATGTATCTGTTGCCCAAACAATGAGCAGTAGTGTCAAAACATACCAAGGCCCTTCCTCACCAAGTCGGTACAGACCACCTAGTCCGGCAGCAGCTGGTAGAATCAATATCCATGCATGCGAAACATGTGGTCGCCAACTAGCCGAAGAAAAAACGCTGCGATGCCTAATTAGCATTATCCCAAGCGAGGCCCACCATATCATTGCAGCAGCAAGAAGATAAGGCAATACAACGGGGGTGAATATTAACCCGATTATAAGTGCTAACATTGCCCCTACTAGCAAACTTTCTATAAACCTTTTCCTATGACTCGATGCAAGCCTAATCCATTCCCAAGTACATAGCATGGCAACTATAAGTATAAGAGTATCGAAAATAGCGCTACTAAAACTAAATATCACACCAACAACGATTGAAGCCAGAATGATCGCCGTCATAAGACGATTGAAAATCTCAGTAGTTCGCATACAGGCGGGTATCTTTGTAGCGAACTAGATATTGACTAGAAATAATACTTCGACTCATTGAGAGGCGCTCAGCCCACCAAATCGGCGCTGCCTTGTGCTGTAAGCTACGAGAGCCTCTTCCAGGCACGCCTCGTTAAACTCCGGCCAGAGAATATCAGTAAAAAATAGCTCGCAGTAGGCTAATTCCCACAATAGAAAATTGCTAAGTCGTAGTTCACCCCCGGTACGGATAAAGAGATCTGGCTCTGGCATCCCACAAGTACTGAGTCGGCTTCTGAGCGACTCTTCTGTAATATTTTCAAATAATTTAGAATCAGTTCTACAGTCATTTATCAACTGGCTCGCCGCGCGTGTGATATCCCATCGACCACTATAATTGACTGCAACGGTTAAATTAAGATTAGAGTTTTGAGCGGTTAATGACTCTATCGATTGGATTTTAGTGCATATTCGCGCACCAAACGCTGTCAAATCACCAATAACCCTAAGACGAATTCCGTTCTCATGAAGCATCTGTGCCTCTGAATCCAGCGTATTGAACAACAAATCAGTTAACAGTCGCACCTCTTCTTGTGGTCGATCCCAGTTTTCTCTACTAAACGCATAAAGTGTGAGGTAAGGAATCGATCTGCGCGCGCACGCATCAACTACTCGTCGCGCCGCTTCGACTCCCTTTCGGTGTCCAAAGATTCGTGGCTTCTTTCGTCTTTGGGCCCACCTACCATTACCGTCCATGATGATAGCTAAATGGCTTAGCCAATTCGAGGATACATTCGTCACAGCTGGCGAACTCCTTCTATTGCACGTTACCTAGAACTTCTCCATGTCAAACCTCTAGCACTTCCTTTTCTTTAGCAGAAATGACTTTGTCAATTAGACTAATGTGCTCATCGGTAAGCTGTTGTAGATTTTTCTCAGCGACTTTTTCTTCGTCGGAGGAGATCTCTTTTTCCTTTAGTAGTTCCCGCGCTTGATGAATCGCATCCCGTCGAATGTTACGAATTGCGACTTTTCCGTTTTCACCTTCCTGCCTCACAAGTTTCGTCATCTCGACCCTGCGCTCCTCAGTTAATGGTGGCAACGGAATACGAATTACATCTCCGGAAGTTACTGGATTCAAACCTAATTGTGATTCTAAGATCGCTTTTTCAATAACTGGGATCATGTTTTTTTCCCAGGGTTGGATGCTTAGAGTTCTCGCATCCACTACGCCAACAGTTGCGGCCTGAGACACTGGTACTTCTGAACCGTAGTAATCTATATTAATATGATCTAATAGCGAGGGTGTAGCGCGCCCTGTACGAATTTTTGCCATATCTTGCTTAGTTACTTCTATACTTTTTTTCATTCTTACTGAAGCATCATCAAGGATCACGTCAATCATTCTTTGGATCTCCCGTTGCTAACAAGAGTACCAACGCTATAACCCTGGACAGCACGGCAGAGATTTCCAGGCACTCCTAAATTCAGCACATGAATTGTTAATCGATTATCTCTGCAGAGTGCAAATGCGGTAGCATCCATCACAGTTAAATGATTGTTAAGCGCTGTCTGATAGTCTAAGTCTTGGAACATAGTCGCAGATCTGTCAGTAAACGGATCCCGATCGTAAATACCATTAACATTTGTGGCCTTAATAACTGTCTTGGCTCCGATTTCTAGAGCACGAAGACAGGCAGTCGTATCAGTGGTAAAGAATGGTGATCCAGTGCCCCCAGCCATCACCACTAAAATACCACGCTCTATCAACGAGCGGGCTTTTACAGCACTATAGGTTTCACATATATGGCCAACGGGAAACGCTGATAGCGCTACCGCAGGCTGCAATCGTGCCGTAAACCATTGCTGGAGTATTATCCCATTCATAATCGTTGCCAGCATGCCAACATGATCAGCATGTAATTGGTCGATCAATCCTGGCATCGCCCCGCGCCCTCGATAGAAATTACCACCACCAACAACGACAGCGAAATTTGGTTGAACTTCCCACGCCTTTAGAATTTCCTGACCCGTAAACTCTAGTGCTGACTCGCTAATGCCTTGGGCATCGGCCGCAAATGATTCTCCACTCACCTTAATTAAATATGGTTCACCGTTACCATGAGCGACTTTCTCCACCGCTAATTACCTTCCCTCAACCTGCGCGAGCACTTCGTCAACAAAATCATCGTTCTTTTTTTCGATACCCTCCGCAACCTCAAAACGAATAGTTTCTAGAACTTCTGCGCCTTCTGAGTCCAATAAATTCTGTACTATGATTTCGGGATTTTTGATGAATGATTGCCCTAAAAGGGTATTTTCTTTGAGAAATTTCTTAATTTTTCCAGCCACCATTTTTTCGACTATCTCTGCAGGCTTGCCTGACTCTTCTGCTTGAGATTGAAAAATTCCTCTTTCACGCTCCAGGATTTGTGTCGATATTTGAGACTCATCAATTGCCTGGGGGTTGCTTGCAGCAACATGCATTGCGATATCATGCCCGAGCTGTTCTGTTCCGCCACGAATTAGCACCAATACACCTATCTTGTCAGAATGCACATAGCCGCTTATGTTGCCATCCTGGGCCTCGATGATCTTAAATCGTCTTACCGAAATATTCTCACCAATCCGACCGACCAACGCGCTACGACTATCCTCTATTGACTCGCCGCTATCTAGCTGTAGCTGACTTAATTCGTTAAGGTTAGCTGGTGACTTCCTTAATATTTCATTGGATATCGTTGATACAAATTCTCTAAAAGAAGAGTCTCGCGCAACAAAATCGGTTTCGCAGTTAACCTCAACCAAAACTCCTCTTTTGCCTTCATCAGATATCTGGTGACAAACTATACCCTCAGCCGCAATTCGGCCTGCCTTTTTCTCCGCGCTAGCCGCACCCTTCATGCGCAGAAGTTCAGCTGCCTTATCTATATCGCCATCCGAGTCTACTAGCGCGGACTTGCAATCCATCATTCCTGCTCCTGTCCGCCCCCGCAATTCTTTCACTAATGCAGCGCTTACTGACATAAATGTATCCTTATATAGTTAAATCTATTTTTTGTGCATGCCTGAAATCTACTAGCTATAGACTTCGCCCCTTCACAATTCCATTATATCTTCTACCTACTTAGACTCCATCTTTCGAATCACGGCTGCTTTCTACGTTTCCACTATCTTCTTTCTGGCTCCCTAATTGCACTGCATCTACCGAGCTGACTGTGTCGATTGACTCCACTGCAGAGGCTTCACTGTGAAGTTCATCAGCATTTGATGATTCAATCTCAATATATTCATCTGCATCTGCATCTGCATCTGCCTCAACTGGCTCCGGCGAAGCCTGCTTAGCATCAATTATTGCATTCGCAATACCTTCCAAATACAGACGAATTGCCCGCATAGCATCATCATTGCCGGGTATAACATAGTCTATTCCGTCAGGAGACGAGTTTGTATCGACTACACCAACTATAGGGATGCCTAGTTTCTTTCCTTCCGACACTGCAATCCTTTCGTTATCAACATCAACAACAAACATTGCATCAGGCAATCCATTCATATTTCGAATACCAGACAGGCTTCTCTCCAATTTAGCCTTTTCTCGTTCAATCTGCAGGTTTTCCTTTTTGCTTCGTCTCGCTGCAGCTCCACTTTCGATGATTTCTTCTAGCTCAACTAATCGGTTAATTGAGTTACGGATAGTTTGGTAATTTGTGAGCATGCCGCCAAGCCACCTATGATTCACATAGGGTGATCCACAGAGTTGTGCTGCTTCACGAATTGCGTCACTTGCCTGTCGCTTTGTTCCAACGAATAATACCTTACCCTTTTTAGCTGCTACACTTCCTAGGAAATTAACCGCTTCTATATATAGAGGTAAGGTCTTTTCGAGATTGATGATGTGAATTTTATTGCGGCTTCCGAAAATATAAGGGTCCATTTTGGGGGACCAAAATCGTGTGCGATGGCCAAAATGCACACCAGCCTCAAGCATGCGACGCATAGTTACTTCAGTCATAATTTGCTCCTTAAGGGTTGTTTGCTAGCCCGCCTTGAGTTACTAACCCGGCTATAGATGCCGAGCACCCCGAGTGACTCAGAAATCAGCGAACGTGTATTTATTTACGACAGCTCCTGTATTTTACCGCCTTTACTTTATTGGGGCTAGTTCATATCCTATACTGGAATCATAAATAACTAGTTAAACTGCACTATTCTGCCGAATTAATCATTCGCAAGCCTGCTGACTGCTAGCCAACCCAATTATATAAATGATGACTAACATAAAATCAGAAGACGATATCAACAAAATGCGCGTTGCTGGACGCCTAGCTGCTCAGGTACTGGACATGATTGAACCTCATGTAGAGCACGGCGTTACTACTGAGAAACTTGACCATCTTTGTCATGAATATATCGTGAATTACCTCGGGGCAATACCTGCCCCTCTCAACTATAGAGGCTTTCCAAAATCGATCTGCACTTCAGTTAATCATGTTGTTTGTCACGGAATTCCCAGTAAAAAGATTCTGAAAACTGGTGATATCATCAATATTGATATAACTGTAATCAAAGACGAATTTCATGGAGATACCAGTCGCATGTTTTTTGTGGGCGAACCATCAATTCGCGCCCGTCGTTTAACTAAAGTATGTTATGAGGCTATGATGAAGGCAATTGAACTTGTACGCCCTGGCCTAACCCTTGGCGACATTGGACATGCTATTCAAGAACATACTGAAAATAATAGTTTCTCAGTTGTCCGAGAGTACTGTGGACATGGCATAGGTAAAGTTTTTCATGAAGATCCACAGGTTCTACATTACGGCACACCAAACACAGGTATGGTACTTGAAACTGGAATGACCTTTACAATTGAACCAATGATCAACGTTGGACGTCCGGACACTCGCCTTCTAAAAGATGGCTGGACTGTCGTCACAAAAGACCACAGTCTAAGCGCACAATGGGAACATACTGTTGCCGTTACTTCAGATGGAGTTGAGATACTTACTCAATCGGATCCCGGAAGATCATCTGAATTATCGTATCGATGACGCGAGTCTCACGTAAGCGACTGCTGAACCTCAATGATTTTGAGGATAAATTATCCAACAATGATAATCACTTAGCCTGCTTTCGCTCCGCAATAGAAAATGCAAGGGCAGAGCTTCAGCTTTACCACAAAGCTGGTCTATCTTCACATGAAATATTGATTGCCAATTCGTGGGTTACGGATAGGCTGGTCACTAGAGCGTGGACTTTACTCGCTACACGGAATTTGCCATATAAACGATCAGCCCTGCTCGCCGTTGGAGGCTATGGCCGTTGCGAACTCCAACCCTATTCAGATATAGATCTACTTATCGTATACCGCACAAGTGCAAATGCCGTTGAGCAAGAATTCAGTGAGCAGTTTATCAGGTTTCTTTGGGATATTGGCCTTCAGGTTGGGCACAGTGTTCGGACGTTAACAGAGTGTGTTAGTCAAGCAAAATTAGATGTAACAGTATTAACAAATATGATGGAAGCGCGATTTCTCTGCGGTAACACAGAGATCTCAAATGTGCTCCAAAAACGAATTGGACCAACTGAACTCTGGCCAGTCCGCAAATACTTCACAGCTAAGCGGGATGAGCAAATCCAACGACACCATCATTACAATGACACCGCCTACAATCTAGAGCCGCATCTAAAGGAGGGTCCTGGGGGCTTGAGAGACATCCAAACTATTTCCTGGATAGCGCAACGTCATTTCGGAAGCAGGGACCTTCGCGCTCTAGTAGAACATAACTTTCTTTCAGAGCATGAATGCAGAATGCTAGTACGCGGAAGGAACTTTCTATGGCGTGTTCGTAACGCTCTCCATTTCATCTCTCGGCGATGTGAAGATAGACTTCTTTTTAATTACCAAAAAGAAATTGCTCTTGAATTTGGCTATCAGGATGATGTCCATAGTTTAGCAATCGAAAAGTTTATGAAGCGCTATTATCGCACCGTAAAAAGCCTCCGATTTCTAAATGACCTGCTACTGCAGTATTTTCATCAGGAAATATTGTCATATAACAAGAAAATTACTGTTAATATTAATCGGCGATTTTGCTCTATAAACGGCCTAATTGGCACAAGAAATAGCAAAATATTTGACCAACAACCCTTTGCATTGCTTGAAATTTTTACGCTACTCCAGCAGAGACCAGAATTAACTGGAATTCAAGCTAGCACGATCCGACAAATCTGGTCCAGCAGAAGCCTAGTGGATGCTAGCTTTCGAAAGGACATCCGATGTCGTAGTCTATTCATGGAGATGCTGCGTTCTCCATCCGGGCAACTGCAGTCACTTAGAAGAATGAATGACTACGGAATCCTTGGAGCATATATCCCGGTATTTGGCCGAATAGTCGGACAAATGCAACATGATCTTTTTCACTTCTTTACCGTAGACGCTCATTTGCTCTTCGTAGTGCGGAATCTGAGACGACTTGAAATCCCACAATATAGTCATGAGCTACCATTCCCAAGCTCAATTATGCAATCGATATTCAAGCGTCATCGGTTATTCATAGCTGCACTATTTCACGATATTGCCAAAGGACGAGGAGGAGATCATTCGAAATTAGGCGAAAAGGAAGCATATAGCTTCTGTAGACTGCATGATCTTAGTGACTATGATTCGAAATTCGTTGCATGGCTCGTACGACAACATCTCTTGATGTCCTGGGTTGCACAGAGGCAAGACATATCAGATCCTGATGTAATTACAAATTTTGCTAGAAACGTGGGCAATCAGGAGCGTCTCGATAACCTTTATTTGTTAACAGTTTCAGACATGCGGGGCACAAGCCCCTACGTCTGGAACGATTGGAAAGGACAGCTCTTAATGGACCTTTATTTAGCCACCTCGCACGCTCTGCAAAGAGGAGTGGATGAGCCGATAGACTTACGAGACAGAGTGAAAGATGCCCGATTAGAAACTGCAAGCCTCTTGCCCAATGATCCTGACGCAATAAAAGCTGCTAATCGTTATTGGGATACTCTAGCTGCTGATTATTTTCTGAGATATCGGCCTGAAATTATCGCATGGCATACGCAAATCCTTCTCTCGACACCTATTACAGATTTGCCTTTAGTTTCGGGACGCCTACAAGCAGAATCAAAGACGGCCCAATTCCTAATTTGTTCACCACGCTCTGATGAGCTTCTATCGTATGTAACGAAAGGTTTTGACAACGAAGGAATGAATATTATTGATGCACGGGTTCATATGATATCCTCTGGTCTTGTACTAATGATATTTGTCGTTTTACAAAACTCTAATACAAGCCTGGATGAAAAGGAGTTACTATCCTGCAGCGCTCGAATTCGATCACAATTGTTGAACCCAAGCCTTGCGAGCTCTACTACCCCGCAGCGCCTGGCTCATAAAATAAAACATTTTCCCATCAAAACTCTGGTTGATTTTAGAAGCGCGCCTGAGCGCGGTAGCACAATCATGGAACTCACAGCTCAAGATCGCCCCGGACTATTACATCAAGTTGCAAATGTGTTGATTAACTGTAAAGTAAGACTTGTGACTGCTCGAGTTACAACCTTTGGCGAAAAAGTAGAGGATGTTTTCCTCATTCAACAATTAAATGGTGGAGAAATTAAATCGAAGGCTCAACGGGAGCGCTTAGCACGTGAAATACGTAAGGCATTATCATGAATGTATAGATGGCACGCACGTTGAATTCGGTAGCTGTTTAGGCACAAATTATGGAGCAAAGACATGGAAAACATTAGAACGGTGATTGATGATGCATTCTCTGCACAGCGGCAAGGGAGCGAATTTGCCACTACTGAAGTTATTGAAGCTGTGAATGAAGCAATCGATCTTCTTGATCAAGGTAAGGCGCGCGTCGCAGAACCCACCACTAACGGTTGGAAAGTGAATGAATGGTTAAAGAAAGCTGTATTGCTTTCTTTTGTTTTATCAGAGAACAAAGTTCTTACGGGCGGTGGAACACGCTATTTTGACAAGGTACCAGGCAAATTTGATGAATATGACTATAACGATTTTGCTAAGAGCAAAGTACGTGTTGTCCCACCCGCAATGGTTAGAAAAGGAGCCCATATATCTCCGAACGCGGTACTAATGCCTAGTTATGTCAACATAGGAGCGTGGGTCGGAGACAATACAATGGTTGACACATGGGCAACCGTTGGATCTTGTGCGCAAATTGGTTCAAATGTACATCTCTCAGGAGGCGTTGGCATCGGAGGCGTCTTGGAACCACTGCAAGCAAGCCCAACGATAATTGAAGATAATTGTTTCATTGGGGCTAGAAGTGAAATCGTAGAAGGAGTTGTTGTAGCCCGCGATTCTGTTATCTCAATGGGTGTTTACATAGGCCAAAGCACTCGGATACTCAACCGTCAAACAAATGAAATCACATATGGTTACGTACCACCGGGCTCAGTCGTTGTTTCAGGGTCAATACCTGCCGATGATGGGAGTCACAGCCTGTACTGCGCTGTAATTGTTAAGCAAGTCGACGACAAAACACGTGCAAAAGTAGGAATAAATGAGCTACTTCGTGATATCTAGGATGGATTTTGTTCCACCCACTGAACTAACTCACTAACACTAACAATATCAATAATCTGCGCCTCTATAGTCTCTAGCGCGGTATAGTTGTCTTTTGGCACGAGCACTCGCTCATATCCAAGTTTAGACGCCTCTCTAATTCTGTCTTCCCCTCTTTGGACAGGCCTAATTTCGCCCCCCAGTCCAATTTCACCAAAGCAAACCACGTCTCTAGGAAACGGCTTATCAAGCACACTTGATATTATCGCAGCCAACAAGGCAACATCAGCGCCGCTATCGACAATACGTATGCCGCCCACAACGTTAACAAAAATATCGTATGCACCAACTAATACATCACTTTGTCGATTTAACACTGCAAGCAGCATCATTAACCGCTGCGCATCGAGCCCTACACACAAACGCCGCGGATTGCCTAATGAGCTGGCATCTAATAATGCCTGGACTTCTACCAACAAAGGCCTGGTGCCTTGATGAGTAGCGAGCACGACACTTCCTGGAACATCAGAAACTCGCCTAGACAAGAACATCTCAGAGGGGTTACCTACCTCTTGTAAACCGCTCCCTGTCATCGCGAAAACACCAACTTCGTTCACGTTGCCAAATCGATTCTTATACGAACGTATCATTCTTAACCGGCTGGCATCATCGCCTTCAAAGTAAAGAACGGTATCAACCATGTGCTCAAGCAACTTTGGGCCCGCTAGAGTGCCCTCTTTGGTAACATGGCCTATCATTAATACACAGCATTCGCTATTTTTTGCATACCGAAGTATTGCTTCTGCTGATTCGCGCACTTGAGCAACAGAGCCAGGTAACGAGGTTAGATTTCCGCTTGATAATGCCTGAATGGAATCAATTACTACAAGCTTATATTCTGATATATGCTCCAGAATTGACTGCAGGCTATTGCCGGCAAGAACATCTATCGGCAAATTACTAATTCCTAACCTCTTAGCACGTAATACCAACTGTTGTGAAGACTCCTCCCCCGTTACATACAAAGTATCTATCTCTTCATGCTGCTTTGCGGCTAACTGCAGAGCTAGCGTTGACTTACCAATGCCCGGATCTCCACTCAATAAAATAACAGAGCCTAAGACAAGACCACCACCTAACACCCGGTCTAACTCAGAAATACCAGTCTGCCGCCTTTGTATGTTTTCATGTGAAATATCACAAATCTTACTTATTCCGGAAGGGCCACCCTTTGGAGAAAATATTGCAGCCTGATGGCGAGTTTCCACTACCTCTGAAAGTGAATTCCATGCCGAACAGCTACTACACTGACCGCTCCACTGCAACGAAACAGATAAACACTCGCTGCATCGAAATGACACTTTACCGCGTTGCACATCCACGGCTACTGTTGCTTAGTGTTCATTACAGTTCCGATTGACACTCTAAAGGCAGGTCCTTAGTTTAGTCAGAACTCTTGACTTGTCTTTTGAGAGGCATAATTCTCAAATCTCGTGAATTCTCCCAAAAATGTCAAACGCACAGTACCAGTAGGCCCGTTTCTCTGCTTGCCAATAATGACTTCTGCAGTGCCTTTTTCTGGACTATCCTCGTTGTAGACCTCATCTCTGTAGATGAATAGGATAAGGTCAGCATCCTGCTCAATTGCGCCAGACTCTCTTAGATCTGACATTACAGGCCGCTTGTTAGGTCGTTGCTCTAAACCTCTATTCAACTGTGATAAAACTACCACAGGAACCTCTAATTCTTTAGCAAGAAATTTTAGTGAACGAGTGATATTTGCGACTTCCACAGCACGGTTTTCTGCTGATTCTGCTGAAGATTGCATCAGTTGCAGGTAATCGATGATAACCAGCCCGAGGCGTCCATGTTCTCTCATTAAACGTCTAGTACGTGCTCTAACCTCCAGCGGAGTCAACGCTGCTGTATCATCAATAAAAAGTGGGACCTCATTTAGCAATCCAACAGCTGATGTCAAGCGAGGCCAATCGTCCTCTGTTAGTTTGCCTGTCCTAACGCGATGTGCGTTTATTCTTCCTAAGGATGATAACATACGCATAGCTAATTGCTGTCCAGGCATTTCCATACTGAACACTGCCGTCGGTAATTTAGATTCTAGTATTGCACTCTCTGCCATATTCATTGCTAAGCTTGTCTTGCCCATTGATGGTCGGCCTGCTATCACGATCAAATCAGAAGATTGAAGACCCGATGTCATATTATCAAGATCCGAAAATCCTGTAGATACCCCCGTTATAGCTGAACCCGCTTCATAGAGCTCTTCAATTCTATCGATTGCACCAGCAAGCAAACCTTGGATAGGCCTAAACCCATCAATGAGTCTTCTGTCATGCTCGGCAATTTGAAATACTAACTGCTCGGCATAATCTAATATCTCTCCCGCGTCAGCACCCTCCGGCGCATAAGATTTTTGAGCGATCTGATTTGTGGCGATGATTAAACGGCGCAACACAGATCGCTCATGCACAATACTCGCATAGGCTTTAATATTTGTTGTTGCGGGAGTATTATTCGCAAGTTCACCTAGGTATGTGAGGCCGCCAACATCACCAAGATGCCCCTGTCTCTCAAGCAATTCAGATGCAGTTACCACATCAACGGGTTGATTGCCGTCATGTAATACACGTATCGCAGCAAAGATCTGTCGGTGCGCAAATGAGTAAAAGTCGTCAGGTGAGACTATCTCAGCAACTTCATCCCAACGGTCGCTATCTAGTAGCAAAGCCCCTAAAACAGACTGTTCAGCCTCTAAGGCTTGCGGTGGTAGCTTTGCGTTACCATCTGTAATTTTCGCTGTTCTTGTTTCAGGCACTTTTGCTTTTATCGGCTAGCTGACCTATGTCGATCTCTTGGATAATAGTGTATGCAATGTAATTTTATGTCTATCCCAATTGTAATTACAGACTATCAATGGTCACTCTTGCTTCGTCAAAGACCAGCAAGGGGAGCATACAATATGGAATTGCGCCAACGCTCTAAGGAAATATACGTCAGATAGTGATCAGACCGCTACTCAGAGTGCTCCGCTTCTACGGTGACTCGGAGCTCAACTCGAATTTCCGGGTGGAGTAAAATATCGATGGTGGTCTCACCTACTTCCTTTATCGGTCCTTGCGGTAAGCTAATCTCTGCCCTACCAACAACTATGCCCCTTTCTTGCAGCTCACTAGCTACGTCGGAAGCTGAGACCGAACCATAAAGCTTACCTTCCTCACTTACTTTTCGTATAACCCGTATCTCCTCCGGCAATGTGTCGGCCTTCGCCCGAGCAACATCTAGCCGTTGCTCCTCTAACTTAGCAAGTTCCTGTCGTCGTTCTTCCACCTTTATGCGTGCTGAGTCTGTAGCCCAGACTGCCTTACCATAAGGAATCAGAAAATTTCGTGCATACCCCGACTTAACGTTAACGAGATCGCCAAGCCCACCAAGATTTTGGATCTTTTCTAACAGAATAACATTCATTGCGTAGTCTCAATGCTGATCAGTATAGGGTAGCAAAGCTAAAAATCTAGCCCTCTTGATTGCTGTCGCTAACTGCCGTTGGTATTTTTCACGAGTCCCAGTGTTACGACTAGCGATTATCTTACCAGTCTCAGTTATATAACCCTTCAAAGTATCTATATCTTTGTAATCAATCTCGCTAACGCCAAGCGCTGTGAATCTACAATACTTACGTTTCCTATTGAATCTAGCCGCCATTAGGGTGCCTCCTCGTCGACAACTTTCTCAGAAGCATCGTCGCCGACTACTGTCGTATCACCATCAGAACTCTTAACATCTTCAGAGTTAATTGAGTTTGCCGTATCCGCACTTGCTCCTGCGTTGCTCTCGTTTGATTTGTTGTCAGAGATATTACCGGCCTGCACCTGACTCTCTCCATCACTAGTGGAATTACTATGCTCCTCTTCTCGACTTTTTGCTAGTGGGGACGCAGCCATAACCGCATTATCTTTTCGAATTACAAGAGTCCGTATCACTGCATCACTAAACTTAAACATCCTATTAAGCTCGGATAAAGCCTCTCCGTCACATTCGATGTTCATCAGGACATAATGGGCCTTGTAAACTTTTGCAATCATGTAAGCTAGCTGACGTCTTCCCCAGTCTTCCAATCGATGGATAGCTCCACCACTACCCTCTACTAAGTTACGGTAGCGATCGATCATGGCAGGCACGTGTTCGCTCTGGTCTGGATGAACCAGAATAACAATCTCATAATGACGCATTAAACTCTCCTTTCGAGTTAAGCCGCCTGAGGCTCCAGTGCGGCAAGGAGTTAAATTAGAAGCAGTATCCTAAGCAATGTACTCTAAAACATCAAGAAATTCCCGTTAATACAAGACAAAATTGCGGAACAACAACCCTTCCTTGCCGATCTGTGTGATTTCGACTAACGGTTTTCGACCAAGTTCAAGATCACAGCTGGATCTGCCAAAGTTGAGGTATCTCCGAGGTCTTCGAACTCGTTCGCTGCTATTTTCCTAAGGATTCTGCGCATAATCTTGCCCGATCTAGTCTTAGGCAACCCTGGTGTCCACTGAATAATATCTGGGGTGGCTATCGCTCCAATTTCCTTTCTAACTAGGGCCACTAGCTCATCTCTCAAATGCTCCGATCCCTCTATACCAACCATAGGCGTAACATAGGCGTATATCCCCTGGCCCTTTATATCATGAGGAAACCCAACTACAGCTGCTTCTGCGATGCTACTATGGAGTACGAGAGCGCTCTCAACTTCAGCCGTTCCCATGCGATGGCCCGAGACATTTATTACATCGTCCACACGCCCGGTAATCCAATAATAGCCATCCGCGTCACGGCGTGCTCCGTCACCTGTCAAATAATAACCTGGATAGTCAGAGAAATATGTCTTTAAGAATCTATCATGATCGCCATAAACTGTTCTCATTTGGCCAGGCCATGAATGTTTGATAACCAGGCTCCCGGACGATTCACCCTCCAGTTCATTGCCGTCAGCATCGAGCAACGCTGGCTCAACTCCAAAAAATGGCCTTGTCGCCGATCCCGGCTTTAACGGCGTAGCTCCAGGTAGCGGTGTAATTAAGATGCCGCCCGTCTCAGTTTGCCACCACGTATCAACTACTGGGCAACGCTCCTTACCGACTAGTCGATAATACCATTGCCACGCCTCTGGATTTATTGGCTCACCCACTGTGCCTAGAATTCGAAGACTTTCGCGACTCGTGGCATTGAGATGCTGATCTCCTTCAGCCATGAGAGCCCGTATTGCAGTAGGTGCTGTATAAAAAATGTTTACAGAGTACTCATCAATAATTTGCCAAAACCTACTGGGATCTGGCCAATTGGGCACGCCCTCAAAAAGGACCGTTGTAGCACCATTAATGAGAGGCCCGTATACTACATAGGAGTGGCCAGTAACCCAGCCGATATCGGCCGTGCACCAATAGACTTGTTCATCGTGGTAATCGAAAACTAATTGATGGGTAATAGCTGTATATAGCTGATAACCTCCGTTAGTGTGAACAACGCCTTTTGGTTTTCCGGTTGATCCTGAGGTATATAGAATAAATAAAGGATCCTCGGCATTTAGCGCTTCTGGAGAGCACACACTGTCTACGCTAGCAATCCCATTATGGTAATCCACATCTCTTGTTGAGTGAGTTGGGACATCCCCACCGGTTCTCTGGACCACGATCGTTGTATGAACATCAGGGCAGCCTTCTAGCGCACTTTCAACATTCGCTTTTAGCGGAATCAACTTACCACCTCTTGGACCCTCATCAGCCGTGATAACGATATGGCATTCAGAATCCAATATTCGGTCTCTAAGTGCGTCTGGCGAAAATCCTCCAAAAATTACTGAATGAATTGCGCCAATTCTGGCGCAGGCCAACATGGATACTATCGCTTCAGGAATCATAGGCATATAGATCGCTACGCGATCACCCTTCTCAACGCCGCGTTCCTTCAAGAGATTAGCGAGCCGACAAACCTCTTCATGGAGCATATAATAGGTAATCTTTCGCCTGTCTCCCGGCTTATCTCCTTCCCAATTTATCGCGATTTGGTTTCCGCGAATGGGTAAATGCCGGTCTAGACAATTATATGAGGCATTTATAGTAGCTCCATCAAACCAACGAATTTGCCCATTGTCAAAATTGCAGGACATGATCTCATCCCAATCACTAAACCAGGACAAATATTTCCTTGCTTGTTCCGCCCAAAACTCTGCCGGCTGTTCAATAGATTGCTGGTACATCGAAACATAGTCCGATTCAGAGATGTGCGCTCCACTCAAAATGGTCTT
>PBOB01000046.1 GCA_002724185.1 Acidiferrobacteraceae bacterium | reverse complement strand
GATTGAGTTTATTATGGCTGACAAAGAGCTTGTCAATGGGGTCCCATACAACGTCCGGCACGTCGCCCAGCTGATGCATGATTAACGACATTTATATATCCGGCTGACGACAATTAAAATTCCCGGTTTTTTCGCATCTCCGTATCCTAGTCCAGATCCTTTTCAAGGAGGTCTGGATGGTTACGGATCAACAAGTGAGGCGATTGATGAAGCATCTGAGTGACCAGCGGCCGTTGGGCGTGGCTGCGGCCCAAGCCGGGATGGACGAGAAAACCGCCCGTAAGTATCGAGATTCGGGCCAATTACCCAGCCAGGGGCGGGTGCCCCACACCTGGCGGACTCGTCCGGACCCGTTTGCCGCGGTGTGGGCGGAGGTCGCCGCGGCGTTGGCGGTCAATCCGGGCTTGCAAGCCAAGACGTTGTTTGACCAGTTACAGCGACAGTATCCGGGTCGCTTTAGCGATGGCCAACTACGCACCCTACAACGGCGGATCAAAGTCTGGCGGGCGACCGAAGGCCCCCCCAAAGAGGTGTTTTTTCCCCAGGTCCACCCGCCCGGTCAGTTGGCCCAGTCGGATTTCACCCATATGGGGTCGTTGAGTATCACCTTGGCGGGTCAGCCCTTTGTCCATCTGCTCTATCATTTTGTGTTGACCTATTCGAATTGGGAAACAGGTATGATCTGTTTCTCCGAGAGTTTTGAAAGCCTCAGCGCTGGCCTCCAGCAGGCCTTATGGGAGTTGGGCGGGGTGCCGCAGCAGCATCAGACCGACCGGCTCACCGCGGCGATTCCCCCCAAGTCGCGTACCGACACTTTTACCACCCGCTATGCGGCGCTGTTGCGCCACTATGGGCTGGAAGGTCGGCTCATCCAGGCGGCCAGCCCGCATGAAAACGGCGATATCGAGCAGCGGCACCATCGCTTGAAACAGGCGGTAGAGCAGGCGCTGTTGCTGCGCGGCAGCCGCGATTTTGCCGACCGGGCCGCCTATGCGGCCTTTTTGCGCGGGCTGTTTGCCCAACTCAATGCCGGCCGCCAGGAGCGGTTGGCCCAAGAGCGGTTGCGCTTGGGGCCCTTGCCCGCTCAGCCATTAGATCCCAGCAAACGGCTGCAGGTCAAGGTCGGCCCTTCTTCCACCATCCGCGTCAGCCACAACGTCTACTCCGTAGACAGCCGGCTCATCGGCGAAACGCTCGAGGTCCACCTCCACGCCGAGCACCTGGAGCTGTGGTATGCCCGCCGTCGGATCGAAACCATGCCGCGGTTGCGCGGAGAAAGTCAGGCGCTGATCCAATACCGGCATCTGATTGACTGGCTGGTGAAAAAGCCGGGGGCTTTCGAAAACTATCGCTACCGCGCCGCCTTATTTCCCTCCAGTCGCTTTCGCATGGCCTACGATGCGTTGAGACGGCACCATCCACCCCGCCAGGCCGACCGGGAGTATCTGTCCATCCTTCACCTGGCCGCCCACCAGGGGGAAGCCCTCGTCGAGCCGGTCCTCGAAACCTTGGTGGTGCACACCGACGCCTTTACTGGGGCCACCGTCGAGGCGCATCTGGCGGGGCCGGCCCCGTCCCGGCCCGATCCAGAGGTAGCCATCGCCCCGGTGGATCTGACCGTGTATGACGGTTTGCTGGAGGTCGACGTATGAGTCGGGCGGCCCCGTTGAAAACCGAATTGACCCAGGTCCTCAAGGACTTGCGGCTACCCACCATGCGGGCCTGCTACGCCGAAGCGGCCGACCAGGCGCGCCAGGAGGACTTGCCTTACGAGGGCTACCTGTTAGAAGTGGCTCGGCGCGAAAGCGAGACCCGGCGCCAGCATCGCATCCAGCGCTACCTACGCCAATCCAAACTGCCGCTGGAAAAAAATTGGCAAACCCTGGAGCGCGCACGCTGGCCCAAAAAACTCCAGGCCCAGCTGACCACCCTGCTCGACGGCTCGTTTTTGGACCGGTGCGAAAACGTATTGGCCTTCGGTAATCCCGGCGCAGGTAAAACCCATGTACTGTGTGCGCTGGGCCAGGAACTGATCCATCAGGATCGACAGATCCTGTTTATGCCCTGCAATCTGTTGGTGCAGGAATTATTGCTGGCCAAGCGCGAGCTGACCCTGCCACGGCTGTTAAAACGATGGAGCAAGTACGACGGGCTCATCCTCGATGACATCGGCTATGTCCAGCACAGCCGCGAGGAAATGGAAGTCCTTTTCGCGCTGCTGGCCCATCGCTATGAGCGCGGCAGTGTCCTGATTACCAGCAATTTACCCTTTTCCCAATGGGAGACCATCTTCAAAGATCCTATGACCACGGCCGCCGCCATTGATCGGCTCGTCCATCACTGCGTCATTTTGGAGATGAATCTACCCAGTTATCGGCTGGAACAATCCAAAAAGAAAAAGAAGGCGACCACCACAACGAACACGACACCCAAAAAATCCACCTAATCCGGGAATTTTAATTGTCGCTAGACCGAAAAAATACTTGACGTTTATCAAAGGGGGAGCTGCGGCCACTAGGAACCCTAAATTCCTATCTCTAAATGCCTTCATTTCCACTACTCTCTTTTTTCTGGTTTTCCCAGAGCGCAATTTCCCGCTTAAGCTTTCGAAACTCCTCGATATGTTGGCCCCTGTCACTCTCACCCCAGCGGGATATGCACTGCAAGTAATGCTGAGTGGCCTTAAAATAAAATTCGTCTGCCTGCTCGGATTTACCTTCTTTTTTCGCCTCCCTCGCATCGCGCCACCTGAGCTGTGCCATGCGATACAAATAGGCCCGCCTGATTTCATTAATCCGACCTATGGCACTGAATGCCTCAGCCGATGGTTGACGCCGGTACACCATGGCCATTGATTGAAATGTAAGTCCCAAAAAGTGCTCTAGCCTGCTGACATCCGCCCTTTCTTTTTCAGCAATATTTAGATAGACCTTTCCCATGGCTATCAAGGTTTCGTTGATCTCACGCTCAGGGAAATCGGCACCAAGCGTTTCTCCACCCCCCTCAACACCCCCGTCATTAGACTCCTCTCGCCCCTGCCCGACAAGGGTGCGAAGGTGTCTATCCACCAAGATAGCCTCATAAGTTTTGAGCTCTTCGACCAGCCATGACTGCGGATCCCGATTATATTTTAATGCCGAATCTTGCAGAGCGCGAAATAGCTTGATCCTTTCTTTAAAAAACACGCTCAGAAACAATTCATCTATATTTTCCCATCCCTCCTTTTTCTCATGCTCTTTATAATAGCCTAGGGCCAGCCAATTTCTGCCTTCCCTTTTCATCTTTCTGATCTTACTTGTCTTGGAGGAGATTACATATTTAGCTTTTTCGAGGAAATAATAAGGAGTGGTGACGGGAGCCCAATTTCTTTTTTCTGCCCTTTTGGTATAAATTTTATTATAATTGGCTCCGCGCTGCAGAATATCGTCAAAATAGCGTGCAAGACTTTCCTCATCGCGAATGTACTGGCCGAATTGGGCAAGCCATTCCAGATTCAGATCGGCCGGCGAATTGTGGATCTGCCCCATTAGAATCGAGTCCATTTCCGCTTTCTTCTCGGCGGCAGAAAGTTCCACTGGCAATTGGTTTTGAACTTCAGGTGTTCTTAAAATCCGCCCTTTTTTGGCTTCTTTCCCGGCTTGGGCTCTAACCACCGATGCAGAAAAATTCTCCCTAGAATCCGATTTTGGATCCTCGGCCTTGTCTTCACCCGACCAACCCAAACTCACAACGATCAGGGCAACAGCTAGCACAACCAGACCGGGAACGAATATTATTAAGGGATTAATTTTTATTCGGGCCATTTTCAACTTCCTCGGCAGACTCTAATCTAATGTATATTACCAGGGTACCATGAGCAACAAATGGCGCTTGACATAGCTGCAAGTTCCCAGTATATAGCCTATTATGCATATACCTCCAAAGGCACACATCCACCTGATTGCAATTTGCGGCACGGCCATGGCTTCTTTGGCCGGAATGCTCAAAGAACGCGGCTATTTTATAAGTGGATCAGATCACCATATATATCCCCCAATGAGCACTTATCTGGAAGAACTTGGCATTGATGTTCAGGAAGGTTTCTCTGCCTCTCGACTAGATCCCCCCCCCGACCTGGTCGTCGTAGGCAATGCGGTTTCGCGCGGCAATCCCGAAGTGGAGATTACCCTAAACAAAAAAATCCCCTACCTATCGCTCCCGGAAATCTTGAAGGACCTTTTTCTCCGCGGCAAACGTCCCATAGTCATAACCGGTACCCATGGGAAAACCACCACCACTGCAATAACCGCGCACTTACTAAACCAGGCAGGTCTGGCGCCCTCCTACCTCGTCGCCGGGTTGCCGCGCAATTTCCAACGCTCCTATCAGCTGGGTAAAGGGGAATTTTTTGTCATTGAAGGAGATGAATATGACAGTGCGTTCTTCGCTAAAACCGCAAAATTTTTTCATTATTTACCCGAAATTCTAATCCTCAATAACATCGAATTTGACCACGCTGACATATACGATGACCTGAACGCGATCAAAAAGGCCTTCGCGCAATTAATAAATATGGTCCCGCAGAACGGACTCCTTCTCGCAGGCGCCGATGACCCCGTAATTTCTGAAGTTATCTCCGCTTCCTTTGCACCAGTTCAGACCTTCGGTTTTGGCCCCATGGCCTACTGGCGGGCAGCCGAGATCGAAGTTTCACCCCGGGGGCACTCTTTCACCGCCTTAAGAGAGGGTAAAGTACTGGGACGCTTTGAATTACCTCTGACCGGTAAATACAATATACGCAATGCCCTGGCCGCTCTGGGTGCTGGTATTGCCGCTGGCCTCACCACGGCACAAATCCAGTCGGGCTTCCATACATTTAAAGGCATCAAACGGCGCCAGGAATGTCTCGGTAAAATCAATGATATCATCCTCATCGACGATTTTGCCCACCATCCCACGGCAGTTGAACAAACTTTGCTTGGACTGCGGCAAGCGCATCCCAATCGCCGCATGTGGGCCGTTTTTGAGCCGGCCAGTGCGACCAACGCCCGGGCTCTATTCGAGGACAGATACCTGCGCGCTTTTGCACCTGCGGATCAGGTAATCATCGGCAAGGTACCCCGGCCCGAGCGAGCCCGACAGGATCAACCCTTTTCGCCCGCTCGCATTGTACAACTTCTGCGCCAACACGACAGAAGAGCCTGGCACATTCCCACCGCAACTGATATAGTCGGCCACATACTGTCCTCCGCCCAATCTGGAGATATCGTGGTGTTTATGAGCAATAGCGGCTTTGGCCACGTTCAGCGGACTCTTCTCGAAGCTTTGCAGGAAAAATATGGCACATAAATTGCTAAATGATACCCTATGATACGCTTTTTTTTTATTTTTTGCACGCTCCTTTTATTCTCTACTGCATTTGCGCAAAATGCTGGGATTAAACGCCTGGGCGCAGAATTACAGAGCCCCAATACCGCCATCCGGCGTCAGGCGGCTATAGGTCTGGGACGAGCGAGTCACCCTCAGAGTGTGAGGTTATTGCACTCTGCTTTATCGACGGAGCGCCAAACCTCTATCCGGCTTGAGATAGTCCGCGCCCTTAGCAACATTGCCTTTTTGCGCTACCCGGGCTATAAGGAAGCCTTGAAAGCCCTGGGAGATGCTGCTAACGATGCCATCGAGCCGGATGGGGACGTGCGTCTTAGAGCGACTGAAGCCCTCTGGGAAGCAGGAAAAAAAGACTTGCTAAACCCTGTCCCCTTCCTGAATCGCAACCTCGACGACAAGAGTCTGAACCTGCGTTTCGCCGCCGTAAAGATGCTGCGAAAACTCGGTACTCCCGAGGCTATTCCAGGCCTGGGAAAGGCGGCCCTGGACAAAACCCAAGCCGCGACTATCCGCTTGAAAGCCATTGAAGCACTGGGAGCTATCTCGTTGTTTGATCTTGGTCCCTTAGGCCGAAGGGTAGCGGAAAACAACATCGAGGTAGCAAACCGACTGGGCTCGGTACCCATAGTTGACTTAAAAGCTCTAACGCGTCGGCATGAACTCCAAATTAGCTACCTGGCCAGCGTGGTCCGAGACTCAGATAGCAGCAACTCCCTCGCTTTGCAAGCAATCAAATCCATCGGCCGGGTTAAGGACAAATCTTCAATACCCGTCCTCCGGGAGGTCATCGAAACCCACCAAAGCCCGGCAGTTCGCAAACAGGCTATCCGCATTCTCAGTCACGTTCTCGCCAGCCAATACGAATAACCCGCATCGGAACAAACTAATTTCACCCTATCCATTGGATTTTTGCCCCATAGGTTGAAAAGCCCCCCTTATACCCAATCCTACTTCCCGCCTCATGCAGGTGACACAAATGATTAGCACAATACTCAACCATCGGCCTATGCTAAATTTTTACACTTTCTAATTTTTTACATCTTATTGTTTTTATTTCACTTAAAAAAACAATGGCCTTGCGGCACACATTTTGCCAACAGTGGTGTAAATCTCTCTCTACTTTTCGAGACGAGACTACTCAATTCCCTTATCCCACAGGAGGTTGGCATGTATTTTCTTATCGTCCTATCGTTCCTTGCCTTTGGACAATCCGCCCAGGCGGCCCCCCCTAGAGAAGTAGTCTTCAGCGAAATCATGTGGATGGGCAGCAGTTCATCCAGTGCAGACGAATGGATCGAGTTATATAACAGGAGTGATGATGAAATAGACCTGGCTGGATGGACTATTGCCCGCCCTAACAACGCGGGAGAGGAAATCATGCTCTCGATACCTGAAGGGAAAATTCCCCCTCGCACGACCTTCCTCATCGCCAATTATCATCCCGATGATTCACGCTCCCTGTTGAATACTCAGCCACAATTAGTCGATCCTTCCCTAGCCCTGCCCAATACCAAATTGCAGTTAAAGCTATACAATCGTCTCCCGAAAGAAGGTGGCGAACTTATTGATTTGGCAGATGACGGCAAGGGAGCCCCCCTCGCCGGTGACAACACCCTAAAAAAATCCATGGTTCGGATACTTCTCGACCAGGACGGGACACTGCCGACAAGTTGGGCGACGGCAAAAATGGCTAGGGGATGGGACAAAGAGGCGGAAGAACGTGGTACACCGGGTTTCATACCCGATTATCTGCAAACCGGCAGTTCAACCGCACAACCTAATACTACTCAAGTTCAGGCCACAGCCTGGGCGAAGATAAAATATAACCCAACTTTGAGATAGGGAGATAAAGATAAACGCATGAAGCCCGGAAGAAATAGATCCTTCCGGGCTTCATGCATTATTATGATAATTTTAAACTACCGAGCGAATTGACTCACATTGGCAATGCCGCCGGGTTGGGTCAAGGCAAAGACAATCAGGTTAACCCCAAATTGCAACCCACGTTCTCTTTCGCTATCCGCTTGTGTATCGCCCCAGTACCAGCTAATATTTAGATCGCTGAATACCACGACTACCCTTCCACGTAGTTCAAGCATCTCTAAATCAAAAACATTCCCGCCTGGGGCTCCGCCCATGGGAGGTCCATCTGGAAAATTCCAGAAGCTCTCATAAAGAGGATGACTTTTGGGAATTTTCTGCCATTTGGCTCCATCGCTACCCAATACCAGCGGATCTTTGACTAGGGCTTTGAACTGGCGGTCAAAGGGAGTACCTTCAACACCGGGGTCCGTATTGTTTAGTTTATTGTCACCATCGCTCTGGCGGATATCATCGGCATAGAGAAAACCACCTGCTTTCAAATAATTGCCCAGATTTTGCTTTTCCGTATCGCTAATCTGGAAAATTGCATCCCACCCCGTCAAATACAAAAATGGAGCGGTCAAAATTTTTGGGTCGCTCAGTTCCAGTGTCGTCCCAGCAATCCTAGCCTTGATTTTGGTATGATCCCGCATGTAGCGCATCAATTCTTCGGCGGCCGTGGGAAAACGATCCCTATTTTTATCAGCCACATCATAATCGACGATGGTCATATTGAAGAAACCTTTAATGTTCTTCTTATCTTCGGGATCCTGAATAATTACCGCTTGATAGCGGCCAATATCCAGATCCTCAATGCTCAACAACTCTTGCTTGAGACTGAGCGCTTCCTGCACTGGAGTTGCCGTTTCAGTTAGCTCAATCATCTCGACTTGATCAAACGAAAGTTCTTCGGCTTTTGCACCACTAAAGGCACCCAGAGTCTGAGTGCCGGGCAAAACTGCACCCAAGAGGTCGCTACCTACAGCAGATACATCGGCAATAGCCGAAATATCCTGGGGCAAATCAGGTGGGGCCAGTGAGGCTAGCATCTCCATCTGGACTTCGGAAATTTCCGGCCGCTTTGCAAGGTCAAAATTTTTCTGCAGAATCGGCGGCGGAGCCTGGAAGCGGATAAAGCGCTGCTCCTCTTCATCAATTGCCGTCGCAAAGAAATATGCATAAATAAACACACCGGCATGTGCAGTCAGGGCTACCAGAAAAGACGAACTCATGCCAATCCTATGCCCAGACGTAGCCTTGTACAGAGCAAAAATCAACAGGAGAACGCCGGACAAGCCGAAGGCTATGGCTATCCACTTAGACAGAATAAACCCAAGGTGGATGAGTATAGCAAGTCCGAAGACACCATATAGGATTTTTTTATGCTCGTCCACGATTATCCTTTACCTCAGTTAAAATGGGAAAAATCACCTGATTCCCCCTATTGCCTATTGGGTTCCGTAGCTATTACCTGATCAACAACGCCCACAGAGCGAGCAATATCCATAATGTTGACAATCTGCCCATGAGTGGCACGCTCATCACCCTGTATAATTATCATGGTTGTATTATCCAGAATCTCTCTCTTGGCCGAAATTTCATCTTTCAAGGTGGCAAAAGTCACCGTCTTGTGATTCAGTTTCATATTGCCATCCTGATCGACCACAATAAAGAGGTTCTCCTTCTCCGGAGCCTGAGCTTCTTCTGCTTCGGGAAGCTTGATATCAAGACCTGGAGTAATGGCGAACACAGCCGTAACCATGAAGAAGATCAGCAACTGGAAGACCACGTCGATCATAGGGGTCAGATCAAGGTGTTGTTCCTCTTTTTTACTTTCGACAGCCATTTATGACCTCCGAACTTGGTAAGGGAAATATATCAAGCACTCTGTGAGCCTTGCCAGCGCCGTAGCAGGGCATCTACAAATCCATGTCCATAGGCCTCAAACTGAATGGCTTTACCAGATGCACGGGTGCTGAAGTAGCTATAAATTGCCAGTGAAGGAACGGCAATCACTAGGCCGGTTACAGTTGTAATAAGAGCCTCTGAGATACCCGCAGCTACGATCGTAGGCTCACCAAGACCCTTTTCGGCAATTCCTTCAAAAGCGTTGATCATTCCATTAACCGTACCGAGCAACCCTAGCAACACAACGGAAGAGGCCACGAAACTGATAACCGATAGATAGCGCTCCAAGTAACCGAGAGCGGCGCGCTCAACGGTTCCATTCATCTCGGCACGCATCTCTTCCATGGTGCGCTGTTCTTGCGATAGATGCTCGAAACGTTCGATACCTTCACTATATACCTCACCCTCCATCTTGCCAACTTCGGAGCAGTATTCCCTAAGCTGGTCAAAAGATGCACCTGAGTCAATCCGTGAGTTGATATCGGTAGTCACCTCTGCCAATTCATTTTCAGACCGCATCCGCGCATAAGTGAGCACCCGTTCCAGAAAGAAGGCCAAAGCCATTACAGACCACAGCCCCAGAGGATACATAAAAGGTCCGCCATTCCGAAAAAATTCTATCATTGTTCTATACTCCTTGTTGGGGGGTTAAACACCATATATTTTCCAAAACTCCTCTTACTACGCCCTTAAAGGACACGTGCTTCTTCCATGGCTTCCAACTGCTTTTTGGCAAAATCCACTTGTATCTGGTACTTGGACTTGTCACTATAGCTTTCGACTACCTTCTGGAAAATATCTCCAGCCTTCCGGTAATCTTCCTCCGCCATGTAGGATGCCGCAATATTAACCGCAGCATTCACTGCCTGATCGCTGTTGGGGTATTTTTCCTGCACCTCGTTAAAGATCTTTCGCGCTTCATCATAATTCTGACTGTCAAAAAACTGTTCGCCCTGGGCATAGAGATTATAGGCGTCGATTTCGGCCAGGTGCCCCAATAATACACCCGCCTTTTTGCGCAACGCTTTATCCTGCTTCGTCTTTAGTTTATTTTCGGGGTAAATACTCAGGAATTTTTCGTAACTTGCCGTTGCCAATTCGTATTCTTTAAGGCCGTAGTAATAATCTCCAAGCGTGAACTGACTCCGAGCCCCATAGCGGCCTTCGGGGAATTTTTCTACGATTTTTTCAAAAATTGGGATAGCTTCTTCGGTCCTCTCCAGATTAATTAAGCACCAGGCCTGGTTGTAGAGCGCGTCATCGGCATATTGCGAACTGGGATAGCGGTCAAGAATCTTCTGGTAGTAGACCATGGCATCCCGATTATTTCGATCTTTTTCTTCAAGCGTTTTGCCCCTGATATTGAAGATGGCATCTCCAGCCCGAAAGAGCGCCTCATCGGCAAATTTTGACTTCGGAAAATTGATCGACAGTTGCTCGAAGACTCCACTAGCATCCCGCCATTTACCCAACCTATAGCGAGCCCAGGCATCGTAATAATAGGCAAAAACGGCACGCTCATCTTCTGGATATTGGGTGTAATAGTCTTCAAATGTCTTGGACATAGCCGGCAAGATATTTAGGTCATTAGTAGAGAGTTTCTGGTAGCAGATGCCAATCTGGAACAAGGCATTTTTGGCCCAGCCTATCTGCGGATAATTTTCTATTATGCTAGCATAAATCTCTATGGCTTTGGGATAATCCTCTGATTTAAAGTAGCTATTTCCCTGGATGAATAGAGCATTGGAAATACTCTCTATATCAATCGCCAGGTCGATCAACTGCTGAGTCGCCTCAATGCTTTTCTGGAACTGATTAAGCCTGAAGTAGGCACTTGCGAGACGAATCAAGACCCGTTGCTTCTCCTCTTCCGACTGCGTTCCTGCAAGCAAATCTTCGTAAATCTCGATGGCCTCCCTGGGATCCTGCTTTTCGGCCATGGA
The DNA here is from genome assembly GCA_002724185.1 of Acidiferrobacteraceae bacterium. Classification (GTDB taxonomy): domain Bacteria; phylum Pseudomonadota; class Gammaproteobacteria; order Arenicellales; family UBA868; genus CAJXWH01. The sequence continues at coordinate 1,541 of PBOB01000046.1, read as the reverse complement.
GATCAACTGCAGACGGGCAGAACGGACCAGGCTTTCATCGCCTTTTTCGATCACTTCATCCAACAAAGTCTTAGCTTGACCTTCCTCACCCTTAGCAGAATAGGAAAGAGCCATCGAAAAGGTGATTTTCAAGCGCATTGTCTCGGCCAAATCCATGTCGAGCAACCACTGATAATCTGCCAGTGCCCGGTCGTAACGCCCGACGTAATGATAGGCCAGACCACGCCCATAGCGAACGTCCCGGATAACATTGCTTTCGGGATAGTCCTCTATGACCAGAGTATACCGATTTAATGCATCTAGATAATTCTTGTTATTCAAATCGAGTTGGGCCATCTGGAAGTGGGCACGGGCCTCAAGTCCGGGATCGCCTGTAACTCCTTCAAGCAATTCCCCAAGAAGCTGTTTACCCTCAGCCGAGCGACCTTCTTTTATGTGAATATTAGCCGCTTCAATCAAAGCCGCGATATAGGTCTCGCGCGCATCCCGGCCGACCTTGGAAAAAGCGTCAATAGCTTCATCCAAACGCCCTTCTTCCCGGTAGAGTCGGCCCAGACCATAATAGGCGTCTGCAACCTCGCGAGAATCGGGATAATTCTGGGAAATTGATTCATAGGCCTTTAGGGCTTCCGGTATATTCTGCTTTTCCTGGTTGAGCCAAGCAATTCGCAACAAACATCTGGGAGCCTGATCCGAACGGGAGAATGACTCGACCACCCGGCTGTAGTGCTTGAGTGCTTCCTCTGCCTCGCCAAGTTTTTCGGAAGACCAGGCAGCAGTATAAAGTGCTGCCGCCCGCAAATCGGTGTCGCTATCGGGATAATTTTCCAGAACGCCGAGGTATTCCTTGCGGGCTTCGGCAAAATCACCGCCGTAATAGCGGGCCTCTCCCTTATAGTACTGCGCAGAAGAGGGGTAGGGAGTATCGCTGTAGAGCTCGATAACCTGATTGTAGGTATTGTAGGCGTTTTCGTAACGTTCCCATTCGAGATAGTTATCACCCATTCGCATCTGAACTTTGGCTTTATAAAAACGTTCTTCCGCTGTCTCCTGGGCGGCTATGAGCTCTTTATAGGCATTTTCGTATTGATTGGTCTTGCGAAAGATTTCCGCCACGCGCAGTGATGAAGTTTCAAAAAGTTGGCGGTAATCTTCAAAGTCCACATTTTTACCTTCGCGAAATGACCCGCGCAAGAGTTCAAACATGCGGTCGTAGAGGTCGCGAACCTCTCGGTAGGCAGCTATGGCCTGTTCGTCGTACCCCAATTGGTCAAAAGCATTGGCCTTTAAATAGACGGCCTGCGCAATTACAGGGCTGTTTGGATACTTGTCCAGGACGAGGTGCGCCTGGTCAACGGCTTCCTGATATTCACCTTTTGCATAGTGCGAACTGGCAATGCGAAACTGGGAATCAGCAGCGTACCTGTCCTCCGGGTAAGCCTCGAGCATAGCTAGTAATGTTTCTATCGCGCGATCATACTCCTTGAGATTAAATTCGCTCCACCCGCTATAGAAAAATGCTTTGCCGGCCTCTTCGGTAT
>PBOB01000045.1 GCA_002724185.1 Acidiferrobacteraceae bacterium | reverse complement strand
CGATTTTCGAACTGAGACACTGACGTAAGTGATTGAAAATAAGGTGGCCAGGGACAGAATCGAACTGCCGACACGAGGATTTTCAGTCCTCTGCTCTACCGACTGAGCTACCTGGCCTTGCGGTCGCTGTATACAACACTCTCGATTAGAAAACACCGAGTGACCGAGCGTCAACCCTTAGGGTAACATGAGATCACAATGTTATAGTCTACACATACTGACCGGGATTATAATGAAATACTGCGGCAACTGTGGCTCTACCGTTAATCTCCTAATACCAGATGGAGATAATCTGCCGCGCCATGTTTGTACCGAATGTGGCATGATTCACTACCAAAACCCCAAAATTGTTGCCGGATGTATCCCTGAGTGGCAAAGCCAAATACTCTTATGTCGGCGGGCGATTGAGCCACGTTTGGGACTATGGACCATTCCAGCTGGTTTTATGGAGAATGGCGAAACTCTCCAACAAGCTGCCCAAAGAGAAACTTATGAGGAAGCATGCGCTGACGTTGATATCAAAGGACTGTACTCAATATTCAACTTACCCCATGTTAATCAAATATATATCATCTTCCGCGGTCAACTTAAGGAAAAAGAATTTGCACCCGGACTAGAAAGTCTTGAGACAGCATTGTTTGAACAAGACCAGATTCCCTGGGCTGAAATGGCCTTTCCAGCCGTAATAAAAACTCTAGAGCGCTACTTTGAAGACAGAAAAACTAATCAATATCCAACATTCATTGATACTATCTCAAGAAAGAAAATATAAACAAAGCGTGTCTCTCACGTTAATACAAGAAATGGGTCTTATAATCCAAGTAGATCTACCAACTCAATTAAATCACTAACTTCAGCATGTGGTACAACCTCATGCTGCCATCTATCCATACGCCTATTCAACCAAACTGCTTGGTATCCAGCATCAATAGCGCCAAGTACATCATCCACAGGATGATCGCCAACATGCAGCAAATTAGATGGCACTTCTCCGGCAATTTCACAAGCTAGGTCAAAAATCTTCGGATCGGGCTTGAGTACTCCTGCTTTTCTTGCACTCATCTGGCCAACAAAGAACTTAGCAATTCCAAGTTTCTCGATGTTTGCGTTTCCATTTGTTATAGCAACTAATGGGTATCTACCGCTCAACTTTATAAGTGCGGAGATTGCATCGGGGAAAAACTTAACTTTATGACGCTCTTCCAAGAATTCGCTCAACAATACTTCAGCTTCTTGCACATCATAATCGAATTCTGCCAACAACGAGCGAAATGTTAATAAGCGAACTGTGGTCAAATCATGAGCAATCTCCGGATGCATTGAGATTACTTTTTGCCTAATCTCGGGAACACCGTGGGGGCCATAACGTTCTGCTGCTCGCGGAAAGCGATGACAAATCTCTTGGTAGATATGCTTCTCTGCTTGCTGAATAACACTTGCTATATCCCACAACGTGTCATCAAGGTCTAAAGTTATTGTGCGAATTTGCTTTGTCGCTATCATTATATTACGCACTAAATTTCTAGTTCGATCATCCTACATATATCGGTAAGTCGGCCCAACGCGTCGGACGCGTCATCGTGTGGATCCTTCAAAAGCTTAACCCTAGCGACTGGTCGTCCAGTTGCACATAGCACCTTGAAATCAGCAGCTGCCTGAGCTTCATATAGATCAGAAAAGGTTTTATTGCTCCCGGGAATTGATATATGCGAACTAGTGCTACCAACCAACTGTAGGAAAATTCCTGTGGGTGGACCGCCTTTGTGCAACTGTCCGGTTGAGTGGAGATATCGTGGGCCAAAATTTACTACGACAGGCACACTATATGCTTTGCGTAGTGTGGCCTGCAATTTCTCTAGAGCAACTGTGTACTCTTTATCGTCCTCAACCCATGCAAGAATTGCGATGTAATTGCTCTCATTAGCACGCAGAAAAAAATCTCGTAGTTTGCTCGTGATTATGTCTACACTATCTTCGGCCATCGATATCTGGAAACAATTGTCTGTAACGCCTAACCCGATTACTTGGGTCGATGCTAATTCGGTGGCGCTATTCATGTCGGTTAGAGCACGCGTAGTTTCATCTTTGCTGCGGTATACATCGGGTTCATCAAATGGATTGATCCCAATCACAGCACAAGCGACTGCTACAGCGAACTCCCACCGGAAAAATTGACCTCCAAGACCTGTGATGTCATCAATACCTGAACGAAATACCGGAAACCCAACGGATTCTAATAGGTCACATTGGCTCCTTAAAGATTTATCTCTACTACCAAGCACCGCTATAAATAGCCGATCTTCATGATACATGCTTGGATGCAGCCATGGTTCGTTAACAATAGGCACAAGACCCTGGCCAGCTTTGCCGCTACTCTCAGCTACCAGTTGTTCTATCCAATCTCCAAGTGACAGAAATTGATCTGGTAGCAACAATGTTAACTTATTCTTGCCCGCTCTCATCTGCTCACCAATACCCAATCCTAAGGCCAATCCAGCATTCTCATCGAGCATAGGAGATCTGCATCTTGAAGCTTCTCGCTCAGCCGACTCCAAAAATGACTCTACCTCAAGACCCAATAGAGCAGCAGGCAGCATGCCAGAATAAGTTAGGGCCGAAAATCTTCCCCCAACATCTGTTGGATTTATGAAGCAATCAAGAAATTTTTTTTCAATTGCTAGATTTTGTAACGGTGTTCCATTATCCGTTATCGCTACAAAGTTATCGCCTGCACAACAATCACGCGCTGAATTTTCAGCGCGAATTAAGCCATAAAAATGAGACCATAACTTTATTGTTTCCAGAGTCGTTCCTGATTTTGAAGAGACTAAAAACAACGTCTTGCCGAGATTTTGTTGCTCGGATATCTTCCGTACATTTTCTGGGTGAGTACTATCTAAAATTTGAAATGGGACACGGCTGTCGATTGAACATTCTTTCAAAACAGTAGCGGCAAGACTTGACCCCCCCATTCCTAAAAGCACGATGCGCTGCCATCCGTTTTTCGAAAGCTGTTGTGTGCGAGACCTTAAATCACTCAAGTTTGCCCTTAACCAAACAGGCAATGTCAACCACCCAAGGCGATTCTCTATTAAATCGAAACTAGCTTCATCAGGCGCCCATAGTGATGCGTCTTTCTTCCAGATACGATCAACTATTTTGGCAGTTGCTTCTTCGTTAAACACTATTTGCTCGCTTCATTGTTGACCAACAAATACGTGTTGGCCCAAAAAAAACAAGTATATCTAGTAAATAGTAGTCAGTCAGAAATAGAGGGGCCCGCGGCACGAACTTTATCAGATACATCATCAGCATACTCGGAGAAATTGTCCTCAAATTGTCTGGCCAATTTTTGTGCCTGTTGATCATAGGCTTGTTTATCATCCCAAGTATTTCTAGGATTCAAAAGCTCAGCAGGTACTCCAGGGCACTCGATGGGTACTTCAAAACCAAAAGTTGGATCTGTACTCGTGGGCACCGAGTTTAGCTTGCCCTCAAGCGCCGCATTTACAATAGCACGGGTATAATGAATTGGCATTCTCTCTCCAACTCCATAGCCCCCACCAGTCCAACCTGTATTGATAAACCAAACGCTAACCTCATGTCGGTCAATTCTCTCACCGAGCATCTCAGCATATCGGCGCGGATGAAGAGGAAGAAATGGTCCGCCGTAACAAGGACTAAAGGTAGGTGATGGCTCTGTAACACCCTTTTCAGTGCCAGCCACTTTTGCAGTGTATCCATTGATAAAATGATACATGGCCTGATCACTAGTCAATTTCGCAATTGGCGGCAGCACTCCAAAGGCATCACAAGTCAAAAAAACGACATTCTTAGGATGCTCACCAAGACCAGATAATGCAACATTTGGTATCTGGCTAATCGGATAAGATCCACGAGTATTTTCTGTTAATGATGCATCGTTGAGATCTATCTTGCGAGTTCTTTCATCCATCACCACGTTTTCTAGAATTGTTCCAAATGTCTTTGTTGTATTAAATATTTCGGGCTCCTGTTCGGGGGACAAATTTATAACTTTGGCGTAGCAGCCACCTTCAAAGTTGAAAATACCATTATCGCTCCAACCGTGTTCGTCATCACCAATGAGTGTGCGCAGAGGATCAGCGGAAAGCGTTGTCTTTCCTGTACCTGAAAGCCCAAAAAAGATAGCTGTATCTCCCTTAGGCCCAATATTCGCTGAAGCATGCATCGGCAATACATCTCTAAAGGGCATCATAAAATTCATGACACTAAAAAGGGATTTCTTTGTTTCTCCAGCATAAGTCGTCCCCCCGATAATTACTATACGTTTAGAAAAATTGACGACTATAAATGTTTCAGAACGAGTACCATCAATTGTAGGATCCGCAGTGAAACTGGGCACTGTGATTACGGTAAACTCCGGATCATTAATACCAGTCTCACTGCTAGAAGGCTCGATAAACATGGTGTGGGCAAACAAGTTGTGCCACGCTAACTCGCTTATCACCCTAACCGGCAATTGATATTTAGGATCTGCACCAACGAAACAATCGCGAACATACAGATTCTTACCCTCAAGATATGAACACAACCGCTCATAAAGTCGTTCGAATTTGTCAGGTTGCTGAGGAGAATTAACCGCACCCCACCAGACTTCTTCCTCCGTTGTTTTATCACATACTACGAATTTATCCTGGGCTGAACGACCAGTATGCTGGCCTGTCAATACAACGAGTGGACCATCACCGCATAACACACCTTCACCGTTGCGTATCGCATGCTCATACAACTGTGCTGTTGAAAGATTCCAGAAGACTTCCCCAATGTTTCGAAGACCCGCAGCTTCAAGAGCTGCGTGAGTATGATTTTCTATCATGCTAAATTCGCTTGTAAATTCCTTAAAAATAAAATTACAGTCAATGCTCTGCGCATTTGTTTTCGTTGCAAGGATTATAAAGATTAATTGCGATTAATTCTCAAAATAATTTTTCGCCGCTCTTAATCTTTATCTGGAGCCACCCAACCTTCAGGTTTCTCTGCGCCCTTCCCAAAGAAAAATAACTCCATTTGGGTGGTCAAATAGGCCTTGTGCTCCTTATCTATTAGACTAAGCTGTTTTTCATTGATGAGCATTGTCTGATGTGCAAGCCACTTTTGCCATGCCTCTTTCGAAACTTGTTCATAGATCTTTTTACCCAGGGAGCCAACAACTGGCTGGCGATCTAACCCCTCTGCATTTCGCCGTAGAATGACACAATAAACAGTCCTGCTCACAACTTATGCTCCTTGTAATTGTTTAAGTAGCCGTCGTACCGGTGCAGCTACACCGCGTCCTAAGCGCGAACCAGGTTTATACCAGACCAGGTCACGACTCTCCAATACTTCTTGAGATTTAGTAAGCCGCAACTGTATCGGATGAATTTCGAGATCAAAATGGGTGAAACTATGGAGCAGATGCTGCCATCGAGAAATAACGTTAGCCTCAAGGCTCAATTGTTCAAAGAGGCATTGCTCAGGCTCTTTATCGGAAAAACATTCAGGAAAACTCCACAAAGCACCCCAAATCCCTTTAGATGGTCGTCGCTGTAGCAGGATGTTGCCTACTTCATCTTGCACCATAAGCATGGTGGTCGCCCGAACTCTACGAAAAGATCTTGGCTTTACCTCAGGATACCTTTCCGGGCAACCCTCCTTCCGTGCCAGGCAATCATTAGCTAATGGACACTTATGGCAGTGTGGTCGACGACGCAAACAAATTTCAGCACCTATATCCATAATTCCTTGCGTATAGGCGCCAATATTCTCAGGAGGTAAATGCTGTTCGGCCATACCCCACAAATTGTTTAAGACGCTGGCCTTGCCCGGCCAGCCTGGAATTGCATGGTAACGAGTTAATACCCTCCGGACATTGCCATCAAGTATCGGGTAAGATTGGTTATATGAAAAAGCAAGAATAGCGCCCGCTGTAGAACGCCCTATACCTGGTAATGCAATCATTTTTTCATAAGAATCTGGAAAAACCCCATTGTGCTCACGCATGATGACCTTGGCCGCTTTCCACAAATTGCGCGCTCTAGCGTAGTATCCCAGCCCTGCCCAATACTCCAATACTTCATCGATTTGGCTCGATGACAACGCCCCTATAGTGGGAAAGCGCTTCATAAATCGCTTAAAATAGGGGATTACTGTACTGACCTGAGTTTGCTGAAGCATAATCTCAGAAATCCATCGGCTATAAGGGTCGTTCGAACGTTGCCATGGAAGTCCATGGCGCCCATTAGACTGATGCCACTCAATAATATTCGCAGAAAAGCTAACCTCTAAGGGCTTTTTCCCGGTATTGACCGACAATGGCTTAATTCGTCGCATCAGTAGAGGATACAGCCGAACGACCGATTGGGGTAGACGCGGATCTCACCTCGCATATAATCAGACTCATGCGAAAGCAATTATTTCTGTTGGTGTGCGGAGCGCTGGCTTTAAGTCTGCAAGTCCATGCGGACAGTATTAACTCAGGTCATGCAATGACGATGTATGATGCCGAACAACCTAAATATGGACCGGATTTTACGCACTTCGATTATGTGAACCCAAGCGCGCCCAAAGGCGGAAGCATCCGCGTTGGATCGGTGGGGACCTTCGATAGCTTTAACACACATATAGCTAAAGGCAATGCAGCAGGAACCGGGTCTGTCGAGACACTCGTAACTAGTAGCGCTGATGAACCATTCACTGTCTATGGATTGATTGCTGAAAGTTTTGAGTGGCCAGATGACCGATCATGGGTCATCTTTAACTTGCGACCAGAGGCTCGGTGGCATGACCAGCAGCCAATTACAGCAGACGACGTCGTGTGGTCCTTTGAAACTCTTATGGAAAAAGGTGCGCCAGGTTACAAGTACTACTATGCGGCAGTTGATAGTGCTGAAATATTAGGAACCCACCGAGTTCGATTCAACTTTAAAGAGGCAGATAACCGTGAACTGCCGATGATTATGGGTCAGTTGCCAATACTTCCCAAACATTACTGGGAAGGGCAAGACTTTGGCTCAACAACACTTGATCCGCCTCTGGGGAGTGGACCCTATCGCATTAAGAAGTTTGAAGCCGGTCAATACATTGTTCAAGAACGAGTTGAGGATTACTGGGGTAAAGATTTGCCAGTGAATGTGGGATTAAGCAACTTTGACGAGATCAGAACTGACTACTATCGTGATCCAATATCCATAAGACTTGCCCTAAAAGCTGGCGATATCGACTTTAGAGCTGAGAACCAGTCGAAAGCGTGGGCCGAGGACTACAACATTCCAGCCGTTGAACGAGGTCTCCTGATTAAAGAAATGGTGCCACACCAAAATCCAACTGGCATGCAGGGTTTTGTATTTAACACTTCGAGGAAAATTTTTAATGATCCAAAAGTTCGCGAAGCAATAGGCTATGCATTCGATTTTGAATGGTCTAATCGAACTCTCTTTAATGGGCAATACACGCGCACTGCGAGCTTTTTCTCAAACTCTGACCAAGCATCATCCGGTCTGCCCGAAGGTGAAGAATTAGAAATCTTAGAAAAATACAGAGGCCAAATTCCAGATCGCATCTTTACTAAAGAATATCAGCCACCAAGATCAGATGGTAGTGGTCGGCCACGAAAGAATCTACGGACTGCTGCAATATTGTTAAGACAAGCAGGTTGGCGTATAGAAGATCTTAAGTTAGTCCACAAAGAAACTGGCATGCCATTAAAATTTGAGATCATGCTGTACAGTCAAGCATTTGAGCGTATCGTACTACCATTCATTCGCAATCTAGAACAAATTGGCATTGAAGCCACTATCCAGATGAAGGAGCAAACTGAATATGTCAATCGACTGCGAGCAAAAGACTTTGATATGGTTGTCTTTACATGGGGCCAAAGTGATACGCCTGGCAATGAGCAACGTGGCTACTGGGGTAGCGACGCGGCCGATACTGATGGTAGTCGCAATCTAGCCCGTATTAAAGACCCAGTGGTTGATGCATTGATTGAGCATCTAATCGTATCGAATTCCCGCGAGCAACTGAACATCAGAACCCGCGCCTTAGACCGAGTCCTTCTATCAGGTTTTTATGTGCTACCACAGTGGCATATTCGATCTGACCGGGTTCTCTATTGGGACAAATTCTCGCGTCCGGATTCTTCCCTCCGAACTGGTGTAATGACGGGTCGATGGTGGTACGACGAACTTAAAGCAGCAGCACTTGAAGACGCACGTCAGTAGATAAAAACACTGGTGGCCATCATATAGCTTACGTGTTGGTTCATCCCCGTTGTAAGTATTGAAGATGTTTTAATATCGTCCGAAATGACTGCATATATTATCCGCCGATTGTTATTGATTGCCCCAACGCTGCTTGCAGTTATGGTCATCAACTTCTTCGTCGTTCAGATTGCCCCCGGTGGACCGGTTGAGCAAGTACTAGCCAATCTCGCCGGTATGGGCGATACCATGGTGGAGCGCGTTACTCGAGGTGGTAGTGAAATCTTGGAGCAGGACATTAGTGATCCAACCACAAAGTATAGGGGTGCTCGCGGCCTTGACCCCGATTTTATCAAGGACTTGGAACGACAATTCGGTTTTGATAAACCAATGCATCAGCGTTTTATTCAGATGATGAAGCAATATCTCATCTTTGATTTTGGAGAGAGTTACTACCGCGATCGCACAGTGGTTGATCTTGTATTAGATAAAATGCCTGTCTCTATCTCCCTCGGTCTTTGGACCACCTTATTGGTCTATCTGGTCTCAATACCACTCGGCATTGCTAAAGCTTCACGGGATGGCAGTCGTTTTGACATTTGGACTAGTGTCATTGTATTTGTGGCAAACGCTATCCCCGGCTTTCTATTTGCTGTGCTTCTGATACTTGTATTTGCAAGTGGCAACCCGTTTGACTGGTTCCCCCTGGGTCGACTTACTTCCGAAAATTGGGATGAGCTGAATTGGATACAACGTGTCGCTGACTACGCATGGCATCTAACATTGCCGATCATTGCAATGACTATAGGAGGTTTCGCCAGTCTTGCAATGCTTACAAAAAACTCATTTCTGGATCAGATTAATCACCAGTATGTTTTAACAGCGAGAGCCAAAGGACTAGACCAAAAACGAGTTCTGTATCGCCATGTATTTAGGAATGCTATGTTAATAGTTATTGCAGGCTTTCCGGGTGCCTTTATAAGTATTCTTTTCACTGGATCGCTATTTATTGAAATCATCTTTTCTCTCGACGGCCTTGGTCTGCTTGGCTATGAAGCGACTCTTAATAGAGACTATCCGGTTATGTTTGGAACACTCTATTTCTTTTCATTATTCGGATTACTCCTTGGCCTGATAAATGATCTCATGTATATGATTATTGACCCTAGAATTGACTTTGAAACCCGCGAAGTTTAGCGGCTCACTGCCAAAGAATCATGAAAATTTCCCCACTAACAGCGCGGCGACTTGAGGTTTTTCAGTCAAACCGCCGGGGTTGGTGGTCACTGTGGATTTTTCTAGGACTCTTTGGGATCTCGCTTTTTGCCGAATTCTTTGCCAACGATAAACCACTTCTTGTCTACTATAAAGAGTCCTTTTACAGCCCAGTCTTTAAAGCGTACCCTGAAACAACATTCGGTGGCGACTTTCAAACTGAAGCTGATTACGGAGAACCATTCGTACAAAGCCTTATTCAAGACGATGGATGGATGCTCTGGCCCCTGATCAGGTATCACCACAAAAGTGTCGTTTGGGACCTACAAGGACCAGCCCCATCGCCGCCGGACTCGCGCAACTTACTCGGTACAGATGATCAAGCCCGCGATGTGCTCGCACGCGTCATTTATGGCTTTAGAATCTCGGTACTATTTGGATTCACGCTAACAATATTGAGCGCTATCGTCGGAATATCGGCGGCTGCAATACAAGGGTATTTTGGCGGGTGGATTGATCTATTATTCCAGCGTTTTATTGAAGTATGGGCGAGTGTGCCACTTCTGTACCTCATTATTCTTATCTCGAGCGTGATTCAGCCCAATTTCTGGTGGTTGTTGGGATTATTACTCTTATTTAATTGGATGGGCTTTGTGGGGGTCGTGAGGGCAGAATTTTTGCGTGCCCGCAACCTTGAATTTGTGCGGGCCGCTAAAGCGCTTGGTGTAAGCGATCATATGGTTATCTGGCGACATGTACTACCTAATGCAATGGTTGCAACCTTGACTTTTATGCCATTCACACTTGCTGGCTCAGTGACGGTGCTATTTGGCTTAGACTACCTCGGATTTGGACTTCCACCTGGCTCAGCTTCCCTGGGCGAACTGCTAGCTCAAGGAAAAGCCAATCTACAAGCACCGTGGCTAGGCCTCACTGGATTCTTTGTCATCGGACTGATTCTTACACTCCTAATTTTTGTAGGTGAAGCGGTTCGAGATGCTTTTGATCCTAGAAAAACTATCGTTTAATCATGCTTTCAATTATCGATCTATCAGTTACCTTTACAACATCTTATGGCAATGTGGACGCTGTTCGGAATGTATCATTAAGCATAGGAAAAGGTGAAACAGTTGCACTTGTTGGAGAAAGCGGTTCAGGGAAATCCGTCACTGCTCTTTCTGTACTGGGCCTACTGCCCTATCCACTGGCCACACATCCCAGTGGTCAAATCCGCTTTCACGGTAAAGAACTGCTACGAGCACCTGATACGCTGCTACAAAAGATCCGAGGCAATCAGATCGGTATGATATTCCAAGAGCCGATGCTTGCCCTTAATCCACTTCATACAGTGCTTAAGCAAATCACGGAAGTCTTGATGTTGCATAAAGGCATGGGGCCTAAAGAAGCACGCGAACGGACCATGGATTTATTGAATCTAGTCAATATTCAAGATCCTAATCAAAAGGTGCTTGCCTATCCCCATCAACTATCGGGCGGACAACGCCAGCGAGTGATGATCGCAATGGCTCTAGCCAACGAACCAGATCTATTGATAGCGGACGAGCCGACGACAGCGGTAGACGTAACTGTACAAGCTCAAATTCTTACTCTACTGAAACAACTACAGCAGCAATTAGATATGTCGCTGCTGTTAATCACACATGATTTGGATGTGGTAAGAAAAACCAGTGAGCGAGTATACGTTATGAAGAATGGAGCAATTGTGGAACAGGGGCTCACTAATGAAACCCTACGTAAACCTACAGCCACGTATACCCAGCAATTAATCCAATCAGAGCCATCTGGTGTACCCAACCCTGTCAAGGACGCTGCATCAGCCATATTACAAAGTAAAGGCCTAAGGGTTTGGTTTCCCATTCAGCGCGGCATTTTTCGCCGTACCGTGAATCATGTGAAAGCAGTAGACGATATCAGCATCGAGATTCGCGCCGGTGAAACCATTGGTATTGTCGGTGAGAGTGGATCGGGCAAAACAACTCTGGCATTGGCTCTAGCTCGACTGGTCTCAAGCAAAGGACCCATCGTATTCTTGCAACAATCGATCCAAAATCTTAAGAATCGTGACCTTAAGCCGTTGCGAAGAGATCTTCAGATTGTGTTCCAAGACCCCTATGGTAGCTTGAGTCCACGGATGTCAGTTGGTCAAATAATTGAAGAGGGGTTAATAGCGCATGGGATCGGCTCTGATTCTACACGAGCAAGGCTGACTACCGAGGCACTAGAGGAAGTGGGGGTGGATCCTGACAGTCGTCATCGATATCCCCATGAATTCTCTGGTGGGCAAAGACAGCGTATTGCTCTGGCCCGAGCTATTATCCTTCAGCCTAAACTTGTTATTCTTGACGAACCAACATCAGCGTTGGATCGCACGGTACAAGCACAAATTATCGACCTACTCCGCCAACTTCAACAGCAAAAGAATCTTGCATATCTCTTCATTAGCCATGATCTAAAAGTAATACGCGCTTTAAGTCACAAAATTATCGTTTTACAAAAGGGTAGGGTGGTAGAGCAAGGCCAAACACAACACATATTTAATGATCCGCAAGACGATTATACGAAAGCCTTATTATCAGCAGCCTATGATCTTGAAATAGAAAAAACCTCTACTGCGGTACTTCAGTGAACAAACTAGATATATTCTTATGGATCATAAAAGCTGATTTGTATAATACCAGGCAAGCAATGCTAAACTGCTGCCTGGAGCCTAACACCTAAACTCGCAAAAAGAACAATGTTTCAGTCCCTTGATCCAAGCTATCGTTATTCATCTAGACGATCCGATGTCTATGCACGCAATATTGTCTCAACTTCTCAGCCCCTTGCGACGCAAGCAGGTATCGAAATGCTAAAAGCTGGTGGTAATGCAGTTGATGCCATACTAGCGAGTGCAATTACATTAACCGTTGTAGAGCCCGTGTCAAACGGTATTGGCAGTGATGCATTTGCAATAGTTAATGCCGGTAATAAAACATACGGTTTGAACGCATCTGGTCGATCTCCAGCAGCTTGGACACCAGAACGATTTCAAGAAAACGACTCTATGCCAACTATTGGTTGGGATTGTGTCACCGTTCCTGGTGTAGTGGATGGGTGGGTAAAACTATCGGATCGGTTTGGAAATCTCCCCTTTGCTCAACTTTTCCAGCCAGCTATAAAATACGCATCAGAGGGATTCCTGGTTAGTCCGATAATTGCGAACAGCTGGGCTTCAGCACCGCAAATATATCAAGACTATCCCGAATTTTGCCGTGCATTTCTGCCGGACGGAAACGCGCCAAAAGCAGGCGACGTATTTAGGCTGCCTGAGCAGGGTGCAACGCTAGCCGAAATTGCTGAAACTAAAGGTGAAAGTTTTTATAGGGGGCGTCTTGCAGAAATGATAGCAGCTGCCGCTATGAAGGAAAGCGGGGCCATGACTAAAGACGACCTTGCCTCTCATGACAGTTTATGGGTTGATTGTATTTCGCAAGATTTTCTGGATCTGCGTATATATGAAATCCCACCCAACGGCCAAGGACTCGCTAGTCTAATAGCACTTGGCATATTGGATCGTCTAGAAATCAGTCAATATCCTGCCGACTCTGCTGACAGCGTGCATCTGCAAATCGAAGCGATGAAAGTAGGATTTGCTGAGGCCCATCAACATATAGCCGACCCTAATTCAATGCACGTGACAATCGAAGCACTTTTAGATCCGACTCAAATGTCGCAACGCGCTAAGTCTATTAAGCTCAGCCATGCTCATTTCCCAATCTCCGAGGTTTCTGGAGACAGAGGTACTGTATACCTCTGTGCAGCGGACGAAACAGGCATGATGATATCCTACATACAATCCAATTATGAGGGTTTTGGCTCGGGAATCGTAATCCCTGGGACTGGTATAAGCCTTCAAAGTCGTGGTAGTGGATTTTCTCTGGAGCCGTCACACCCGAACAGAGTCAATGGATCTAAACGACCTTTCCATACAATTATCCCGGCTTTTGCTACTCGTGGAGATCAGCCCTTGTTAGCGTTTGGAGTTATGGGTAAGCATATGCAGCCTCAAGGACATGTCCAAGTTTTAATTCGCATGTTTTGCCAAGATCTAATGCCACAACAAGCCCTAGACGCACCAAGATGGTATGTTTCTGAAGATTTTGCCGTTTGCTTAGAATCGGGGCTCAAGCATTTGCAACCTGAGCTCGAAAGACGAGGGCATCGTTTTACTCAAGAAACTCCTGGCTTGTTTGGGGGTGGACAAGCAATCTTGCGCACGAAAAACGGCTATATTTCAGGTTCCGATCCGCGCAAAGACGGACATGCTGCTGGCTTTTAAAACGCTATTAAGCAAATGGAATCTTATGAAGAAAAACAAGAGCGTTTGACTGCAAAATTGCGTCAAAATCAACCGGGTCCAGTACGTCTCGAAAAATCAACCTCGAATCTATTTAGACACCGCGGTGGAAGTGGTGCACAAAAACTAGACGTAACTAATTTTAATAACGTGATTCGTGTCGATTCGGTTAATCAGATTGTCGAGACCGAGGGGATGACGACTTATGCCACTTTAGTGGACGCTACACTAAGAGAAGGCTGCATGCCAGCGATTGTTCCACAACTCAAATCAATAACCATTGGTGGAGCTGTCTCCGGCGTTGGAATTGAATCATCTTCATTTCAGCATGGCTTAGTGCATGAAACCGTAACAGAAATGGACGTCCTCCTGGGTGATGGTGAAATCATTAATTGTACAGCAAGCAATGAACATAAGAATCTCTTCTTCGGACTTCCAAATTCGTATGGCACCTTGGGATACATATTAAAGCTCAAAGCGCGAACCATTCCAGTAAAACCATATGTGCATATAAGACATATCCGAGTGACTGATTCAGAGAAGTTTTTTTCCGAAATAGATCAGTGGTGCTCAGAAAGAGTTGATTTCATTGATGGAGCTGTTTTTGAGAAAGGTGAACATTACCTAACAGTGGGTAAGTTTGTTGATGTAGCGCCATATGTTAGTGATTACACGTACTTAAATATTTTTTACAGGTCTATACAAGAAAAAAATGAAGACTATTTAACAGTCAAGGACTATTTATGGCGATGGGACACCGATTGGTTTTGGTGCTCCAGGAATCTCTGCGCTGAAAATCCTATCGTACGACGAATTTTAGGCAGAAAACGATTGAATTCTATTACTTATCAGAAGGTAATGCGGTGGAATACTCGCGTCGGGATGACAAGAATCATCAATAAATATTTGGGAGTTCACACAGAATCTGTAATCCAAGATGTCGATATTCCAATTCAAAATGCTCCCCGATTCTTAGATTTTTTCCATCGTGAGATCGGCATGCGACCCATTTGGATTTGCCCTGTAAGTCATCCAAATACAGGTTTGCAAAATAACTATCCATTGTTTCCACTTAATCCTGCAACCCGCTACATTAACTTTGGCTTTTGGGGAGTTATTCGGGGGCAGGAAAAACTATCCGAAGGTTACTACAACCGAAAAATCGAAAAAATGGTCGCAGAGTTACACGGTATCAAATCACTTTATTCAAGTTCCTACTATCCGGAGGAAGAGTTCTGGGGACTTTACAACGGCAACAAGTACCAAAGTCTAAAGCAGCGTTATGATCCTGATGCACGCTTGCACAACCTCTACCAAAAATCTGTCTTAAGGCAATAAGCCGAACCAGACACATAAGCGCATTTGCTGAAATAACCTCTAAACACACTAATTCTATGGTTACATCAACAGCTGCACTAGAAATTCGCTCCTTATGTAAGACTTATCAGAACGGCGTCAAGGCCTTACATGACATAGACCTAAAAGTAGAAGAAGGTGAGTTTTTTGGACTATTAGGACCCAATGGTGCAGGCAAATCTACCGTAATCGGGATTCTCAGTTCACTAGTAAATAAAACCAGTGGCACCGCTAAAGTTTTCGGCGTAGACATAGACAAAAATTTTGCGCAGGCAAAATCATTCATAGGAGTAGTACCGCAAGAATTCAATTTCAACATCTTTGAAACTCCCTGGCAAATCCTCATCAATCAGGCCGGTTATTATGGGATACCGCGGCATGTAGCAACAAAAAGAGCCTCATCCTATCTAACGCAAATGGGATTATGGGAAAAGCGTAACAATCGTTCAGCTGAACTCTCAGGTGGCATGAAACGTCGACTAATGATCGCACGTGGCCTAGTTCATCATCCACGACTGTTAATCTTGGACGAACCAACCGCTGGGGTAGACATTGAAATTCGCCGGTCAATGTGGAATTTTCTTCAAAAAAAGAACCAAGATGGAACTACTATAATCCTAACAACGCACTATCTCGAAGAAGCTGAAAGTCTTTGCAGAAATGTCGCTATTATTGACGAAGGGCATTTGATAGAAAACACCTCAATGCGATCGCTTTTGAGAAAAATCGATACAGAAATTTTTATCCTAGATCTGGAACAACCTATAAAGGAATTTCCCAAGAATACTGGACTCGCAATTAGATTGCTGGATGAATACACAGTAGAAGTAGCAGTAGATAGAACCCAGAATCTAAACTTTCTATATGAGCAATTATCGGATAAGAATATTCATGTACGCAGTATGCGTAACAAAGCTAACCGCCTCGAACAACTCTTTATTAATCTAGTCAGCCAATCTAAAGAGAGCGGGGTAACCATTGAATAGTCGAGAACAACTGATCACATTCGCTACTATCGTAACCAAGGAATTCATACGTTTCATGCGTATTTGGCAACAAACCTTATTACCACCAGCGATTACAACTTGCCTCTACTTCGTTATCTTTGGAAACTTGATTGGTCCGAGAATCGGGCAAATGGATGGTTTTAATTACATTGATTTTATTGTGCCTGGACTAATCCTGATGCAAGTCATTACAGGCTCATATTCAAATGTCGTGAGTTCTTTTTTTGGGGCAAAGTTTCAGCATTCTCTTGAAGAGATGCTAGTCTCACCAACACCTAATTATGTGATTCTTCTGGGCTACATCACAGGTGGCGTAGCTAGGGGAGTGATCGTTGGACTGATTGTCACAGTTGTGTCACTTTTCTTTAGTAATCTACACATTCATAATCTGGGTGTACTTATCAGCGTTGTTACTCTCACCGCTTTTTTGTTTTCACTTGGTGGATTTACAAATGCTGTTTTCGCAAAAAGCTTCGACGACATATCCATTATTCCTAATTTTGTGCTGACGCCACTGACCTATCTCGGAGGAATCTTCTATTCAATACAGCTCCTTCCAGAACTCTGGCAAACGGTATCTCTAGTCAATCCTATTCTTTATATGATCAATGCCTTTCGGTTTGGTTTCTTGGGCATTTCAGATATTTCCTTGCCCTCTTCATACTTGATAATCGGAATATTTATAGCTGCTCTTTTTGTCATTAATCTGCGATTACTTAACCATGGCTATGGTGTTCGTCAGTGAGTTGAGTACAAAAATGGCCAAAAGCCACGATTGAGCCCCCTCGATTAATTTCATGAACTTGATAGCACAACAGGCACTCCAGTAGACTACCCTTAATCGTCCATAATATTGGCCCAATTTGACTAGGCCAGTGATGGACCGACTGGGCGAGAAAGCCCCACTGATTTTCAACAAACTGTTGGAGGGAAAATGCAATACATAATGGATATTCTGTTTAGATGGGGTCATATTCTGTTTGGTATCGCCTGGATAGGACTGCTGTACTATTTCAATTTTGTACAAACCGAATATGTCAAAGAAGCAGAAGACGCTGCGAAAGCTGACGTAATGAAAAAATTAGCACCGCGCGCTCTCTGGTGGTTTCGCTGGGCAGCTCTTTTTACTTTTCTCACTGGCGCAGTACTACTGTGGTTTATCACCGACCAGGGGAAATTTAATCTCGCCATCACGTTTGGTGTCATTATGGGCACCATTATGATGCTTAATGTCTGGGGTATCATATGGCCAAATCAAAAAATCGTAATTGGCCTATCAAATGGTGATAAAGCTAAAGCAGCGCCTAAAGCAGCATTAGCCTCTCGTACTAATACATTAATGTCGCTGCCGATGTTGTACTTCATGGTTGCATCGGCCCACGGAGGAGTAGGACTAGCTGCTGGTGGCGACAGCGTTGGTGCGACGCCATTAATAGTAGGATTAATCATTATCGCCATCATCGAAGGAAACGCTTTATTCGGAAAAATGAATGGAGCTATTCAGTCGGTACGTGGAGTCATAACTTCTAGTATAGTGCTGACCATAATCATGGCAAGCGTCACTACCTATATGTCATAACATTATGCTAATTTCTAAAAAGGGCGCTTCAGGCGCCCTTTTTTCATCAATATGCTGCCGAACTAAGGAGAATTAATCGGCTACGAACAATTGTCCCGTATTACACATGATCAATTCGGTCTGGCTAGTCAATTCTTAATCTTTCCTGCCTCTTGCATGTTGTTTGTGAGCATGGAAAAACCACGCAAATGCTTGGAGCAACCGAAATACTTCAATCCATTTGCTTAGCCGCAATTCACTATCCCCGTGGCTAAGAAGCTGCGTCACGCACAACCAAGTTGGAATACCTCTATCTATTAAATTTCTTGCAAGTTTCTTTGACTCCCCAGCGGGTACAATTCTGTCGTGCCTACCATGTATTAACAATACTGGAATATCCCGATGCAAGAAATCTAGGTTGATCTGATACTCCGACCAATTTTCTTTAAATAAGTTAGCTAAGCGACTCGCTAACTCTCTGCGCTCATCCAAATCCGTCAACATGCTGTGGACTCGACCTTCCACATACTTTGATTGATCTAGAGCAACATCAGGATTCCACACATTTTGTACAGCACATTCTGAAATACACCTATCTAATACAGTACGTAATTGAATCTCTTCGGGCTCTACCTCGCGATAGTAGTTCCGCAATATTATTAATTTGCCGTAATGATCCGAGCGGTTTGCTAAAACACTAAATGAGCTAACCGAAAATATATCGCTATAGCTTCCAACTAAGCAAATTCCAAATAATCTCGAGGCAAGACCCGATCTGCACGCCGCTAATAGCGCAAACACTCCCGAAAAAGATACAGTGATCAAACCGAACGAATCAGGCACTAAGCTGTGGTCCGAAACCAAAAGTTCCAACTGCCCAAGTATCTCTTCGGATTGACCCTTTTCAATATCCAATCTGCGAATGCTTGGAAAATCAGGCACCAAAACACGGTAGCCTGCTAGAGCAAGTGCTTCAGAAAAATGAGCGATTCTCGGATCCTCCCGGCCCAGCAATGACATTCCATGAATGAAGATCAAGGTCCCGACCACCTTACCACGACCTTCATAGTGATCCACGTCCATTCCGGAAACAGACCGAGTGCCACAAAAAGAAGAATGACGAAGTCTCTTAGATTTAAATGTCGCCAAAAGCCGGAACACCATCATCCAACTGTGCCACTTCATGTCAGATCTACTCGATTCCTACTCGAATTCACTGTCAATGATGCTCAGAACACCTATCGCTACAGAGCAAACGCATATTGTCGCCTCAGTCCAATGTGCGTTGCATGATAATAGTATCTAGCCACTTACCAAATTTACAGCCAACATTTCGTAATGTCCCGACGGTTCGGAATCCGACTTTTGTGTGAAGATTGATAGATGGTGCCGGATTTCCGCCACTAATAATTGCGATTACCTGTCTCATTCCTGCTGCTTTACTATGATCCAGCAAATAACTCAATAATAGTATTCCACTTCCTTGGCGACGCGCCCAAGGAGCTACATATAGTGAATTTTCTACTGTATATCGATATGCAGAGCGCGATCGATAGGGAGAAACATAGGCAAAACCAACCACCCTTTCATTTTGTTCGGCTACAGCGTACGGTAAATTTACATCTACCACTTTTCGCCAGCGAGTTGTCATTTCGCCTGCTGTTGGAGGATCAATCTCAAAAGACGTAGTACCTCCGAGAACTGCAGCTGAATATATTTCATGCACTTCATTGATATCTGACTCTCGCATCGGCCGGACAATGTTCTTCGTCATTTCTACCTTTTTTCGGTTCTATTTGCTCAACTTCAGCACATCAAAAGAAGTCGAGAGGATCGTTACATATAACTAATAACCTGACCCTCTCCGACTTTGTTGATTTCCAAGCTATGAAAGTAGGGGAGCAATCACTAGGCTAACGATAGCCATAACATTGATTAGAATATTCATTGCGGGGCCAGAAGTATCTTTGAATGGATCACCTACTGTGTCCCCAACCACCGTAGCCTTATGAACATCTGATCCCTTGCCTCCCAAATTACCTTTTTCAACATACTTCTTAGCGTTGTCCCACGCTCCCCCAGCATTCGCCATAGTCAAGGCCAGCAATACGCAGCCGAGTAAAGCACCGCCTAGCATTCCGCCTAGCGCAGCTGGACCCAAAACGAGACCCACTACAACGGGGGCTACAACAGCCAATACACCCGGCAAAATCATTCTCTTCAACGCTGCTGTGGTGGCAATATCAACACAACGCGCCGTATCAGGTTCAGCAGTACCTTCTAACAGGCCAGGAATTTCCTTAAATTGCCTCCTTATTTCGCGAATCATTTCGAATGCTGCATCGCCTACAGCATTCATCGTTACACTGGATACTAAGAAAGGAAAGATGGCTCCTAAGAACATGCCCGCTAGTACTACTGGATCACTAATTTCTAGGGAAAAATCAGGCACATGGTGGGCCACTGTTTCAATGTAAGCAGAAATTATGGCTAACGCGGCTAGTGCGGCCGCGCCAATGGCAAACCCTTTGCCAATGGCTGCTGTAGTATTGCCCAACTCATCAAGAGAATCGGTAATTTGTCTAACATCTTCGCCCAGACCTGCCATTTCAGCAATGCCTCCAGCGTTGTCCGCAACGGGGCCATAGGCGTCAATTGCCATTGTAATTCCTACTGTAGCAAGCATCCCGACCGCTGCTATTCCGACCCCATACAGGCCTGCCAACCCGCTCGCAACAAGAATAATAATACAAATCATTAGAACAGGCACAACCACCGATTGCATTCCAATTGCGAGTCCGCTGATCATTACTGTTGCGGGTCCTGTCTCTCCACTACCAGCGATCTTACGAACTGGCTTCCCAGCCGTGTAATATTCTGTAACTAGGCCGATGACAATACCACCGATCGCTCCGACTAAAACTGCAAACCAGATATTCAAGCTAAGATCAACCGTTGAAATCAGGCCAAATGCAGCAACTATAAAGATTATCGAGGCACCCATTGTACCTGTGCGCAAAGCAACATCAGGCTTTCTCCGAGAGGCGCTGCGGACCAGCAATATTCCTGCAAATGAGCATATTATCCCGAGGGACGCCAAAGCTAAAGGAAGAAACATGAGTTTACTTTGACTGCCATCAATTGCTAATTTCTGAATCCAATCAATACTCAATGTAGATGCAATCGCGATTGTGGCAATAATTGCACCACAGTACGACTCAAAAATATCCGAACCCATTCCTGCTACATCGCCAACGTTATCGCCAACATTATCTGCGATTACACCCGGATTACGTGGATCATCCTCAGGAATGCCAGCCTCAATTTTGCCCACGAGATCGGCACCAACATCAGCACTTTTTGTAAAAATCCCGCCACCGACTCTCGAGAATAGCGCTACAGATGACGCACCCATGCCAAACCCATGAATGACGTGTGCAGTTTCTGGATCACCACCAAAAAATAGATATAGTACGCCGAGCCCTAAAAGTCCCATGGCAGCTACCGATAACCCCATGATAGATCCACCGTAAAACGAAACCGTCAGCGCCTCTGCTGCACCCTTGCTTTGTGCAGCAGTCGTAGTCCTTACATTGGCTTTAGTTGCTGTGTACATCCCGATAAAACCCGCAGTGGCTGAGCTAAAGGCTCCAACGAGAAAGGCGGTAGTTGTTCTCCATCCAAGATCCGAAACCAATATCGCCACTCCAACAACCAGCACAAAAATTAGCAGATATAGATATTCTCGGCGCATAAAGACTAGAGCGCCTCGGTGGATTTTATCGCCTATTGCAACGACTTTCCCCGTACCCTCTGGATGAGACAATACTATTCGGTAAACAATTAATGCTGCTAGCAAACCTAGAGCGCCAAGTATGATAGGTATATACGCATAAGAAGACATCGAGCGGACTCCTGCAATTAGTTAAGTAGATTCTGTCGGATATGCCATCCGAAAGCACGAAGCATTATGAGATTCTAACATGGCATTTTTTGGCATTTAAAAATTGCCATTTGCGGCGATGAAAAGAGATCTCAGAATGAAATTTTACCAAGGAAATCTCTGTATGAATTAAAAAATAGCATCAGAACAATGATCCCGATCAATCGGTTTGTTTTTGAGCCCGGGGGTGTGCCTTGTCGTAGACTTCCGCCAGATGCTGAAAATCAAGGTGGGTATAGATCTGGGTAGTAGAAACATCTGCGTGCCCTAGCAGTTCTTGAACAGCGCGTAGATCACCACTAGATTCAAGCAGGTGGCTGGCAAATGAATGCCGAAGCATATGCGGATGTACACTCTGCCTAAGGCCTTGCCGCTTGGCCCAAATTTGGACTCTACGCTGAATATCCCTAGAGCCGAGCCTTCGCCCATTTCTACTAACAAATAAGGCGCGCTCCCCTTCAACAGCAAACTCTGTACGCCGATTTTGCCAAGCCTGCAAAGCATCATGCGCATGGCGCCCGATTGGCAGTATTCGCTCTTTACCTCGTTTACCCTTAATGTGAGCTGCACGCTGTTCCATATCGACGTCGCCAATGTTGAGCCCAGATAGTTCTGAGAGTCGCAACCCTGAAGAATAAAGCAATTCCAAAAGAGCCCAATCTCGATATTCAAGATCATTCCTCGGTTTAATAGACACCAATTGCGTCGCCTCATCGACACTTAACGTTGCCGGTAACTTCCGATCACTACCACGAGGCGCTTGAAGGCCATTAAAAGGATTGCTTTTAACCACACCTTCCCGCATCAAATACCTATAAAAACTCCGAGCAGCAGACAAAGCTCTACGTATTGAATGAGTCTTAAGATTGCTATAACGATGAAGATCTGCAGCGAACGACCTAGCATCCGTAGGTCCTATAGTTAATAAGCTATTCAGTCCACGCCCTGAAACAAAAACTATCAGCTTATCTAAATCCCTTCCATAGCCAACGACGGTATGACTAGACAGCCGACGCTCTTTCGCTAGATGCTCTAAGAAAGATGTAACATGTCGATCTTTTGTAGCGTCTAAATCCTTCATCTTTGAACCGTTATGCCTAGACCAGCGCGAGGTTTATCTCTCCTCGGAAAACAGTGATTGCTGATCCTTTTAAAAAAACGGACCCTTGTCCAGGCCATCGTACATCCAGTACACCCCCTGGTAGTTCTACCAGAACTTGATCATCAACTTCTCCTACCCGATGGCAGGAAACTACTGCAGCACACGCTCCACTTCCACATGCCAAAGTCTCTCCTACACCGCGCTCCCATACCCTTAGGCGAAGCTTATTTCGAGTATTAAGCGAAACAAAGCCGACGTTGGCACCTTGTGGGAACCGCGCATGCCGCCCGATAGCAGCACCCAGTGAATCAACATCAACTGAATCAATATCATTAACCAGAACCACAGCGTGTGGATTACCCATTGAAACAACATGCACCTCATAGACTTCATTAGAGACTTCCAGCTCATATGCCGCTGTCTGGTGGTCCGACTCAAAGGGAATTTCTGATGGATCGAAAATTGGTTCTCCCATTTCTACAACTACCTGCCAATCATCCTCTACCTCTAGGTTAATCGCATGTCTCCTAAGCGCAACCGACAACCTTCTCTTATCACTCAAGCCTTCTTCATGCAGAAATCTAGCGAAACATCTAGCCCCATTGCCACACTGTTCGGCCTCAGTACCATCAGCATTGAAAACCCGCATTGCAAAATCAGCGTTGCTATCTGTTAGTTCTGCAACGAGAACCTGATCACATCCAATCCCCAGGTGACGATCGGCAATATAGCGTATTTGACCCTTATCTAGCTCAAAGGGCAGGCGGATACCATCAACAAGAATAAAATCGTTGCCAAGGGACTGCATCTTTGTAAACGCAAGCATATTGTTTTGAAATGTGTTACCAAAGCGCCCTGTCAGTTGCAATTATAGCTGAGCTTAATGATTTCGATTAGGCTTTTGCTTGACTGTATTTCTCCAGCCAATTGTGAGACTCATCCCCAATAGCAAAAAACCATGGATTTAATATTTGAGCCTTATTGTAAACAAGTGCATTTCCGTCAGAGTCAATAATGGCGCCACCGGCCTCGTTAAGAACGCAATGGGCTGCTGCTGTATCCCACTCTGAGGTCGACCCCAACCGTGGATAGATGTCTAATCTTCCTTCGGCGACTAGACAGATCTTTAAAGAGCTGCCCATAGGCGTACACCTAACTTCCGAGCCGGTTTGTCCTTCGATCCATGATTGAAAAAGTTTTATTCGCTGCCCAGAATGAGATCGACTAGTCGCCATCCGAACCCTACCTCCATCATAACTCTTAGTGCGAATTGTCTTGGGAGATTCTTCGTTTGCTTGCCGCCAGGCGCCAAATTTCTGTGCAGCAAAATACATGAGCCCTAAAGCTGGCGCGTGAACAACCCCAATTGTGGGAGCGCCTCTGTCGATAAGAGCAATATTGACTGTAAATTCACCATTCCTACTCATGAACTCTTTAGTGCCGTCTAGCGGATCTACCAACCATATCTTCTCAGATATTAATCGGTGGGCCGGATCTCCAGCCAGAAACTCTTCAGAAAGAATAGGGATATTGGGGGTAAGTTTGGCTAGATGCTCGCAGATTAGTTCGTGGGCCAACATATCGGCAATCGTTACCGGAGAGCCGTCATCTTTGTACTCTACTTTGTAGTCATGCTTGGATTCATAAATCCGCATAATTTCAAGACCCGCTTGCTTTGCAACATCAACAATGTTGAGAAGAAAGTCGTTTTCAGCCATCTGTAGCAGAAAATTCCTGGCAAACCAAATAAGTTGCTAAAACAGATGTAGCAGCCGTAAAGTCATCCCGTCGCCGCAATTGATCTATATCACTAAGCTTCCAAGTAAGTTGCTCAATAGGCTCGGGTTCATCGCCTTCCAGGTGGCTTTCATACAAATCAGAAGCAGAATAAATATAGGTGCGGTGCTGAGAGTATGCGGGGGCCAACGAAATGGTCGCTAAGTGACAAAATTCCCTCGCATTCAAGCCAATCTCCTCCTGCATCTCTCTCGCCGCTGCGGATTGAGGTAACTCATCTTCCTCAATCCTCCCTCTAACAAACCCAAGTTCATAACGCTCCAAACCAGCAGCATATTCGCGAATAAGCAATATCTCATCATCTGAAGTCACCGGGACAACTAACACGCCACTAGTTTCGCCCGGATGAAGGATGCCGCCTGTCAATCTCTCAAATTTCGCCTCATGGCCATTAGAAAACTGCAGATCCAGTTCTTGAATCTTAAAAAGTCGGCTTGTAGCTACCGTTCTCTTGCGCTTTATCAGAGGTAAGTTATCCAGCGCCTTCTTTTCACTCGTACTCATATTGCTACCCAGCTATTATGTTAATCCAGAAATCGCAACTTTGAGAAAAGCGTGATGCCGAATATCTTACTACCGGACGGCTACTAATTAAGCCACAAAGCTGCTACTTATCACATTTTGGTAAAACCTCATCGAGCGACCAATCACCGGCGCCTGTCCGATCGGGCTGAACCCTGTTAACCTCCCACTGTGAGCCAATTACCCTCTCTTACCCATCGTCGAAACCTCGAAACTCGGAATTTTTTTGACGACCCGTACCAGAGTGCGATTTTACCGCAGCTAGACCAGCTCTACTGGTATCTCTTAGACGCCCATAAAAATCATAGGCCAGCATCAGTCTGGCAAAGATGGTCGCACCCCCTTAAATCCAGAGAAACAAAGATTAATAGCATCTACCTTTGGGGCAGTGTAGGGCGTGGAAAAACCTACTTAATGGACCTACTATACGAATCGTTGCCATTTGAAGGAAAAAAACGTGTGCATTTTCATAGGTTTATGATCGGAATACATGATCGGCTTAAAGAACCCGACCAAAAAACCAACAAAGTGGAAGAAATTGCTCTCTCCCTTGCTAAAAATTTTCGCATTCTGTGCCTAGATGAATTATCCATTAATGATATCGGGGATGCAGTTATTTTCGAGCGCCTTCTTTCTGCTCTGAATAAGAATAACGTTATCATGGTTATCACCTCAAATACGGCTCCTGACGAACTGTACCAAGACGGCCTTCACCGACAGCGCTTCACCCCAGCGATAGAATTAATAAAAAATAATATGTTGGTTTTACAACTATCGGGGGGGCGTGATCACCGTATTGCCAAAAATGATGGGGCAGGTGTATACCTAGTGCCCCATGATTGCGTCGTGGAAAATCAGATCGCTAAGTTATTTTGGGACATTTCCGGCGAATCTGGAGCCCTCGAAACAACAATACCTATTAACGGAAGATTAGTCAGTGTGAGAGGTAAAGGATCTGGTATTGTTTGGTTTGATTTTGAAGTTATCTGTGCAGGCTACTACTCAAAAGTTGACTTTGCTGCGATTTCGTCGATTTATCACACGGTCATTCTAACTAATATCCCTATTTTAAGATCGCACAATGATGATGAGACTAGGCGCTTCGTTGAACTTATCGATGAACTCTATGATCATCGGGTCAATTTGATAGTATCAGCAGCGAGCCGGCCTGAAGAGCTCTATGACGGAGACAAGATGGATCAAGGCTTTCGGCGCGCTATAAGCAGATTGCATGAATTTCAGTCCTCGGCATATATCTCGCAACCACATCGACCCTAAGTAAGCCCCCTAGAACAGCCTAAGTCTTTAAATTATTACCAATTTCTAATAAATATCGAGTGGATCAACGTCGAGAGACCAACGTACCCGGCGACCTATCTCAAGCTTATCAAGCTCATTTAGCCAATTATCAAGAAAACGATGTAATGCAGTTTCAACGCAGCCGGTAACTAACAACTGGGCTCTGTATCTTCCAGATCGTCGTTCCATTGGTGAAGGCACTGGATCCATAAGTCGAATCGACGATGATTGTTTTCGGAGTATCTGCTGGCCTAATTGTGCAGCGGCAGTCACGAATCTTATCGATGAATCAGAGGAGACCGATTCCGCACGGAGTAGTACAAACCGGACAAATGGCGGACAGTTCGCCAATTGCCGCTGCTTTAGTTCAAAATCCACAAATCCAGAAAAATCATTTTCCATAAGTCGTGAAAACGCTGAATTTTCCGGATATTGAGTCTGCACAAGCACCTGGCCAGAGCGACTAGCTCGGCCAGCTCGGCCAGCGACTTGGGTTAGCGTCTGATATAGCCTTTCGACGGCACGAAAATCAAAACTGTAGAGACCGCTATCCGCGTCAACGATACAGACTAGAGTAACAGCTGGAAAATTGTGGCCTTTGGCCAACAGTTGAGTCCCTACCAAAATATCGACATTTCCCTCTAAAACCTGAGCTAGGCGTTCTGCTAAAACATTTGCTTTCCCAATACTATCGCTGTCAAACCGCACAATTCGAGCAGATGGAAGATATTTCTGCAGCGTTTCCTCGACTCTTTGGGTGCCCTGGCCAACTGCTTTTAACGAGATATGCTTGCAATCGGGGCAATTTTCGGATGGTTTATTCGATGCACCGCAGTGGTGACATCTCAACTGATTGCTTGGCCGATGTAGCGTCAGATATACATCACAACGAGAACAACGGGCGCGCCAGTTGCATTTAGGACACCATAAAATAGGTGCAAAACCCCTGCGATTGATATAAACGATACTCTGTTCGCCACGATCTAGTCTGAGGCGTAAAGCCTCAAGAACAGGCGAAGAAATACCAAATGTAAGTGGTAACTGTTTCACATTCAATAAACTGATCTTCGGCATCATAGCTCCCCGAGCACGATCTCGCAGGACTAGATGGCCGTAGCGTCCAATCTTTGCATTTTGCATTGATTCCAAAGACGGGGTGGCCGAGCCGAGCACAGCTGGAATGTCATCCTGCTGAGCACGCTTTACAATTAAATCACGAGCGTTATAGCGAAATCCTTCCTGCTGCTTATAGGCCGAGTCATGCTCTTCATCGACTATGTACATCCCTGGGCGAGCCAATGGTACAAAAACTGCAGATCTAGTACCCAGTATTACGTCCGCTATCCCCTCTCGAGCTGCCCACCAAGCAATATGCCTGTCCTTATTACTAAGCCGGGAGTGCAAAACTGCGATCTTGCCATTAAGCCCTCTTTTAAAGCGCCCAATCAATTGCGGTGTGAGAGCAATCTCTGGCACCAACAAGAGCACTTGACACCCTGTTTTGATAACCCTCGTGGCCAACTCCAGGTAAATTTCAGTTTTACCACTCCCAGTAACACCCTGGAGCAAGAATGGCTGATATCTTTGCAAAGCGACACTTATCTCCGAAACAGCGCTTCGCTGTGACTGATTCAAAGCTATCGCAGCACTATCTTGCTCTTGCCCAACGTACAGAAAATCCCTTGAATCTTCCCGAACGTTAATCCACCCACGATCACGCAGTAATTTGGTAGACGAAGATGGGGCCAACTTAGATAAAGTGCTCGAGGAAAGGCCATCTGGACTTGCTTTAGAAAGCTCAGTAAGTAACAAGCGCTGATTGGTGGCATTCTTTGGGATGCCATTTAGAGCTTCGGCACCATTAGACGTCAGATAATATCTAAACGGCAGATCTGGCTTGATCTTGCTATCGCCCCGCAGAATACTTGGTAAAGCTGTCTGTATGACCTCTCCGAGCGGGTGGTGGTAGTATGATGAAGACCATCTCAAAAGTTTTAGCAATGATGGCGGTATGCATGGCGATTCGTCCAAAACCCTGACAACCCTTATGAGCCCCTCCTCAGGTAGTTCTGACTTCTTGGAACCTACTACGATACCTGTCATTTCTCGTAACTTCACAGTGATGCGAACTCTAGTGCCTTCGGCCAATGACGAATACCCCTCAGGCAGCTGATAGTCCAAAACTTTTCGCAATCGAATCGGCACGGCAACTTGAACAACGGTATTAAGCTTGTCAGTCGTCATGGTCTTTCACTTCACATAAGTTAAATTTACAAGAAAAGACGAGAGTCGTTTCGTAACGAGTAGCGATAACATATTGACAGTAAAAGAGGTTCCGAGTTTCCCACAGCAACCTGTGGATAACTTTGTGCATAAAACTTTGAGATTTGTTATGTGGCCGGACCATTTGGTAGTATATTGTTGATTGCCTATTTCTTAGGCAGTTAATTTAACCTTTTTTATTCAAAGAGTTAGATGCTTCTGGATCCCAGTTAAGTTTATCAACAAAAACATCGCCATCGAACGCTTCTGCACATTCAATCCGTGTGTATAAATCCTTCCTTAGCATACGAGTCTGAGCAAGGCGTACTTAACGCATTCACACTTTCAGATCAATTGTTTACGTGCTTCAATTAGCAACACGGTAGAACACCAAGATACCAAAGTCGTGGCACCTTGTTAATGGCGCTCATAATCTTTGGATTTCAGAATGAGGTAATAATACTCGCATCAAAATATGACCTATAGTCAATTTGTGTAGCATATCTTCCGCAATAGAAACGCTTGTCTGCATTCAACCTTATCTCCGAAAATAAATAGTTCCCACCTTATCCAGCGAATACAAATCGATCGGAATCTGCTACAGCTTAAATTCTAGATAATGCCAATGATCTTAATGGGCACGACCTCGTGCGAAGCTTATGCGATAATTAGACCCTCTACATGACTATAAAAACGACAATAAGTTAGACCTTGGCAATATAGCAAAATGAAAAATCAGCTAAAACTTGGAATTCCCAAAGGAAGCTTGGAAGAAGCCACTATCAGCTTATTTAGGCAGGCGGGCTGGGATATTCGCTCGCAATCCCGTAACTATTTCCCCAGAATAAATGATCCTGAGATCTCTTGCGCACTAGTTCGCTCGCAGGAAATGCCACTATATGTAGGTCAGGGAAGTCTTGATCTTGGATTAACCGGGCTTGACTGGATTATGGAAAGTGGAATTGCAGTGGAAGAGGTATGCGATCTGCTGTATTCAAAAAGTTCCGACAATCCATGTCGTTGGGTGCTGGTGGTGCCCGAAAATTCCCCTATCGATAAAATAGAGGACCTTCAAGGCAAGACAATTGCTACTGAATTGGTTAGTTTTACCCGTCGCTATTTGGCCGAACGTGACATTGAATGCCAAGTTGAATTTTCCTGGGGCGCTACTGAGGCTAAAGCCGTAGAAGGTCTTGTTGATGCTGTCGTTGAAATCACTGAGACCGGGAGCACAATTCGGGCTCACGGGCTACGAATAGTCTGCGATTTGCTTGAAACCCATACCCGACTAATTAGCAATAAGAAAGCGCTAACCGACCCATGGAAGAAAACGAAAATTGAGCAAATTGCGCTACTACTCAAAGCTTCACTACAGGCAAGACGTAAAGTGGCACTCAAAATGAATGCCCCGCACACAAGATTGGACTCTATTATCGACTTGTTGCCAAGTTTGCATGCCCCCACTGTTAGCCAATTATCGGACACAGGATGGGTAGCCTTAGAAACTGTTGTCGACGGTCATCTAGTCCGAGACCTTATCCCCCAACTCAGAGCAGAGGGGGCTGAAGGAATACTTGAGTATGATCTTCGAAAAATTGTGTAGCAAAACCGCTTCAAGCTCTCAAGGTGAAAATGGTCGCCCTTGCCGGCTTTTTACAGCAATCTTTGAAGTAATGGTAATACCTCTTTGCGCAAGACAGCATCGCTGAGAGGCCCAATGTGCTTGTAACGAACAACTCCAGACGCGTCGATCACAAATGTCTCGGGGACACCGTAGACACCCCAATCAATGCCAACCATGCCATCCGCATCAACAGCAATCTGATTATAAGGATTACCGAATTTCTTTAACCAAGATATTGCAGAAAGTTTTTCGTCTTTATAGTTGAGACCAACCAAACTTATTGGAACTGCCTGAACAAGATTGTGCAAAACCTGATGTTCTTCCCTGCACGCCGCGCACCAAGACGCCCAAACATTCAAAACCCAAACCTCTCCTAGAAGTTCTGACGTTGAGACCTCAAAACTGCTTGACATCAGTCGGGGAAGCAGAAAATCAGGAGCCTGCTGGCCAATTAGCGGTGACGGAATTTCTCTTGGATCAAGCCTGAGCCCCGCAACCAGCAAAACCACTAACCCTAGAAATACAACTAATGGAGCAAAATATCTGCCGAAGGACATAATATATTAATCATAGACGTAATAGGCGTATATACTAATCTCAATAGATGTCTAGCGCCTTACGAATTCTAGATTTAATTTCAGGATTGCCGAAATCAACACCTCCTTCTGCTACATCCACTAAAAAACCTTTTCTATTAATAAGATAAGTGGTTGGTATGCCTTTGACTGACCACGCCTCAACAACTCGCATATTAGGATCCATCAATATCTCAAATTCCACGGTACCTTCAAGACTTTGCAAGAATTTTTCTATGGTAACAACATCTTCACCAACATTAATTGCGACCAGCTTTATGCCACTATCAGCGAACTCTGATACGAATGCCTGCAACGCTGGAAACTCGTCGAGACAAGGACTACACCAAGTAGCCCAAAAATTAACTATCAGCGAATAGCCACGGTAATCTGTCAATGATCTAACATCACCCACAATATTTTCTAGTTGAAATGGCTGAGCTTCATTATCGCCAAGCACAGTCCGAAAACTAGAATTCAGTGAAGCAGCCTCTGCTAGTGAACTGGAAAGACAAACTAACAAATATGCTCGCAAGCAACCAATAACAAATATCCGATAATTCCACCGCACCGGGAGTATCTCAACCACCTGAATCGGCGACACCATTTGAGCGTGCTATGAGCTCGGACGATGGAACATAACCTGGTATCAGTTCTCCATTTTGCAGAACAATTGTAGGTGTTCCTCGAACTCCCATTTTTTCTGCAGTCAACATGTGTGCAGCTATCGGCGTCTCACAAATTAGCTCCTCTATACGCTTTCCAGCCTTAGCGTTGGTCATAGCCTGTCCTCGATCAGTGGAGCACCACACCGAA
Source organism: Acidiferrobacteraceae bacterium (assembly GCA_002724185.1). Lineage (GTDB taxonomy): Bacteria > Pseudomonadota > Gammaproteobacteria > Arenicellales > UBA868 > CAJXWH01. The sequence continues at coordinate 102,065 of PBOB01000045.1, read as the reverse complement.
ACTAGGATATCGTTTGCAGAAGACGATAGGCCGGCTCTTGGATATCCAAGATACCGAACTTTGACACCCCCCTTGAGTAATTCTTCTATCTCATTATGAAGCTTCACGCAATAAGGACACGTTATATCAGTGAATACTGTAATAGTGCTGCGAACAGCCTCTGGCGTGAAAACAACCATCCCTGACTCGCTTAAATCATCAATGAGCTTCCTCCGGGTTAAGCTCCTAACCTCTTCTGCGAGATTGCGACCTGACTTAGTATCAATCATATCTCCCGCAACTACGTAACGTCCATCTGTTGAGATATAAATTATCTGTGACCCGAAAGAAACCAAATACAACTCCTTAATAGGCGTTGCTTCTATCTTTTCAGGCATCAAACCAGGGATTAGCTCAGACGCTGATTCCAATACTAATTGGGGAATTTCATCATCAGCATCTATCTGTAAAGGCAGTAGCAGAATAAAACCCACAGATAGAAACACATACAGGTGCTTCAAGAAATAATCACAAAAAAGAGCGTGTTTTGATTTCATCAAGTCATAGTCCAAACTAATCACATTAAGTCTTACGTTATTTTGATGCCGATCTACATAACTGAGCAGTGTACCCGTCTATCGACTACGTAACCACTAAAAAGAATCATGTCACAAATATAGATTATATTGGTCTTACTCTGTAAGTCAGGGCCCCACGTGCCAGCATTCCCGATAATACTGGTGTACCCTGTAAATGTGCCCTTAAAGACGCAGCGTCTGTCGCCGTTGAAACAAGTGCGAGCACGATATTCTCGATTTTGGGGCAACTTAGCTCAAAAGCATTGGCGAAACGGTGGTCTTGCCCAACCAATGAGAAAAATGGTGCTAATTGAAATTCCTCGCGATCCGCAAAATTAATGCACAAAATCCCGTCTGTTCGCAACTGACGGACTAGTTGCTTTAGCCAGGCTTCTCCGCACGGAACAGCTCGGCGTGCAATATTGCCTCCTGACACAAATAGATCATCGATAATAAGATCAAATCGAGTTCCACGGTAACGAGGAAGAAATTCCGTGGCATCAGCCAAATGCAAAGACGCCATTTCCTTTTCAACTCCAAAATATTCCCGTGCAATCTTTATATGAATAGGATTGTTATCAATTGCGACGATTTGCTTTGGCTCGAACAAGATATGTAGTTGACGGATTACTGCTCCGGCACCAGTACCTAAAACCAGTATTCGTTCCACTTGAGGCTCAGGCGAAAAGAATAGTGGAAGCCATAACAGATCCCAAATGCTTCCGGTCAAAACTTGTTTGGGGTTGAACTGGCTGTGCAGTACGCCGTCAGTATAAAGTCGTATACTAGAACCCGCACTTCTAACCTGGTAAAGAATATCTTTTTCGCAACAAGACCACAGTAATGCCATTAAATTTACCGTCCGAAGATGTACGTAGCTATTTTGAATCTACCACTCTGACATGCAGCGATCACCTGGACTTAGTCTAAGCATCAACAGCATCCATACAAAACATGGGAAATTGGTCCTTTTAAAATCCGAACTTCTAAATCTCTCAAGAAAATCTCCCGTCGTCAACAAACAACGTCGATTAAAGAGTGCGAGGTATAGCTTATGTTGAGCTTTGTTTATCGGTTTTGCAACGCATTTAAGATTCAGCATGGCTATCGGCCAAATGTCCTTTTTTGTTGGCACGATTCACCCGCAGTAGCTCACAGGAGAAAACAAAGATCGACCTCGCTCCCAGGCCATCTATGAAATCCTAGGGCTCAAAGGAATTTATCGCTAACTCTTAACCCACTCATTGGTGGGATTGAGCTTGCCGACCTTAAAACCGCCTAGGACTCTAAGCAATAAAAAACATTAGCTAGTACTAGACTTCTTACGTTACACTGGTGGCTTTAAGGGGGCTAACGTGTCCGTGGGGCCGAAAACTACCAGCCTATGAATTCGCTATTCCGACTAGATGGGCGCATTGCCTTAGTCACCGGAGCATCGAGTGGATTGGGTGCTCATTTCGCTACCATACTGGCTGATGCTGGCGCTGTGGTTGCATTAGGAGCACGACGACACGATCGACTTTTAAATGTTGCAGAAAATATTAAAATGCGCGGCGGCCGTACCGGAGTCTTCGAAATGGATGTATCGATTCCAGAGTCCGTTGATAGCAGTCTCAATCAAATCGAAAGTGAGCTTGGCACAGTAGATTTATTAGTTAACAACGCTGGTGTGGCAATAGGGCAAAATGCTCTTGATGTGACAGAAGCCGATTGGGATGCGGTGATTAACACCAATCTAAAAGGGGCTTGGACTGTAGCACAGCAAACCGCCAAACGACTCGTCGCCGCTGAGCGCTCTGGGGTCATTATAAATATCGCTTCAATTCTAGCGTATCGCGTCGCAAAAGGGGTGAGTCCCTATGCAGCCTCTAAAGCGGCTTTAGTGCAACTTACCAAAAGCCTGGCGCTAGAGTGGGCCAAACATCAAATCCGAGTCAATGCGATTGCTCCAGGCTACTTTTTAACTGAGATGAATAACGATTTTTTTACAACAAAAAGTGAATCTCGCGACGCGCTTATTAAAAATATTCCTCAACGTCGAATTGGGAAGCCGGAAGAATTATCAGGAACTCTTTTGCTGCTCGCTTCTGATGCTTCCTCTTACATGACCGGTAGTACCATCGTCGTAGATGGTGGCCATATGCAAGCTTCAATTTGATAGTTGATAGTTGATAGCTAAACCTAGCTACAGGCAAGTATCACAAATAATATGCCTCTCCATCTTTGGCTGCCACTAGTCACGATTTGTATCCTTGGCGCAATATCTCCCGGACCGAGCCTTGCAGTAGTAATACGCAACACCTTAATCGGCGGTCGTATGGATGGCTTTGTTACGGCTATCTCGCATGGTCTTGGAATTATTCTCTGGGCTTTGCTAACCGCAACAGGGATTGGCTTATTGATTGTCAGTAACCCTGGACTATTCGATGGAATACGGTGGACTGGCGCAATCTTCTTGTTTTTTCTGGGTTTTCGATATCTTATAGCGCGATCAGAAACTGCTGAAACAATAAACATCGATTCGGATGCAACTTCAATGACTTCACCTTTTCGAGACGGTTTCTTAATTTCAATAACCAACCCAAAAATTGCATTGTTTTTCTTGGCCTTATTTAGTCAGTTTGTGCGGCCCGAGGCTGGATGGATGGAGAAGCTTGTAATGGCTACAACCGCTGGCGTTATTGACACTCTTTGGTACGCTATAGTCGCTTTATTGCTATCTCATTCCTCAATTTTACCTCGCCTTCGCCGACACTCACGTGGCTTAGAACGTATTTTTGGAGTTGTACTCGTAGCCCTCGCAGTAAGAGTGGCAATGTAGATTAACGTTGCATCAAATCAGACTATTGAAAATAACTATTGAGCAATAATGTAGCTGCGCATTATATTAGTCTGGCAACATCAATTGATAACAACCGAGGTCTGATGGCTAAAACGAGAAAAATGAATCAATCAATTCTTGAATCAATGTGGGTAGGAAAAACATTTGATGATTTTCTTTTTCGTCCACAAAAAGGAATAGTCAACAGCAGGGTACTCATTTCCTTAACTTCAACCCTCACGTCAGGAATTTCTCTTGAATTACCAATTATCTCGTCCAATATGGATAGCGTAACGGGTAAAAGAATGGCTGAGACAATGGCTTTGGAGGGTGGTCTTGGTGTAATTCATCGTGGTCAAGCAATAGATAAACAGTCCGAAACAGTTGAGTCAGTTAAACGAAGTCACAGCGCAATAATCGAAAATCCACTCTGTCTGCCATTATGTGCCACGATAGGAGAAGCACGCGCCTTCTCACGAAGACACAATATCAACGGCATACTTATTGAGACCACTCCAGGTAGCAATGTACTAGCTGGGGTGCTTACACGCAGAGATATACCGTGGCAGGAAGATTTTGACCAATACCCTGTTAAAGAATTTATGACTGAATTCAGTAAACTAAAAACAGCGTGTCAACCAGTCAGTGTCGATGAAGCTGATCGCATAATGTTTCAGGGGAGAATCGAACGCTTACCACTAGTTAATGCAAGCAGACAAATTCAAGGCTTAGTAACTCGAAAAGATCTTCGATTTCTTCGAGAGCTTCGATATGCAAGCAAAGACTCAAAGGGGCATTTACTAGTCAGTGCCGCTATAGGTTGTACCGGTGATTATCTTGAGCGAGCCGATCAACTGGCCCTCGCAGGGGTTGATTGCTTCTTTATGGACATAGCACATGGCCATTCCTCAGTTCTAGAAAAAGCTATAGAGGCCATAAAAATTAGGCATCCTCAGCTCCCTATTGTCGCCGGCAACGTCGCCACTGGAGAAGGCGCGCAATTTATACGTGATGTCGGGGCGGATGGTGTGAAGGTTGGCGTTGGCCCAGGACGCGGTTGTCGCACGAGACTGGAAACTGCTGCTGGTGTACCCCAATTACAAGCTATTCGTGAGGTTTGGTGTGCAGTGGGTAATGACATTTCAATAATGGCAGATGGAGGCGTGAAACATGACAAAGACATCTTTCTAGCGCTTGCCTGTGGCGCCGACACCGTGATGCTCGGCAGTGCTCTATCTGGTACAGATGAATCTCCCGGAAGGGTTATAGAAGATCCCGCTACCCATACCAAAAAGAAGACGTACCGAGGTATGACTTCTCCAGAGGCTGTTCTTGAATCACTTTATGCTACATCTGAAGATGAAACCGATTTAGCACTCGATACTCCTCCAGAAGGACAAGAAATACAGGTGCCATATAAAGGCAGTGTTACTGATATTCTCCACCGAATTCGCGGCCATTTGCGATCATCAGTTAGCTACACGGGACAAAAAAGCTTAGCAGATGCTCGCGCTGAAATACTGCCAAATCCACTCAATTACCTAGTACCGTTGAGCTCCGCAGCTCAACGTGAATCCTTCGAAAGATGATTCGACTAACCATGGATTTAGTCAATAATATATGCAATCGTCTGATTCACTCGCTAATCACTATATCATTAGGAAATGTAACTTTTGACATCAGGCGCTAACACCATTCAAATATGTTCTTGGGCGCTTAATTTCGGAGATCTTTATGAACGACAACAATACTATTGAACTCGAAGCGGCCGCTTTCCGCGGTCTAGTAGAACACCTTCAGCGGCGTACAGATGTTCAAAACATAGACCTGATGAATCTCGCTGGCTTCTGCCGAAATTGCCTTTCTAAGTGGTATTTGTCAGCTGCCAAAGAAAGAGGAGTTTCTGTAAATTACGACCAAGCACGTGAGATTGTATACGGTATGGCTTTTGATGAATGGAAGGAACAGTATCAAATCGAAGCAACTTCTGAACAAAAAAAAACCTTTGAGGACACAAAGCCTTTGCATGCTGCGATTAGTGGTCACTGATAGTTTGTAGGCTCGGATGCTGTTTGATACCCAATGACTTATTTATATATTCACATCTATGATTTAACTTTCATAGAATGATAGAGCCGCGTTCATATCGAAGTAAGTTTCCTGTCGGCTTTCCGATAGAAAATTGGAAACCAGCTGGTACCCCAACCCGAACACCAATCTTCGGCTCCTGGTGTCGTCTTGAACCTCTTAATGGTGAAATCCATGGCAACTCACTGTTTGAGGAATTTTCTGAAGATACGAATGCTGCGCTTTGGACTTATCTACCATATGGACCATTTGAAAACGTTGAAGATTTCAAAAACTGGATCAAAAAGAATTGTCTTGGATCTGACCCGCTATTTCATGCCATCATTGATCCACATACCAATAGAGCACTCGGCGTTGCTAGCTACCTTAGAATCAACCAGAGTTCTGGAGTTATAGAAGTCGGACACATTAACTACGGACCTAAACTACAACAATCGCGTGCTGGAACAGAAGTGATGTACCTTATGATGAAACACGCTTTCGACGATCTTGGATATCGCCGATATGAATGGAAATGTGATGCTTTAAATGAAAGATCTCGCAAAGCTGCTGTGCGACTAGGCATGACTTTTGAAGGACTGTTCCGTCAAGCGACAATTTACAAGAATCGAAATCGAGATACCGCATGGTACTCAATTCTTGATTGCGAATGGCCTCAAATGAAAAACGCCTTTGAAAAATGGCTAGCCCCCGGTAACTTTTTAAAAAATGGCGAGCAAATTGGTCACCTTAATGATTTTAAGTAGCGGAGTTATTGGATTTATCTTTACTCGATGTCCCACTAAACAACTGCTCAAGTTCCTCGTGCGTATTGGTTTCAGAATTTGAAACGTTACGTTCAGAACTGTCATTTGAGAATAGTTTATTGAGTTGATCTCTCGCGGATTGAGTTTCAGAATCTACGGTTTGAGGCTTCTGGACTTTAGGCGTTGGTGTAAACCATTGACAGAAATTCGCGGCTTCACGATCCTTGACTTCTTCTGCTCGTGTCTCCTCACAAGTAATCCTAAGCTTTGGATTCCAGTGACTACATGTCCGACAACAATGTAGATATGTCCCACATGTAGAACATTCTGCATAAGTCGATAGTGGTTGAGGGTGCTCAGATGCATCTTGACCACACTTCCAACATATTAGTTGGTTAGACATAAGCACGTGCCGCCATAGTTTATGCGCCCAATTAAGTAGTAGGCTATGATAACCCCTGAGGAGTACAGCTCAAAGTCTAGGGATAATTGTGCTCAAAACAATACAATCAAAAACGACGTTAGCAATCGGTCTCATGATTGCTGCTATGTTGATAGTCCCATTTATGGATGCCATCGCAAAATCGTTAAGTAGCCGCTTTCCAATATTGCAGATCGTGTGGGGTCGTTTTTTCTTTCACTTTATAATAATTGCCCCACTTGTATTCTATCGAGAAAAATGGGGTGTCTTTTCGACTGAAAAACCCTTCTGGCAAATTAGTCGAGGTTTATTCCTACTTGCAGCGACGTTGTGCTTTTTTGGAGCAATAAAATATATTCCACTTGCTGATGCAACCGCTTTAATTTTTTTTGATGCGGTAATTGTCGTTGGACTCTCTTCTGTAATCCTTAAAGAAAAAGTGTCGGTAAGCCGCTGGCTAGCTAGTGGGCTGGGCTTGGTAGGTGTCCTGATTATTGTAAGGCCGGGCTTTGAAGAATTTCACTGGGCGAGCCTATCTGCGCTCGCCGCATCCGCATTTTTTGCGCTATATCTGTTGTCTACTCGTTTCTTGTCAGAACATTCTGCACCGTTAACTACCCTGCTCTATCAATCAGTTGGTGGATTCGTTCTTATGTCGATCGCAATGCCATTTGTGTGGGTAACACCTAGATTATTTGACCTACTTCTCATGGCCACAATAGGTTTAACTGGAGCAATTGGTCATCTCTTACTCATCCGGGCCTTCCAAGATGCAGATGCTTCCCTATTGGCGCCATATCGCTATGCCGAAATCATTATGCAAGTCATTCTTGGGTTTTGGTTGTTTGGAGACCTTCCAGACATATGGGCATGGCTCGGTATAGCACTTATAATCTCCGTTGGCATCTTTCTATCTATGCTAGAAAGGACATTGACCACCATAGATGATGATCAAAATATCAGCGTATAGACTAACAATTAGACTCTCGCTGCCTATCTAGCAGCAGACTAACAAACCGAATGAGTCCTAAATATGAGAGGCCATCAATTGAAGAATAGTCAATCCGTCATGCCAGCACTTGCAGTTGAAGATCTTCATAAGAGCTTCGGAGATGTTGAAGTGATCCGAGGAATTTCACTTCTAGCAAAAACTGGAGATGTTATTTCTATGCTCGGCTCATCTGGCTCTGGAAAAAGTACATTCCTAAGATGTATTAATCTTCTCGAAACTCCCAATGCGGGTACTGTTACTGTACATGGCGAAACTATAAGAATGTCTTTCGATAAACGAGGTGTTCGCGTACCCGCTGACCTAAAGCAAGTAGTCCGAATTAGATCACAAGTTGGCATGGTCTTTCAGAACTTTAACCTCTGGGAGCACATGACTGTCCTTGAGAATGTTACCGAAGCCCTGGTTTATGTTTTGGGAATCAGAAAGAAAGAAGCCATAGAAAAAGCAGAACATGTACTAGAAAAAGTCGGTATGCACGAACGCCGAGATTACTATCCAGCGCATATCTCAGGTGGGCAGCAACAACGTACAGCGATAGCTCGTGTCCTCGCAATGGAGCCCAAGATCATGCTCTTCGACGAACCAACCTCTGCACTCGACCCTGAACTTGTTGGTGAAGTGCTGCGTGTAATGCGTAGACTTGGGGAAGAGGGTAGAACTATGATTGTCGTTACCCATGAAATAGGATTTGCACGTGATGCGTCGGATAAGATTATCTTTCTGCACGAAGGACTGATTGAATCTGAAGGCGCTCCTGAGGAGATGTTTGGTCAAAATGGATCTGATCAATTTAGAAAATTTCTATCAACCGCCACGCATTAAAGCAGGTAGTGGCATCAATATGACTATTAGAATTACAATGGAACTAGCACAAAGCCAAAGGAGGCGTATAACATGAAACTCAAGAAATTTGTAGGGATGACAATAGCTACTCTTTTTATGTTTGGAGCTGCAAACGTTCAAGCTGATCAACTTAGGGTGGGCGTCGAAGGAGCATATCCTCCATTCTCATGGAAAGAAGCAGATGGCACGCTCATGGGGTTCGATATAGATTTTGCACATGAAGTCTGCAAACGGTTAAACAAAGAATGTGTACTAGTAGAACAAGAATGGGATGGGATGATCCCGGCCTTGTTAGCAAAGAAATTCGACACAATCATCGCCTCAATGTCGATTACAGAAGAGCGTAAGAAAAAGGTCGACTTCACAATTAAGTACTACAATACACCAGCAAAACTAGTTGCCAAAAAGAATCCTGGCTTTGAAGGTACTGCTGCTGGCCTCAAAGGTAAACGGCTGGGTGTACAGCGAGCTACGACTCACCAGTGTTCTGCTGAAAAGCTCTATCCTGGTGCAGAACTAGTCTTATACGCTACTCAAGAAGAAGTTTTTCAAGATCTTGCATCGGGCCGACTCGACGCCCAATTGTCTGATTCATTGCAAGCACAAGAGGGTTTTCTTGGTTTAGATGCTGGCAGCGATTTTGCTTTCCTTGGTAGCGGGATAGATGATGTTGAATGTCAAGGGGTTGGTGCAGGCTTCGCTGTCCGTAAAGAAGACTCAGCACTGCGTGATGCGCTCAGCCAAGCTATCAAAGACATACGGTCAGATGGCACCTATAAAGTTATGAATAATAAGTACTTCCCAGTCGACATTTACGGCGCCGACTAATTTAGTTGAGCTAATAACAGTCTGGACGGGTCCTCTTGTGGGCCCGTCCTATTTGTCCTAAGCAAATTATGGAGTCGGTCTGGGAATACCGTATTCTGCTGCTAGAAGGAACCGCAGTCACAATTCAACTAGCACTTGGTTCTCTATTGCTGTCTGTAATCTTGGGGCTAATTGGCGCGCTAGCCAAGCTGTCAAGCAATGTTGTTTCACAAAAACTTGCTGCGTCTTACACAACGCTAATCAGAGGCGTTCCTGACTTAGTTTTAATGATGCTCCTATTTTATGGGGGGCAACAAATTGTTAACGATTTCGGAAGCTTTACAGGTCTATGGGGCTACCTGGAAATTAATCAGCTGACGGCCGGAATCACATCGATTGGGTTCGTATTTGGCGCCTATATGACGGAAACCTTTAGAGGAGCGATTCTTGCTATCCCTCGGGGTCAAATCGAAGCAGGTATTTCTTGTGGAATGATCCCTAGAACTATCTTCTATCGCATTACATGGCCACAAATGGTAAGACATGCATTACCAAGCTTCACAAACAATTGGCTTGTTCTACTTAAAGCAACAGCTCTAGTTTCAGTAATTGGCTTACATGACCTAGTATGGAATGCGTCTACTGCCGGACGCTCCGTTAGAGAGCCTTTCACATTTATGTTCGCTGTATTGATAATCTATCTCTTACTAACCGCAACATCAGATATAGGGCTACGGTGGCTTGAACGCAAGTATTCCTTAAGAGCTAGGGAGGTTTGAGCTAGTGGCTTCTCCATCAGATCGGACGTTTTGGGAGTACCTTACCCACATCAGTGAAAATCAGTCTCCACTTGACTTTGTCTTGGTTATAGACCACATAGATAAATTCTTTTATGGGGCAATAGTGACCCTCGAGATAACTGCTCTATCGTTACTTATAGGTGGAATTTTGTCGATTCCTCTTGCTATCGCAAGAGCATATAAACATCCACTCTTTAATCGACCAATTTGGTGCTATACATATTTTTTTCGTGGAACACCACTATTAGTACAAACTTATCTCATCTACTATGGGCTGGCCCAATTTGATTTTGTAAAAGAAAGTTTTTTATGGGATCCTATTCTTTCTAAGGCATGGTGGTGTGCCGTTATTGTGTTTAGTCTTAATACAGCCGCCTACACAGCGGAGTTTCTTAGAGGCGCAATTGAAAACACTCCTCGGGGTGAAATAGAGGCAGCTAGAGCCTGCGGAATGTCACACAAAAGGGTAATGTTTCGGATAATACTACCCAGCACTTTTCGTCGCGCTCTGCCAGCCTATTCAAATGAGGTGATATTCATGCTGCACAGTTCTGTTGTTCTAAGCACTATCACAATCCAAGATATATTGGGAGTAGGGCGATGGCTAAATGGGCGATATTATCTGGCTTATGAAGGATTTATTACTGCGATGATGTTCTATATGATTTTAGTTTTCATTATTAGTCGGGGTTTTCGTCTTTGGGAGCATTACTGGCTGGCACACCTCCGACCTCGGACAAACCAACATGCTTAATTGGCATTCATAACACCGCACAATAAAACGAAACTAACTGAGTTGCTGTTTACAGGTCACGAATTAGACGCCGTTGTAAACCAGACGTCCGCTTATAGTCGGCCTCGATGGCTGTGCGCAATACTTCATCACTACCCCAGATCTCAAGTTTAGAGATTGCACGAGTAACAGCAGTATATAAAAGGGAGCGTGTCAGTATAGGCGAAATCGTCTGAGGCAATACCATTATGACACGATCGTATTCCGACCCCTGAGATTTGTGGACTGTCATTGCATAAACAGTTTGATGTCTCGGCAGTCGCCCTGGGCTAATTGACCGCCATCCCCCCTCAGGCCGTGGGAAGACTACTTTTAACACATCAGGATTATTATCCCTAAAAGTTACTCCTATATCTCCATTAAAGAGACCTAAGTTGTAGTCATTCTCCGTGATCAGTACACGTCTCCCAGGATACCAGCCATCGCTAGGATAAATTAATCCTCTATCAGCAAGATGCATTGACACCATCTGGTTTATTTCTTCAACAGACTGAGGGCCGGTGCGATGTGCAGCTAGCACTTGCATCTTTGAAATCTCATTAAATACCGTTTCTGGTGAAGCTCCTTCTAAAACTAACTCTATGCTCTTCGCATAATCACTAATGCAGTGATCTCTGAGATTTTCTGCAAACTCTTCGTGTTTTAGAATCTCTCTTCTTGATATGTTTGATTGTGAGGTACTATTGATTGCTTCGTAAACCTGCTCTGTATCACCATCAATGATCGCTGCCGACAAACCACTCAACTGGCTCTCATCCCCAAATCGCCAACTAGTCCGCAACACAGACACCGACTGAACTAAGAATCCAGCATTCATAACCTCACAGATATCTCCTAAAACAGCACCCACTTCAACAGATGCTAGTTGATCTTTATCGCCCAAAATAATCAAACGACTAGTTTCTGGCAGCGCCTCGAATAATTGCGTCATCATAACTAAATCCACCATAGATGCCTCATCCACAACAATTATTCTGTAAGGAAGAGGGCTATCCGGGTGAGATCTAGATAAAATTTCTCCACTACGACGACCCAATAAGCGATGCATAGTAATAGAATTTGCCGGTAAGAGATTACTGGATAATCCCAACTTCTCGTAAACATGCGCCATCACTTCTCTTAATCGTGCAGCTGCTTTACCGGTTGGTGCTGATAATGCTATCTGGTTCGGCTCTATAGTTTGCAAACACTGCAACAATGCTAAAAGCGATGCCACAGTTGTTGTTTTGCCAGTTCCTGGTCCTCCAGTGATTACTGAAAAGCGCCGATTTATTGAGAGAACCACGGCTCGCTCTTGCTCTACGGACAAGAAATCTTCTGGGAATAACGCGGATAGTTCTTGGTTAAACAATTGTTGATCTATCTCAATATCTGGACCTTCGGCGTATACCCGAATCGCAGCAGCAAGACGATCTTCCCAATCACGGTAGCTAGACAAATACAATCGATCATCTTCTAGCGCTAATAGCGACGATTCAACGCCGGTGCTGACAGATGGAGAGCTAACCAGAATAGCCCGCCAGGTAGATAGCTTAGGTGCGCAAATCTCGGAATCGTTTTTACCTTGCAGCACAGCATTACCCGCTAAATCCTTCAAATTGATGCATGTCTCTCCTGAAACAGCGCTCTGACTGGCAAGGGCAGCAGCAAGTAAAACATTGTCGTCAGCATTAGGTTCTAGTCGGCCTACAAACTCAGCAAAATGTAAAGCAATCTCGCTTAGCTGCCCGGCGCGGCACGCTGCCTTTAGATGATCCAACATCATATCGCTTTGCTCTGCGCAGTAAACAATTTGTCGATACTTTCCACTAGTTCCCGTGAAGGTCTATCAAAAAATACTCCGCTGCCAGGCCGAGTTGGCTCCATGCCTCGAAGAAAGAGGTAGTAGATACCACCGAAATGAGTGTCGTACTCATAGTTGACCATACGCTGACTAAGAAACCTATGTACAGCAACGGTGTATAGCAAGTACTGTAAATTGTAGTGCTCGCGGATCATTGCTGATTGGAGCATAACGTCCCGATAATCTTCCAATTGGTTCCCGAGATAAGTTGACTTGTAATCAACCAACCAATATTGCCCCTTAGCTTTAAAAACAAGGTCGATATAGCCATGAATGTATCCATCGTTAATATCGAAATCGATACCTGCTAAGGCTGACGCAAGTACTCCATTCGCGCTAAATCCACGATCATCTAGTACTTTTCGCAAAGATGTGGAGTGTAATTTGGATACAGGATAATAAAACTCCATCTCATCTATTCTCTGCGATCTTGCGACTTCGGACATCGTAAATGAATCATGTATGCCAAGGGATGTGGACAGCACATTACCAATCATATTATCTATAATATCGACCCAATGCATATCAAACCCGTGGCTTCTTAGAATACGCACTACCGTCGCCTTTCTTACAGATACGTCTTTTACCGTAAAATCAATTTCTTCAAGAATTTGATGGAGACAAGTACCTGCCCGAGCACCTTTTGGAAAAGCAAAAATTCCATCTATATTATTGATGTCACTGTCACGAGGAAAACTATCCCTGTCATCACGATCTGGCAAATCAATATTATCCTTATGCTGATGTCTAGTTAACGAACTAAAGCTATCCACCTGCCACGATCTTTTCTCCTGGCGTACTGATTGTCGCGACCTAAATGGCCCTTGCGGCATAGCATAGGAGTAAGCAAGATTGCCATTTAATTCTGGTGGCTGCGAAATAGATATCTTATCTGATGCTTGCTTTTTGATATCGTACAACGTCCGAATTAAATCATTGTCTGAAATTGAACAAAAGTTTGTAGCCAGTGCTGCCACATTATCTGTAGAAGAATATTCTTGTGGCCGATGTAGTAACCATGCAAGTGGTGAGGTGCCGGCGTCATTCACAGCCCCCCAGGCAAGATAGCATCGACTTTGTGCTCGAGTAAGTCCGACATAGAGTAGTCGAAGGCGCTCCGCCAGCTCTTCTTCATGCGCCCTTACTATGTTCTCTGACATTCGATCTGAACCGAAATCGACAGTGGCTGAATAGGGTGGTTCCGACTGATGAAATATGCAGTAGTCAACATACCGACCCGCGCGCAGGCCGCCACGCCAACTAAAGGGCAAAAAAACAACTGGAAACTGGAGCCCCTTACTCGCATGCAAAGTCATAATTCGCACACGATCTTGATCACTTTCTAATCTCAAGAGCGCATCGTCATCTCCCGTCGGCGGATGATCGCGCATGGTAGAAAACCACATGAGCACCCTTAAAGGATCACAACTATGGCTGTACTCAGTATGAATTTTTTCAGCAAGATGTAATAAATTTGTTATTCTTCTCTCGCCATCAGACGCATCTAGCAGACGCTGGAAAGTATTTTCTGTTGAAGTAAGTTCACGAAACATCTGCATAAACCCAGCTCGCCTCCATCGCTCATGATAACGATGTAATCGCTCCGAAAGATCATCCCAAAACGGATCAATCTCAGTAACTGCAGATAATTCTCGGACACTATATCCAAACACATCTGTTAATAGAGCTGCCCTAACAAGCGACAGGCTATTAGGTTGTGCAACAGCGGCAAGAACTCGTTCTAGTTCTAATGCGTCTTCGGTCTCATAAATGCTCTCCTGAACAACTCGTACTGCAGGTACATCAACATCCTGTAAAACGTCCTCGACTTTACGAGCCTCATCGTGACTGGTCACAAGCACCGCAATGTCGCTTGGCCTAAGTAAGTGATCACCGAGCTTTGCAGGTGCTCCAAGCAATCGCACAATTTCTGCTGCAACTGCCTGAGTACATATAGCTTCTGCGTTATATTTAGCCAGTGGTTTCTCCTGGCCTGTTCGCAGAAGAGGCCAAATTATTAATGGCTCTAGGCCTAATGGATCCTGCGAAACTTCAGGCACCTCAGCAACTGCTACCGCAGAATTGAACTCAATAGCGTCAAACAAAAACGCGCTACTATTTTGTCTTTTTGAGAATAGAGTATTTATCCCCTGCACCAATCCAGGAACTGACCGATGATTTTCGTCTAATGTGTAAATACGTCCGACCCCCTCCCGAGCATTTAGATAGGTAAAAACATCGGCTCCACGAAAAGAATAGATCGCTTGTTTAGGATCTCCAACCATAAACACAGGCTGGCCTGTACCTGCATAGATCGTCCGGAATATCTCATACTGGATCGGATCTGTGTCTTGGAACTCATCCAATAAAACAGCTTTATAAGCCTGCCTCAAGCGCTTCACAAAGTCAGTCCCTTGTGAACCCAAAAGAGCAGTGTGTAAATTCACAAGCATACGGTCATAAGAAAGTTTCTGTTGCTGAGCCTGAAGGCGGGGTAGTTCATCGTTTGCAAAGTCATAGCACGCTCGCTGCCAGACTGGATACTTCTTTTCATAGACATCGCTTAGCAACGCGAAACACTGGGCTAACTCGTCACAAGTTTCAAAAAAAATATGTTGCGGAGCATCAGTATTTGCGTTTACTGCACTGTTAATGAATGACTGCTGAAATCGCGAAAATCGCTCAAACTTATCGTATAGATTAAAATCAGGATTCTTAACTGATAACAATCTGTCCATGTCACCAAACCACTTGCACAAACTAGTTTTTCGATAAACTACTCTATTGAGGCTGGCATCATCTTCTAATATCTTGACTATCTCTTCACGATAACTGCACCATAAATTTGTAGTAGTTTTATATATTGTGTGCAGATTACTTTCATAAGGCGCTAGGTTGGGAATCTGATTCAAAGACTCAAAATTAAGATACGGTCTCCCAGTTAGTCCCTTAAAGTTTTGAACTAAATCATCCGCTTGGCTAATTCCATTAGACTTTAACCAACTCACCCAAAGCCGGTCTGAGGAGTAGATATTCTGACGCCAGAAGTCATTAAGAACTTCGGTCAAATTGTTAGTTTCATCAACGATTACATCCGACTCAAAAGGCATCGCGCCCTCGAACGCACAGTCCTTAAGTACGCTATCACAAAAACCATGTATTGTAAGAATCACTGATTCGTCAAGGCTTGCCAGCGCATGACGCAAACAACTTATCACTTCCTTGTGATTGGGAAACTGCCTCAAGAGTGTATTAATCACTACATCACTGCTGTTTGATCCCAACTCAAAAGCGACTAGAGCAGTCTGCAAACGATGATAGATTCTGTTTCTGAGTTCATGTGTTGCAGCACGAGTATAGGTAACTACCAAGATTTGGGATAATGGCAATTTCTGCTCCAACACTAATCGTAGGTACAACGAAGTAATGGCCCACGTTTTACCAGTCCCTGCTGAAGCTTCCACTAAATTCATACCTTCAAGAGGAGCTTTAGAAACATTAAAGTGGTGTAGCTCCACTATTTACTTTCCTCAATCAAGTGCTTACGCAACGGCCCTAGAATCTGTTTAGCGAGAATCGCAAACTTCGAGCCCAGTACACTGTCTTCAACATCTTCGAAAGCAGCTGTATAGTAAGGATCATCGCCCTCACCACGACTATAGTCTGAGCCTAACCATTCTTTTTGTGCGGCTTTATTTGGATCTTGTGCAGCTTTGACATAAGCCCAAGCAGATCGTGGAAAGAATGCGAGGGGCTGGTTCATACCCTCTTCATATAGCGCCGCCAATTCTTGCAGAAACTCAGCACCATTTCTGACTTTACTAAGTACCAACGTTTTACCTGGTATTAACATCCTACTGGTTGTTACGTTTACTTCTGGAGATGCACTCAATGTCAGATGTGACAACCAAAATCTCAGCAAATCATAGATGCTTGGTCTAGAAAAAGTATAGCTGAGCAAACCTGCATCGTTAACATTTCGCAATGTGCCCCGTAAACGAAAACGTTCCATATGTATGTCTATCATCAAATCTCGTTGAATTTTCTCAGGAAGAATCTGTTGTAACCGAAATCTAATTTCTGTTGCTATAGACCACGCTTCAGCCAAAACAAGATCGCCCGGTGTAGCAGAAGGAAGTTTGCCATTCGCATGCCATCGATCAATAAACGATTCCCATGATTCTTCCTTAAGTTGAGCTTGCATAGCTGCTTCAGATAAATTTTTCAGCTCAATCCAATCGAGAGCCATAGGCTCACATGCCGGTAACCAAGTTCGTGGGCGTTTTAGTGAGATATTTAGACGATCTCGCAAGAGCATTTGGGCTGGGTTACAAAAGAACTGTATAAGATTCTCGAGTTCTACATCTGTAATTTCTATTACTTGTAGTGACTGTAGATTAAGCTCTTTTGGAGATGAAATCTGGCTATCTGCGTTAGGCAAAAATTCAGACGCATAACTAAAAAGACGACTATCTTCTCCAGTGAAATATTTGGCACTGAATGCTTGTAAGGGGTGTACAACAGTTAGTGGCCCGTTGTTTGTCGTACTAAACGTAGTGCCACAAATGCGGCTTGCGTAATTAATGACCTCACTAACCAACACTGAAGCAGATTTTTCACTGTCGTCTCTTACATCCCGCCCAACGTAACTTATATAGAGTTTTTGTCTAGCGGACAGCAACGCTTCAAGAAACGCATGTTGGTCTTCATCTCTCTGTCGCCTATCTCCAAATCGCGGTTTTTGCCGAATTAGATTGAAGCTATAAGATCTATCGTGTCTGGGAAAACTATCGTCTAAACCCAAAATACACATTACTCTTGATGGCACACATGCGCCATGGTTAAGTGGTGCAAACGTTATACCGCCAGTCATGAACTTGCCACTTACCTTGTCAGAAAACTGAGCTTTAAGGGCATCTAGATAAATAGTCATCGGCAACTCATTCATATAGTTACCTGCTGTTGCCCGCTCTGCAACCTCGCTCAACCCATCGCGCAAGTGACGAATTTCTATCTCGTATTTATTCTCTATACAGAAAAATCTATCTAGAATTTGATTAGATACTGACACCCACTCTAATACCGTTCGAGGAACTTCACTTTTTTTTATCAGCATTATTAGCTCCTCTATGAAAGTACAAAGTCGCCCAACAACCTGCGCCTCACTACTACTCAACGGCATGCCAGGTAAAACTCCCGAGAACAGATCAGGTTTTTCACCTACAGCATGACTGAGTAATAATCGGTCAAGGCCACTTCGCCATGTGTGTTGATATCCCGTATTAAAACCGAGATCACTTACACCAGGACGATCGGCACCCCAAGATATGCCTATATTTCGTACCCATTTCCGGATCAGTTCGATGTCTGCCTCAAGCAAGCCAAACTGATTAGCTATAACTTTTTCCTCAAGTAATCCGATCACTTTATCAGTTTCAAAACGACTATTAATTAGATCGAAAATATTAATAAAACATTTAGTCAGTGGCTGGTCTAACATTCCCTTCCCCGTCAAAGACCATGGTAAATACCTTTTACCTCGTGCGGTTCCGAAAACCGCTTCTACGTGGGGCGCATATAACGCCAGATTGGGGATCAGTACTAAGATATCGGATGTATCAAGCGTAAGATCGTCATCAAGCAGTGCAAGCAATTGATCATGAAGAATTTCAATTTCCCTCATCATACTATGACAAATATGGAGTTGGAGAGACTGATCAGCCTCATTAAGCAGAAAGCCTCCCAGATCATTTTCTCCTTCCATCGCAAAAATATCTCTTTGTATACGGCCAAGAAGTGTTCGTGATGATGGCTCACGAAATTTATCTATTTCCTTTGATTCGAGTTCAAGTAGACTCAGTAGTTGTTCACGGCCTTGCCTGCCCATTGATGCGAGTATCGGGTTGCCGGCCTCTAAATACGCTGGAGAAACGCCTCTTGACTGTGCAATTAACTGCTCGCGCTCCTTCTCACTGAGAATTTCTCCCCAATAGCCTGAAGAAAAGTTTTGATGATAAATTCTTACCTCCATGTAAACAGAAAGTTCTTGCATTATTTCCAAATACGTACCGGACAATGCGGGAAGTGCAAAAAGACTGATTCGATTGGGCAATCTATCCCTTACATATGCATGCTGTTTTAATGACCTGTGCATCTCCTTGTAAAGTGCCAGCCAATGTCTGTCACTACCTTTAGACACAAGCCGATTCCACAGTGAACCCTGCCAGTCTTTTGTATCTTTATATTGCCATTGTAAGATCCAATCTGGTCGGTAGATAAGGTATTGACCATAAAGGTGGCCGAGATTTCTCGCTAACTGCCATCTGTTGTGAAGATCACCTGATGCTAGATAATCTGAAATTGGGGGGTGCTGTAATACAAAACTCTTGTCATCCAAACATGCAAGAATTCTCCAAGCAAGAACTTCCACGCTGAATTCGTTCCTGCTTGGTACATTTGACAATACTGATCGAAACAAGTGCCAAATTATCTCTGCTGGTAATAGTCTTCTTACATTGGCCACGATTCCATAATTACTCGCCATGCGAAGGGATAGCCAATCAGCAATGGCTTGACCAGGAACACCGATCAATTCCGGCACAAGAGCATCACTAGGCTTATCGAAAAGATCTAAGGCTAGTTGATCCGCAAGATCCTCTAGATAGTTCGCGTGACAAATTTGCAGCATGGCTTCAGAATTAGATCACAATAAAATGCGCCGAAATAATTAATACCAATTTCAGCAAGTCTACTGCATCGAGGTCTCATGACATGAGCATCTATGCAATTTAATCGGTCTATGCAGTATGAAACTAGGCAATCTTGAATTGGACTTTTTCATCTAAATCAGGTCAAGTGGTGAGGCACTATTTACTCGTACTTTGCAGTCACTATTCATAATGAATGGTTGTTGCCCTGAGACGGCGCCGGACAGCCTCCCTAAGGCTGTCCGGCGACAGCACCTCGACATCCGGACCATGCTTCAAAATATCCATTATGAGTTCTGTGTTATTAGCATAAGGCACAGTTAAATGATAGCTTCCATCTGATTGATAACTGCCATTTTGTTCCGAATGCCACTTTTCTTGAGCAACCCATTTAGCAGCTGATGATGTAAATTTTAATAGGGCCGTTTGGGTAGATTCTCCCGCAAAGATACCGTATCCATTACCGAGTATTCTCTCCAATTCCGCATCACTCACATCTTTTGTGTCTTGATCCTCAACCAGATCTGCACGGTCTATCACATCGACCGCGAAACTGCGCAAGGATTTCCTCATATGACACCAAGCATCTAGATACCAATTATCTCTATAATGAGTCAGTCGCTGGGGAGAAACAACCCTCTCTGTATACTCATCTACGCGTCGATTAAGATGGCGAATTTCTAATCTCTTACGACGCAAGAGTGCATCTGCAATCGACCCAAAAATGCCCGCGTCTGCTTGTCGTGCTGCCATATTAAGAATTCGAATCCGTCGCTCTACTTCATGAGTAGAATGGTTACCACTCCCTAGCAAACGTCGTACTCTAGTGCGCAGAGGCTCAATATGAGGCTCAAGAAGACCTGGCTGTAAACTGCTAAGAAGACGATCCATAGTTAAAAGCGCATAAACCTCAGAAGAATTGAACCATAGACCAGGTAATGAATACCGGCTATCCTGATCCTGATCGATATCATAGCGATAGCCACGCTGGGCACGATCCCAAATTATTGGAGCAGCCATACGATCGCGCATATATTCAAGATCTCTACGAACTGTCGCACGAGACACTTCCAGCTCTTCTATCAATCGGCTCAATGGTACAACACGACTGCTCTTTAGTAAGCGATCTATAGTATAGAATCGTTCGGTGCGATCCATATCAATATGTGTCTATTCGAGCAGTCAAAAAAGCTTCGCGCGATGGCCATTGAATGAATATTTAGACATACAACATATCTGTTTTTGCGCCCATGATAAGGTCATTTCTATGTAATCCACTAATTTTATGGGTCCACCAGTTAACTGTTACTTGCCCCCATTCGGTCAATAAAGCCGGGTGATGACCCTCGTCTTCCGAGATACTACCAACCAAGTTAGTAAATTTAAGAGCCTCAACAAAATTACTAAATTTGTAGGTCCGTGTAATTTGGGAAATCCCATTGTTTTCTATCTTCGTCCAATCAGGGTGGTGTTCCAAAAAATCTGATATTTCCTCATCGGTGGCTGGCGGTGCCCCTACTCGGCACGCCTCGCATTGTAGCTTACTAAAATCTTGCATCATTCCTCCTTGTTTTCCGTCATTAAGGAAAACGTTATCACCGTCGATGGTATCGAGTCTATCCCCCATAGGGGGAAAAGACTTAATATTGACAAAAATTATTGGAATGATCTTAAACTCAGTAAGAAATAGCACTTAATTTGTCAAAGTAATCAACCATTATGAGTGTCGCATTATGGGTTTCTTATGAGAGCGTCTCCTAGTCAAACAATATGAATGAAAATCTTTATATACTGCTTCGTAAGAATTTCCCCAAGTCTAAAGAATCATTATTTACGACTACTCCCTCGGGGAGCCAGATTGCCTATAGTGATGTTGACAACCTAACTGCCCGACTTGCAGGCGCACTTCGCACGCTTGGGCTTGGTCATGGCGATCGGCTGATATCTTCAGTCGAAAAATCGCCAGAAGCATTACTTCTTTATCTAGCTATCCTCCGACTAGGTGCGATTCTGGTCCCACTAAATACTGCCTATACAATCAGAGAATTTAGATATTTTGTAGACGATATAAAGCCCAAAGTAGTCGTTGTGCGACCCGATATTGATACCGAACAAGAATCAGTAGCAAATGCTAGTGGTGCAAAAATTGCAACACTGGGTATAAACAATACGGGGTCGCTGTATCACTTAATGCTGAACAGTGATCCAATTCATGCAATAGAACCAGTAAAAACCAGTGACATTGCTTCTATTATCTATACATCAGGAACTACAGGAACCCCCAAGGGAGCAATGCTTAGTCATGGCAATCTAATAAGTAATGCGGTTTCCTTAAACAAAATTTGGGGGTTCCGTGCTGATGATGTCCTTATGCATGCACTCCCTATATTTCACGTGCACGGCCTTTTTGTCGCTGTACACTGCGCTATGTTGAGTGGATGCGAGATGATTTATCTCCCAAAATTTGAAATAGATATGGTTATTAATCTGCTTCCAAGTGCGACAGTACTTATGGGAGTCCCAACTTTTTATACACGATTATTAGAAGATCATCGCCTAAATGAACAGATTTGCCAGAACATGCGACTATTTATCTCGGGCTCAGCTCCACTTTTACCCCAAACCTGGGAGTCTTTTCTAACTAGAACTGGGCACAAAATCTTGGAACGATATGGCATGACTGAGACTGGAATGATCGCTTCGAATCCACTAAATGGCAAGAGGATTCCTGGTACCGTAGGTTTTGCATTGCCCGATGTTACTTTGCGCGTATGTAATGATGATGGTACGGTTATTCCGACTAACGAAGAGCAACCCGGCATCTTGGAGCTTCGAGGCCCTAATGTTTTTGAGGGCTACTGGCGTAAAGCGAATTCGACACAATCTGAATTTCGGAAAGATGGGTTTTTTATCTCGGGAGATGTTGCACAAATGGCAAGCAACGGTCGGATTACCATCGTAGGCCGCAAAAAAGATGTCGTTATCAGTGGAGGTTTGAATATTTATCCCCGCGAAATAGAGAATTGTCTCAACCAATTGTCGGGTATCACAGAATCCGCGGTTATTGGTATACCTCACAGCGATTATGGCGAGATCCTAGTTGCTATAGTCGCTGGAGATTCTGATCTTATCCCTAACGAAGAAGACATCATATCTTTGCTTCGGTTTGACTTGGCACGATTCAAGATCCCACGCCGAGTTTTTTGTCTAGACCAACTTCCAAAAAACACAATGGGCAAGATACAGAAGGACATTCTGAAAAATCGATACATGCAGCTTGTTAGTAATTCGTGACGATCACTATCACAAATATAGGTTATGTGCCAGATCAATATATCAATCTTACGGTTATGGAAAGCATCCGTTATCTATCCTAAGAAAGATATACGAACCAAAACCATTGTCGGATGCAGCCATCAACATAGCCTCTAGTCGGGCTTGCGTATGTTAGATTGAATACTGGAGAGAGTTTGGCTAGAAGTAATGTGCTCCTTGTCGGTGATAATCTCAATTAGGCTTGGCCCAGAAAACTTGATCGCTCTCCGCAATGCAGGCAAGAATTGATTAGTAGTATCTATGCGTTCAGCATATGCACCATAAGCTCTGGCAAGCTGACAAAAATCAGGATTCACGAGATCTGTTCCACTTATACGTTCGGGGTAGTTAATTTCTTGATGCATCCGTATCGTTCCGTACATTTCGTTATTAACCACTATAATAGTAACGGACAAATCATATTTGACTGCTGTCGCTAACTCTTGACTAGTCATCAAGAAGCAACCATCTCCAGCCAATGCAATTGATACACATTGTGGATGTAATAATTTAGCTACGATAGCCGCTGGTAATCCATATCCCATGCTCCCCGAGGTTGGAGCTAGCTGGCTACCTGGAAGAGAATATCGGTAATAGCGATGCAACCAAGTTGTATAATTACCAGCCCCATTGGTAATCACGGCCTTCGATCCAAGCTCTTTTTCGAGGGACTTAACTATCTCTCCAAGATGGATCCGGCTTGTCTGTTTTGAAGGCCTCGTCCAAGAAAGGTAGTTATCGTGCAACTCCTTACTCCAGCTAGACCATGCATATCTAACGGGCGGACGCAATTTTTCTAGAGCCTCTGCAAATCTGTTCGGACCTGCATTGACATACAAGTCAGCACTATACACGCTACCGAGTTCCTCTATGCTAGGGTAGATATGCACTAGCGGGTGACAAGGTGTAGGTGCATTGATTATTCTATAGTTTGAAGTAGTAATTTCACCTAAACGAATACAAACAGCTATCAATAAATCGGAGCTGATGATAGCTTCCTTAAGCTTCGGATTGATCCCTATTCCAACATCACCAATATACTGTCTAGAGGTATTATCATAAACATCTTGGTAACGAAACGCTGCGGCGACTGGCAGGTTCCAAGCTGATATGAAGTTCTGAAAGATAGTACGAGATCTGGGACTCCAGCCCCGACCACCTACTATCACCACTGGCTTTTTTGCATTTTTTAACAAGTGACAGAATCTTTCCATCTCTTCAATGCCTGGACTCGCTTCAACCCGAACAAAAGGCTTCACCTGATCCACAACGCCTTGCGCTCTAAGAACATCCTCAGGAAGTTCAACCACTACTGGCCCAGCTCTACCATTATTTGCTGTATGAAAAGCTCGACTCAAGATCTCCGGTATTCGTTTGACATCTGTAACGCGTTCCACTCTTTTCGCCAGTAAATCAAACATTGACTTAAAATCAACTTCCTGGAAAGCTTCCCTGCCTATGAAATTAGTAGGAACCTGACCCACAAATAGAATCATTGGTGTTGAATCCTGAGCTGCGATATGTAGCCCAGCGACCGCATTTGCAGCACCTGGTCCCCGAGTTACAAAACAAATCCCTGGTCTATGGGTTAACTTCCCATATGCATCCGCCATCATAGCCGCGCCTCCCTCATGTCGACAGACAACGGTGCTAATAGTTTGCTCATCAATCAGTGCATCAAGAACCGGTAGATAGCTTTCTCCGGGAACACAAAAAATGTGAGTGGTGCCATGTTGTCTAAGTGCATCTACTAGGATTTGACCACCGCTTCTATATTTAGTCATCTGACAAACTATGGACGTGAAACCTTGAAAAGAATTGCATTAATGCCCATGCTCGTTAGTTGGCTATGGGCTACCTCTGATTCCTTAATATTGTAAAAGGGACCAATTTGAACATGATATCGTTCATTATCGCCCCGACTAGTACTTTTTTGAATCTGTGGAACAAAGCCTATATTAGATAACTGCGTACTGACTCTATCTGCTTCTATCTTTTCCAAGTAAGAAGAAATCTGTAGCATGTAATACCCAGCAGAACTCATTGCCGAATGCTCCCCTCTGTCAGAAGTATTATCCTGGCTATTTGCTGCTGGCTCTACATCCATCGCAGGCATTGACATGACGTCTTTGGGCTCTGGCAGTATGGTAAAAAATTCAAAATCTGTCCTCGGTGGATCAATTTCTGACATTGACTGTTCTTGCTCACGAGCCTCAATAGGGGACGCCTTAAATACTTCCTTAAGACCACTACCAATGCGGTTCGATTCACCACTTCTTATGCCGCTGTAGAATTCATTCCCAATCACCCCTATGAAAATCCCAACGATAAGCATGGCCCAATTGCGGGGGCTCGATCTGACTGGCTTTTCACCATTCCTTCGAGCCTGTGCACGATTTTGCAACGACTCCGACATTGATCACATCCTTTCTGGTGCGGCTACACCCAAAAGCTTTAATCCGTTAGCAAGCACCTGCCGAGTCGCATCGATCAACAATAACCTTGCCAACCGTAGTGGCCCCTTTACCGCTATAAATGGGTGTGCGTTGTAGTATGCATGGAAATCAGTTGCTAAATCTTTGATGTAATAGGCTACTTGATGTGGTTCATAATTTCGTGCAGATTGAGCAACTACCTCTGGGTATCTTGCCAAAGATCGCAATAACTCTAGTTCCTGAATTTCAGTCAACAAATCGGCGTCTGCGCTATGTAAATTAATGTTCATGTCTCTCTCCTGTAACTGCTGGAATACACTACAAATGCGTGCATGAGCATATTGGACATAATAGACCGGATTATCTTTAGACTGTTTAACTGCAAGATCAAGATCGAAATCCATATGTTGCTCGGGCTTTCTAAGTACATAAAGAAATCGACCAGCATCACGACCTACCTTATGCCTTAATTCCTGCAAGGTAACAAAAGCACCCGAGCGCGTGGACATACCGATCTTTTCCCCTCCCTGATACAAAACGGCAAATTGCACCAGGGCCACCGCTAGTTGGTCTGGATCTTTCCCTAATGCTGCTATTGCCGCTTTCACTCTGGCAATATATCCGTGGTGATCAGCTCCCCATATATTAATTAACTTGCTAAAACCACGATCTAATTTGTCCATGTGATAAGCAACGTCAGTTGCAAAGTAAGTGTAATTACCATTTGCACGAATTAACACACGATCCTTGTCGTCTCCGAAAGCAGTACTACGAAACCACTGAGCGCCATCTTTCTTATACAGTTGACCAGCACCTTGGAGTACTCCAACCATTCTATCTAACGCACCTGAATCAATGAGGCTCTTCTCTGAATACCATCGATCAAATTCAACACCAAACTCGGTTAAATCTTTTTTTATATCCGTCACCAATATGCTGGAGCCTAACATTCGGATGCGAGAAAACGAGCCTTCACTAAGAATTGACTTCATGTTCTTAATAAGCGTATCTATTTTTTCATCAATATCTCCAGGTAAGGACTCAAACAGATCGCTACTAACTTGATAGTGCGCATTACCATCTTCGCGACGTAACTGAGCTGCTATATCGAATATGTAATCACCAAGGTATAGCCCCTCTGGAAATGCTATCGAGTCTCCACACAGTTCTAGGTAACGTATCCATATACTTAGAGCTAAGATATCTATCTGACGTCCTGCGTCATTTATGTAATATTCACTTTGCGCATCATAACCTGCTGCTTGAAGAACTCGGACAAGTGCATCCCCATAAGCCGCCCCACGTCCGTGGCCAACATGGAGTGGACCCGTTGGATTGGAGGAAACAAACTCTACCAAAACCTTCTGACCTGCACCAATTTTACTTTTCCCATAATCCTGCTTACTGTTTCTTATTTCCTCGATCACCCTTGTCCAAACTTCACGCGTAAAGAAAAAATTAATAAATCCAGGGCCAGCTGCCTCTGTTCGGTCTATGAAGGGTGAAAATGGAAGATGTTGAATAATATTTTCCGCAAGCTCGCGAGGGTTACTTCGGGCAGCATTAGCCAGCACCAGAGCGATGTTACTAGCTACATCGCCACGCTCCTTCTCTCGAGTATAGTCAACAGTAAAGATAAAACTCTCTATATGGTCAAGTTTTCCTGACTCTCTTAGAGACTTTATCGATTGCTGCAATAATGACCGTATCTCTTCAAGCATTAACAAGACCTAAATATCTATAAATGGCTATAACAGAAATGGGGATCCTAATGTAATATCTGGATTGTACCGCCTGGCGAAAGAAGACAGTACCTCCAACTATTAGATAGTATCCTAAGCTCTTTATACCCAATCAACTATAGGCTAGCCTTAAGTCCGCTCCGCGAAGATTATATGAACCATCTTAACCTAAGTCAGCTCAATATCTTTTCCAGCTATACCATTGATAGATCCGACCATAACATAGGAGATCCGAGAACTTTGAATGAGCTGTCGGAAAGCGGCCATGCTAGATTCTTACCGATAACTGGCTACAAGGTGATGGTAACCGAAAATCTTGAAGTGGTAACAATCGATGTGACTGAATTTCGCTCCCAAGAATACTATAAAAAGCCCCCCGTTTACCTTGGTCGAGATAATGGTCTGCACTACTTTGCTGTATCAGTTGATATCGGCCATGGGAAAACCCAAGAATTTCGGGACTTGCGCAGTCTTGCGCCTTTACTAGATAAAAACGATGCAGCTCTGCTTGGTTATGCGGTGATGATGATAACGTGGCAGCGCAACCATCGGTTTTGTGGCGTTTGTGGCGCCCCTACAATATCGATTTCAAGTGGACACATCCTTAAGTGTAGTGGCGACAACTGTGGTATCGAACACTATCCGAGAATTGACCCAGCAGTTATCGTGCTAGTTGAAAATGCCGAAAGAGTGCTATTAGGTCGAAAATCGGACTGGCCCGAGAAACGGTATTCTGCGATCGCCGGATTCATAGAGCCTGGAGAGAGCGCGGAACAAGCGCTGGTTCGAGAAGTAGCAGAAGAAACAGGGGTCGAGGTGGCTGAAGTCTCTTACCAATCCTCACAACCTTGGCCATTTCCTGGCTCATTAATGCTAGGTTACTTCGCAAAAGCATCTACAGATCAAATACAGCTTAGAGATGGCGAATTGCAAGAAGCTAGATGGTTTACACGGGAAGAACTGTCTAGAAATCTGGAAAATGGAACATTTCTTCCGCCCACGGCTGCGTCAATCTCCTTTAGTCTTATGGAAACTTGGTTTAACCAGTCAAGCAATATACCTTTTCGTATGTTGTGTGAAAACAACACAACTGTGCGTTAAATGGGTTTCAATTTGGGTATAAACAACGGTACAATGCGCCAAGTTGCGATTGTGCAACGTTTTAACAGTAATTATGAGTTTTAAGTAATCTTTGGAGGCATCAATGTCCGAGCGGCATACCGGAACAGTAAAATGGTTCAACGAGCGAAAAGGCTATGGCTTTATCGCACAAGAAAATGGGGACGACGTATTTGTCCACTACCGTGAAATTCGAGGTGAGGGGTTTAAGACGCTTGCTGAAGGCCAGCAAGTCGAATTTGGGTTAGTTACTAGGGATAAAGGCCCGGCGGCAGAAGACGTCGTGCCGACAGACTGACCTGATCTTTACCGGCAATTTGATAAATTGCCGGCTCTCTTCGTATTGTGTAGACACTTACTCATGTGTGAGTGCCTGTCGAGGGCGCGTGAATGGCGCTCGTGGGTTCGTTTGACCTGAAGATGCTCCTTATATGAGCTTTTTGCCTTAAATAGGGCGCATCAATACAAAACTAGGCGAGCTTTTGTGGCTCACAGAATAGTCAATGAACTGTATGGGAATTAGAGCAATGCTTTGATCGTGAAGATTGCTTTGATCGATTCTCGGCAAGACTCTTAGCGGGCTCAGCGGTAATGCCAAATAACTATTGAATTACTGAGCTGTTGCAGTACAATCCCGCCCTATTTTAATCATCAAAGATATAGAGACAATCATAAAGTGGAATATAAAACTTGGATGTGCGTCGTATGCGGATTAGTTTATGATGAGGCGGAAGGGTGGCCAGAAGATGGTATTGCAGCAGGTACTCGCTGGGAAGAAGTTCCAGAAAATTGGAGCTGTCCTGACTGCGGCGCGGGCAAAGAAGACTTTGAAATGATCGAAATCTAAACTATTGGCATCGCGACTCATAATTGATTAGAAACGCTCTTGTATTTTTATCAACTCCTGCTTAGTAAGGGTTAACACTGCCGACTCCCCATTTGATGAAGTTAACCACGTAAATGGGGTCTTTGGTGACTTTTCCTCCAACTCCATCGCAGCACTACCTAACTCCATAAATAGCCTACCGCTATTAGTTAAATGCTTACTGCACTCTCGTAAGATACGGCACACGATATCTAGACCATCAGCCCCACCATCAAAAGCAACTGCTGGTTCAAAGCGGTATTCAGGTGGCAAGTCTTGAATTATTTGTGTACTAACATACGGTGGATTGCAAACAATCAAGTCGTAACTTGACAATGGAGTAAGTGCGTCGAATAAATCGCCTTGGAATAACCTGACCCGTTTGTCCAACGAATATCTTTCGATATTCTTTCTCGCGACATCAAGAGCTTCTACAGAAATATCTACAGCATCAACCGTGATGTCGCAAAAAGCAAGCGCCATCGCTACGGCAATGCACCCAGACCCAGTGCAAAGATCCAAAGCAGACTGGATAGGCATTATTCCTAACCACGGATGAAATCGATCACGAATATGTTCTCCTATATGCGAGCGGGGCACTATCACTCGCTCATCTATATAAAACTTGTGCCCAGAAAACCAAGACTCTCCTAACAAATATGCTAGTGGTTTGCGCGTCATAATCCGCAACTCAGCTAGCTTTTCAATAGACAGGTATTGTGGTAGCTGAACTACAAATGTCTGCTCTATTTCAAGCGTAATTTCTTCTAGTTCAGTTACAGACATAACCAACCATGAAGCTTCTTCATGAGCGTTGGTGGTTCCATGACCAAAAAACAATCGGGAATCAGTAAATTTTTTTTCGACATACTCGATACAAGCAATTATAGTTTTTGGATAAACTTCTTGCATATTAGCTTTTTAAAACGTGGCGAATTGCTGCTGCCAAATCACCTGTCGTTGCGTCATGCTTAATCAGTTTCCTTACTTTGCCTTCTCGATCTAACAAATATGTGGTAGTTGAATGGTCGAGAGTGTAATCTTCAGACGTATCGCCAGTTTCCGCCTTATCAAAGAATACGAAATAGTCTTTAGCGACTTTAGATAAAGTGGTTTCGTCGCCCGTTAGCCCAATGATATTATTGTGAAAAAAATTTGCGTATGCTGAAACTATCATTACGGTGTCGCGGGAGTGGTCAATACTAACAAATATCCCTTTAGTCTCTTCAAGCTCTTTTTTTGATAACATTCTAAAAGCAGCTGCCATTCTAGCAAGATCAGTGGGGCAGATATCTGGGCAAGATGTATAACCGAAAAAAAGAACAACAACCTTGCCACGAAATTTAGACAAGGATATGGGCCCGTCTTGTGAAATAAGGGTAAATTCATCGCCGAAAGAATCGTAGGATGGCTGAGATGATTCTGAAGCAAAGCGCTGGAGCACCGTATAAATACCCACTCCTAGAATAAGGACCAGTATCGCTACAATGATGGCACTCCTGAATATCCCTATCCGAGCCATAATCTTCCCGAAGGACACTAAAAAATGTGAATTATTAAGCTTACCTGGTTTAGTAGCAAATACTGTAGTTGGTAACGGAGCTCTAATTTAGTCGACAACAATACCTAACAAAATACGGTGAAAGCCACTCTGATCCACGAAGCTGATGCATGGCTAATGGTAAACATTAGTCTTATTCGTGATTTCGCCGCCCAATGGGCAACTCCAGAGAATAGATTACTGCGATTGTCTACCGTATTTTTTCTGGAACTTGCCAACACGACCAGCGGTATCGACAATCTTTTGTTGCCCAGTATAAAACGGATGGCACGCCGAACATATCTCTACATTAAGATCCTGCCCAAGGGTTGAGCGCGTTTCAAAAACGCTTCCACAATGACAAGTAACTTTCATAGATTTGTAATTGGGATGTATATCAGATTTCATATTAATCACATCAATCGTGTAGTGCCGGAGATCTAAAGCATCACATGATATGCTAAACCATCCATGCTCGCAACCAAGCGGCCCTAGCGGTTCATTGATTTGAAGAATTCCGCATTGTTCTTTGTTGCCCTTAGCTTATCCAGGAGA
The DNA here is from genome assembly GCA_002724185.1 of Acidiferrobacteraceae bacterium. GTDB lineage: Bacteria > Pseudomonadota > Gammaproteobacteria > Arenicellales > UBA868 > CAJXWH01. Next base: position 71,056 of record PBOB01000045.1, on the reverse strand, counting down.
AATTCAATTGCCTCGACATCTTCCATAGGATGTAAAAGTTTTCGCAACAACCAGATTTTTTGAAGCTCAGTGGGGTCTGTAAGTAGCTCTTCACGGCGCGTACCTGACCGACCAATGATAATTGCGGGGTAGACTCTTTTCTCTGAAATTCGGCGATCAAGGTGAATTTCTGAGTTCCCGGTACCCTTGAATTCTTCATAAATTATGTCATCCATCTTAGAGCCAGTGTCGATCAATGCTGTAGCAATTATAGTGAGGCTGCCACCCTCTTCAATATTTCTAGCTGCACCAAAAAATCTCTTAGGCTTCTGCAAAGCGTTAGCATCAACACCTCCCGTCAATACCTTCCCTGAAGCAGGCTGCACTGTATTATAGGCCCGTGCTAATCGTGTAATAGAGTCCAAAAGTATTACCACGTCATGTTTGTGTTCAACAAGGCGCTTTGCTTTTTCGATTACCATTTCTGCCACCTGGACATGGCGCGAGGCTGGCTCATCAAAGGTCGACGCCATAACTTCACCGTTGACCGTCCGATTCATTTCTGTCACTTCCTCCGGCCGCTCATCAATAAGCAATACCATAAGCATGCAATCTGGCTGAGAAGCTGTGATCGAATGCGCGATCTGCTGCAACATGACTGTTTTTCCAGTTTTCGGTGCTGAGACTAACAACGCGCGCTGACCTTTGCCAATAGGAGCGATCAGATCAATTACTCTACTAGTCAAGTCTTCTGTAGAGCCATTCTCTTGCTCAAGACGCATTCGTTCATTGGGGTGTAATGGTGTCAGATTTTCGAAAAGTATCTTGTTCTTTGCCTCTTCTGGAGCTTGGAAATTTATTGTCTCGACTTTCAACAATGCAAAGTAACGTTCGGAATCTTTTGGAGGACGAATTAATCCACTGACGGTGTCACCCGTTCGTAAACCAAACCGCCGCAACTGGCTGGGAGAGATATAAATATCATCTGGCCCAGCAAGATAGGAGCTGCTCGCAGAGCGAAGAAATCCGTAGCCATCTTGTAATATCTCTACAACACCCTCTCCTTTTATTTTTTCCCCGCGTTTGGCTTGCGTTTTTAAGATCGAAAAGATCTGATCCTGTCGACGCATTCGGGTAACATTTTGTAGCTTTAACTCACGGGCAAAATCAGCGAGTTGCGTAGGTGTTTTTTCTTTGAGTTCTGTAAGGCTTAGAGACATTTTGTAATCGTTAATATTAAGGCCGGAAAATTATTGGCTATTCTGAGCTCGTTGCCTCAGCACGACGCTGACTGGGAGCAACGGAAAATTAGTGAGGGATTAAAGAAGTGCGACCCGCAGCAGCTTCACGGACGAGAGCGTATCACCTCTTCGGGTTGTAAGTCTAGTATTATATTTAAGTTATTGATGATAATAGGTTTAATCATATACTAGCATCAAGAAATTCAATAAGTTGTGCCTTTGAGACTACGCCAACTTTGGTACCTTCCACCTGACCATTCTTAAAAACCATCAAAGTGGGTATACCTCGAATTCCGTACTTAGGTGGTGTCTGTGGATTATCATCAATGTTTAGCTTGGCAACTTTCAGACGTCCGTCATACTCAACAGCGACCTCCTCCAGTACCGGAGCAATCATCTTACACGGCCCACACCACTCCGCCCAATAATCAATTAACACTGGCTGATCTGACTGCAAAACCTCTTCCTCAAAAGATGCGTCACTTACTTGAACGATGTTTTCACCCATACGATATCACCTTGAATTATGCGCTATTATGATTAACACGAAAGAACCATTGCTGGCTGGTATAATATTACAAATTACTCAAAAAAGGCCAAGCTAGCAAAGTCAATAAAGCGTAACTATACTTAACAAGGACCTCATCCGATAGTGGTTTTTACCAGAAATCTATCATAAGAAGCAAGAGAACTTTTTCGAGAGCTGCTTCTATCACGCGGTGATATTACCCAATATAATTCTTTGATTCCAACAATAAATACTGCAAGGCTGGGGCACAGCAGGTTCTAGATAACGCATCCATCCGTATGATCTTTAAGTATTAATATGACCCATTTTAACTATTAATTATCTGCAAACGAGCATAAATAATCCCCAAGGCGTGAATACCGACGTAAACAAACCATCCCACCTAACTGGTCATAGATTTGATGAGTTCAATCTTAAACCAGAACTATTGACCGGATTAGAGGCAATGGGATTTTCGCATTGCACTCAGATTCAAGCAGAAACTTTACCTTTGGCGCTTACAGGAATAGACATTGCGGGCCAGGCACAGACTGGCACCGGCAAAACGGCGGCGTTCTTGCTAGCAATGTTCCAAAAACTATTGGACGATTCAGCTATTTCAACAAATTCAGATCGGCAATTACGGGCGGTTATATTGGCTCCCACTAGGGAATTGGCTATGCAGATCCACCGTGATGCGAAAGCTATAGGAGCGCATACAGGACTTCGGCTCGGTTTAGTTTACGGCGGTACTGGATATCAGCAGCAACGCAACGAGTTAGCTAATGGCGTTGATGTTCTCATCGGAACACCAGGTCGGCTTATAGACTACTTCAAACAAGGGCTTTTTACTCTAAAGAATGTAGAGGTAGTTGTGTTGGACGAAGCCGATCGCATGTTCGACCTAGGATTCATAAAGGATATACGATACGTGCTACGTCGTATGCCACCCCCTAACAGAAGACTAAATATGTTGTTTTCTGCGACGCTATCCTACCGAATCAGAGAGTTAGCATATGAGCATATGAATGACCCCCATATGATCAACATAGCAGCTACTGCTCTAGTAGCTGATGGCCTCTCGGAACAAGTCTATTACCCCGCAAACAACGAAAAACTAAATTTACTCGTAGGCGTAATGAAGCAAATAGAAGCGCATCGGGTATTAGTATTCGCCAATACCCGATTTATTTGTGATCAGGTCGGACAGCATCTCTTAGTCAACGGCTATGCTACAGGCGTGCTATCAGGGGATGTGCCTCAAAAAAAGAGGGAACGCCTCCTGGATCAATTCAAAGAAGGAAAAAAACAGATTTTGGTGGCAACCGATGTTGCAGCACGTGGGCTTCATATACCCCATGTTAGCCATGTTTTTAATTATGATCTACCTCAGGATCCTGAAGACTATGTACACAGAATCGGTCGAACCGCCCGAGCAGGCGCTAGTGGTTATGCTATAAGCTTCGCATGTGAGGAACACGCTTTATCCCTAATCGATATCGAAGAATTTATCGGTCACCAGCTCACTCGGATGGAGATATCCGAAAATCTCCTAGCGCCTATAGAAGCACCACCCAAGCGACCTGTCGCCAACAAGCCTAAGGCAAGAAAGCATCAACAAAAAACCGGATCAAAAAAGGTTCCCGCCCACAATCAAGCTAAGCAACTAAAGAAACCTTCTAACTCCTTAAATCCCAACAATAAGATACAAAAACAATACATCGGTGATACTACTAGCTCTGAAAACCAAAAAGCGTTGGATAAACCTAGTACATTTGCACGGACAACCTCCAAGCGACGCTCAGACATACCAGCGGTTGGATAGTATAGATCGACCCCAATTTAATATGATGAATTATTAACTGGGAAAATCAATATCCAATCTCCGTGACCATTATCGAAAATTTGAATAGGGCTAGCACCGGCTAACTCGCTAAATCTTGTCGCCAAATCAGTATCATTTCGAGGCAAATTTACAACAACAAAATCTGCTTCTTGAATCTCACTCCCATCAAGGAAATACTTCGATAACCCTAAAGGCTCCATGCCCCATATCTCTGGATTATTATAACGGTCTGCATAATAGGCAACCTTTCGACTATTAGTGACAACAATAGAAGATTCATCAGCATTTTGTGTTAGCCATACACCAGCCATCCGATGGTGTTCATTCCGTGAAAAGTTACTTACTCCACTCCAACTTTCCCCAACAGCCCAGACTAAAAGAAATATAACGATGCATCGCCCAAAAACGCTAATGCTCCGTGCGCGTGCCCAAATTTCACTTGCCGAAAACGGAACAAGCAATAGTAAAGTCATACAAATTGCTAGGGGATATCGCGGAGCTAGAAACATAAATATACATGTGAAAACAAGCAATATTGAGACGTTGATCAAAAGCAATGCTGCCCATATTTTTCTACAAGAGCCCTGAAGAGTATTAGCCGTTGGTCGGAGCAAAGCATATGCTATGAGCAGACTAAAAGGAACTGTTAACTCATTTAATATTGCTGCACCAAGAACTGCAAACACAGCAAGTCCAAATAACACATATGTATTGTTCGCTGAATAGGGGCCCAAAAATACGCGCAAACTCGCTAACTTGTCATTTACTCCTTCGGCTATATAACCCCAACTCTCAAGCATAAGTCGAACTGGGCTGCCCATGTAATCCAAAGAAGTTAAATGACTAGTGGGCATGGTCAATAACCAAGAGAAAACAAATGAGCCAAGACCTACAATTAGACCAATGCTCAGCAAAAGAGTTATCCAGTGACGCGTACCGTAACTTGCGATGCTGTTATTCGCTAACTTAAATATCACCGGAGCGCAGAACAGAAAAATCAACCCTTCCAAACGAAAAAGAGTTGCAACAACAAGACATAATGTTGCTATTACCCTATATCTGATAAAGGGCTGTTTGCAGTGACGTGCAAAACAACATACAGCTAAAAGATAGGCAGCTAAATATCCAGGATCTCGTATCAAGAATGCACGATATTCGTTGAAGGCTGGGTGCGCCAATGCTATTAACATAGCAATAACTAGCACCATCCGTGAAACGCCTCCAAAAGCACGAACTGCGTCAACAAAAAATATAACAATCAGAGCAAAAAAGACTGAATTGAGTGAGTGTCCAGCAATCTTATAGGATATTCCTAACGTATCGCCAACTAGCATAATTAACCACGGGTAAAATGGCCAGCGGTAAATTTCAAGGGCTGATTCCCAGTCTCCAGACGAAAGTAGTTCAGCAGCGAGCACATAAATAACACCATCATTGTTAATCACACTATCGATACCAATACTCCAAATCGACAACACTAAACTAATAAGCGTGCCGATACCAAAAATCGCCCAAACAAATGAACGGCTAGCCGTATCAAATTTTTCTGTATTTTTCATAACTTTATTATGGAGCAATACAATAGTAACTTCCGAGCCTTATCTGGGTAATAAAGACTCATTTTCCATCGATTGATCGACTGTTTGTCGTTTGCGAATGACGTAGTATTTATCTCGGTCTATCATCACTTCAGCCAGTCTCAATCGCGAGTTATATTCTGAACTCATTGAAAAACCATATGCCCCGACCGAACGTACAACTAAAAGATCACCTTCTCCGATATCTAGTACGCGTCCCTTGCCCAGATAATCTGCGCTTTCACAAACGGGGCCAACGATATCGTAAGCGTGTCTCGTACTCGATCCACTGAGACGCACTGGCAATATTTCGTGAAAGCCTTGGTATAGGGCCGGTCGAAGCAGATCATTCATACCCGCATCCACTACGGCAAAGTTGCGATCCGAACTCATCTTCAAATATTCAACCCTTGTCAACAGAACTCCAGCATTACCAACGATTGCTCGGCCTGGCTGAATAATAATTGGGAGATTACATTTCCGCCTTTTTAGAACATTAATCAAGGCATTCGCATACTGATCAGGTGTAGGAGGGCTTTCATTATGGTAAATGATCCCGAGGCCACCTCCTATATCGATATGCGACAGCCCAATGCCTACGCGAGCTAATTGGCCAATGAAATCAATTAACTTTTCAAGAGAATCAATAAATGGCCGAGTTTCCGTAAGTTGTGATCCAATGTGGCAAGCAATACCCTTAATCTCAATGTTTGGCATAGCCGCAGCTAAAACAAAAACTCTCTCTGCGTCTCGAGCGCCTAACCCAAACTTACTATCGCGCAAACCAGTTGCGATGTACGGGTGTGTATTTGCATCAACGTCTGGATTAACTCTTATAGAAATCGGCGCTTTAACTCGCAACTCTTGCGCAACGGCTTGGATCCGATGCAATTCCGACTCTGACTCAATGTTTAAACAACCAACCCCTGCTTTAAGGGCATGGCAAAGTTCAGTATCACTCTTGCCAACACCGGAAAAGACAATCTTTCCAGCATCTCCACCGGCGCGCATAACGCGATGCAGCTCTCCTGCTGAAACGATATCGAAGCCTGAACCCAGCCTGGTCAATACATCAAGCACGGCAAGATTCGAATTAGCCTTTACAGAATAACATACCCGATGCGGATATGAATCAAATGCGGAATCAAAAACACGCCACTGTCGCTCGATCGTAGCACGAGAATATACGTAGCAGGGAGTCCCTACCTTTGCAGCTATCTCAGATAATGATAGCTCCTCTCCATAATACTGATTGTCAACGTATTTAAAATAATCCACAAAACTCACCGTAAAATAGTCCCCTTAGTTTTACGAGGAAAGATGAAATGGAACCTGTTAGGATTCAGTATACTCATATAGTTTAAATAACTGCGATCCGGACAAACAATTTCACCACAAGAAGGTTTTAAGATATTCAATAGATCCAACAGTAACCCAGTTATTGTAAAGCTTTCTGCGAAATACCGCGATCCTTGAGACATTTCAAGTCTATAGAACTAAAGTAACCCTTATACTCAGCTCTATAATGCGCCGCACAAACGATACAACGCAAAAGATTTAGATGCTTGGTGATAGGATTTAGCAAATGGTGAATAGAATCGTCTTGGTTGATGGGTCGTCTTACCTGTACCGTGCATTTCACGCAATGCCGAATCTTGTAAATTCGAGGGGGCAATCAACGGGCGCTGTCTATGGTATTGTAAATATGCTGCGGAGGCTTATACGAGAGTATGAAGCCACGAACTTCTCAGTCATTTTTGATGCGCCCGGCCCGACATTTAGAGACAAACTATATCCTAATTACAAAGCCAATCGGCCACCGATGCCACCAGAGCTTAGATCCCAACTCAGTATTATCAATGAGTTAATTGATGCCCTTGGCTTACCAATCCTCTGCATCGAAGGGGTCGAAGCAGATGATGTAATAGGGACACTAGCTATTCAAGCATCAAAAACTGAAATGGATGTAATAATTATTAGTGGCGATAAAGATTTGGCCCAGTTGGTTGATGAAAAAATAGCGTTAATTGATACAATGAAGGATCTTAGATACACCAAGCTAGAAGTCGAAAAAAAGTTTGGAGTATCTCCAAATCAAATCATAGATTATCTCGCACTTGTAGGGGACACGTCAGACAACATACCTGGTGTTCCCGGAGTCGGACCTAAAACAGCCGCCAAATGGTTAACTCAATTCGGATCTCTTGATGAGATTATTAAGAACGCTGGATCAATTTCTGGAAAAGCAGGTGAGAATTTAGGATTATCTCTAGATCAACTACCGCTCACCAGGAAACTTGCTACTATTAAATTAGATGTACCAATAGAACAATCAATCGATAAACTTCGTCCAGCGCCTCCCAATATCGAGCTGCTTAGAAAGCTGTATACTGAACTCGAGTTTAAGACATGGCTATCAGAATTGGGCAAAAATGAAGATGATGTATCTCGTAAATCCAACATCCAAGAGAATTATGAAATTATTCTTAGTGAGTCGATGCTGGATAGTTGGATACATAGGCTGGAGAACTCACCTTACTTTTCCCTTGACACTGAAACAACTTCACTAGATGTAATGCAAGCTGAAATTGTGGGTTTATCCTTTACTGACAAAATTGGAGTGGCAGCATACCTGCCCCTTGCCCATAACTATGAAGGCGCACCTCATCAACTGAATAGAGAGCTCGCTCTTGAGAAGCTGAGGCCATTATTTGAAAACGAGAAGATTCATAAGATTGGTCAAAACTTAAAATATGACCGTAGCGTCTTACTAAATCACGGCATATGCCTACAGGGCATAAGATTTGACACAATGCTTGAATCCTATGTCCTCAATAGTACCGCCTCCCGACACGACATCGATTCGTTAGCTCTCAAATATCTCGGTCATGGCACCACGTCTTTTAGTGATATTGCTGGCAAAGGAAAATCACAACTAAAGTTCAATGAGATTGATCTCGCTCGAGCTGGCCCGTATGCTGCTGAAGACGCCGAGATAGCCCTCAAATTACATGAGACGCTGTACATAAAGCTGCAAGCAAAAAGAGAACTCTTGCAACTATTTGAAAACATAGAAATCCCTCTTATTCCGGTGTTGTCAACGATTGAACGAACTGGGGTAAAGGTCGACGCAGAAATGTTAGCTACTCAAGGTTCTGAACTACTCAAGCTTGTACAAGAGATTGAGGAGAAAGCATATTCTATTGCAGATACTGCATTCAATTTAGCTTCCCCACGTCAAATACAAGAAGTGTTATTCGAAAAACTTCAGTTGCCTGTTAGGAGCAAAACACCTAAGGGCCAACCGTCTACCGCAGAGAGCGCTCTCCAAGAACTAGCATTAGAGCATGAATTGCCTCAGCTAATTCTCAAGCATAGGAGTTTCAGCAAACTCAGATCAACCTACACCGAAAAACTACCTGAACTTGTCCACGAAAAAACTGGCCGTGTTCATACATCATATCATCAGGCCGCTGTCGGTACAGGGCGTCTTTCCTCGACGGACCCAAATCTGCAAAACATTCCTATCCGAACTCCTGAGGGTCGAAAAATTCGAGAGGCATTTATTCCAAAATCAGATCATGTGCTCTTGTCTGCTGACTACTCGCAAATTGAACTCCGCATCATGGCTCATCTATCTCAAGACGAAGGACTTATGGCCGCGTTTTCCAACGAGCAAGATGTCCATCTTGCTACAGCTTCGGAGGTTTTTGGGGTGAGCCTGGATGAAGTCACAAGTGATCAAAGGCGAAGTGCGAAGGCAATAAATTTTGGTTTAATTTATGGTATGTCAGCGTTTGGATTAGCACGCCAGCTGGGCATTGTACGAGCGGAGGCACAAGAGTACATAGATCTATATTTCAATCGCTATCCTGGTGTAAAAATTTTTATGGAGCAAACAAGGGAGTTAGCGAGAAACAAAAAATATGTGCAAACTGTGTTTGGCCGTCGCTTATATCTAAACGAAATTAATTCTAGCAATCACGCTCGTAGACAAGCTGCAGAGCGAGCTGCGATAAATGGACCAATGCAAGGGACCGCCGCTGACTTAATCAAATTAGCAATGCTTGACATTGACAAATGGATCAGTGAAGAAAAACTCGGAAGCCGAATCATTCTACAGGTCCATGACGAGCTAGTCATAGAGGTTCCTTCCTCAGAACTAGATGCAGCGGTCAAAAGCGTAAATCAAATAATGAGTAGTGTTGCGAAACTGCAAGTACCACTGAGCATTGATGTTGGTATTGGCAAGAGCTGGGCTGCCGCTCATAGCTAATGTTAATCTCGTAATAAGGCTAAAACTTTATGAATAGCTATCTCTACTCCAACTTTACGGTGAGCGGAGAATAGTTGCGTTGTAACACATTCAAAATCGATTTCTTGATTAAATTTTATCAAGGCAGTGCGAGCAGCGCCGTGACTTAATTTATCGCATTTAGTAAAAAGAATATGAATAGGCAGCTGATTTAAATCACACCACTTGAATAAAACATAATCAAGATCGCCCGGGCCTCGCCTTATATCAATGGGCAAAATGAGACCGCGGAGGGATGCCCTGCATTCCAGGTAACGCTGGACAAGTTTCTTCCAATGACGCTGTAGGTGTTTTGGGACTTTGGCATAACCATATCCTGGCAAATCTACGATACGCCTTTCAGAATCAACTTCAAAGAAAACTATTTGCTGCGTCCGACCAGGGGTCTTGCTAGTACGAGCTAAGCGTGTGTGGCCTGTAATAGCATTAATAGCGCTTGATTTCCCAACATTAGATCGGCCAGCGAAAGCGACCTCTCTACCCTGATCCTGGGGCCACTCTCGTTCAACATGAGCGCTGCATATAAAATGTGCTTCTCTGAGGTATCGCGGATCGCTAAGTTTTTCCATCACGAGTTATAATCTACGCTAGTTTAATCAAATAATCTCAAAAAGTACGGAAACCAGGCTTGTGTGTACGTTGGCACTGCACATAACATCAATGCTAGGCTCTTTCTTTAACCTGACTACCATACTGGAACTAAGGTATAGCTTAATGAAACAATTAATAATTATCATCTCGATTTTATCCTTGGGTGCAATAACAAGCACTGGCTTCGCAGCGGGTGGGGATCCTGAGGCAGGCCAAATTAAATCCGTGGTGTGCGCAGCTTGCCACGGCGCTGACGGTAATAGCGATAATCCAGAATATCCATCACTAGCTGGGCAAGTACCGGGGTATATCGAACAACAGCTAGCTAATTTTAAGTCAGGAAATAGAACCAACACGATTATGATTGGTATGGCACAGATGCTGACACCTGAAGATATGAGTAATCTAGATGCGTGGTATGCGTCACAAACAGCTAAGGTGCACACAATTAGTGACGATCAATTAGAGAATGCACAACTAGGTGAAAAGCTTTATCAAGGCAGTGCATGTATGGGTTGTCATGGACCTGCTGGTGGTGGCATCCCACCAAACTTTCCCCGCCTTGCGGGTCAACATAGCAAGTACACGGAAGCACAACTTCTTTTGTTCAAGTCGGAACAACGGCTGAATCCGATAATGACACCCATAGCAGCCGGCCTTTCGCCCAAACAAATCCGGGCGATAGCTATCTACTTATCAGGACTTCATTAAGACGCGAAATCGACTAAGAACGAGAAATGAGCTTCGTAATATCAATCTATGAAAAGCAATAAACTATGGGGCGGCAGATTCGGTAATCAGACCAATGCCAGCGTAGAGCTTTTTACATCATCTCAACTGTTCGATCGTCTCTTGGCGGAGCAAGACATAGTTGGCTCAATAGCTCATGCTCGAATGCTATGCAAGTGTGGTGTCTTATCGGAAAACGAACGAGATATGATTGTTTCTGGCCTTCATAAAATTAACAAAGAGATTGAGTCGGAGTCGTTCGTGTGGTCAGATCGTCATGAAGATGTCCATATGAATATTGAAGCACGATTAACCGAGCTAATTGGCGATACCGGTAAAAAACTACACACTGCGAGATCAAGAAATGACCAAGTCGCAACAGATTTGAGGCTTTATGTACGAAAATATATTGACCATATAATCCGTAATATCGATCGACTGGAAAGTGTCATTATCGATTTAGCAGAACGTGAAATCCATACGATTATGCCGGGGCTAACACATCTCCAAACGGCACAGCCTATAAGTTGCGGCCATCATTTGATGGCTTGGCTAGAGATGCTCGAGCGTGACGTACAACGATTTTCGGATTGTCGTAAGCGTGTAAATGTTTCACCACTTGGATCAGCAGCTTTGGCGGGTACAAGCTTTGCTATTGATCGAAGGATGACAGCGGATGAACTAGGTTTTGAAGAATTATCAAATAACTCGCTCGACTCAGTTTCTGACAGAGATTTCATTATGGAATTTCAATCGGTGGCTGCTCTAACTGCTGTCCACCTGTCTCGTATTTGCGAGGATCTTTCTCTATGGGCATCGCAACGTTTCGACTTTATTCAAATTGGTGATGACTTCTGCACTGGATCTAGCATAATGCCTCAGAAGAAAAATCCTGATGTGGTTGAATTGATTCGTGGTAAGAGTGCGCGTGTTGTTGGCAATTTAACTGCCATTTTTGTGCTTATGAAAGGACAGGCTCTTGGATACAACAGAGATAATCAGGAAGACAAAGAACCCTTGTTTGACACAATAGAAACAATCGATTCTTGCATCGATATGTTATGCCAAATGCTTCCTGGAATTATTTTTAACCGAGAAAAAATGCGATTAGCTGCGATTGATGGATATACAACAGCTACAGATCTGGCAGATTACCTAGTGAACAAAGAGATACCTTTTCGTGATGCCCATTCCGCAGTCGGTCAAGCTGTCGCACACGCAGCTCATCAAAATGTTGAATTGTCGAATCTACCGCTCAAAACTCTCCAAGGTTTTTGCGATAAAATTGAAGAAGATGTATTCGATATCTTGGATATCGAGGGATCGGTTAAATCAAGAAATCATTTTGGTGGCACAGCACCCGAACAAGTATTACTCCAAATTCAAAATGCGCGTAACCAAATAGAAGCTCGACGTAAAAACATGCCATGAGCCTCAACATATAATCATAATCGAAGTTAATAAGTACTTGTTTATGAAAAAGAATATTCCGGAGATTCGTTGCTTAGGTCTTTTATTTCTGTTACTTATAGCAAGTGGCTGCGGGCAAAAAGGGCCACTAACAATGACGAATAAGGAGTCCGAAATTCGGTTTTACACTCTAAACAGCAGAGCACAACAAAATCAGATAGTATTTGTTCTAAATGCTAGCCGAACTGGGTGCAATGATCTGCTAGTTGCTCGTAATGTTTATAGAGTAGCGCAATTCGGATTTTCATTTTGCGAAGTCTACGAAGCACAGGGGTGTCCATTAGGCACCGAGCATATATTAATATGGTCAGGAACTTTGCAAACCAAGAGAGAATTGCAACCCACAACTAGAATTACACCTGGATCGGCATGGTTATTTGCGCACAATTCGATCGAGACAGTTGGTTCATGGCACTGCCATAAGCAGGAATAAGCACGCCTTGGAAGAATGAATTAACGCTAATCAGTTTGCCTGTAAATTAGGGGCTTCATTCGCTTCCAGAGCAAGAACCATAGCCCTTAGCAGATTGATGGCTTGTTGTACTTGGTAATCTTGATGTTTTAAGTTATGGCTTCCATAATTACCTTTAACATCACTATCAATCTCTTCTCTTGCGTCATTATATAGATGACCCGTCAAGTCTGACTCGCGTAAACCGGAGTCAACAATCCGATTATTCTCAGAAAACTTTAATCCATCATGTGCGACATCTGGCAAGATTCCACTTGCTTGAATTGAACTGTTATTGGGGCTGTAATAACGAGCCGTGGTCAGCTTGAGTGCAGCGCCATTATCCATAGGTAATATAGTCTGCACCGAGCCCTTGCCGAAGGTTCTCTCGCCAAAAATCAGTGCCCTCTTATGATCCTGTAAAGCTGCCGCGAAAATTTCTGATGCTGAAGCAGAGCCTCGGTTAACCATAACCACAATTGGCACCCCATCAAGAACATTGTTTTCAGTGGCACGATAACTAAGCTCTGTTCCGCTAGCGCGCCCGCGTGTGGTCACTATAACTCCTTCCTTTAGAAAAAGATCACTCACAGCTATTGCACTATCAAAAATTCCACCGGGATTGTTGCGCAAATCAAGAATCAGTCCTGACAATCCCGTTAGAGATGATCTTTCGAGTAGTCTAATTTGCTGGCGGAGCTCCTTGACAGTATCTGGTTGAAATTGGACGATCTTTATATAACCAAAACGCTCATCGAGTAATTGGCTATGCACACTATCTAAACGGATCACGGCTCGTTGAAGAGTAATTTCGAACGGCTCATTGCCATCATCCCTAGAGATTAATAGCTGTATTTTTGTGCCAGGACGTCCGCGCATCCGCTCTACTACTTCATCCAAAGACATCCCATTTACCAAGATAGCCTCTATCCTCAAGATCTTATCCCCTGGTTTGATTCCACCTAGGTCGGCGGGAGACCCTTCGATTGGCGCTACAACCCGGATAAAATCGTTCTCAATAACTACTTCAAGACCAAGCCCGCCAAATCGCCCGTAAGTCTCAACATCCAACTCCTTATAGCTTTCTCGATCCAGGAAAGTGGAATGCGGATCTAATCCCCTTAACATACCTTCGATAGCGTCATTGAGAAGCTGTTGATCAGACACATCTTCGACGTAGTGGCTCTTAATTCGGGCGAATATTTCTGCAAAAAGTTGCAGTTCCAAAATTGGAACATCCGGAGGGCTTGAGTCGCCAAGAACATAGGAACTATTGACTATGGTCCAGGCAAATACCGGGAGAAGCAAAATGCATAAACAACTTTTGCGTAAAGAGAATATCATCAGAATAATGAATTAGTCATTGTTGCTTAATCAATCACACTATCTTCACAAGCTACCTGTTCAATCAAATGCCACCGAGCTAAAGATCCTTGTAGCCCAGTATAGCTCTAACGTTCAATCAGTCGCGCTCATGGTGTTAACCAAACTATATCGCATCAAATTAATGAAACATTCTATCTTTTAAGAACTTTTCCCTCTCCAATTGTCGACCCATGGAGTCATAATTTAAAGCATCGCTAAACTTGAAGATGATTCGAATATTATTGTATAATATACATGTAATTAAACGCTTTTTCTGGATTTAATAACGGAAATCTTGTGGCTATACCTGAAACATCCCAGCCAATATTGACGTTATTGAAGCGTAAGTTGATATCGCTTTAGGCAAGCTCAAAATAGGCCATTCACTCCAACCAAAGATTTTATACATAGTTGCTCTAACATAGGAATTTAACCTTATAGATCTCGTTGACCAAGTAGGTATGTCGCAGAGTAATATATCCCAATACTGCGAAACAAAAGGATTTTCACATCACGAAAGGATGCTAACAAGGTTTACCATAGAATCGAGAGCCAAAAATTCGCCGGCTCATGTTGGGCGCGCGCGATGTTTTGCTTCATCGAAACCCTAATAACTCACCAAATCAAGTTTCTGATCGGTCTGGTCTTAATAATGATTTGTTGCGCTAAACCGTCGAAAACACAGATGCATATCAATAATGGAATTTGAATTTCTTAAACAAAATTGGCACCTTTTTGCGGCATTGCTAGTAATTCTCGCTTTACTTGCTCTTGAACCACTTCGTCGCCGAGGTAGCGGAATAAAGCTTGTAACGGCCGTCCAGCTTCCACAATTAGTCAATCACGATAATGCAATTATCCTAGACGTGGGGGAGCCGGCTGAATTTAAAAAAGGTCATATCCCACAAGCCATAAATATGCCAATCAGTCAATTTGCAAAAGATATTGGTCGGTTAGATAAGTATCGATCGAAGGGGATACCCATAGTGCTCTCAAGTAGAAATAATCAACGCTGCAACAAAGCTGCCTCGATACTGAAGAAAAATAATTTTCCTAACATATATACTCTAAGCGGTGGTCTTGCTTCTTGGGAGAAAGAAAACCTCCCCCTTGAACGCTGAACAAACGATACATCATTAAGGTAGATCAGCAAAATGGTTGCCGACACACAAAGCGTAGTTTTTAATTTTGATCGGGTTTATATAAAAGATGCTTCTTTTGAGTCTCCGCGATGCCCAGAAGTCTTTGCGGACTCCAATTATGAACCTAAAGTTGATGTTCAGCTACAAATCTCTCATCAATGTCTCGACACAGAAGTCGGTCAGTATGAAGTCATTATCAATGTTACGATAACAGCAACGAGCAACAAGAAAACTGCTTTCTTAGTAGAGCTACAGCAAGCCGGTGTGTTCACTATTAGAGGCTTCGAGCCAAAACAGCATGAAAGGGCCTTGGAAGCGGCGGCTCCAAATGCTCTATTCCCATTTCTCAGGGAAAATATCAATAGATTTGTTACCGAAGGGGGGTTTCCATCATTGCTGCTCCAACCAGTTAATTTTGAAGCGATGTATGAACAAAAGCAAAATTCGGAAACGGATAGTCTGGGCGATAATATCGTCTCGCACTAATCAACCGTCGGTCTTTTTCTAGCATATTGTCGAACCTAGAAACATTAGCTGTACTCGGAGCTGGCTCTTGGGGTACCGCTCTTGCCCTGCTTACAGCAAGACAAGCACGAAAGGTACTGCTTTGGGATCACTCCGATAAACATATAGAATATCTCCAGAGTCAGCGATGTAATGTCCGCTATTTGCCTGATTTCATGCTACCCGAAAATGTAGTACCTACCAGTCGTTTATCTTCTGTATTAAACCAGACCAAGAAGATAGTTATCGCTGTACCAAGTACCGCCTTTCGAAGCACATTACTTCAACTCAGAGAAAATATCTCGGCACAATCAGAGTACCACTTCTGTTGGGGAACGAAGGGATTGGAAGCATCTAGCGGAGCTCTTATGAGTGAAGTTTTTGATGATGTGATTGGCCAAGATATGCATAAAGCCATTCTATCAGGACCTAGTTTTGCACAAGAAGTGGCAGCTGGGCTACCTACAGCTATGACTGTCGCGTCCAATAGATCAGTCGAAACAGAATCGTTCGCTGTCTGGTTTCGTAACGACCGGACTAGAATATATACAAGTGAGGATCTTATAGGTGTTCAGATCGGAGGCGCAGTAAAAAATGTAATGGCAATAGCATCGGGTGTCAGCGACGGACTCGGCTTCGGTTCAAATGCTCGAGCTGCCCTTATCACGCGTGGTTTAGCAGAAATGATTAGATTGGGCGTTGCACTAGGTGCTCAAGCCCAAACTTTCGTTGGCTTAACAGGAATTGGCGATTTAGTTCTAACTTGCACTGACGATAGTTCACGGAACAGAAGGCTAGGAATTGGAATTGGTCAAGGGGGGCGCCTGCCGGATGTACTCAACGAAATCGGGCAAGAAACAGAAGGTCTACATAGTGCGCGCGCTATTCATAATAAAAGTAAAAACATGGATATTAAGATGCCTATTACAGAGCAAGTGTATCGTATATTATTCGAGAATCTTGACCCCCTAACAGCGGTCCAAACACTGCTCAGTAGAGAAGCTATCTCAGAAACTGCGTAACTGTTTTCGGGGTTCAAATCATTTAATATTCGCTTAATAGGAATTAGATTATTGGATCGAGAGATATCGGTTTAATGCCAACATTATTGAAGCTATTAGCATCAGAGACACTGCCAACCTTAAAAGATAAGCAGGCTACTTGCTCTTCAAATCTTATCTGCTACAAGAAGCGGTTCTGTACAACGTTTAGAATTATTCATAGGCTTATTAACGTACCTACTTACTGGATACGATTCCCAATCGCTATGTTCGGATTGCATTAGTTCATCTAGGAGCTCGCTGCCAGATACTGTCGAATCTAGCCAGTCGCTGTAATAATTGTAGGGCAGCCTCAGTGGCATTCTCTCATGAATATGGCCAATATCTTTATTGGCCGGCACAGTCAATATACAAAAAGTGTCGAATGGTTTGATTTCAACATGTTCATTACATTCCCAAAGACCGGCAAGAGCAAATGGCTTCATAGTGGGAGCATATATGTAATATGGCTGCTTAGGGCCAGAAGACCTTCTCTGCCACTCATAATAACCATCACAAAGCACCAAACACCGCCTTTTTGCAAACGCTTCACGGAACATCGGTCGACTGTCTATCGTCTCACTTCTAGCATTAATTGGCGGAGTCTTTTTAGACGCCCCAAACCAGTTGGGCTTTAATCCCCAGACTAGTATAGAGGCTATAGGCTGCTCCGAATTCATGATGCGAACAACTAAAGCTTTATCTGAAGGTGCAACATTGTAGCTCGGAGCTAGATCTGCCAATTCAGACAGTCCCATGAAATCATGGAACTGGCGAAAATCTCTTGGGTCACTGTGTCTAGCGAATCTACCACACATACTATCTTAGCCTCCGATTGTAGTCCTTATATCAGCATGGGAGCTAACATGATTCATGCGGCCTCAGGTTTTCCAACATACTCGTCGGGTGCCAAGAATCCACCCGACTGTCTAAACCACAAATCGGCATAGATCGAAGAATTGTCTACCAGTTCATCATGAGTACCAGATTCAACTATGACCCCCTTATCTATTACAACTAACCGACTCATCTGTGCGATGGTCGATAGACGATGAGCGATAGCGATCACAGTTTTGCCTTGCATCAACTTGAACAAATTGTCTTGAATGGCTGCTTCAACCTCTGAATCAAGCGCGGATGTCGCTTCATCTAGCACTAAAATTGGCGCGTCTTTGAGAAATACCCGAGCCAAAGCAATCCTTTGCCGCTGACCACCCGACAGCTTGACGCCTCTCTCGCCAACATGAGCGTCCAGACCCTTGCGACCACGCGCATCCTTCAAATCCTGAATAAACTCCCAGGCGCTAGCACTTTTTGCCGCATCAACAATATCAGCATCAGACGCCTCGGGAGCGGAGTATGCGATGTTTTCTCTAATCGAGCGATGTAACAATGATGTATCTTGAGTAACCACTCCAATCATTGACCGGAGACTGTCTTGAGTAACTAAAGATATATCTTGGCCATCTATAAGGATTTTTCCTGACTGTACATCATAAAATCTAAGCAGTAAGTTAATTAAGGTGGTCTTCCCTGCTCCAGAGCGACCAACCACTCCGATCTTTTCTCCTGGATTAATCTTTAAATAAAAATCATCTATAACCTTGTTGCCTCTTTCGTAACTAAAACCTATCCTACTGAAAATTATTTCTCCTGGACCTAGAACTATTTCTCCAGAATCTGCAGTATCCCTAACGGTGTGTGGTTTTATCATCATTGCCATACCATCATGCACCACACCTATGTTTTCAAACAGGCTAGACACCTCCCACATCACCCACTGAGACATCCCATTAATTCTCAAACATAGAGCAATTGCAACAGCTATTGCACCAACCGAAATATTCGCGTTAAACCATAACAACATTGCAATCGCAGCCACAGCAAAAACCACCAGGCAGTTAATAAAATAGACACTCGCGTTAAATACGGTGACCAGCCTCATTTGCTGATGAACAGTAACCAAGAAGGAATCCATGCTTTCTCTAGCATATATAGCCTCCCTTCCAGCATGTGAAAATAGTTTAACCGTTGTTATATTAGTATAACTATCAACGACTCGGCCGGTCATTGCAGAACGTGCATCTGCCTGTCTTCTCGACAGATTCTTTAGCTTAGGGACGAAAATAACAATCAAAGAGCTATAGACTATAACCCAGATAACTAGAGGCACTATTAGCCGCCAGTCGGCTGATCCGATGAGAATAACCATAGATATAAAAAAGACACCAACAAAGACAAAAACATCAAGAAGTTTCATTACACTTTCGCGAACTGCTAGCGAAGTTTGCATTACCTTTGTAACAACACGCCCAGCAAATTCATCAGCAAAAAAGCGCATACTTTGCTTTAGCAGATAACGATGCATCTGCCATCGCGCAATCATAGGATAGTTTCCCAATAAAGTTTGGTGCACTAAAAGTGAATGGAATAGTGTGACTAGAGGCAAAAGCACGAGCAATACGGCGCCCATCCATACCAAATCTTCACTCTCTCTGCCGAAAAACCCCTCCCGATCACTGATAACCAGCCAGTCCACGATACTTCCAAGAAATCCAAATAGATACACTTCACCCGCAGCAATCAACGCAGTTGCACATGACATTACTACTAGCCATCGCCAAGCTGGCTTAGTGTAATGCCAGCAAAACGCAACTAAGCCCGAGGGAGGTGGTCCGGGCTCTTCTGTGGGATAAGGATTAAGCCTAGACTCGAACCAGTCAAACACAACCTTTTCCCATTAGCATTCTACCCCTAACTAAATAAATAGGTGGACATTCTGAACCTGATAGAGCGTGTTGTCACGCTAATCATTGGTTCGCTAATTCTTTGCTGGGTATTCAAGGGTAAATTTATAAAGATCACCTCTTCACATAACATTGATCTAATATTGACTGCTACTACTACGAGAAGACTATTGAAAATACTCCTACCCAATTAATAAACTCTAAATAAGGAACCATAAAATCACAACTTTAATATTGTACTAATCATTACTTGGTAGAGAAAAATTAGTTGGAGGCAAACGGCTGATAACGCCACTCAAGAAGAATGAAGGTCGTTCAGACATTGAAGGTATACCAGAAACCGAATTCGCGATTGCTTTAGCTGCTGCTAGCACATCGTCAGCATCTCTCGTTGGATCAACACCACCCAAAACGTAGCTCCACTTTTTCGGGGCCTGGTAGGCGACAGTTACAGGCCTATCACAAACAGCCAAACACTCGACGGGCACAACTTCTACATCAGCTTGTAGTCCACAGACTGCAACTACTTGGTCAAACAAATGTTGGCCAGTAGTCTTACATTCGATATGAGCTACATTGCCGTAATCGCATGCAGTACATATATAGATGCGCACCCCCCCACCATGAACTGGATTATTGTTGTTGCTCATACAACGTCCTTAGAGATTCCAAAGCGGGTCCAAAAATAGCCAGTAAGAGTTCCGACCAGTGACCACATCACTGCATGGGTAACAAGAGAAGCGGAGACAAAATGAGCTGTTAATTCTCCGGGAACTAGGCTTGTTAGCTGCTGAGGTTGCGGTGCACCAATGATGTGTGGAAGCAGAATTAAAAGGATGCCACCAATAAGTGCAAGTGGTGAAGATATCTTAATCGACAACCAGAGACCAATGGATGTCGCAACTACTGTACCTGTCCACCAAATCTGTCTTGCTTCTATCGCTGCCGCTGCGGAACCAGGTAGCTCCGGGCTAAGGCCAAGCGCAGGTGCTAATCCAGTAGCAACAAAACCAGCAGCCCCCCAGGCCAGACCGCGCCTTGTGGTTATGTTTTCCTTTGTGAAGATCATAGCAACGAGCATCACTACGGCAAAACCAAAAGCTGTAGCTATCGTTGTAACTGACGTGTAAAAAAACCTTTCAAATCCTTCTCCGGGGGACCATGCAGTTTCAGAATGATCGTGATCATGTCCTTCGTGTGATTCTGTATCTTCTTCCGTGGCATGTGAACTATGATCATGTCCACCACCTTCATACGTCTCAGCCTGAATGATAAGGGGCGTTGTAGTGAGATATTGACTACCCGCTGTAACCAGCCCCGCTAACAAACCTGCAAGCAACGTGGTAATTACTATACTATTAAATAATTTCATCGTTACATCTCCTCATAATAGCTTTCATCATCCTCTATGCCAGCTATAACGTTTTATCAACCAAGCAATAATAATATCAAGAATAAATCCCATAATCCCGATTACAAGTACCATAGCTGAAAGATGATCATAAGAGAGTGTTTCGCGTGCATCCTTGATAGAATAGCCAAGACCTGAGCTCACCCCAAGAAATTCAGCTGGCACAAGAACCACCCAGGCTACACCAAGAGCTAGACGCGTGCCCGTCAAAATATCAAACGCAATGGCTGGGAGAATAATCTGTGTAAGCATATGCCATGGCTTGGCTCCTAGATTCCTTGAAACCTTAAACCATGCTGGGTCGACTTTAGCTAGCCCAGCAGCCGTTGCATATACAACTGGCCAAACTGCCGCTATGGCTATCAAGAATATAATAGCTTGGTCCCATTTTGGAAATAGAAATACGACTATAGGCATCCAAGATAACGGACTTATCATTCTTAGCAACTGGAACGGCTCATTACTAATCTCAAGGAAAACTCGACTGCGGCCAATTAGTATTCCAATTGGGACACCGAAGATAATCGCCATAAGAAGGCCTACACCCAAACGATATCCGCTCGCCCATACCTGCTCAGCGATATAACCCGTGGAGAGCAACATAGGAAAGGCTTGAAATGTTGGTATTGGACCAAATTTTATGAAATGCTCAGTTTTGGGAGAAGTCGAAAGCGCCCAACCGCCGACCCACCAAAGAAGAATTAGTATTAAAAACCCAGCTAGTGTATACAGAATTCTATGTAGCCACTCTGATCTCATCACTGTGTAAAATGTCATGCCCTGATGGCGAACGACAGTTTGAGTATTGGAGCCTTTCATACCTGACGATGCCAGCTATATCGTTTAATTAGAGCGGTACAAATCCCATCGAGTACAAAACCTATGGCACCTATCACAAGAATTAGAACTGCTAAATGTTCATACATCAGATTCTCTCGAGCATCTTGTATCGAGTAGCCGAGACCCGACGTAACGCCAAGAAACTCCGCTGGCACTATAACAATCCATGCTACCCCTACTGCTAATCGAACACCCGTGAGAACATCAAACGCAATGGCTGGGAGAATAATCTGTGTAAGCATATGCCATGGCTTGGCTCCTAGATTCCTTGAAACCTTAAACCATGCCGGATCCAGCTTAGCCAAACCAGCAGCGGTAGCAAAGGCGACCGGCCAAACTGCCGCCATCGCGATTAGAAAAATAATTGCAGAATCCCATGTTGGGAAAGCGATTACTGCAATAGGCTCCCAAGATAATGGACTCACCATGCGTAGAAATTGAAATGGAGTATTACTTAACTGCTTGAACACACGGCTACGACCCATAAGAATTCCAACGGGGACTCCAGTGAGAATAGCTACCAGAAGACCCATGCCGAGACGATAGCTGCTGGCGTTGATTGCTCTAGAAATAGTGCCATCTTCGATAAGATACGGAACCTCATCAAAAGCTGACATAGGGCCGAACGTAGCAAAACTTCTCGTTGCAGGGTCGTTATAGAGCAACCAACCACCAAGCCACCAAAAAAAGTATAAGACGCCCAAACCAATAGCCGCATAAAGGACACGCTTAACTATTATGGTCAAAATAGCTAGGAATCGACCACCTGTATCGGAGGTTACAGCATTACTCACAACAGTTTCTCGCCTTGCATATATTCGTTTGTGTTCTGGAAGAAAAGATAATTACTTTGGCTCCTGCCTAGGCTAATAGATTTCAATAAGTGCTCGTTTGTGCGCTTCCCAGAAACTTAGATATTGGCGAGAATTAGCAATTAGCCAGAGTTTGACTCATAATTTGGCGCGTGGGTAGCCTCACGAAATGCCTCCATAAGTTTGGTGCGCATTTCTTGCATCTTAGGATCCTGACTATCTCGTGGGTCCTCAAGATTGATGGGCATTTCATGCACTATCTTACCTGGCGACCCAGCCATAATTACCGCCCGATCAGCCATAATAACTGCTTCATCAATATTATGGGTGACAATCACTAGATTGATCCCCAGACGCTTAGAAATAGACCGAACATCGTGCTGCAAGGCAGAGCGAGTGAACGCATCAAGGGCAGAAAACGGCTCATCAAGCATTAGCAGTTCAGGCTCCATAACCAACGAACGGGCCAACGCTACTCGTTGCTGCTGACCACCAGAAAGATCCTGCACGTTAGAATCAGTGTAATCCTCTAAATCAACAAGCTGTAGCGTTTCTGAGACTCTCTTATGAATTTTCTGTTTTCCCCACCGTGCAAAACGTAAACCAATACCGACATTTTGCGACACCAACATCCATGGAAAAAGATGAGGCGCCTGAAACATCATCACCCAGCGAGGCGACGGCTCTACTACCAAGGTATCATCAAGGTGTACAGTCCCCGAAGTTGGCCGCAGGAGCCCAGCTAAAATATGTAGCAGTGTTGACTTACCACAACCAGATCGGCCAATGATAGCAAGCACCTCGCCACTATTTGAAGCTAACTGGACATTTTCAAAAGTAATAGGGCCTCTGGCACTATAACGATGTGTAAGATTCTGAACCTTGATATTTACGCCACGTTCCGTCATCGCCCCAACTTCTCCTCTCTAGTTTAAGGTAGCAATAAATTGCTACAGCAACATTAATCCCTTTGGCTGTCCTAAGCGCATCATGCACAACAAGAACATTAGTTTCTTCAAAGTTCATCGCCAGCAACCAGAGAAACGATTTACCGACACGAATATGCATAAGCCTTTCAATAAACATATTGGTCTAACCATCACGCAAAGTTATATCGGCCCCTAACCAATTGCGTGCAGCCTTATACTGCACCAAACTATATAATGCGTCCAGTATAAGTTACCTGATTTTTATACAATAATTATGATAGATATTATCTATGGATAGAAATGTAGTCTTTCCTAAGGCGCTCAAGTATCTCGTGGCGGTAGCTGAACACAAGAGCTTTACCAAAGCCGCGGACGCTCTATATATTTCACAACCCACTCTGTCCCAACAAATCAAACGCTTAGAAGATTCTTTAGAAGTTCTACTCTTGGATCGCACGAGGCGATCCATCAAATTAACCGATGCGGGTGAAGTATATCTATCCTACGCAAGAACAGCGTTAGTTGAACTAGACGCAGCTACACGCGCCATCGATGAGCTCTCTGAGTTGCGGCGCGGCACCATCCGTCTGGGGATGACACCAATTACTGATTTCATGATTAGCTCTTTGCTAGACACGTTTAACAAAAAATATCCAAACATTGTAATAACCGCTTTAGAAATGGCGCAGGATAATATTGAATCAGCACTCACGAATGATGAGCTCGACATTGGCATTGGCTTTAGCGACAACATTCTTAGTACTAAATCGGATGACCTTGATGCACAGATGCTGCTTTCTGATTCAATTAGTATCGCCGTCGGAAACCAACACCCTCTAGCCAACAATAAAAGCGCTGAAATACTGCCTACATTGGCGTCTGAGTCTTTGGTAATGCTGAATAAGAACTTTGAATTGCGACGACATGCCGACAGATATTTTCATGAAAACAACATCACGCCAACAATCTCAATAGAAGCAAATTCTTTGGGGGTAATTATAGAGATGGTACGGATAGGCAGACTCGTCACTATACTTCCACAATCTATAATTGCTTCGCAATCAGGTATATCGGCACTGCCAAGTGACTCCGAGCTGTTTCAGCATACAGTAACATTAATCTCGCGGAAAGAAGTGTATAAAAGCACAGCATGCAACGCTTTTATACAGTCGTCGAAAAACTGGAAACCATCTGTTTGAAGATGCGCTTTATATCTATGTAAATTAGTTGTCTAGCTGTCCTGATATTATCTTGCTCGGTCAAGATCTATGCCTCTCTCGCGTAGTTGTCTGTCAAAAAGTGAAGCACCGAAGAATTCATTGGTTATTAATGTACATGTGACTACTGCCAGCATCGCTGCCACTGCAAATTCGTAAGACTTCGTGATTTCAAGAAGTAGAATAATCGTCGATAGCGGCGCACCAATAACGGCTGCTGCCACTGCGGCCATACCAGCTACGCTAACTGCTGATCCCGCAGCCAAACCGATTGCTGCAAGGGCGTGAGAGCCTAAAACACCAGCTGCTGTTCCTATAAACAGGGCAGGCAAAACAACTCCGCCAAATAAGCCAAAACCAACACAAATAGCTGTCATTACCGCTTTCGCGAAAAACAGTATGCACAAGTAAGTCACAGCAAATTCGCCAGAAATCATACTATTAATCGTATCCGTTCCAAGTCCAAGAATTTCTGGGAAAAAAATGCCCGTTGCTCCACAAATCAAAGCAGCGATCAGAATTAAGTAAGCTGGCCGTATCCTAGTTTCTGCTGCAAATCTTGCGGTACCCAACACTACAAGCATAAACAAGATAGCTACTAACGCAAACACTGGTGCAGTCAATAGTATTCCTGGTAATAGATCGAGAAGAGAGAAATCTGGAAATTTCAATTCGAACAAAAGGCGATCTCCTATAGCCCAGCGGCTCGCAGCAGCAGCAACAATACTCGACATCGCAATGGGTGCTATCGCGCGAAGCGATAGTCGGCGCAATATAACTTCATGCGCAAATAAGATACCAGCTAAAGGAGCATTAAATCCGGCCGATATAGCACCAGCAACACCGCACCCAATAAATATATCGTTTGAGACAGGCCCGCTACTGTAACGCTGGATAAAACATCCGACAACGGTCCCGAAGTGAACAAGTGGCCCATATTGACCAACAGAAGCGCCTCCACTAGCTGAAACAAATGCTGCTAGAGTTGAGCCAAACCCCTTTTTTAGTTCCAATTCATTTGTAGAAACATGTGCTGCATGAATACTATCCGCCGGCCCATGATAGCGCCCGATACCAAATACACGCTTAATTAGCAACACCAAACAAGCTGCACCTAACAAAAATATGAGAGGCGCAAACGATACATTAAAATTAGAAAAGGACATACTTCTTAAGCCAATCTGCTCCCTCTGGGACGTAAACCACTCAACGCCAAGTACAAAACAGTTTGAAACCAGTGCCATGAGTAATCCCATAAGCAGTCCAATCGACAACAAAAATATCAATGATCTTGAAGATTTTAGTAAGCCACTTCTGCTCTTCATTGAGGCTATCCCAAAAAATAGATTAGTCTTATTGTGATGTCTTAATTGACCATTTTCCACGTAATATTGTGGAAGAACTTCATACCAGAATTTTCTTTAGCATCAAGGATTAACTCCCTCATCTCTGATTTTTTCATTTTTGTGTGACCTCGCTGTAATTGATAATAAATGATTGATCATTACACATGAGATTTACCCAAAATAACTCTTATAGAAATACATTCCCATGCTCTGTTAGCTAGCCACAGCGGATGTGAGAACAGGCATACTAACAAAGCCAAAATCGCCAGATTTATCTGCATCGGCGAGCTGCCGCAACCATAGCAGTGCATCTTCTTGCGCAATACCTTTGCTCACTGCAAATGCTGCGACTAGTTTAGATGCGAAATATGCGAACGCATTTGAGTGCATATGACTATTTATGAATCCGATCGGCTTCTGCACAATGCCCTGAAAACCCACCTTGGAAAGCTTCATTGGCATCTCGAGCGGTAGCATCTGATGTTTACAATGATCCCGCCACACTTCAAATATTCGCTCGTTAAGAATCGGATCAGCACCATGAAACCTCCAATGATCCCAAAGCACTGATATAAGAGCAACTTTGCCGCCTGGCCTAAGAACTCGGCGCATTTCACCGATTGCCGTATCTACATCAGGCACATAGTCCAGTACTTGGATCGATGCAACGCTA
Organism: Acidiferrobacteraceae bacterium; assembly: GCA_002724185.1. Lineage (GTDB taxonomy): Bacteria > Pseudomonadota > Gammaproteobacteria > Arenicellales > UBA868 > CAJXWH01. The sequence continues at coordinate 44,323 of PBOB01000045.1, read as the reverse complement.
TCAAAGCTGCCACTTCCAATCGAGAGATCTGTGGCACTGCCATTAACCAATTCAATTTGAGGAAAACCTTCGCAAAGAAGAGTTGCAGACTCTAACTGCTCTGGACTTGAATCCACACCAACAACCTTGCCAGTCTCACCAACTGCTAAACCAATTTCTTTTACAAGATGACCGCCTCCGCACCCAACATCCAGAATTGATTGGCCAGTTAGAAGTGTAAGCGCTTCGATTGTAACTAGACGACGTGCAACGCCCTCCTTACTCTCAGCAATTTTTCGTTGCCATAAACCTGTATCACCACCAAATTCCATTGTTATATCCTCCTCACTCTCAACATAAAATCACACTGTTTTAGATGCCAGCACAATTCAATAAATACATTGAAAATGCTCTACAGCATATATAAATACTTTGCATATAGCAGAAGAAAGGGGCCTTTAAGTACCTGTCGGCACTACCTGACAACAACTTCTTGGGAATTAGCTACTGGATTTTTCCTGCCTCATCGTATTAGCCCTTTTTAACAAATCAGCTAAAGAGAGTATAGCCGCCTGAACATCTCGGTCACGCAACACGCGCATTAATCCTAAATACCCACCAATTTGTGCTGATGATTGTGTTGATGTGGCGTTCTCTGCAGAAATATCTGTTAAGGCCGTTGCAAAATCATCCAGTCTTTCTTGAACGAATGGATCATTTAATGCCCGAAGAAGATGCATCAGTCCATCATTGCGAGTCAAGCGATCCATGAGAATCATTCCTTCGCCTATAGTAGAGGCGAGTCTCGTCACGATATCATCCGTCATCGCATCCTGCGCCGAAGATATAGCGGTGGCAAGTTCGATCAACTTACTTAGATCTTGGCCAGGCACATCAAGTCTAGTATCTGCTGGTTGATTTCCGGATTTTTCTTCGCTAGACATTTCGGCACTCGGCAAAAATCAAAGAAGGCCGCGCGCTGAGGACCAATACCATTGGTTATAGGACATCTTGAGCATATGCATGGATTTTGTTGGTGCTTTAATTTCAGGCGGGTCTATATAGTTAAAGCATGCATTGGTTGCACGATCCTGGTCGGCTTCGATGAAACAATATACCTTACCGTCATATTCGCGTGTTGCCGAGCCTGTGCGAAATATAGATGCGATGTTCTCCCCTATGACTTCACTCTCGAAATGAGCCGTCGAGCCAGTTTTGCTGATTGGCAGATTTGTTGTGTCGCCTAAAACAAAAACGTTATCATGACCATCCATTGTGAGTTTATAACGATCAGTTGGAATCCACCCATCATCACCCATCCCATTTTCTTCTATAACAGGCATTCCACGATGTGGAGGAACAGCAACTAGTAGATCGTATTCTTTCTCGGTGCCTTCCTCACTATGGACGACCTTATTATCAATATCCACCTCCTTGATATTGAAGAAGGTTTCATAATCGATTTGCATGCGCTCGAATTCAGGCACTGCCCACTTTGCTATATTCTCTATATTGTGTATGCGAGCAATAGGATAGGTATATTGCAACTGCACTTTATCTCTTATGCCACGTTTTTCAAAGAATTCATGCAACATAAATGTTATTTCAATTGGAGCAATTGGGCACTTATGGGGAACCCCAACCACTATGGCGACTTTTCCACCCTCAAACTCGCGCAAACGTTTAAACATTTTGACAGCACCATGTTTGGTATAAGGAGTTTCGGAGGCTTTTTCAAGGCCAGGCACCTCATCATAAATTGCTTCACATCCAGTGGCTATTACCAATAAATCAAAATCGTGCACTACTCCCGACTTGGTCCGGACGCGATTCTCATTGAGTTCGAACTCCTCAACTGGATCAACGAAAAACTTGATGCCTGGCTCCAACAAGGTTGACTGGTCTCGACAAATGTCATTTAGCGCCATCTTACCGAAAGCAACGTAGAGAAGCCCTGGCTGATACCAATGCTGGTCAGTAGCGGAAAGCATTGTGAGTTCTACCTTGCCTTGTCGAATCTCTTTAGACATTCTGCGCGCTACATTATTAGCAACAATGGTACCGCCCATGCCACCACCAACAACTAAAATTCTCACTGCTTTCTCCTCTGTCTAGTTCAACCAAGTGTCTAGCAATACTATTTCATTTTGCGAACCTTTAAATGCCATATGTCTCCAACTTTCTCGCTGCTAATCATCTCATGGCCAACTTTTGCTATCCAAGCTGGTACATCAGTGGCGGAACCTTGGTCAGTCGAGAGCAATTCAAGCTCGTCACCGACGTCCGCACGTTTCATAAAGCCAATTAACTCCATCAGTGGCCCAGGACAAAAAGTATTGCATGCATCAATTACTGTGGTTTCACTCATTTGCGCTTTCTCGCTCTTGTCTTGATTCCGTAGTTTAATTATAAGGTAATCAGTTGCCCATCTTCTGCCTCACTTAAGAAGCTAGCTAACCCTGTAGGTGGACCAAATCCTGGCTCCAAATCGTCTTCTGAAATTTTCAACAGATCCATCACCATGGAACACGGCAACAGTTTTGCATCGCCAAACTCTACCGACTGCTGGAAAAGTTGCTTAAATGGTGGCACGCCTTGTTGAGATAAAAGCGGACCAAACTCTCCCTCTGATGGTGGGCATTCATCCTTGCCTTTAACAAAATACGCCATCGAGTTCATTGAGAAGAATACCGACACCTTGCTACCGGTTGCCGATGCTACTGATGCAATCATAGCTGCCATTTGCAACTTCTCGTGACTACCAGAAACACAGACTATGCTGATCTTAGGCATAATTAGATTAACTCTTGCTTGAGTGAAATTTCTGCGAATTAGACCGCCAATACTCCTTTAACCCTACAATGTTCATAGCTCCTAAATCACATCGCCAAGGAGCGTCCAAAAAACTCGCCTTGCCAGATATGGAATGACACCTGCGAGAAACTCTGGGAGGGATTGCTTATACCAACAACAAACACCGGAGTCCTTGTCCTTAAGAAAACGCAAACACCATAACTCGTAACTATTAAGGCCGAAAGAGGCTCCTTGACGGAGCCTCTTTTACCTGTTGCGCCAGATCCGCAAGGCCTCTTAGACAGACCGCAGATGTTGTAAGCAACAATTATGAGCTGATAGCTATTGGTAAAAATCCACTTAGTGGCAAGGAAATGCCACAGCGTGACGCGTGTCATGCGCCGCGTTATGCATCGCTGAAGAGCCAGAAAAACCCACACCAAATAGGATAATAGTTCCTAATAATAGTGCTGCCACTAGCTGAAATCCTTTCGATGTGCTAACAGCACGTGGCTTGCTTACAGCAACCGTAGTTTGATTTTGCATATTTACATCCTCCAATAATTAAAGCATCAAAATGTTTGGGGCAATCGATGGGAGATTCGACAAATACCCCCCGTCTGGCCAGTAATCAAATCTTGACAATCTCCGTTCTCTCGTACGGGTTGCCCTCAGAAGGCACGCTCGGGTCGTTTCTCCATGACGGGTTAGCCTCAAGAGCATTTCTGACAAAATCGTAATTGACTAGATCTTTAATGACGTGCTCTGGGGTCAACGTGTCCAGGAATGTAGCATCGCCTGTAACAACTGTATTCTTAAGATCATTTACAACAAGCTCTGTTGCAGATGGATATGGCCAAGCTTGAAAGTTAATGCGATCCTGACCCCAATCCAGATGCTTAATCGCATCATACTTAGAGCCCAGTGGGTTAGCGTAATATGCGGGATCATAAAACATCATCGCCCGCTCAATAACTTCAGCTGGAAATGGTAAATACTTCTGTCCATCACGTGACAACATTTGAGCCATCTCTTTTCTGTTCGCGCCAAGGTGCAATTGTGCTTGGATGATCGCATTATGGACACCTTGCGACCATGCCGCGTGCTCCGGATCCATTACATCATCTTCATGCATAACAACGACACAGCACGGATGTCCCTTCCAAACGTCACCGGTGAAACGCATTACTCGGCCACCAGCCTTAATTTCACCTAGAGCATTAAATGGTTCCGCAACACAATAGCCATCTATCTTATTCGCGGCCAGAGCAGGCGGCATATCTGGCGGAGCCAAAACTAAGAAATTACACTCATCAGCAGCCAAAGCTGCATCCTGCGGCCGGATCACTGGCTTGATGCCTGCGTCTTTCATAATTTTCTGCGAAACAATGTTGTGAATAGAATACCAGTAGGGAACCGCAAACTGCTTGCCCCCAAAGTCCTCCGGTCTATTCATGCCGGGCTTAACAACAATCGCTGAGCCATTACTGTGATCCCAAGCCGTAATCTTCACTGGATAGCCATTGTTGTAACGCATCCAAATGGGGATTGGGATCAGCATATGCGTAAGGTTGAACTTATGCGCCTGAAAAGCCTCAACTAACGGTGACCACCCTCGAATAAGCGTGGGTCGCACGGAGTCGATTCCCTCTTCTTTGAAATATCCCAGTTCATGCGCAACCAGCAAGGCAGCGGCATCGGTGATTGGGATGTAACAAATATTTATAACCGGATCGAACTTCTTTTTTGCCCAGGCTGCGCGACTAAGCATTCCTGCGCCACCAAAAGCCGCGAGACCCCCGGCTTGAAGAAGACCACGCCTGCTGACTCCGGTGCCCAAAACATTTGAGAAGAGCGGATCAAAGTCCAAGGTCAAGTCTGGATCATTGATTCCATCTCCATATTTTTTTGCTTCAAGCGGCAAACCGTCGCCATCAACAGGCGCACCAGCAACAAAATCCTCATCATCGATCCTATCTTCTTTTATCGCCTTAGCCCGACTTGCGGCCGCTGCTGCAACAAAGTCATCACTTCGGTGTTTCTTCATGTCGCTCTCTCCTCTTTTGGGTAGCCGGCGTCCCGGCTTGATTTATATCGTGATAACGAACCAAGTATTTAGATTTTTCTTCTTTTCCTAGTCTAGCTATATTAGGTGCCAGCGCTAAGACGCTTATATACCTTCTCCATTTGAACGCCCAGCTCTTCCTCACGGAAAAAACCTTTTTTAATCATCGAATGTGCCAATGCTAAGAGCTGACGTTCCGGATAAGGTACATCCTTGTAAATTTCCTCACTCAGCTTGTCTTCTTCATCACGCCGTTCAAGAACTGGCAAGGCGCAGGCACCCTCGTTTAACACTTCGCAAGTACTCTCGAGGGTAATTCGCCAAGGCGGATCGGGATTTTCCACTCCATACTGCTTACAAAGATCAGACCACACCCGCCCATCTTTACCTATATCTTCCAACAAAGGGATCTTCTCTCTGAGTTTATTTAGGTTTTTTTTAGGCATAAGTTAAGTGCATTAAAAAATGATGGGCTTGCGATTAATGACCGTAAGGATGAACCGCCTTGTGGATCGGCCGCTTGTCGTCCGCTTTGCGATCTGCCCGCGGTAATGCTACTCCGATCAAACAGTCCCGAGTGACGATTTCCGTTAATTGGTCCTCCGTCCATCCTTCCGTACCATCGGGTCGAATTGGCATTACAACATATCTCGTTTTTTGATTGGAGTCCGCAACCCTTATCTCAACGTCCTCTGGTAACTGCAATCCAAACTCAGACAGAACCTGGCGAGGCCACCGGACCATTCGGCGTCGGTAGTTTGGAGTCCGATACCATTCGGGCGACTGTCCCAATATGGGCCTTGGATAACAAGAGCACAACGTGCATACCACCACGTGTTTTAGTGTTGGAGTATCCACCAAGATTCTAGGATTACAATAATCACTCGGAGTCCCAAATTTTGATGGCATACTATTAATCCAATCTATACCTACCTCGAGACTCGCCTTTACTGGATCATCAATACAAAGTTGTTTGTACTCTGGATCCAGCCAGGCCTTCGCTACCAAGCGACCTGCGGGAAGGGGGCCCAAGGTGTGCATGTATTCCGTCCACTCATTATGGTCTTCTTGGGTAAACAAACCCTTCTCGATGCAGAGCTCTCGGACGGCTACCTCCAGCACCTCGAAATCACTAATTTCGTCAACCATTGGGGCAGCATTATGATCGTGCTTATCTGACTTTGACATTCTCCTCGTTCCTCTATTTATATTCTGAGTCTACTCATCCACTCAAAGTGGCTCGAGCCATCGTTCCGACAACTCCGTCTCCAGTGTATCACCAGCAAACTTTTGCGGATAATCTGGCCATAAATCCGTTTGTCTAAAAAGTACGCTGTAAAACCACTCGGGGCTGTCGGTATTATCCCATGCCTCATCTTCTGCAGGAGGGCTTTCATAAACCAATTTGACCACAGTCGCTTCCGCTTCTCTCAGATACATCTGAGATCGCGTATAAAAAATATCCGGCAGGTTCCGAATCCGAACTTTGTCACCAACGCCAAATTTCGGCTTGCCCGCCTCTCCTTTGAAGCATTGCGGATCGCCGATTCCAGTTGCTTTTTCAACATGATGACTCTTACTCATAAACCTTGCCTCCATTAGCCTTAGCCCGCTGCTTAACGTCTTCTATCTTGTCTATAAGCTCAGTCAGTTTAACGTGTTGCTTGTCTACTAAAATCAGGGCTATTGTCATAAGCCACCTGCCGTAATACGGCAAGCCAAGATATATAGTCTGTCCGGGGTCCACGTTCTGACGCCGTCTTCGTTCTTCCGCGTTCCAAACACCGCGCCAGGCTAATACCTCACAGGTAACAAACGTGTTGTGCTCCCAAATCTCTTCCTCCTTCTCTTCCCAAGTAATAGGAACGTCCGCTTCACCTCCAACATCGTGAGAGGCGCGGGTATATGCTCGATAATGGGCGTTATCTACAAGGTCCGGATAAGGGGCATGCTGTGGCTGGTGCAACGAGGGTTGCAGCTGACCGACGATATTAAGATGCCGCATAATAGTGTCACGGGATGACATAGCCTTTCGTTCTCCTTTAATCTCATTGCCGGTTATCGAAAAAGATTTCCAGTAATCCAAGTCCGAAAACCACAGCAAGTCGTTCTTAAGCATTCCTATAGTGCTCGCGTCTTGCACAAGTTACAAGAATGTTTTCCTAATGAATCTTATAGGAATTATCTATTGTAGTCTTGGATAATTTTTCTTGCGGCCGATGACGCACATATCAGACTTGTCAATTAGCTTGACATATAACTAATAAATAGCTGTTTAATTGGCTAGTTTACTATATCGCTGCTGATGTGGATGTCGGATGAAAATAGTCGCCCTCGCTCGCTCTACATAATCTTGCTCAAGACGATCAAGCACCGACTCAATGGAGTTCTGACTCCTGCTATACCGTATATGGTGCTATTTCCAAATGTGTTTGGTTGTGGATGCCAGTGATAGCGTTATGATTTAGCCAGAAATTCACAGATCAGATAAGATAAAACACTATGAGCAAGAAACCAGGCCAAGTCGTTAATCAGAAAAACAACCACTGGCAACAAGTCTATCTTGAAAAATCCCCTTCTTCAGTAAGTTGGTACCAGAACTCGCCGGACCATTCCCTAACGCTAGTCACAAAAACTGGTATATCACAAAAAGCTGCAATATTGGATATTGGCTGTGGAGCCTCTGTCTTTGTTGATAAATTACTGGCTGAAGGCTTCAAAGATCTTTCGGTATTAGATATATCTGCCCACGCTCTTGATCTAATAAAAGCACGGCTTGGTCCGAGTGACTCAGCTAAGATCGAATGGCATGAAGGAGACATTACCAAGTACTCGTTTAGGCGTCGGTATCACCTGTGGCATGATCGTGCTACCTTTCATTTCCTGACCACCAGCGAAGATCGGAGCGCGTATATATCAAACTTAAAACAAAGCTTACTGCCGGGTGGGCATTTCATTCTAGCCACCTTCGCAGTTGGCGGACCAAAAAAATGCAGCGGACTCGCTACTGTTCAATATGACGCTGTGCGAATCTCTAAAGAACTAGGAGATGGTTTCTATTTGCAAGAAACCATACAAGAACTGCATAAAACACCATTCGACACTACGCAACTCTTCTCATATTTCTGGTTTATTAAGAAACATCATTAATAGTAAATTGTCATGAAATTTCTAGGCGAGCCTGTCCCTCAACTAAAATTCTTGGCAAACTTACCTAAGACAATCGCTGGGGAAATCCGACGGGCGAAATTCCGGACAATTAGTTTTATCCTAGCAGCTTTAGATGCTCATTCAGTCAAGCGTCGCCATAGGATAGGAAAACAATCCTCTGGTAAACGCTCACCGGAATGTATATTAGTTAAACTGATGGGTGGAGACGTCTCGCTGGCGCGCTCATGATAAGTAATGTCATCCCCCAACCAACGGGTTGAGAAAGCTCTTCTTCTAGAAGAGTTTTTTGCGCCAGTCGTTCCATGTAACGTACGAAAATCAAATAATACAGCATCTCCTGGTTCTAATTCCCAAACTAAAATTTCATATTTCTCTAATTCTTCCTCAACATCAGGGATTGGGTGGAGTGTGGGGTCGCTATGTTTGTAGTTCGAGCCGTCGAGAAAGTGTCGGGGTGAGAAAAGCTTACCCCACTTGTGCGAACCTTTAATAAATCGAATCGCTGTTTTCTCAGGTATTTTGTCTAGCGCAATATAAATGCTTACAGTTTGAAAACCATCGACGGAATAATATGGTAAGTCGTGGTGCCAAGGTGTTGGAATCTGCGTTCCAGACTCTTTACAAAAAACATGTTCATGAAACAACTGTGCGGTGTTCGCTCGCATAAACTGTCCAGCCATGGATGCAGCACATGACTGAAAAATATAATCACGATACTCTTGAATTCGATGCCAATTACAATAACTGTCGAAGAAACGACCAGGTTGACCTTCTTCCACACTCTCACAAGGAAAAGCATAATCTTGGGGATTGCCTAAATGTTTTTCTAGGCCCATTTGAAGTGTGTTAACCCAACTCTTAAATGCAGATGGTTGCAATACAACTCCGTCTCTCTTAAAAAGTTCTATGTCTTTAGCAGACGCTTCGTATTCTGGTGGTGGTATCGCCGGAAGCACGGACACGCCAGAGGCAGGCCGCCAATCGACTGTTGTTAGATTACCTTTTATCGTCTTTTTAGCAGTCATCATGTTTCTAAAAAAATAATATCAGTCACGCTTTAGAGTAGCTTAGTTATTACCTATTAAAAGGGGATTTATTCGATTTTGTGTTCCTTTAACTTTCTGGCGAGCGTATTTCTACTCCATCCAATTCGGCGAGCTGCTTCCTGTTTCCTGCCTCCAGTAAATGCAAGGGTGGCTTGAAGAAGTACTTTTTCAAATTCACCGCCAAATCTCTGCAGCAAATCCGAACCATTCGAGGCAAGATGTTCATCCACAGAAATGCGCAGTGCTACTTGCCAATCAGTTCGTTTGATAAGCGCACGACGTACTAATGCTATAGCTTCATCCAAATCGAAAGGTTTGGCCAAATACTCAAATGCGCCGCCGCGATATGCAGCTACTGCCTGATCTAATGAAGTATATGCGGTCATTAGCACAACAGGTATCTCGGGAAAACGTAATGCCAATAGATCTAGAAACTCGAGACCAGTGCGTCCAGGCATACGGATATCCGTAATAACTACGTGAGGCCGCTCATAACCCAACATCTCGGTAGCTTCATCGGCATTTCCAAACTGACGTACTATATATCCCGCATCAACTAACGCTCGCTCTAAAACCCAGCGAATCGAAACATCATCATCTACGATCCACACTTGATTCTTATTGGTCATGCCTCATGTCCTGCTGGCAAAAAGATACTAAAGCGAGTATTCCCCGGAGAACTAACAAACTCAATAGCACCGCCTTGTCGATCTATCAAATCTCTAGCTATTGTTAGACCTAGTCCGGTGCCTCCAGTCTTACCCGTTATCATTGGCAAGAACATCTTCTGCTGTAACTCCACTGCTATACCTGGCCCTTTATCACAAATTGATACTTCCACAACATGCCGGTGTCGGCGTCGACCAATGGTTACCTGTCGCCTAATTCTGGTTTGAAATACAATATCTCCAATGCCGCCTATTGCCTGCGCGGCATTTCGAGCAATATTGAGCAAAGCCTGAATCAGATACTCCCTTTGAATCATAATCATTGGAATGCTTGGATCATAATCACGCTTAATTGACATTGCGTTTGTAAACTCAGCCTCAATCAAATGTCGGACATGTTCGAGGACCTCGTGCAAATTACACAGGCCCCGTACCTCCTGCTTGTAAGGACCAGTCATTCTATCGACGAGCTCTGCTAATCTATCAGCTTCCCGGATGATGATTTCAATGTAATTGAGCTGCTCGTTATTTTCCGAATTGTTTCTATGAAGAAGCTGAGCTGCGCCGCGCAACCCTCCCAGCGGATTCTTAATCTCATGGGCGAGGGTCTGTATTACTTCACTAGTAGCAGCATGGCTCTCATGCAAATCAATGTCAGGAGCCGGTTGCACTGACGGTTCGGTAACGACTAATTCGGTCAAAGCCCACGACTCGGTCGCGCCCACGGCAAACGGCGAGACAGTGCAATCAACTCTTGCTCCACCTCCATGCTTATATGTAACCGAACACGAGAAAATGTCGACCGATCGGAACGTTGTCGTATGGCCATCCGAGGCCGCAGAAATTGCGCCCTGCAATAAAGCTCCAATTCCGAGAAGCTCATCTGCTGATCGACCAATAGCGCGACTTGAGCTGACCGATAACAGCGTCTCGGCCGCGCCGTTCAGATAATGCACTCGCCGTTGTTGATCAATCAACAACACCGCTGTTGTCAGTGAATTTAAAAGACTCGATCCAGAGTAGTACTCTAGCCTGGATTCAATTTCCGAGAACGCCATAGATTGTTATCCTGCAAAATTGGCGCTACTCATGGCTAGCGATTATCTACGTTTCAAGAGCTGTAATACATATCAAATTCAAGTGGATGGGTTGCCAGCCTCATGGCTTGCACCTCTTCCATCTTTAAACCAATGTATGCATCAATCATGTCATCGGTCATTACCCCTCCAGCTTTAAGATAATCTCGATCGCTATCTAAAGCTTCTAGTGCCTGGTCCAGCGAATGGCAAACCGTGGCAACCTCTGTTTCCTCCTCAGGAGGCAAATCGTAGAGATCTTTGTCCAGCGGGTCCCCTGGGTTAATCTTATTCTGAATGCCATCTAACCCAGCCATGAGCATAGCGGTAAACGCAAGATATGGATTGGCGGTAGCGTCTGGAAAACGCACCTCTACCCTTCGTCCTTTTGGATTTGAGACATGTGGTATACGACAAGAGGCCGAACGATTTCTCGCTGAATATGCCAAAAGAACAGGCGCTTCAAATCCGGGCACGAGGCGCTTGTAACTATTGGTGCTCGCATTCGTGAAAGCATTAAGGGAGCGAGCATGCTTAAAAATTCCACCTATATAGTAAAGAGCTTCGGTCGATAAACCACCATATTCGTCGCCAGCGAATTTATTGTTGTCACCTTTAAAAACCGACTGATGGACATGCATTCCACTGCCATTATCACCGACCAGCGGCTTTGGCATAAATGTAGCTGTCAATCCGTAGTTGTGTGCCACGTTATGCACACAATATTTATATATTTGTAGTTGATCTGCCTTTGCCACTAGTGTATCGAATCGCGTACCAATTTCACCCTGCCCAGCAGTCCCAACTTCATGGTGATGTACTTCTACCGATAAATCCATATCTGCCATCGCTAAACACATTGCGGATCGGACGTCCTGCAAAGAATCTACTGGAGGAACCGGAAAGTAGCCGCCCTTGATGCGTGGCCTATGCCCCATATTGCCATCTTCATACTCGCGATCAGAGCTCCAAGCAGCCTCAGTAGATTCAATCTTATATGACGCACCACTTATATCGTTCGCCCATCTAACAGAGTCAAAAACAAAAAATTCGGCCTCTGGGCCAAAGTAAGCAGCGTCGCCAATCCCGGTTGATCTCAAATACGCCTCTGCTCGCTTAGCAATTGACCGCGGGTCTCTATCGTATCCCTGCATTGTATCTGGCTCAACTACATCGCAACGAAGTTGCAATGTGAGATCTTGCATAAATGGATCTATCACTGCTGAGGATGAATCAGGCATGAGAATCATGTCAGATTCATTAATTCCTTTCCATCCAGCGATTGACGAGCCGTCAAACATTTTTCCTTCCTCGAAAGTTTCCACCGAGATGGCATCCGATGGCACAGAAACATGTTGTTCCTTCCCACGGCTATCGGTAAATCGAAAATCTACAAATTGCGCTTTTTTCTCCTGAATTAGCTTCAGGACGTCTGCTGCTGACATAGGTGATGTACCCCCATTATTTGGTTTTGGAACAAGCCCAATTGGATGCTAGTAGTGCTAGAGTTCACAGTTCGGATAAACATGGTCGGGTCGGGACCATGTCCAGGATCAACCCCACTTTATGCACAAAAATAGTGCATATGCACTAACTTAGTGCAATATTAGTCGAAAACTCTCTTGGGCGCAACCCTAAGCCGTATGGTCAGCGTGTTACCGTTCTCGACCAATTCGAGTATTTCGTGACCCTCAATCCTGCACCATGTCGGTATGTCGGTCAGGGCACCCGGATCCGTGCAGAGTATCTCCAGCTCGTCCCCAACTTCTAGTTCTGCAACACGATTTTGGGTACGTATTACTGGCATTGGACACAATAGATTACGCGCATCTAATTGATATGAGCTCATAGATACCAAGAATCCATAATCTCTGATGGACTAAGAGGCGCGACACTGATCCGTCGCTCTGTGCCATCTGGCTTAACCGAGATGAAAGTAACTCTTGGTGCCTTACGACCCTGTCCAAATCGTGCAGCAATTCGTGCAGCAAAAAACACATCGTCGCTCGTAACATCGCCATCTAACAAGGTAATAGGGCCTCTATGACTTATCATAACAAGATGGTCGTATCTATGCCGGTATCCTTGAAGGTAGTTGGTTTCTCCGGAATCTCGAGCAATGATCATTTTGTAGTGCTGGGCAGGGCGCAGATGGCGACCAACCTTCAGCAGCATAACATCATCCAAATCGTAGCTTTTCTCCCGTCGAGCCGACCACATGTCTTTCAGCTTCGCAGTGTAGTTAGGGTCTGTCAAAAAACAACAACCACCCGCCGGTTGCGCATAATCCTTGATGTTCAGCGTTTTTGCTAGTTCAATTTGGGGTCGTCGGCCCCTACCAGAAAAATCGTGTAGTTGTTTGCGGTCAACCCATGCTTTTCGCTCAGGCAAAGTCGGGTGCAATAACTTGGCGCACAATGGTCGAAGTAATAAGTCATTTGCTCCAGATTCACGCTGAACAATAGGAAAAGTATCCCTACGCTGAGACATGGGTCTTTGCCCGAGGACCTCACCGGTGACAATAAAGTCAAAACTATTTGCCTCCATCCATTGCCGCGCCTTGCCAACCATGAAAGACTTGCAGTCAAGACATGGATTCAAATTAGCTCCATACCCATGTTTTGGATTGATCACGACATCCTTGTATTCCTCAATTACGTCGATAATGTTAAGACGGATATCAAGTTGCTCAGCCACCCAAAGAGCATTGTTTCGCTTGGCCGGCCTATGATTTCGAATTGAATTAGTGTGCCCTTCCACGCAAAAGCCGGTAAAGAAATTTAGACCTTCTACATATATTCCTTGGTCCTTTACAATTCTTGCGGCAAGCATAGAATCCAACCCCCCCGAAAGCAAAGCAACTGCTCTAATTGGCTTATTTGCTGTATTCATGGCTCTTAAATCGACGATGTGGCCCTAAGGATATTAATATTGAGTAAGTTAGCATTCTAGCAAGAACGCTAAACCGTTATAATGCAATGCCGTCATCGACCTAACTTAAAACCTTGCCTTGCACTTTCAAGGGGTAATTCTTCGGCTGCAACAATACTGGGCTGATCAAGGCTGCTTGATCTTACAGCCGTATGATATGGAGGTGGGCGCTGGAACTTTTCATCCTGCCACCTTTCTGGGTGCTATTGGCCCAGAACCAATCAAAGCATGCTATGTACAGCCGTCTCGTAGGCCAACTGACGGACGTTATGCAGAAAATCCTAACCGGCTACAGCACTACTTTCAGTACCAAGTAGTCCTAAAACCCTCTCCACCTGATTTTCAAGATCTCTATTTAGGGTCGCTTGAGGCGCTCGGAATAGATGGTCGTCTTGACGATATCCGATTTGTTGAAGACAACTGGGAATCACCAACACTGGGGGCTTGGGGGCTTGGATGGGAGATCTGGTTAAATGGTATGGAAATATCCCAATTTACCTATTTTCAGCAGGTGGGAGGTATAGACTGTAAACCTATTATGGGGGAAATCACTTATGGCTTGGAGCGGATAGCTCTCTATTTGCAAAGTGTCGACAATGTTTTCGATCTTAGCTGGAACTCAGAATATAGTTACGGAGATTTATATAGAGATAACGAGGTTGAACAATCGGCTTACAATTTTCAGCATGCAAACGTCGACGAACTATTTCGGCAATTTAACGAGTTTGAAGTAACCGCCAATAGACTTATTGAGCACGCTCTTCCATTGCCAGCCTATGAACAAGTTCTGAAGGCTTCTCACACATTTAATCTTCTAGATGCACGTCATGCTATCAGCGTTACTGAAAGAGCGCGCTATATTGGACGCGTTCGTGCCCTAGCTCGAAGTGTAGCTCAGGCTTATTATGCGAGTCGCGAGCAAAAGGGATTCCCACGTGGGCGGGCGGGGGCATAGAGATGGCCCGAAAACCTCCTGTCGCACGAACAAAAGCAAGTTTGCTAGTAGAAATTGGCACCGAAGAACTTCCACCCGCCTCATTGCGCAAGCTTTCCCAAGCATTCGCCTCACAATTAGGCGAGGCTTTGACAAACTATAAGCTAGCGGAGCATCCCTGTGAGTGGTTCGCTACACCAAGGCGGCTGTCTGTACTAGCCCCCCAAGTCGCCCTCCAACAACCAGACAACATTCAGGAGAAGCGTGGGCCAGCTCTTTCAGCGTCCTTTGATGCTAATAATCATCCTACCGCTGCAGCCCTTGGCTTCGCCAAGGCTTGCGGGGTTACGGTTGATAAACTTCAACATTTGCAAACTGATGCTGGGGCGTGGCTCGTTTTTCGCTCCCGCCAGAAAGGTAGGCTAGCAAGGAATTTGATACCAGAATGCATTGAGCTAGCGCTTTCGGGGCTTCCCGTACCAAAGTATATGCGCTGGGGAAGCGGCTCAGCAGAATTCGTTCGGCCTGTTCATTGGTTGACTGTTATCCATGGCAAATCGGTTGTGCCATGCAAGCTCTTTGGCATCCAATCGGGCCGGAACAGCTATGGGCATAGATTTCTTGCCAATAAGCCAATTCGTATTTCCAGCCCTATTAGCTATCCCAAGACTCTCAAAGAACATGGGTGCGTTGTCGTCGACTTTAACGAACGAAAAAAGATAATTCGCAAACAAATTGAAGCTTTGGGTCGAAAGGCTGGCGGCAAAGCGATCATTGATGAAAATCTACTAAATACTGTCACCGGTCTAGTTGAATGGCCCCGGACTTTATTAGGAACTTTTGAGCCGTCTTTTCTAGATATGCCATCTGAAGTACTCGTTTCCTCGATGCGTGATCATCAAAAATATTTTCACATTGTAGACGAAAGTTCCGCGCTTCTATCTAAATTCATTACTGTAACCAATATTCAAAATCGGCGTATGCAACGAGTACGATCAGGCAACGAACGAGTACTACGAGCACGTCTAGCTGACGCTCAGTTTTTCTGGGAAGAGGACTGTAAACAACCAATTGAGGGCTGGATAGAAAACTTGCAAGCTATTACGTTTCAAGGAACACTTGGTAGCATCCACGACAAGAGTTGTCGTATTAGGTTTATTGCTGGATTAATTGCTAAAAAGCTCGGATGGAAAAAAGAGTTTGCCCTGCGCGCCGCGGAGCTTTGCAAAGTCGACTTAGCCAGTCAAATGGTTGGGGAATTCCCCGAGCTGCAGGGAATCATGGGTTATCACTACGCTCTCCAAAAGAGCGAACGGAAAAATGTTGCTATTGCAATCAAAGAGCATTACTTGCCGCGGCACGCTGGTGACGAACTACCTTCCTCGAGAGCAGGAAAAATTCTAGCAATTGCTGATCGGGTTGATACTCTGACGGGGATATTTTCTACAGGCGAAGAACCAACGGGTGAAAAGGATCCCTATGGCCTGAGGAGGGCAGCCCTCGGTATCATTCGTATCCTGGTTGAGCAGAAAATAAGCCTTGATCTTGCTTATTTAGTCGATCTTGCCGTCTCAGCTTATGCGAGCCAAGACCATTTTGTTAGTGAACAAAACAAAGATCGGGTCATTCGCTTTATTATGGATAGATATCGTGCTTACTATTCTGATGCAAACTTTTCTAGTGATGAGATTAGCTCGGTCAAACAAACTGGCGAAACAAATCCTGTAGCATTCGATCGCCGAATAAAAGCAATTTCTAGGTTTCGAAAAACAGAAGCTGCTGCAAGCCTAGTAGCTACTAATAAGAGAATTCGTAATATTCTCCGCAGGGCAAGCGGTCAGGCGCCATTAGAAATTGATAACTCACTTTTTGAACACGATGCTGAGAAATACTTGGCGGAATCGTTACTAGAAATTTCTGCGGTAGTCAGCCCCCTAGTTGGTCGTGGTGATTACCTCGGAGCTCTAAAACAAATTGCTCATCTGCGAGGCCCTGTCGACTCTTTTTTTGCCGATGTCATGGTATTAGTAGATGATGATAGATTGCGTACAAATCGGTTGGCGCTTCTGAATCAAGTCGCGAATCTCTTCGGCGTAGTAGCTGACATATCGAAACTACAGCCGGCGAATGAATAAATAGCTTCCGTGCTCAGAATAACAAGCAATGTTGTAATACTAGATAGAGATGGAGTAATCAATCTTAATTCTGACCAATATATCAAAACACCAGAAGAATGGGTGCCTATCCCCGGCAGCCTTGAAGCAATAGCTCGACTTTGTCGCGCCGATTTTCGGGTTGTTGTTGCAACAAATCAATCGGGTATTAGTAGGGGGCTGCTCGATATGGAAACCTTAAATAGAATCAATAATAAGATGCTATCTGAGGTACAAGAAAAGGGTGGTCGTATAGACGCGATTTTTCTATGCCCACACTCTCCCGAAGATTGCTGTAATTGTCGAAAGCCTAAGCCAGGGTTGCTGCTTGAGATTGGCGAACGGCTAGGCGTATCTCTCTTTGGAGTGCCTTTCGTCGGTGATTCAGTTAGTGACATGTATGCCGCTAAGGCCGTTGGTGCTCAACCTATACTAGTTGAAACCGGTAATGGGGATAATACTAAGCGCTACTTCACAGCAGATAATGGTAAAGAAATTTTTGACGTGCACCATATATATCAAGACCTCGCAGCTTTTGTTGCGGCGCTCTTGGATAGTCGTTACTCATCTAAAGGTGTCTAGTTGATGTACGACGGTTACCAATACTCTTAAGGGGGTTCTGTCGGTGCTCTGGATTCGCTCAACGGTCTTTCTTGTAGGTATGGTTTTATCAGCTATTTTATTTAGCCCGATAGCCATTTTCAGCGGATTACTGCCAGCCTTGGTGTGCACACGTGTAATAAGCCTATGGGCCCTATTTATAAACTTTTGGCTACGCGTTACATGCAAAATTGTCTATAAGGTGCGTGGCGAGCTCGACTGGGGCAACGGTCCTGCGGTAATACTGTCTAAACACCAATCAGCTTGGGAGACTATAGCTTTTCAATTGATATTCCCCACACAAACTTGGGCCCTAAAAAGAGAAGTATTGTGGATTCCGTTTTTCGGATGGGGTCTTGCGGCCACCAGACCCATTGCAATCAACCGTCGTGCCAAAGTCCGGGCTCTAGACCAGCTTATTGAGCAAGGCACGCAAAGGCTGCAAGAAGGCCGTTGGGTGGTAATTTTCCCAGAAGGCACGAGGATGGCTCCCGGTCTACGTGGCCACTATTCTCCAGGCGGTGCGATGTTGGCTATTAATTGCAACGTGCCAATTATTCCGGTAGCTCATAATGCAGGTTCCTTTTGGGGACGACGCCAGTTTCTTAAACGCCCTGGAACTATACAGGTTTGGGTTGGGCCTGCAATTAACACCACTGATCGCAAACCACGCGCACTAATCAAAGAGGCCGAAGACTGGATTGAAGAGAAAATGAAGGTGCTTAATTAGACAAGTTAGCCTCTATATTGGCAACAATTTTAGTAAACTGCTCTATTGACAAGCGCTCACCCCGAATCATTGGGTCTATGCCTAATTCTGCCAATATCGGTTCTGCCTCGTAATTTTTTAGGGCGTTCCTCAATGTCTTGCGACGCTGTGAAAAGACGTCCCGCACTACTTTTTCAAATAAAGGCGGTGAAACTTCGGACCCGATCGGAATTGTTCGGGGTACAAAACGAATTACGGTCGACTTGACTTTAGGTGCGGGCGAAAAGGCTGCTGGCCCTACATCAAACAAGTGTTGTACCTCAAAGCACCGGCCGACTGTTACCGTTAGCCGACCGTAGTTCTTGTCACAAGGTGCGGCTGTGAGCCTGCTAGCGATCTCCCGCTGCACCATAAAGACCATTTCCGCAACAATATCAATATTTGCATTAAAAACAAAAAACAATGGAGTGGAGATGTTGTAGGGTAAGTTTCCTACAATGACGATCTTTTGTCTTTCGCCTTGGGCTATTGATCGGTAGTCAAATTTGAGGGCGTCTGCCGCATGGACTGTTACATGATCGCTATTTTTGTGTTGTTCGCTGAGAGCACAGGCAAGATCTCTGTCGACCTCTATGGCATGGAGGCGACTGGATTTCTCGGCGAGTAGACTGGTAAGAGCGCCCCGCCCAGGCCCAATTTCTACCAGAGCTTGACCACGCTCTAAAATAACGCTATCAACTATTCTCCGAATTATATTTTTGTCCCGAAGGAAATGCTGCCCAAAACGTTTTCTAGGGTGCGGAGCGGGTTGTGTGCTATTTGGCATCAATCAATTGCTGTGTCACCCCTAGTGCAGATATAAGGCCTCTGGTTTCTGCTGTGCCTGTACCGGCAATGCTCAGGGCCGTTCCGTGATCTACAGAAGTACGAATAAAGGGCAGCCCTAGCGTGATGTTGGTCGCAAAACCAATACCATTTCGCTTTATCACGGGCAATCCTTGGTCATGATACATAGCAACGATAGCGTCAAAGCGAGCTGCTACCGAAGGCGCAAACACTGTGTCAGCTGGGAGGGGTCCTTCTACAACCAATCCAGAATCATTTAATTTCCGCAAAACCGGTGCCATCGTCTCCGTTTCTTCTTCGCCTAAATGGCCTGATTCCCCTGCATGAGGATTCAATCCACAAACTCCGATTACAGGTTTGTTTATATTAAATCTCTTTATTAGGGCTTCATTTACGACACATAGAACTCTTTCTAAGCGATCAGCGGTTAGCGCCAAAGCCACTTCAGACAGGGGCATGTGAACGGTCGCAAGCGCGACACGAAGCGTATCGTTAACGAGCATCATTACTGGTGTACTAACCCCGGCTCGCTTCGCCAAGAATTCGGTATGGCCGGAAAACTCGTAGCCCGCCTCAAGAATTACACTCTTTTGGACAGGACCTGTAATCATCGCTGATGATTTACCAGACATACAACTGGCAACTGCTTTCTTCAGTGTTGACATTACATAGTCAACGTTTCTCTGGTCAAGCTTCCCAGGCACGCTTGGGACACGTAGCGGAGTCTGCTCCAAAATGGCCGTCGCTTTTTTGCCCATTAGTCCTTCCTCAGTACGAACCAGCTTGACTCCCAACATCTTGGCGCGCTCTAGCAGAAGCTCTGCATCCCCAACTATTGCTAAAGGAGCATCACAGGGCTGCTGGAGCAATTGCACAACTAAGTCCGGACCAATGCCAGCGGGCTCTCCAGTAGTGATGAGAATCGGGGCTCTGTTTTGCAATTCTTGTTTCATCTTTTTATAGTTTCGACGGGCGGCCTCGCTAGTGACGATATTACTACTTTGAGCGTGAGATGGGGTCGTGTAGGAGCTGCTGAAGCTACGACTCGGCCGCGATCTAGCAATGAATAGCATAGAAAGATAGAGCAAAAGCCAGGAAAATCTTCGTATTCAGAGGGGTTGATTACCCCCTGACAAACTACTCCACAGTAACAGACTTCGCTAAATTCCTTGGCTTGTCGACGTCGGTACCCTTAATAAGAGCAACATGATAGGCCAGCAGTTGCAGTGGCACAGTATACAAAATAGGAGCTATCGCACTATCAACCGCACGATTTAGTCCATGATTAGCTGAGTTATCGGATTGTGTAACGCGTATAATTTCTACACCGTCTTGAGGTTCAAATTCTGTTTCGGGGTCGGAAAAAACATAGAGCCTGCCACCACGGGCCCTTACTTCTTCCATATTTGATTTTAGCTTTTCAAGCAGAAGGTCGTTTGGAGCAACTACAATGACCGGCATATCTTCGTCTACCAACGCCAACGGACCATGCTTAAGCTCACCTGCCGGATAAGCTTCGGCGTGCACATACGAAATTTCTTTTAGCTTGAGAGCGCCTTCTAGAGCTGTAGGGTAATGGGCGCCTCGTCCTAAAAACAATGCATGTTGCTTATCGCCAAGATGGCGTGACACTATCGCAATTTCTGGCTCCATCGCCAACGCATCCTCGAGAGCAGAAGGTAGCGCCCTCAACTGTCGGATCACATGTGACTCAAACCCTTCATCATAACCGTGTCGCCTTGCTAGAATGAGCGCCAATAACATCAGCCCAGTCATGGCCGTTGTAAACGTTTTTGTTGAGGCTACCCCAACTTCTGGGCCAGCGTGGGTCATAAACTGCAGGTCCGATTCCCGAACAAGGGAAGATTCTGGAACATTACAAATCGTGAGCGAACCAAGAACGCCTTGTCGTTTTGCCTCTTCAAGTGCCGATAATGTATCTGCAGTTTCACCTGATTGAGAAATCGTAATGGCTAGGGTTCCAGGCTGGATTGGATGTCGGCGATAGCGGTACTCACTTGCAATTTCCACGTTACAGGGGATGCCTACATATTCTAACCAATGTTTAGCAACCAACCCCGCGTGAAAACTAGTTCCACATGCCATTATTTGAACGGCCTGTGTTTTGCTAAAGAGTTCTTGTGCGCGATGGCCGAAAGACTCTTCTAGCACGCGATCTCTGCTTATCCTCCCTTCAAGTGTATCGGCGACAGCACGGGGTTGTTCGTGAATCTCTTTTTGCATGTAATGCCGGTATTCGCCCAGCTCTGCGGCGTCGCCCGCTTGGCGACTGTGAAGTGTTTTACGCTTCACAAGCTGACCGTTAGGATTCGTAATCGTAAAACTACTCCTTCGCAAGTCTGCAACGTCGCCATTTTCTAGCACTATGTACTCTCTTGTTACAGGAAGCAATGCTGCGATATCTGAGGCCACATAAAACCCTTCATCAGTAATGCCAATTAACAGCGGCGGTCCTTGGCGAGCTACGACCAATCTATCAGGCTCATCTACATTCATAACAGCAAAGGCAAAACTTCCACGTAATTCTCCTAAGGTGTGGCGTACTGCTTCCGCTAGATCAAGGCCGGCTACCTTATGTAGATATACTTGATGAACTACTACCTCGGTGTCGGTGTCAGAAGTAAATGGTAAACCAGCATCGTGCTGTGCCCGCCGAAGGCTGCTATGATTCTCCACAATACCATTGCAAACCAAAGCCAAGGCGTCTCGGCAAATATGGGGGTGGGCGTTGGGCTCTGTCACTCCACCATGTGTCGCCCAGCGTGTATGCGCAAGACCAACCTTGCCTTGTAGAGGCCGATCCACTAAGATTTTTTCTAGCGCTTCAACGCGCCCGACGGCGCGTGACCGCTTTAAACCGCCATTGTCCTCTATAACCGCTATGCCAGCTGAATCGTAACCCCTGTATTCAAGTCGACGAAGCCCGTCCACAAGGTAAGTGGCAATGTTATCTTTTGCAATGGCTCCTACTATTCCACACATATCTCTAGTTATGTTATTCGGTCTCAGATTTCTTGCTTGGTCGCCAACGGCCAAGTGTTTTTGTCTCTTCGGTAGTTAGCGTTAGTTTTTCGGGGGGGGCGTCTCGCCTTATTGTTGATCCCGCACCAATAGTCGCTCCCCGACCAATAGTAACAGGCGCGATAAGTTGAGTGTCAGAACCAATGAACGCATCATTTTCTATCGTAGTCTTGTGTTTATACGTGCCATCGTAATTACAAGTAATGACACCGGCCCCAATATTTACATTGCTGCCAACCTCTGCATCACCTAGGTAAGCCAAATGATTCGCTTTGGTGCCGCTGCCTATTCGGCTCTTTTTGATTTCAACGAAGTTACCAACCCTTGTACCGTCTCCCAGTTCCGTTTGCGGACGCAATCGAGCAAACGGCCCAATCATACAACTAAGCCCAATAGTCGCTCCATCAAGCACACAATTTGCCTCAACAACCGTATCATCGCCTATTGTGCAATCTCTAACATAGCAGTTTGGGCCGATTGTTACTCTGCTGCCCAATTGCACTCTGCCTTCGATTATGGTGTTCACATCAATGGCGGCTCCTGGCCCGAACGTTAGCGACCCTCTCAAATCAAATCGATTTGGGTCCCTCAGGGTTAATCCGTTATCCATCAGTAGATATGCCTGCCGATTCTGAAAAGCTCGCTCTGCATCAGCTAGCTCGGCGACACTATTGACACCAACCGCTTCCACAGCATCTGCCGTCCGACATGCAACGACACATCCGCCGTCAGCAACTACGAGCCCAACAATATCTGTCAAGTAGTGCTCGCGCTGCGAATTTACATCATCAATCCGTCTTAACCAGTCCGACAGCAGCTTCGCGGGGCTGGAAAGAAAGCCTACATTGATTTCACAGATCGCCTTTTGCTCATCAGTAGCATCCACTTCTTCAACTATCTCGGCTACGTTCCCGTCGCTTGAGCGAACTACCCGGCCATAACCCACGGGGTCAGGCAAAACCGCAGTCAAGAGAGCGAGACATCTTGATTTCGAGGCGCCGATCAAACGGTTCATTGTATCAGCACCCACCAACGGCACATCGCCATAAACCACCAGAACATCTGAATCTTGATCAACAAATGGTATCGCCTGACTGACAGCATGGCCTGTGCCCAACTGTTCTGTCTGCTCTACCCAATTTAGATCATCTCCTTCAGTAACATCTTTCACAGCTCCACCGCCGTAACCATAAACAACGTGAATCCTCGAGGGTTGTAATGCTCGAACAGAACCAAGTACGTGGTCAATTAGAGATAAGCCACCCAGTGTTTGTAGCACTTTTGGTGCATCCGAGTGCATTCTGGTGCCTTTGCCAGCGGCAAGAACAATTACTTCCGTTCTTTTCATGGAGTAAATAGCCAGGTAAGACGCTATGCTATGGGCGCCTTTTGCCTAAGATCTAAGTGCGGGCCTGAGCATAATTTATTCTTTAAGCAAACTCAAACTTAAACTGGCCTATATGGATGCAAAATCGCTCTAGCCATTATTAGTGGCATGCGGCTCTCTACGCACGCCCTCCCTTGGCGCGCAGTTTTTGTATTGCCCGAATTTGAGCGGCGGCCTGAATCAGCTCAGCTTTAGCTTTAGCAAGCTCGAGGTCGCTAGTTTGGTCCGAGAGCGCTTGTTCTGCGCGTCGCTGGGCTTCGAGTGCTGCAGCTTCATCAAGATCATCTGCCCTCAGAGCCGTATCTGACAAAACAGTTACGAGGTGGCCCTGAACCTCTAGCATGCCACCTGAAACATAGAAAAACTGCTCTTCCCCAGACTCCTGCTGCACCCTAATCTCGCCAGCCTTCAAGCGGGTAAGTAACGGCGCATGCTGCGGCGCAATGCCGATCTCCCCCATTTCCGCTGGAGCAAAAATCATGGTTCCCTGACCTGACCAGATTTCCTCTTCTGCGCTAACGATATCAACCTGTATTGTTCCGGCCATGATTATTCAACTACCCATTAAGCAACAGTCTTTGCTTTTTCGACGGCTTCTTCAATCCCGCCGACCATATAAAATGCTTGTTCCGGTAATGCATCGTATTCGCCATCAACAATGCCCTGGAACGCGCGAATAGTGTCCTTGAGAGAGACAAACTTACCTGGCGATCCGGTGAAGGTCTCTGCTACAAAAAATGGCTGTGACAAAAATCTCTGAATCTTTCGGGCGCGACCAACAACTTGCTTGTCCTCTTCAGAGAGTTCGTCCATTCCAAGTATGGCAATAATATCGCGCAACTCCTTAAACCGCTGCAATGTTCCTTGGACAGCTCTCGCAGTATCATAATGCTCCTGGCCAACAACAAGCGGATCGAGCTGCCGACTGGTCGAATCTAAAGGATCTACAGCTGGATAAATGCCTAATTCAGCAACTTGTCGAGACAAAACCAGTGTCGCATCAAGATGCGCAAATGTGGTCGCTGGCGATGGGTCCGTCAAGTCATCGGCTGGTACATAAACAGCCTGGAAAGAGGTGATAGAGCCCGTTCTCGTCGAAGTAATGCGCTCCTGCAATATGCCCATCTCGGCAGCGAGTGTCGGCTGATAGCCAACCGCTGACGGCATCCGGCCTAACAATGCGGAAACTTCTGTTCCGGCAAGCGTATACCGGTAGATGTTATCAACAAACAGTAGAACGTCTCGCCCTTCTTCGCGAAAATGCTCGGCCATGGTTAACCCGGTGAGCGCGACGCGCAGACGGTTGCCAGGAGGCTCATTCATCTGACCGAACACCATAGCCACCTTGTCAAGCACCCCTGCTTCCTTCATTTCATGATAAAAATCATTTCCTTCGCGGGTGCGTTCGCCTACGCCTGCAAAAACAGATAATCCTGAATGTTCTTTTGCAATGTTATTTATAAGCTCCATAATGGTAACCGTCTTGCCCACTCCTGCTCCACCAAACAATCCAATCTTGCCGCCCTTGGCAATAGGCATAATTAAGTCAACAACCTTAATGCCTGTTTCCAAGATCTCAACTGTTGGCGTTTGATCAGCATAGCTCGGTGCACTGCGGTGGATGGGTAAGTGATGCTCAGAATCCACTGGCCCCGCTTCATCAACTGGCTGGCCTAGCACATCAAGAATACGACCCAGCGCCGCTTCTCCTACAGGCACTGTTATGGCGGCACCAGTATTGGTCACTTCTATTCCTCGCTTCAAACCATCACTGGAACCCATTGCAATTGTTCGGACTACGCCGTCTCCGAGCTGTTGCTGGACCTCAAGCGTTAGCCCAGTCTCGCTTACCGTCAGCGCTTCGTACACTTTGGGTACCGACTCTCTGGGGAACTCAACATCAACTACCGCCCCAATGATCTCGACAATGTTTCCGGTGCTCATAACTTATAGTTCCTCTTCATCTGGCTTTTTTATTTGGGGGCTAGACCGCAGCTGCTCCTCCCACAATTTCTGCTATCTCTTGGGTGATAGCGGCCTGTCTAGCTTTGTTATATACAAGCTGTAGTTCATCGATTAAGGTGCCCGCATTATCCGACGCTGATTTCATGGCCACCATTCTAGCCGCCATCTCACAAGCAATGTTCTCTGTTACGCTTTGGTATATGAGTGACTCGATGTAACGAGTCATTAAGGCGTCAACCACCTCACGAGCATCTGGCTCATAAAGATAATCCCAATGGTTTTTCAGCTTGTCATCTGGAACATCTGCGTGAATTGGAAGAAGCTGCTCTACAGTGGGGGTTTGGGACATTGCTGATACAAATCTATTGTTCGCTATATAGAGACGATCAATTCTCCCCTCAACATAAGCGTCTAGCATTATCTTTATCGCGCCAATAAGGGATGTCAGTTGTGGAGCATCTCCAAGTTTTGTCGCCTCTGAAACAATATTGGTACCAATGCGCTTAAAAAAAGACAGCCCCTTGCTTCCAAATGTTGTGACATCAATCTCGATGCTCTTATCGTTCCACTCAGATAGCGCATTAACGGTTTCGCGAAACAGATTGATGTTAAGGCCCCCGCATAGTCCCCGATCAGTTGAAACAATAATAAATCCAACCCTTCTTATTTCACGCGCCTCTGTGAAAGCGTGTTTGTATTCGAGGCTTGCTTGTGAAAGATGGGCGACCACACCTCTCATCTTCTCAGCATAAGGCCGGGCTTGCCTCATACGGTCTTGGGCGCGACGCATCTTGCTCGCAGCAACCATTTCCATTGCCTTTGTGATCTTCTGAGTATTTTGAATGCTCCTGATCTTGGTGCGAATCTCTTTGCCGCCTGCCATATGCTAACTTTCCTTAATCAGTTCTTTGTTGAACATGCACTTACCATGCGCCATTTTGTTTAAAGTCCTTCAGCGCTGCATGCAACTTATCAGCAACGGCTTCATCATAAGCCTGGTTGCTGTTGAGCTCGTCCAGTAGGGCGCTATTATGACTTTTAATATGGCTCTGGAGCGCCTGCTCGAAATCAACCACCTTGTTTGACTCCACATCATCCAAATAGCCCTCGTTAGTAGCGAACAGGCTCACAGCCATCGCACCGACAGACATCGGAGCATATTGTTTTTGTTTCATCATTTCAGTGCTGCGCTCTCCCCTTTCAAGCTGCTTGCGAGTAGCCTCATCAAGATCTGAGGCGAACTGGGAAAATGCCGCTAGCTCTCTAAATTGGGCAAGCGCCAAACGTATCCCCCCACCAAGTTTCTTGATAAGCCCAGTTTGCGCTGCACCACCAACCCGAGAAACTGACAGCCCCGCATTAATAGCCGGCCTTATTCCCGCGTTAAAGAGATCAGTCTCGAGGAATATTTGACCATCGGTAATTGAAATGACGTTGGTGGGAACGAAGGCGGAAACATCGCCAGCCTGAGTTTCAATTATTGGCAGCGCCGTTAAAGAGCCCGTTTTCCCGGTTACAGCTCCGCCCGTAATCTTTTCGACCTCATCCGCGTTAATTCGGGCAGCGCGCTCCAGCAGTCTCGAATGTAGATAAAACACGTCTCCTGGGTAGGCCTCCCTTCCAGGCGGGCGACGCAACAAAAGGCTAACCTGGCGATATGCCCATGCCTGTTTCGTAAGGTCGTCGTAAATAATTAGAGCGTCTTCCCCTTTGTCCCGGAAATATTCTCCCATGCTACAGCCAGAATATGGAGCGATGTACTGCATCGCTGCCGACTCAGACGCGGAAGCAGCGACAACGATCGTGTGCTCCATTGCGCCGTGCTCTTCAAGCTTGGCGACAACATTCGCCACAGAAGATGCTTTTTGTCCAATGGCAACGTAAATGCACTTAATGCCCGTGCCTTTTTGATTAATAATCGTGTCGATCGCAACCGCTGTCTTTCC
The DNA here is from genome assembly GCA_002724185.1 of Acidiferrobacteraceae bacterium. GTDB lineage: Bacteria > Pseudomonadota > Gammaproteobacteria > Arenicellales > UBA868 > CAJXWH01. The sequence goes on along the minus strand of PBOB01000045.1, from coordinate 17,012 downwards.
GGTTTGGCGATCCCCTATTATTAACTCCCGCTGGCCTCGGCCTATTGGTACCATTGAGTCGATAGCTTTAAGACCGGTTTGTACGGGCTCCGATACAGACTGCCGACTGATTACGCCAGGAGCCACCTTTTCAATGGGAGACGTGCTTTCCGTTTTAACCGCTCCTTTTCCGTCAATAGGGTTGCCCAAAGAATCGACAACGCGACCAAGCAGCCCATCGCCTACGGGGACCTCCAGAATTCTGCCGGTGCATTTTACTGTGTCGCCTTCAACTATATGCTCATAGTCCCCAAGCACTACGGCACCAACTGAGTCTTGCTCTAGGTTAAGCGCCAAACCAAAGGTGTCTCCAGGAAACTCCAGCATTTCGCCCTGCATCGCATCAGCAAGACCGTGAATACGGGAAATACCATCGGTTAAACTAACTACTGTGCCTTCCGTACGAGCCTCAGTGCTCGCGTCGAAATCTTTTATACGCTCCTTGATCAGCTCACTGATTTCAGACGGCTTTAACTGCATAGACATATCTCAATCCTCTTTGTTGCTGCTATGTTCATGGAGAACTATGCGCCTACAGCGGTCGCGAGATTTTCGAGGCGGGCTCTTACTGAGCCATCGATCACGAGATCGCCCGCCCGAATCACTGCTCCTCCAATAAGTTTTTCATTGATCTTGCACACAAGGTCTACATCCCTTCCCAGGCGCGCTTTGAGCGCTTTGGCAATTTGTTGCTGCTCCTCTTCTGAAACAGGCAATGCCGACTCAAGCTCTGCTCGTACGCTCCTCTCAGCCTCTGCACGCAACAACTCATATCGCTGTGCAATCTCAGGCAAGATATGAAGGCGACGGTTCTGCGACAAGAGGCGCAACAGATTTTGGCCAAGGTCATCAATTTGATCGCCGCAGACTTCAATGAACACCCCCCCAATATCCTTGCGTGAAACTCGCGGGTTTATCAGCAATGATGCCATGTCCTGATTTACAGCCACCATTGCCATTACACCCAACGCTTCAGACCAAGCGCTGAAGTTGCCGCTAGATTCCGCAATTTCAAATATCGCCTGCGCGTATGGCCTTGCTATGTTGTTATTTTCTGACATTGTTTCTGCTATTGAATTGGCCCACTAGAGCTCTTTCGCAAGTTCATCCAACAATCTTGAATGGGCGCTAGAATCCACCTCTCTGCTCAAAATCTGGCTGGCACCCGCAACAGCTAATTGCGCCACATCCTTGCGCAATTCTTCGCGAGCGAGATTCATCTCTTTATCGATCTCGCCGCGCGCTGCTAAAAGTATCCTCTCTCCTTCGGTTCGAGCGTTGGCCTTGGCCTCCTCTACCATCTCTGTTTCTCTGCGCTCAGCCCTTCGAATTATCTCTTGCGCCTGGTCTTTGGCCTCATTTAGCATTTCGGCAACATCGCCTTCTGCCTTGGCCTTGTCTCGCCTGCCCTCCTCAGCAGCTGCCAAACCATCGGCAATTTGCGTCTTCCTCTCATTAAGAGCCCCGACGATGGGAGGCCAAATAAACTTCATACAGAACCATACAAAAACAGCGAAGGCGATCGTCTGTCCGATCAGTGTTGCGTTGATGTTCATCGTTCCTTACCTTCCCAAAATGCTGTTAGCCACCAACTGCGAAAATGATGTAGAGGGCGATGGCCACGCCAATGATGGGGATCGCGTCTACTAGCCCCATAACTATAAAAAACTGAGTTCTCAGCATTGGTAGTAATTCTGGCTGTCGGGCTATCCCCTCTAAAAAACGGGCCCCCAGAACCCCTACACCTACCCCCACACCAACACCGGCCAAGCCAAGCAGTGCAGCTCCAGCGACATACAACAATGCATCTCCCATTTCCATAACATTCTCCTATTTCAAAGACGTCACTTAAAACTTTGGCGTTTGCGATCTCTCTCAGTGGTCGCTATGCGCCATTTCTAGATAGACAATTGTCAGCGTCATGAAGATAAACGCCTGCAACAAAACAATCAAAATGTGGAACACGGCCCATGCCCACTGTAATACGCCGCCGGCTACTGCAAAAACCAGGCCGCCAGAAAACAAGAGCGCAATAAGAATAAAGATCATCTCGCCCGCAAAAAGATTACCGAATAGCCGGAGCGATAGCGATATTGGCTTAGAAATTAGACTTACAACCTCTAGAAAGAAATTCATTGGTATAAATAGAATCTTTAGCGCTGGGTTCTTTGCTTGAAATGGCTGCATAGTGAGCTCAGAAGCAAACCCTAAGGGGCCCTTGATCTTGATGCTGTAGAACAATGTAAGACCGAAAACGCCTAAGGCCATTCCCGTGGTAGCGTTGGGGTCCGTTGTTGGCACTACCTTCATATATTCGATTCCCATCAGCTGTGCGAGCATCGGAATCCAGTCGACCGGGACCAAATCCATAGTGTTCATGAGTAATATCCAAACAAACAGGGTAAGAGCGAGCGGGGCAACCATGTCATTCTTGTGCGAAAACGAGCTGCGGACATTGTTGTCGATGAACTCTATTATCATCTCCACAAAGTTTAGGAAGCCGCCTGGAACACCGGCACTTGCGCGGACGGCAGCCCTTCGGAATAGGCACAAGAACACCACACCCAGCAGCACCGACCAGAACATGGTGTCAACATGGATCGCCCAGAAGCCCATCTCTTTGGCTTCTTGCGCGCCATGCGCAAAGCCCCAAGACCCATCAGAGTGCTGGCCGAAGGTCAGATTCTGTAAATGGTGTTTGATATAGTCAGTCGATGACCCTAGTGTCTCGCCGCTAGCCATTTTGCCCAAACCTAATTGTGTATTTCTTGATCTTTCGGCGCCTGTAACTTCTTTGTTACCGCCGCCGTCGTCGCTGCAAACATCCCACTGCACAACCCCAACAAAAACCCCGCGATACTAACGTCGCCGGGAACAGCAAAAACTACCCCGCATAGTGCGGCTACGATTGCTAGCTTGCCGATCTCAGCTCGGTGCAGCGAGCTAAGCTCAACGCCTCCATCTTGCCTTAGGGGGCGAGAAAAGACCCTCCAAGCAGAGTACGCGTTGCCAACTAAACTAACACCAGCGCCTAGAAGGACTGGCCGTACCTCTTCTGGTGACCAGACAAAGATGCCTGGCAAAACCAGAACCAAAATCCCCACCTGGGCAATTAAAACCCGTCTAAGCATTAAACCTTGTATGCCCGCGCTCTAAAATAGGATGGGTATTGTGACGCCTAGCGCGATGAAAAACCAGCGCTAGCAAACATCAGTCCTGGGCTCGCACGCTGCACTAACGGTTGGGCAGTATAGGATAGGCCCTGAAAGCGGTCAATGTCGGGGCTCTAATTTGCCTGTGGCCATATATTAGGAATCGCCTTTCAGCTCCAGCTTGGCCATGCTTGGGGCGGCACTATAGCTAAAACATTTCCTAAGCCTAGCCGAGCCGCTATCGTTGCGTGCTAAACTGGGGGTTCATAGTTCTATAGGCTTGGTATCACAGAGATGGATTTTGAAACGGCCCGCTTCAATATGATTGAGCAACAAATCCGGCCGTGGGACGTAACAGATTCGGCGGTGCTCGACCTGATGCGTAAAGTGCCGAGGGAAAAGTTCGTGTCGGAATCACAGCGCTTGCTTGCTTTTGCTGATCTAAATCTCCCTATTGGTCGTGGCGAAACAATGTGGCAACCTAAGATAGAGGCCCGGATCTTGCAAGCCCTTAGGCCGGACAGCGAAAGCCGTGTTCTTGAGGTTGGAACTGGCAGCGGCTATCTTACGGCACTGCTCGCATCTTGCTCAAAACACGTAACAAGCATTGACATTTACGCTGACTTCATTAGCGCAGCTAAGCAGCGATTATCAGCGGAGAACATTAACAATGTGAGCCTAACAAAACGAGATGGAGCCCATGGCTGGCAGTCTTCTGACGCCTGGGACATTATTGTTCTAACAGGCTCTGTCCCGGCCTTGCCCCACTCTTACCAAAACATGCTGTCGGTCGGTGGGCGCTTGGTTGCAATAATTGGCAGGCCGCCCATTATGGAGGCTGTCTTATTTTCGCGGGAAGAGGGGGGCTGGGTAGAAACGTCTCTCTTTGAAACGATGTTGCAGCCGCTCGCTAATGCCGGCCCAAACAAGGAATTTATATTTTAGATCAGGAGCCTAAAGAAAAATGTTTGTTATAGAGCACAGAAACTCTCTTGTGGTTGCGTTGGCCTGCTTGATGTTTGTATCGACAGTTCGGGCTGACACCACCCACGTTGTACAGCCTGGTGATACGGTATGTGAAATTGCTGAGGCGTTCTCTGTCTCCTGCGCCAGTTTAATCTCGGCTAACCGAATCGGCGAAGACGGATTGATTTACGTTGGACAGATATTGTCTATCCCAGTAAAAAGTCCGTCACAAGCGGTTTCTGGGCCCGACGAAGACGCCCCTCTTGAAAAGCCGAGCAATAATGACTCAACTGCGGAGGAGCCAGAAGACAAAAGGGGGGAAGTGGCATCCATCAAAAAAAGTAACGATCAATCGGCGCAGATAAAAATGGACCTATGGTCGGTCTATTTGCTTGCTCGCGACCATGACCCTATCTTCGCTGCCCAAAGCACTCGCCGGGACTCCGCCAAGCAGGCCCTACCCCAGGCGCGGGCTGCTTTGCGACCTCAGCTTACCTTTGATAGCAGCTTAAGCAGGTCTTACGATGATGATTTCGAGCATTCCGACACCCTGCAAACCTCTATATCTTTGAGCCAGACCCTTTACAACCGGCCTAGCGCTATAGCTGTCGAGCAAGCGAGGCTCCGTATCGCGGCCGCGAGAGCCGATTATCGACACGCGGAGCAAGAATTAGTCCTTCGTACCGCTAAGGCTTACTTCGGGGTGCTGGCCATGACAGATAACCTAGAGCTCTCAGAAAAGAACCAGAAGGCTATCGGCCGACAACTAGAATTAGCTATGGAAAGGCTAAACGCCGGGCTCGGCACTCGAACTGACTTGTTTGATGCCGAAGCCCGATACGAAAGCGCTGTCGCCGACGGTATTGAAGCAGCAAAACTGCTTGATGATGCCAAGCAAAACTTATTGCTGCTTATAGGTCGCGATGCCGGGGTTCTCCGAGGAATCAGCGACAACGCGCGGCTGGTATCTCCGGACCCCAATGAGCCGTCGGTCTGGATCGATGCTGCCCTAAGAAATAACAACAAGCTTATTGCGGAAAAACACCAACTCGCCGTAATCAGGCTCGACGAGCAAAAGAAGCGTGCCGCGCGACTCCCAACCGTTACCACAAGCTTCGGCAGCTCCCTTACTGACGCAGAAAAAACAGACACGACTCGAACTACTTTTTCTGTTCGCCTCTCTGTTCCGCTTTTGCGAGGCGGCCTTACCCGCTCGGAAATAAAGCAGGCGTCGCTAACACTCGCTGCCGCGACTCGAGAATATGAGTCTAGTCGGCTCGTCACGCAAACTGAAACCCGTCGCGCTTTTCTGGCAATCAGCAGTCGGCTTCGTCGCATAGAAGCGCTTGATGAAGCTGTGCGAGCAAGCCAGGGAGCGCTCAGAGCCAAAGAGGAGGGCTATGAAGCGGGGCTTAATACAAATATCGAAGTTCTCGATGGTCAGCGTGACCTGTTTAGTGCTCAGCGCAATTACTTGAAAGAAAGATACGACTATGTTCTTGAGCTTCTGCAGCTGGAGGCGCTCGTGGGAGACCTTCAGGCTGATGACGTAAGCAAAGTCAATAGCTGGCTTTACTAAAACTACGCCGTCAACAGTCTTCGACCCTCTAGGCAGCCTTAATCCCACGCTTGCGGGGGCCGAGCGTGTGCGGCTAGCAAAAGAATGCTATTATAAGTTATTGATTAAATTGACTATATTCTTGCTCAGTGCGTAACTGAAGCTTCTTTGAGGTTTGGACTTGGCACCAACTAAATAACATGTCTTATCAAATAGGCGCCATTAAAACTATCCCTGCTAATCTCCGCTTTCTTGCGGGGGGTGTAGCGGTTTGTATCTGCCTGGCCTTGGTTGGTTGTGGAGGAAAACATGCTGCTAGCATTGAACAAAATGTTAACGTCGACCCCCTCGAAAAGACAAACAGGGCCATTCATGGATTCAACAATCAGGTAGATAAAATCCTTTTCAAACCAACGGCTCAAATATATTTAGTCCACCTGCCCCAACCACTGCGAACTGCGATAAGCAACTTTTTCAGAAATCTAGCTGAACCAACGACAGTTTTAAACGATGTCCTGCAAGGCAAGGGCAAACAAGCAGTAAACGATTCGGCTCGCTTTTCCATAAACACCACTCTTGGCGTTTTTGGTTTGTTTGACATTGCCTCCTCCTTGGGCCTGGCACACCATAAAGAAGATTATGGCCAAACATTAGCCCGGTGGGGTATCCCTGATGGACCATATCTCGTTCTACCTATTTTTGGTCCCAGCAATTTGCGCGATGCTGTTGGGAAGCTTCCAGCCCTAATGTTATCTGACCCACTTTTACTTATTGGCGATGAGCCGTATTTGGGCGAGGGTCGGTACGGCTTGCTTCATGCCGGTTTTCGAACGCTACATGCGGTCGACCTGAGAGCACAATTATTGGCCGCTGACCCTTTCCTGGAAATACAACTTGACCCGTATGTGTTCGTGCGGGAAACCTATTTTCAAAAACGCCAACTGGATGTGCAAGATGGTAGCCCGCCCAATGAAGAGCTTGACGATTTAACTAAGAGCTTGCTTTTTGGTAACTAGTGAGGGCTTTCGCAGCTGGTGTTTCACTGGTTGCTACTTAAAGCCCCAACGTGGTCTAATCAGGTTCTTGATAACAAGCTCGCTGTAACCCTAAATATTGACGACCCGAAAAGCGCCTTGGAGGAGCCGAACCAGTGACTGAGGTAACCGATCAGTACAACATTGATGTATCCGTCGAAACGACATACGTTGCTGAGCATTCCGAGCCTGAGGAAGACCGATTTGTGTTTGCTTACACTATCACCCTGGTTAACCGTGGTTCTGTTTCTGCGCAGCTGCTTTCTCGGCACTGGATCATTACAGACTCCGATAGCCAGGTAGAAGAAGTCCGAGGTGAGGGTGTAGTGGGTGAGCAACCCGTGCTAAAACCCGGCGAAGGTTTTCGTTATCAGAGTGGGGCAGTGATTGAAACCCCTGTTGGCACGATGCATGGAACCTATCAAATGGTTGCAGAGGATGGGCATGAATTTAATGCAACCATACCTCAATTTGTGTTGTCTGCCCCAAGAACCTTGCATTAAGTTATTCAAATTAAATATAAATACTAAATATCAAGATTAGTTACTGAGAAGGCATTTTTCTCTATAAACAGTCTACGGTCTTCGACTTCATCTCCCATTAGAATTGTTACTATCTCGTCCGCACTAACAGCGTCCTCTATCGTAACACGCGACAGTCGTCGTTGTTCTGCATCCATTGTTGTCTCCCACAACTGTTCTGCATCCATCTCTCCAAGCCCCTTGTATCTCTGAACACTAACCCCTCTTCGGGCTTCCGCTAGTAGCCAAGCGAGGGCCTCGGCGAAATCGCGGACTTCTGTTTTTCGGCTTTGCCGCTCTACGGTTGGAGCTCTCCCAACTAGTTGTTGCATATCGCGTCCGAGTGAAATGATTGCCATGTACTCGCTCGAATCAAAGAAACGTTTGTCGAGAATGGTATTCGTGTACTGTCCATGCTTTTCACTCTCTACGATGATAGACCCCTGTTGGCCCTCTTCGCTGAGTTCGACATTGTAGGTGGTGCTGTTTAGAGCAGATGGTGGGTTTAGCGCTTCTTGTAGGCTGCTGGCAATGCTTTCGGAGTTGGCCCCCTTGTTGTCGCCCGCTATCTCAGCCAACGCCCACAAAACAGCTGCCTCATAACGCCTGCTGAGGCGCTCGATAGCGATACTCACCGCCAAATATTCTTTTGCAAGCGCTTTAAGCGCGCCTCCTGATAATTGACCGCCAGAAGAGGTGTTAACCACAGCCCCATCCATTGCGGATTCTAGCAAGTGTTGTTGGAGCTCCTCGTCATCTTTTATGTATACAAACGTTTTCCGACTAGTTAACTTATAAAGCGGGGGTTCCGCAAAATAGATGTAACCACGATCCAGTAAAGCTGGCATATGCCGATAAAAAAAAGTTAGTAGTAAGGTTCGAATATGGGACCCATCGACATCGGCGTCAGTCATGATAATGATTCGGTGGTACCGTAATTTAGAAACATCGAACCCTTCAGGGCCAATCCCTGTCCCCAGTGCCGTAATGAGAGTGCCAACCTGATCAGATGATAACATCTTATCAAAACGGGCTTTTTCAACATTTAGTATTTTTCCCTTTAGTGGTAATATGGCCTGGTATCGTCGGTCTCTTGCCTGCTTCGCAGACCCGCCGGCCGAATCCCCCTCTACCAAATAAATCTCACATTTGCTTGGGTCAGTTTCCTGACAATCCGCCAACTTTCCTGGGAGGCCGCCGACTTCAAGAGCATTCTTTCTTCGAGTTAGATCTCTTGCCTTGCGAGCCGCTTCGCGAGCTCTCGCTGCCTCGACTATTTTATTTACTATGCTTTTTGCTTCGGCCGGGTTCTCGTGTAAAAAGTCATTTAAATGTTCATTTAGTAGTGATTCGACGGGCTTCCTCGCGCTAGAGGACACTAGCTTTTCCTTCGTTTGGGAGGAAAATTTTGGGTCGGCCATCTTTACCGACAACACAGCCGTTAGCCCTTCCCTACAATCATCACCCTTGAGGTCAACCTTTGCTTTTTTGCTAATGCCTGAGCTCTCAACATATCGGCCTATCGTTCGCGTGATGCTCGATCTTAAGCCTTCTAGATGTGTCCCTCCATCCTTTTGAGGGATGTTATTGGTATAGCAAAACACAGCCTCTTGATAACCATCGTTCCACTGCAACGCCAGCTCAACTGTTATACCGTCGCGTTCGGCTACAGTGTGAAAAACCTTTGCGTGTAGGGGGTTTTTCTTTAGGTTAAGGTGGTCAACAAAAGCACTTATGCCGCCCTTATATTCAAAAACATCCTCTGCCCCGGTTCGCTCATCTACCAGACGATTGCGCACGCCCGAGTTCAGAAAAGATAGCTCTCTAAGCCTCCGCGCAAGTATGTCGTGGTGAAGCACCACATCTGTAAAGACTGCTGGGTCCGGCCGAAAATGAATCTCTGTTCCGGTACATTCTGTCTTGCCTACCTCTTTTAGCTCTGATTCGGCTGTGCCACGCCTGTAGTGCTGTCTATAAACCAATCCGTTGCGATAAATTGTTAGCCTTAGAGATGAGGATAGCGCGTTAACGACCGAAATTCCTACACCATGAAGTCCGCCTGACACCTTGTAAGAGTTTTGATCAAACTTGCCGCCCGCATGCAGTTGAGTCATTATCACTTCAGCTGCGGAGCACCCCTCCTCTTTAAGAATGCCGGTTGGTATACCCCTCCCGTCATCCTCAACACTAACCGACTCGTCTGCGTGAATAGTTACTGTTATTTCTGAACAGTGGCCGGCCAGCGCCTCGTCGATGGAGTTATCGACGGTCTCAAAAACCATTCGATGAAGTCCCGTCCCGTCGTCGGTGTCACCGATATACATTCCGGGACGCTTGCGGACCGCCTCAAGCCCCTTAAGAACCTTAATACTGCTTTCATCGTACGTTGCTTTCATTATTTCAATACATTTCTTGCCGGGATTATAGCATTTCTTGGGGCTTTTTTTGCCGTCTGCCTGACTCTCTTTCCTTGCATGTTTCACGTGAAACACGTGTTATGGGGATGTTTCACGTGAAACCTTTGCCCACTTTCTGCAACCGCTATAACCTCATAGGCATGATTAGGTATTGGGTGCTCTCGTCTTCCGGTGTTTGCAACAGGCAACCGCTGTTGCCGTCTGCCAGGAGCACCTCGACCCTTTCTTCTGTTAGAGCTCTAAGCGCATCCATGAGGTAGGAAACGTTGAAGCCTATCTGGACACTGTCGCCATCATAATCCACTGCTACCTCATCGGACGCCTCCTCTTGATCAGGGTTGTGGGCGACAACCCTGGCTGACCCTTTATCTAGCTCTAATCTGACGCCCCGATATTTTTCATTTGTTAGTACCGCTGTCCTGGCTAAGACCTCGTAGAGGTCGGTTCTGTTGGCCAACAGCCGTTGGGTTAGATTTTGGCCCATGACGGTGCGGTAGTCCGGAAATTTGCCATCTATAACTTTTGTTATGAGTGTCGCGCCCGGTCGGTTAAAGCGAAGCTGGTTTGGGTTCATTTCCATTGTTACGCTAGTGTCGGCGTCTTCGAGGAACCTTGTGAGCTCCTGGACCGCCTTCCTTGGCACTATCGCTTGCTTGGTGTCCTCTACGCCCGATGTTAAGTTGGTGGCGCTGCGGGCAAGCCTGTGGCCGTCGGTCGCAACAGCTACAAGGGTTGACTGATCTATTTCCAGAAGCACCCCGTTAAGGAAATACCGCACATCTTGCTGCGCCATTGAAAAGGAAGTTTTTTCTAGTAGCGCCTTTAGGGACCCTTGACTGATTTTGATCCTCTCCTCCCAATGACTGCCCTCATCAAGCCGGGGAAAATCCTCGGCGGGCAAGGTTTGCAGGCTAAACCTGCTTCTTCCAGATCGAATTTTTAGTCGGTCTTCGCTTTGATCAATCTTTAATGTTGCGCCTTCTGGCAACGCCCTACAGATATCAAGAAATTTTCTGGCGCTCACGGTCGTGGCGCCGCTTGAGTCACCTTTGGCTGCCACACCCATCTCTACTTCAACCTCGAGATCAGTGCCTGTCATTACGAGTTGTCCGCCGTTTAACTCGAGACGCACGTTTGACAAAATTGGTAGTGTTTGTCTTCGTTCGACAACGCTTGTCACTAGAGTTAGGAGTGGAAGCGCTTCATCACGTTGTAGTTCAAATTTCATTTTATTTAAGGAAATATAGTGTTAATTAGGGTGGTGGATAATTAAATACAAGCATTTTTTTGCATAAATATCATGGTTTTAGCTCACACGCAGCCTGTGTATAAACTGTTGGCTTGCGACTCGCAAAGCATTAGCAACCCGCTAAGGCTCATTATAAATTCTAATAGTGGCATTTTATCCACAAATCATCCACCCAAAAGACGCTGTAAATTTACATAGTCTTCCTTGATTTTACTATCATGCTGAATTAGCTCCTCCACCTTACGCTGCGCATGGATAACTGTGGTGTGGTCCCGGCCGCCAAAAGCATCACCTATTTCCGGAAGGCTCATGGTCGTCATCTCTTTAGCTAAAGCCATCGCAATTTGCCTGGGCCTAACAATCCGACGTGTTCTTTGGCGAGAATGAAGGTCGGAAACCCTAATCTTGTAGTACTCAGCCACAAGCTTTTGAATGTTTTGGATGGTAATTTGCCGCTCTTGAAAAACAAGCAAATCACGCAGCGCCTCGCGAGTTAAAGCGAGGTCAATAGGCCGGCCGGTGAATCCTGAGCTAGCAACAACCCGATGCAAGGCCCCCTCAAGCTCTCTAACATTAGAGCGAATTTGACGAGCGACAAAAAACGCCACCTCCTCCGGCAACAGCACCCCTTTTTGCTCGGCTTTGTTATTAAGGATAGCCACACGGGTTTCAAGTTCGGGGGGGTCGATGGGAACAGTAAGGCCGCTGCCAAACCGAGAAATTAGCCTTTCCTGAACGCCCGTTATTTCCCTTGGGAACCGGTCGCTCGTAATAACAACCTGCCTTTGGCCATCTAGAAGAGCGTTAAAGGTGTGAAAGAACTCTTCTTGTGAGTGGCTTTTCCCAGCAAAGAACTGTATATCGTCGATGAGGAGTGCGTCTAGGGACCGATAGTACCGCTTAAAGTCGTTTATCGCATTGTGTTGCAGCGCCTTAACCATGTCGGCCACGAATCGCTCGGAGTGCACATAAACCACGGCTGCTTCACGCTGCTGTGCGCGTATCAAGTTGCCCGCAGCTTGCATCAAGTGGGTTTTGCCAAGGCCAACCCCACCATACAAAAATAAAGGGTTGTAGGCCTGGCCTGGATTTTCTCCGACCTGCTTGGCAGCGGCCCTAGCCAGCTGATTTGATTTCCCTTCAACGTGTGAGTCAAAGGTAAAAGCAGGATTTAGCCTACCCTCAAAACGGGAAAGGGGGTCACTAGCGCCAGCCTTCTCTTTTGTTGATGCTGGAGGGCTCGCCCCGCCAATGTCAACAGAGACGACCACGCTGTTTGGCGAGAGGGAACCAGCAAGGCGATTAATCGTTTTAAGGTAATCTTTTTCGATCCGGTCTCTAACAAATCTGTTTGGTGCAAAGAGGGTTAGGTGATCCTTGTTGGTGGTGGCCTGAAGCGGCCTTATCCAAGTGTTGAACTGTCGAGGAGGAAGCTCATTCTCCAGCCTTCTAAGACATAACCCCCACAGCGAAGCAGTCGGCACCAAAGCAACCCCCCCAAAATCAATAGAATAAAAAGCGCCACACCAATAATGGCCCTAGTATAAGGCCAATCGCAATAATTATCCACAGAAAAAAAATAAAAAAAGTTATCCACAAAAGCCACAAAGCCGCCGATTTTCTTGACAAAATCGCCCAATAGAACGTACAGTCAGCGTCCCCTTTTTGCAACCAGCGCACGAAACTATCAGTAATGAAACGAACTTTTCAGCCCAGCGAGGTTAAACGCAAGCGAACGCACGGCTTTCGAGCGCGGATGCGCACCCGGGGTGGACGCAGCGTTATCAACGCGCGACGAGCCCGAGGCCGGGCCCGTCTTAGCGCATAATTTAGGCTGGGCTTATTTCGTGTCCGGTCTGATGGCCGCCGAACAGTCATTTCGGCTTCCGAAAGCTCTGCGCATCCGGCGCTCGGCAGAATATGGGGTCGTCACAAGCAGCAAGCGGTCCCTTAGTGACCGGTTCTTTGTTGTGTGTTTTAAAAGAACTCAACAAACAGATAGTAGGCTAGGTGTTACCGTGTCCCGGCGTGTCTCTGCTAAAGCTGTTGATAGGAACAGAATTAAGCGGGTAGTAAGGGAATCATTTCGGCTACACAGACCTCACCTTACAGAACTAGATGTTGTGGCGATTGCAAAGCGGCCTGCAAAAAACGCAAACCAACACCAGCTGCGCAGCAGTCTGGAACAGCACTGGCACAACTTAAGCAAAGACGAGACATGCGCCAAGCAGTGATAAAGCTAATCAAGGGTTACAGGTTTTGTATAAGCCCGATGCTGCCAGCAAGCTGCCGGTTTTGGCCAAGCTGCTCTACCTACGCTATCGAAGCAGTAGAAAAGCATGGGGTTGCCAGAGGGCTTTTTCTTGGGGTGAGGCGCGTAGGGCGTTGCCACCCTTGGCACCCCGGCGGAGTGGATATGGTGCCAAATTCCGAGCCAGCCGAAGGCGAGAAAACGTAATGGATTTCCAGCGCGTGTTTTTATTTGCTGGTCTGGCTATGGTCCTAATGCTTCTTTGGCAATCTTGGATCCAATACGACACGGAGAATAACCCCACCATCTATTCGGAAAACAATGCTAGCGAAACGCCTCGTCCTACAGATAAAGCAGCTAGCACTACCGTCAATAATGCAAGCCAAGATCTACCAAAGCTGCCAAAAACCGCCACTACCAGCCAATCAGTAGTCGACAAAGAGGTGTTTGAGGATGGAGCAGTAATCTCACAAGAAGGTGAGCAGGTTGTGGTAGAAACAGACGTGTTGCGAGCCGTTATTAATACAAAAGGAGGCGACCTGCGTGTTTTAGATCTTCTGACTTATCCGGTAAGCCTTGAGGAACTAGATAACCCCTTCCGATTATTGAAAGACACGCCCGAGGAGAAATTCATTATACAGAGCGGCCTGTTGGGCGCCACACCCCTTGGGTTTCCTAATCACCAAGAAACGCTGTTCAGTTCAATTTCACCAACTCTTAGGATCGAATCGAGCGACAATGTAACAGCAACACTAGTTTGGAATGGGCCGGATGGAGTTATTTATCGCAAGCTATACACTTTTTATAGAGATAGCTACTTTTTTGATCTTACATTCGAAATAGAGAATGGGAGTAGCAGACAGTGGGCTGGCTTTCTTTATGGTCAAATTAAGCGAACCGAGCCGCCAGCGGAGGGAAAGATGGGTTTTTTTGGCCGCTTGCCTAGCTACAGTGGAGGGGCAATATATACGGCTGAAGATAAGTACGACAAGATTAAGTTTGGTGATATGTTGGATGGACGCCTGGCGAAGAAAACCTCCGGCGGGTGGATAGCGATGCTACAGCACTACTTTGTAGGTGCAATCTTGTTATCGGATAGCTCGAACTATGAGCTGTACTCGCAGGTAATTAAGAGCCCCAACGGGCCCGAATATAACCAGTACAACCTAGGGTTCACGCGCCAAGAGCCCACTTTGATTGAGTCTGGAAGCACTGGATCGGTTGGAGCTAGGCTTTATGTTGGTCCCAAGGAGCAAAAGCGCATGGTGAAGGCTGAGCAGAAGCTAGAACTGACAGTCGACTACGGGTGGTTGACGCCCCTTTCTTCACCCCTTTTCTGGTTAATGACCTATATCAATAAAGTTTTTCATAATTGGGGCGTGTCCATCTTGCTGCTGACCCTCCTCGTTAAGCTTGCGTTTTATCCGCTTTCCGCGGCCAGCTACAAGTCGATGGCGAGGATGAAAAAGCTTGGCCCAAGGATGAAGACCCTCAAGGAGAGATATAGCGACGATAAGCAAAAATTTCAGCAAGAAATGATGGCTATCTACAAAAAAGAAAAAGTGAACCCCCTGGGGGGCTGCTTACCAATTCTAATTCAAATCCCCGTCTTTATTGCGCTCTACTGGGTGCTCTTGGAGAGTGTGGAGCTAAGACAGGCGCCGTTCGCTTTATGGATCAAGGATCTTTCCATCCAAGACCCCTACTATGTTTTGCCGATACTTATGGGGGCGTCAATGTTCGCCCAACAGTTTTTAAATCCAACCCCTCCAGACCCGATTCAGCAGAAGATTATGATGGCTTTGCCAGTGGTCTTTACTTTCTTTTTTCTCTGGTTTCCAGCCGGTTTGGTGCTCTACTGGCTTGCGAACAATGTTCTGTCTATCACACAACAGTGGTTTATAACCCGGAAGATCGAGTCCGCGAAGACCTAGGCGCGGAGGCTTTGGGGTCACAGGCGGGGCGCGCCAGCACCCGCTGCGAAGAGAGTATTGCAGCGATAGCAACTCCGCCCGGCCATGGGGGTATTGGGATAATAAGGGTATCTGGCCCGGCAGTTAAGCGCGTTGCATATTGGGTATTAGGGGAGGAGCCGGAACCCCGCACTGCCAGGGTCTATGAATTTCTAGATCAAAACAAATCGCCCATCGATCAAGGATTAGCGATCTTTTTCAACAACCCCCATTCATACACCGGGGAGGATGTTCTTGAACTACACGGGCACGGCTCTCCCGCAGCTCTCGATATGTTGATGACCCGGATACTTGAGCTAGGCACAGTCCGTCTCGCACGCCCAGGGGAGTTTACAGAACGAGCTTTTTTGAATGGAAAATTAGACCTCGCCCAGGCTGAGTCGGTTGCAGACCTAATTGGAAGCCGAACACACGCTGCAGCCCGAGCTGCTAAGAAATCCCTAGAAGGCGCATTTTCAAAGGAGATAACCTCATTTTCGAAGAATTTAAGGGAACTTAGAGTGCAGATTGAGGCAGAAATTGACTTTTCGGACGAGCCCGTAGGCGTGCTAGATGACGATAAGTTGCGAGCAGGGCTCGACGAGGCCGCCGAGGCGCTAGAAAGTCTATTGTGCAGAGCTAAGAGGGGGGCGCTACTGGGCGGCGGCGCCAAGGTTGTATTGGCCGGTCCAGCGAACGCCGGTAAGTCTAGCCTCATGAACGCACTTTTAGCAGAAGAACGCTCGATAGTTCATAATAGCCCTGGAACGACGCGCGACGTCATCGAGTCAGAAATCGATATTGACGGTCTTTTGCTTCGACTAACAGACACAGCTGGGTTGCGACAAAGCAACGACGAGGTTGAAACCGAGGGCGTGAGGCGCGCAGGCAATGCTATTCGGGGTGCGGACCTTGTATTGTTGGTGCTAGACGACACTAATGATGGTACGAATTACCATGAGTGGCTCAAGGGTGTTCCCAGCAGAAAAAGCACCATCGTAATCCTGAATAAGTGTGATATTACAAATCGTCCATATGGCGTCATACCCGATTTTTTTGGGGAGGTGACGGTTGCAACAAGCGCTACCAAGCAGTTAGGGCTTAACAGCCTTTTGGAAGCAATAAAGCAGCAGCTCGGCTACTCCATAATGAGCAATGAAGAGCCATTCATGGCCCGCCATAGACATCTTCGCGCTCTCGAGAGCGCCAAAGTAAACCTCGCCCACGCAGCAGCAAACGCGAAAGATCGGCGTGGTATAGAGCTTGTGGCCGAAGACGTCAGGATTGCACAACAAGCCCTCGCAGAAATTTTGGGAACGGTTTCTAACGAGGAATTACTCGGTCAGATATTTTCTACTTTTTGCATTGGGAAGTAGAGAGCAAAATCGCTGCCAGAAGAGCACAGGCGCATCAATACAAAAGGACTACATAGTAGTACTATAAGGTATCCACACCCCCCATTTTACTGCTTCTGACCCTGAGCTGCCGGACTGCCCAGGCTTTTGATAGGCGCCTATAATCCGAAACAGACAGACTTTTAGCAGCAGAATTTGCGGCAGCGTAGAGTTGATCGCTATCAATGCCAATTTTCTCCAACTCGACCAAGAGGGCGCGCCTCTGATACTGTGTTAGGTAGCCCAATAACCACCAGGGCGGAGGAGTTTTTCGGGGTGGGGCCATGATTGATTTAGTTAATATATACTACTATGAAGTACATTACACTAGTCTTAGCTGATAATAGATGCCATTCTAAGCGCGCACAAGCAAAAAAGGAGGCGGTCGCTGGCGCCTGTCAAGGTAATATGGATGATGTTCGTGGCAATTGACTCGGCCACACCTTCGGATGCTTGCCACTTACTCTTTTAATGATCTG
>PBOB01000044.1 GCA_002724185.1 Acidiferrobacteraceae bacterium | reverse complement strand
TACGCTCGACTTATCAAGGAGCATGACCGCTCTCCACCAGCGAAGGCAGGCGTAGACAAGGCAGTTGAAACTCCGAAGAGTTTGCGCTAATGGAGCCCTACTGGCTTCTACTCCTGCTCCCTATCGCTGCTGCGTCGGGTTGGTATGGTGCGCGACGATCCTTCCTTCATATTGCTAGGCGCAAGGAAACGCTGCCAAGTGCTTATTTCCGCGGACTTAATTTCTTGCTTAATGAAGAACACGATAAGGCTTTGGAAGTTTTAGTCAGAGCGCTAGAGCAAGACAAAGATACGGTAGAAGTCCAATTGGCACTGGGTAGTCTATTCAGGAAACGAGGCGAAATTCAACGCGCGACTCGCGTTCATCAGAATTTGGTAGCACGTACTCAATTAGACAATGATCAAAAGTTACAAGCCCTCTATGAGCTTGCGCAAGATTACTATAAGGCAGGATTGTTGGATCGTGCTGAGAATCTCCTTGTTGAAGTTGGCGCTGTAGACGAACTCGAAGAGCCAGCACAACATCTGCTCTTGCAAATATACGAACAAGAGAAAGAGTGGGAAAACGCTATCAAAGTAGCGAGGGCATTGGGTAGTTTGAATGGACAGAATCTAGAGGGTGTTATTGCTCAATACTATTGCGAGCTCGCTGAAAACGCTATTCTTGAAGGACGCTACGATATTGCTAACTCAAGAATTTCCGAGGCTCTATTAATTGATTCAAATTGTATGCGTGCTGTTATTCAATTAGGTCGACTCAAAGCAATACAAGGAGATCATCGTGGCGCGATAAATGAATGGACGAGAGCCATTGATAGCCACACAGACCTTCCTGGGGAATTAACTGAGCTAATTCGAAACAGCTATAGAATCATTGGCCAGTTAGATGAATACAGTGAACTGCTAAAAAGGATGTTGGTGAGCAGCGACGATATCCGACTTGTTTTAGCCCTAACGGAGCATCTCTATAATTCTAATGACGAGAGAAAAGCAGAGGCCTTCTTGTTAGATAGGATACGTTCAAATCCATCAATATCTGGCCTTCATCGACTTATTCAAATGCGGTTACTGAGGGCTCAAGCTGTGGGCGACACGGACCTGGGCCTGCTTGAAAAATTAATAGGTAGTATAGCGACGGAAGAGTCGGGGTATGAATGTCGCCATTGCGGCTTTCGCGGCAAAGTGATGCATTGGCAATGCCCAGGATGTAAACACTGGAATACGACCAATGCCTGCCGACAGCCACGCCGTGGTTCGTATACCTCTAAAGACCTGTTCTAGTAGAATAGATATGCTGTAAATGATCTGAGGTTAATCATTTGTAAGAGTTATGCTCACTTTGGTAGTCTCAAATACAAAAGATCGCTAAATGGACTGACATATCTTGCCTGCCATAAGCGTACTACCATAAATCGATGAGGAATTATATGAATGTAACTGTAGTTGGTGCTGGATATGTAGGCTTAGTTACAGGCGCCTGTTTGTCTGAGGTAGGGAATCATGTATGTTGTATCGACTCTAACGAGGATAAGATTCTAAAGTTGCAATTGGGTGAAATCCCGATCTACGAACCAGGCCTTGATCAGTTAGTGCGCAGTGAACTTAACTTGGAGCGGCTACACTTTACAACAGATATTGCTCATGGTGTATCTTTCGGCGATGTGATTATGATTGCCGTTGGCACCCCCCAGGATATAGATGGATCTGCAGATTTGAGTTACGTGCGTGAGGTAGCATCTACGATCGGCGAGTATATTAGCTCATTCAAGGTTGTTGCGAACAAGTCTACTGTCCCTGTTGGCACAGGCGATCTTGTTACGAGAGAAATTAGAAATGGCATTGCTAAGCGGGGCATAGAATGCGACTTCGCTGTCGTTTCTAACCCTGAATTTTTGAAGGAGGGTAACGCAATAGAAGATTTTCAAAAACCTGATCGCATTGTTGTCGGTGTTGAAGATAGTATTGCTGCTTCAATTATGAGGGAATTGTATACTCCATTTAATCGGAGTCATGATCGGATGATTTTCATGGATGTAAGATCTGCTGAGCTAACAAAGTATGCTAGCAATGCAATGTTGGCAACAAAGATATCATTTATGAATGAGATAGCAAACTTGGCGGAACAAATCAATGCTGATATAGAACAAGTCCGAATTGGGATGGGCGCGGATCCAAGAATAGGCTACCAGTTTATATATCCAGGCTGTGGCTATGGCGGTTCATGTTTTCCGAAGGATATTGGAGCCATGATAGAAACTGGCGCTAGTGTAGGATATCCATTAAAGATTCTTAAGGCGGTTAGGCAAGTAAATGATAAACAGAAGAATATTCTTGTAGATAAAGTAATAGTGGAGTATGGAGCAAATCTTGCTGGGAAGCATTTTGCTATTTGGGGCTTAGCGTTCAAGCCGAATACCGATGATATCCGAGAAGCGCCTAGCCTGACAATTATCCAAGGATTACTTGATTGCGGTGCAACCATTAGCGCATTTGACCCTGGCGCAAACAACATAGCTCGTCAGTTATATAAGAGTGAAGAGCGTGTCAATATAGTCGACGATGCATATGACGCTATTTTAGGTGCTGATGGTTTGTTAGTGGTGACTGAGTGGAAAGTTTTCAGAAGTCCAGATTTTGTATTAATCAAGAATCGCATGCGTAGTGCTATTATTTTTGACGGCCGTAATATCTATGATCCAGAAGTTATTAAAGCGCATGGTTTAAGCTGGCACGGTATTGGGAGGGCTAGAGCCGTATTTTCAGCCCCTGCGCACTGATGAGCATGACATACTCTAAGTTGAGTTGGAAAGATCTGGACGAAGAATTGTTCTCGCAGCTTGAGGTTCTTGTTGTTGGAGACGTCATGTTAGATCGATATTGGTTGGGTGAAGTGCAACGGATTTCTCCCGAAGCGCCTGTGCCGATTGTTAGCGTAGATAGTTCACAAACGCGCGTTGGTGGCGCTGGAAATGTTGCAGCCAACATACGCGCATTTGGAGCGAAGTGTAGCTTAATAACTGCAATCGGTGATGACGATATAGGGAGGGAAGTTGAGCAGATTTTAGCTGGTCATGATGTTCGTCACTATCTCGAAGTAGATGCAGGCACCAGAACTACAGAAAAGCTGCGTATAATTTCAAGAAATCAGCAACTGCTCCGTGCAGATTTCGAAAGTAACTTTACTCGAGAAGTTGTCGACCGATGTTTCCAGAGCTTTTTAGAATTGTTGCCATCTATCAATATTGTTGTTATCTCTGATTATGGGAAGGGGAGCCTTGGTCACATAGAGAGAATGATTGAGATGGCTACTACATATGGAGTTCCCACGATTATAGATCCTAAGGGAAATGATTTCACACGCTATACTGGGGCAACAGTCGTCACGCCAAATGAATTAGAGTTGAGAAATGTTGTGGGGGCATGGGGGTCGGATGAAGAGATGGAATCTAAATCGTTAGAGCTTATAAGGGATTTGGGGATTAGTGGCTTATTGGTTACCCGTGGGTCAGATGGAATGAGACTATATCAACCCAATAAGAGCACTATTAATCAGGATGCTACATCTTTTGAAATTTATGACGTTAGTGGTGCAGGAGATACAGTAGTTGCTATGGTTTCAGTTGGAATTGCTGTTGGACTGGATTGGCATAAGATTCTGAACCTGGCAAATATAGCAGCTGGAGTTGCTGTCCAGAAGCTTGGGACGGCTGTAGCGACAAGGGCGGAGATCCAATCTGCATCCGAGGCGGAACAAATCACATGATTATTGTCACAGGTGGAGCGGGATTTATTGGCTCTAACATAGTCAGCGCCCTTAATGCGCGCGGAATCGAAGATATTATTATCGTTGATGATCTTGCCGACGTTTCTAAGCTGGGCAATCTTTCTGATTTGCGTACGGCAGACTATATAGATAGAGACCAATTTTATTGTAAATCTTCGGAAATACTATCGAAGATGAGTATCTCAGCAGTTTTCCACCAAGGGGCTTGCTCAGACACCATGGCTGTTGATGGTCGTGAGGTTATGAAGAGTAATTACGATTCCTCAAAAAACATACTAGAAGCATGTTTAGAAAATAGGGTGCCTCTCATATATGCGTCATCAGCAGCGGTTTATGGCAACAGTGAACGATTTGAGATTGAAGCTGCTAACGAAGCTCCGTTAAATGTGTACGCCTATTCGAAATATCTATTTGATCGGTTAGTGGTTCGGACTGTGTTCAAGAATCACCGGAATGGAGTTCCACAAGTGGTCGGAATGCGTTATTTTAATGTTTACGGTCCTAGGGAAGCCCACAAGGGGCAAATGGCATCAATGGTATACCAGCTATTCAACCAGTATAAATATAATGGGGTTGTCAGATTATTCAAAGGTAAAGGCGCTATCCATGATGGGGGTCAGCAACGTGACTTCGTCTCAGTACAAGATGTTGTTTCCATTAACCTATACATGTTTGAGCATTCACATTTTAGCGGGATCGTCAATGTTGGAACTGGCAGAGCTCGAACCTTTAATGATCTTGCGCTTGCGGTGGTCAATTGCTGTCGAGCAGCAGGGGGAGAGAAACGTTTGACACTCAACGAAGCCATTCAATCAGGCTGTATTACATATTTTGCAATGCCTGCGGATCTCCAAGACCGGTATCAAGATTTCACAGAAGCTGCTTTGGGCTCTCTTCGTGGGTCTGGATATGACTCTGAAATCCTAGGGTTAGAAGATGGCGTTAGCAGTTATGTGCAGATGCTGTTACAAAATCAGAGCCAGCCTTATTCACTTAATTGACTAGATTGCTAACCTGAAGTGGACAACTTAGCCCATAGATGTCTTTTTGTTACAGGAGGAGCTGGATTCATAGGTTCGGCTGTCATACGAAATGTGCTTTTTAATACAAAGGCGCGTGTTGTAAATATCGATAATTTAACTTACGCAGGAAATCAAGAAACATTAATTGATGTATCTAAGAATCAGAACTATACATTCTCGAAGACTAATGTTTGTGATCGTGATGCGCTAATGAGACTATTTGACCTCTATAGACCTACGGGTGTTATGCATCTGGCTGCAGAATCACATGTAGATCGATCAATTGATAGCCCGCACGCCTTTATTGACACTAATATTAAAGGAACGTACACAATGTTAGAGGTTGCCCGTGAGTATCTTGATAAGGTGAGCCTGGAAGAGCATGCTTTGTTCCGTTTTCATCATGTCTCAACAGATGAGGTTTATGGTTCCCTAGGCAATGAGGGGTATTTCACAGAGGACTCACCCTATGATCCGAGATCACCTTACTCGGCAAGTAAGGCGGCCTCAGATCACCTGGTGCGTGCGTGGGCATCGACATATGGGATTCCGACTTTGATATCAAATTGTTCAAATAATTATGGCCCATATCAGTATCCAGAAAAATTGATACCGGTTGTTATAGATAAGGCGATTCGCGAGGAACCAATTCCGGTCTATGGATCAGGTGAAAACATACGAGATTGGCTTTATGTTGATGATCATGCTGCTGCTTTGAGGCTCATAGTTGAAAGTGGCATTCCTGGAGAAACTTATAATGTCGGAGGCTCTCAGGAAAGAACAAACCTAGATGTTGTTCAAAGTGTTTGCCGACGTTTAGATGCAATTCGACCAAGAACAAATGGTCACTCCTACTCGGAACTGATATCGTTTGTATCTGATAGGCCAGGACATGATTTCCGCTATGCGATAGATTGCACAAAATTACAGAATGAACTCGGATGGAACCCAACACAATCGTTTGAATCAGGGTTAGAAAATACAGTTGTATGGTATCTAGATAATCAGCATTGGGTTAAATCGGTGCTTGCTAATAAGTATGGTGGCCAGCGCCTTGGTTTGGGAGCGAACGAATGAGGGGTATAATTCTTGCGGGCGGTTCAGGAACACGGTTAGCGCCAATAACAACCTCAGTTTCGAAACAATTATTGCCTGTTTATGATAAACCAATGATTTATTACCCGCTATCTATCCTCCTTTTAGCAGAAATTAGAGACATTCTTGTAATATCAACTCCAGCAGATACGCCTCGTTTTGAGACGCTCCTAAAAGACGGCGCGCAGTGGGGAGTTAATATTTCTTATGCAGTGCAGCCTTCTCCCGATGGTCTGGCACATGCCTTTATTCTCGGTGCAGAATTTATTGGGTCACATCCATCAGTGCTTATTCTTGGAGACAATATTTTCTACGGACACCAACTGGGACAGACATTACGGAATTCGGCGAAACTGACCAGGGGAGCTAAAGTATTTTCGTATCGTGTTAAAGATCCAGAGCGTTACGGTGTGGTAACGTATGACGAACTGGGTAGAGTGACAAGTCTTGAAGAAAAACCAGCACAGCCAAAATCAAATGATGCTGTTACGGGTCTTTATTTCTACGATTCCCAAGTAACTGATATAGCACGAGATTTAAAGCCCTCTGCGCGCGGTGAGCTAGAGATTACAGACGTTAACAATCATTATCTACTGAACAATCAGTTACTATGCGAGCCTCTTGGTCGTGGAATGGCTTGGCTGGATACCGGCACCCACGACGCTCTTTTAGAGGCGGCAACGTATATTGAAACGATCGAGAAGAGAACTGGGTTGAAAATTTCTTGCCCGGAAGAGATTGCTTATGACCGAGGGTTTATTGATCGTGATCAGTTGGAGCAGCAGGCGTCTTTGCTGTCTAATAGCAGTTACGGAAAATATTTAAAACGTATTTTAGAAGACCAACGATAATCTCCGACTATTCTTGACTAATTTAATCGCCGCATCATTCATATGTTCAAATACTTCGATCGTCATAATAATTTAATTTTCAGCTGGGGCTTGGTGTATCAACTTACTCGTCGAAACATTCAAATCCGTTATCGTGGAAGTATTCTTGGGCTTTTGTGGTCCTTAGTAACGCCAATTCTAATGCTTGCGATGTATACGTTTGTTTTTGGAACAATTCTTGATCTTCGGTGGACAGATCAAGAGGGCGGCAATCCAGAGTTTGCGACTATCCTTTTTTCAGGCCTAATAGTCCATGCTTATTTTTCGGAGTGCTTACATATGTCAGTCGATCTAATCCCATCAAATCGACAATATGTAAAAAAAGTGGTGTTTCCTCTCACGTCGTTGACATTGGTCGTTATTTTGACAGCTGCATTTCAGATGATTGTGAGTACATTCGTACTGCTTCTGTATTTGGTTATTGTAGAGCGGGCTCTAGTATGGACAGTAGTGCTGATCCCCGTGGCTATTTTTCCACTAATGCTGATGGCGATGGGATTTAGTTGGATGATAGCTGCAAGTGCTGTGTATTTTCGCGATCTAGGGCAGCTAGTAGGGTTAGTGACACTTGCACTACTTTTCATTAGTCCGGTGTTCTATGAAACCTCTAGATTGCCAGATGTCATGCAGCCATGGTTATATGCTAACCCGATTACGTGGATTATCGAGTCAGTTCGTGCTTTATTGTTTGATGGTAAGGTGCCAAGCGTCATTGAGTATCTGATATATCTCGTGGCTGCATTTAGTGTATCTGTTGCGGGATTACTTTTGTTCAGGAAATTACGCCCCGGTTTTTCCGATGTCATCTGATAGTCTTATCGAAGTTAGCGGCCTTACAAAGTCCTTTCGTATCTATCCAACACCAGTTAGTCGCGTGCGTGAGTATTTATCTGGCGGACGCAAGACTTATCACACAGAGGTAAAAGCCCTCAATGCTGTTTCTTTTAAACTATCCCGAGGCGAGACATTAGGTTTAGTTGGTCCGAATGGATCTGGAAAATCAACACTACTTGAAATATTGTGTGGGACAACACGACCATCTGGGGGGCAAGTTAGAGTTAATGGAAGGGTTTCCGCGCTATTGGAACTTGGTGCTGGATTCAACCCCGAATTTACAGGACGAGAGAATATAATTGTTAATGCCATTATTCAGGGGATCTCATTAGACGCGATTGAAAAAAGATTTGATGCGATAGCAGAATTTGCTGATATTGGTGAATTCATTGATCATCCGGTTAAAACTTATTCTAGTGGCATGTATGTACGGTTAGCATTCGCCGCGGCAGTTGGAATGGACCCAGATATCTTGGTGATTGATGAAGCGCTTGCTGTTGGAGACATTCGATTTCAGCGGAAGTGCTATAGGTACTTTAATCAACTCCAATCTAAGGGTACTACGATTATATTTGTAACCCATGCAGTTGAATTGGTGCGGTCCCACTGCGATCGGGCGATTCTACTTAATCAGGGAAATATCGAATCAAGTGGCGATCCGAAGGCTGTCATTCACGACTATCTTGAGTTGATGTTTTCGGGCACCAACGGAGCAACTGAACAACCGAGTATTAGAGAGTTAACTGGCAGAGAAATTCAGTCAGAATCAATACAAATACCTAGGGACAATTGCAAGAGTAGACGAACGTACAATAATGACGAGTTTCGATGGGGTAATGGTTCGGCGGAAATATTTGATTTTCTGATTAAGTCCGGCGGGGTAGAGGATCCCCTTACATTTAACACTGGCGATGAGGTCGACCTTCGTATGATGGTGCAGTTTAATGAAGCGCTATCTAGTTTAATCTATGGGCTAACTATTCGTACGGTTGACGGCGTAATGGTTTTTGGTGGCAATACAAGGGATGCTGAAGTTTTGGTAAAAGATAGGACTCAATTCGAAACGGCAGATATCAGCTTCCGATTTATACTTAATCTGTTACCAGGAGAATATTTTCTATCACTTGGTGTCGCACAAGACAGTGAAGTAGTTGACAATTTAGCTATTGATAGGCGGTACGATCTTATTCATCTGACTGTAATTGGCTCATCTAGTGATCTTGGATTTGCCAGTTTAGAGATGAAAATTACTGATCAGATATAAAAAACATACGAGAGAGGAGTGGATAATTAAGGTAACATTGTCATGTGTATACTAGTCGATTAGATATTTGTAACGTGCCCTTGGTTTCTTGCCGATTCTTCTTAGTATCTCACGAGCAACGTTGCGTAGAATAAAAGGAAATCGACGTCTTGCGTAAATTAAACCCTGGAGGGAAAACCATTTAACGTGGACAGGCTGATATTTCCACAATTGGAATAAGTCCGGTGATGCGATTGTGTCGCTATGTATATGCCGGAAGAAGCTAAGTGTTTCCATATCGACAGTAGGCTCACGAGACGACGACTCAAAATGAAAAAGCTTAATCTCTGGGCTCAAGATGCATCGCAATCCCTGGCGTCTAGAGCGAAGGCAAAAATCAACATCCTGAAAGCTATTGGGCAATTCTTCGTTGAAGCCATCAAGCGTCTCAAAAGTATTTGACCGACAGCAAAGAAACGCGCCAGTAATTGATGTTGTTTCATGGTCAACGACATACCGATGCATTGGATCTCCAACAGTGTCTGGAATTTTACGTGGGCAGTAATGATTAGCAGCATTATGTCCAACAATATCGCCACATGACTGTACTGACCCATCTGCGTTTAACAAGAGGCCACCGACACACGCTACATCATCCTCCACAAGCATTGAAATTACCGTGTCTAACCAATTATTTGTCAAGAACTGGGTATCATCGTTTAGAAAAACTAGTATGTTGCCGTTGCTATGTGTCGCCCCTAGATTACATTTTCGCGAGAAGTTGAACCCTGGCTCGTCAGAAACTACCTTCCCAGCTAAGGAAGAATGTTCAAGCAATCCATTAGCTGCAGACTTATCGTCTTCCGCATTAATAACTATAACTACTTCGAAATTGTCACTATAATTTGATCGAAAATCCGAGGTGGTGCGCTCTAAGTATTGTAAGCAATGTTCGAGTAGTACGTGATTAACCCCATTAATCTCACGTTGAGTGCCAAGTTTACATGGAATAATGACCGATACCTTTGGTGTAGTTTCAGCTTTTAACCGAATTTTGTATGCTGAACCAGTACTTATTGCCAATGTTACAGTGGAATCAAGACCAAGTCGGGTAAGGTGTTCCCTAATCGCTATACTTGAACGTTCAATAACCTTTGGAGATGGTACAGAGTTAACACGAGATAGGGTATTGGTTTGGATGCGCCATTGATAGGCAAGTACTGGCGCATGCCTCGGAGTCGCAATTTCTGACATTCGAAGTGCTAGATCATGGTCTTGACTTCCCTCGAATCCTATTCGATAACCTCCAGTTCTACTAAACAGATCTCGGCTAAAGATTTGTAAGTGATTTAGATACATCAATGAGCGAAGCAAATGTTTAGAATAGGCAGGCTTGAAGAAATTATTAATAAGGAAGCCCTGATGGTCAATTTGTATCTCATCAGTGTATATCCACTCACTCCTGTAATATTTGAGATAACGCATAGCATCTTGAAATCCACCAGGCATTAGTAAGTCATCATGATCGATTGGCGCAAGGAGAGGGCGGGAGCTAATTCCAGCTGCTCTATTTAAACTGTATGACACACCACTGTTGCTCGCGTTATCGACGACGACGATATTGGGTTTAGTTAGCTGGCGCAATTTCTCAAGTTGATCAAGGGTTTCCTCTTTTTCGGACGCATCATTAACAACGATCAACTCATGCTTGTCTTCAAGGGTGTGAAGTATGCTATTAATACAAATTCGAAGAAGGATTTTGTCAGTGTTGTAGACAGGGAGTAGGAAGGAAACATTCATTTGGTTATCGACATCAAAAGAGTGTTGTTGCGTGTGTACATTGCACTATTGTCATTGATAAAGGTATTTCGTGTCACCATTGAAATATTAGCTAAATATTTAGACATCTAATCTGCCAGTTCTTCCGATAATTCCGTGTATGAGGCCAAGACTGATCATCCTCAGGTTATGTAATGTTTGTGGCCCTGAGCAAAATAGTATGGGAAACATAAATACTAGGCGAAGGATGTCACCCCGAATCCATTTAGTGGAGGCATATTTTCTTTTATATAAGAGAAGACTGTTCCGGTAAATATAGTAGTATCTGAAGGGTTTGTGTACTGGTATATGTCGCCAACGTCCCACCCAGATACGCCGGGTATTTTCGCCAAGCGAATGTTCCATGAGAGCATCACAGATTCCATAAGACTTCCATCCTAATGCTAGTGCGCGAAGAAACCAATCTGTATCAATATGATCAATGAAAAGATCTTCATCCATATCGCCGATCGCATTGATTGCTTCTATTGACATTAGGCTTCCTGAGGAAATCAGCATATCAGCTTGAATATATTGATCACTGAGTTGTTGATCGCAGAAACATTTCATAAATCGGAATCGCCTAAACTTAACAAAAAATGATGAGTGGTTTGTATAGTTTCCGATGTAACGCGCTCCAACAGCAGCAATAGTTCCCTTAGTCCGAACTAGGTGATTATAGCCCCCCAACAGCACATCGATCATATTCATGGCTGGCATACTATCTTGGTCTAGCAGTAAAACCATCTTTAACCCTGCTTCTCGGCAGGCCTGAATACCAAGGTTATGCGCGTGACCTAGACCTCTATTTTCTGAGCAAACTATAACTTCTCCATTGTTAAATGGTCGAACAATAGTATGCACAGTATTTACATTCAACGAATTGTTGTCGATGATAAAAATATTCGTTACTTGTTCTGAGAGTCGAGAGAGAAGTTTCGACAGTTTGTTGATGTCAGGATTGTAAGTTACGATTACTGCACCAATCGTTTTTTGAGAGTGGGTAATGTTCATTTAGGTGTGCGTATGGGCAATCTTGTTAGCGTACGATAAGATAATGCTATAGGCTTCATTGCAGGTATTCTACTTCTTTGGTAGCCATGCCTTCCTTATACTTTTTAAGCCATAGCCAATAATTTCTAACAAAGTCTTTTCGCTCTCAATATTATCTGTTGGCAGATGTTCTAGAGTGTCATTTTTGTCGTGTTGTATGCCCGTTGAAATCCATTTTAGTACTACTTCTACGCGAATATAATCTGAAGAGGTTAGTCTAGGTAGCTTAGGTAGATTCCACACAAAATACGGATCTGACGTAAGGGATTTTAATACGCGGCTCTGATTGAGCATTTCGGATGCTATATCATTTAATCGAAGACTCGTGGAGTTGTCAAAGTCAGTAGAGGTGAAGTGTTGCAAGCAAATAGCTTTGGTTGGCTCCACAAAATAAATTGTCATTTGATCTATATCAAAGATGCCAGGGTGAACGCTAGGATCGAGTCGAAGCATTAGGGGAGTGGTAGCTTGGTGCGGAATGTCGAATCTGACCTTCTGATAGTAGTCACCCTCTGAGATATATGTTGTAAGAGAATTCTTTGCCAAGAAATGCTCAGCATTTGCACTCCAAAATAATTGTACCGGATGTCGGAGTGCTGCTGCACGAAGCCTCAGGAGATCATGAGTAGAAGCACCTTGCCGGTTCACTAGTGCACAGTTTTGTATTTTTTCTTCCCATTCAAGAAATTGGGGAATACTATCCTCCAACTGTTGTCCTACCCTAGAAAAACAGAACTCTAGAACATTTCTAAGGGTATATGCTGGTAATTCGGTGTACATTTTGGCGAATATCTCAGTAGCCGATTCAATAAAATAAAACACTCCCCGGAAGAAGATAAAATCAACACTAATAGGTAATGTAGTACTCCACTCAGTATCAAAATAGCTCCATTGACTGGAAGATGAGACCATGATGTTGCGGGGTAAAAGATCAACAAATTTTCCAACATCTAGTTTTCCACTAATTGCCTTCTCAAGGTAAGTATAGTACTGTGCGACGAGATCGCCAAACTTGTCTACCGTTGTATTCTTCCGAAGCTCTTCAATCCAGACAATGGAAAGCGGACTCCCTTCATAGTATGGCTGCGGAGTGTTTCCTTGCATTAGTGGAGCATTACGATGCTCGTATTGTTTATAAAGAGATACTTTCTCTACTATCTTAGCCTCACAAAGTCGGTGAGTTTGTGTTCGGTAAAGTGGGTTTCGTGCTAGGTTACTCGTATGGGTAAAATCGTAAGGGGCAAATTTCCGGAATTGATTAGACTCTTTACTTGCAATGATTAGGAACGAGTTAGAAAAAGCACCAAGGCGCGCGTTGCGGTGAGCGTTTTTCCAAAATGTTAGTTCATCTCCAAGATCCATTTGCGCATGGTAGTCTGTTGAAGGAATCCCTTGTAGGTGAGTCCATGCATAAGCATTACGGAGCAGATAGTTACTGTTCAGGACCACAGCTGGTAACTTGTAGTCAGGGAATGGGTAGTGAAATTGAAATCGAAGGTCTGCGTCTTGAAGTAGTACTTCCCATTCGTTTTGAGACCATGTTTTTATTCCCGAATAGTTTGGATAATTATTGATACCTTCAAACGGTATGCCATAATGATCTTCTCCTGCCCCACAAAGATATTTATGTCCGATACGGTTCTCTATAGCTATAACAATAATCCCTTCTGGGGTAAGAGCTTCTCGAGCTTTATGTAGCATGAAGGAAACAGCTTGTTCTGCAGAGAGGTTCGAGGGAGCGAAACGGCCAGAGTATTCCATTACACCGATGAAAAAAACAACATCATAATATCGTGTAGGAAGGGATAGGTCGAAAAAGTTGCTAGATGCAACCTCAATATTATCGAGATCTCTGCATCGCATTCGCGCTAGTTCAGCGCGTCTTTGACTCCCTTCAATTGCATCAACAATAAGATCTTGTTCTCCAAGGTATCTTGTTAAGGCGCCACAACCACATCCAAGCTCAAGAACGGTTCTGCAGTTAGACATATCGAGATACCGCAGTAAGTTGGATCTAAGTGGTGAGAGGTGATACTCAGATGGCCAGTCATATATTTGCTGTTCTAGTTCTAGAGAAAAACTGGTTAGATCGCTTGCTTTTGTCAGAATCGAGCGTAACATCTCCTCTGTTGTGTCACCATCTGAGTATTCGAACTCCAATTTGTCTGGTGTTGCGATCCAAATGCCAGAATCGGTTTTTATCAGAGTGTTCAGATGCGACAGCATATTGTTGTTCAATAAAACAGCCCCGCTGCACTTCTTACGGCGACAAAAGACTTCTCGGTCTTGCAAAGGTGCAGTTGTTGATTAAGAATGTACCGAATAGGTATGGTCGTTTACCTTAAACAGAAATTAGGTGCTCAAGCATTCAGGAGGCTAAATTATAGACCAAAAAAATGGATTTCGACTGGAGGAAGTTAGTAGCCCGATCCGCAATCTCAGACTAGGCTAATTTGGTCAAATTAAGAGAAATTAATATGAATAGCCATTCTCTCAGCCCTAAAAAGATTTTCACGCTTGTGTCATATAGGTATATTATCTAGATGATAGATCTATCCATCATATTGCCTGTCTACAACGAAAAATACAATTTACTGCCTTTGTACAAGGAGCTCGTTGCGACCCTTAATGATTTAGATTGTTCTTACGAAATTGTGTTTGTTGATGATGGTAGTAATGATGGCTCCGACCAGATTTTGGAAGAAATCCGATCTAACGATCTGAAGGTTTGCGTTATCGAACTTCGCCGAAATTTTGGTCAAACTGCCGCTTTAGCAGCAGGACTGCATCATTCAAGTGGCGTTGTTATCATTACGATGGACGCTGACGGCCAGAATGATCCGGCCGACATTCCAATGTTACTCGCTCAGCTTGAAAGAGGCTTCGATATGGTTTGTGGATGGAGACATGATCGTAAGGATGACTATTGGCTGCGACAAATCCCGTCTAGAATCGCTAATAGGTTAATATCCTGGACTACTGACGTTAAGCTCCACGATTATGGTTGCACGTTACGTGCGATAAGGCGTGAGGTAGCTGATGAGCTGCATTTGTATGGTGAAATGCATAGATTTATTCCTGCGATAGCGAGTTGGATTGGAGTGCATTTGTCTGAGCTAAAAGTTAACCATCGACCACGAGCTACTGGCAAATCAAAATATGGTCTTTCGCGATTATTTCGTGTGCCACTCGACCTATTGACTGTAAAATTTTTGTTGAGCTATTCGGGACGCCCTATACAACTATTTGGTGGAATCGGGTTTATCTCGGGAGGGTTTGGTCTATTAATTCTTGTCTGGCTTGCTGTTGATAAATTACTTTTTGGTCATCCGCTAGCAGATAGGCCGATATTATTATTGGGCATATTGATGGTGCTAGCAGGAGTTCAGTTTGTAACAATTGGATTGCTCGCAGAAATGTTAGCCCGCACCTACCATGAATCGCAGAAAAAACCGATCTATGCTGTCAGGAATATATTAGGTAGATCATCTAAGAACATTACAGAAAGCTGACGTTTAGCTTTGCTATTTTATTCTAGGCAGCGTAAGAAAAATAATGACGGCAGTATCTATAGTAGTTGTTAATCATAATTCTGGGCCGCTACTAAAGGCATGCATAACAAGTGTTTTAGCTTCAGATATTTCAATGGAAATAATTGTTGTTGACAACGCATCAGTAGATGATAGTGCCACCTTCTTGGCATCACTTTCGAGCCGACACCGCCTTAATGTAATTTACAATGAAGAAAATCTCGGTTTTTCGAAAGCAATCAACCAAGGTGTACGTTTTTCGGAAGGGCAATATATTGTAATATTAAACCCAGACTGTTTGATTTATCCTCATACAGTAGGATCGTTACTCCAGATACTATTGCAAGACCCATCTTCGGCTATTGTAGGGGGTCTCGTTTTCAATTTTGATGGTTCAGAGCAACAAGGCTGCAGACGTCGGGAGCCAACTATTCTGCGAAGCCTTAGAAAAGCATTGCCATTTCAGTTTAAGCGTGCCAGGCCTGATGCCATTGATATGAAAAACGAACCGTTACCGAGTAAAGAGATCTATGTTGATGCGGTCTCTGGCGCATTTTTAATCATCAGGAAATCAATATTTGTTGATATTGGTGGAATGGATGAAAGATTTTTTCTTCATTTTGAGGATCTTGATTTGTGCCACAGGGTCAGAACTGCTGGTTGGCGAGTGATATTTTCGCCCGACGTCTCTATCTTTCATTATCAAGGTGGATCTATATCTACGCTTAATGTATCAATTGAGAAGCATAAGAGTATGTACCGCTATCAGCGCAAGCATCATGCGAAAAGCGTTCTTGGTCATGTTCTTTTATACATCTTAATTTGGGTGCATTTTCTTGCACAATCAGTTTTAGAACGCTTATCGGATAGAAGCGCTACAAATATCGATCTAGATGAGGTGGTTAACTCGATGCTTGCGCTTCCACAAAAAGCTACAAGCAGTACCCACCTTAAATCTAGCGATGTCTTAGTTATTGGAAGCATTAATGACTATTGTCTATCCGTACTTGATCATGCGAATAATGCTGGATGGCGTATTTACGCTTACTCTAAAGGCTATACATCGAATAATGATGTAAGCATTAGTTGGATACCACATGAGTATCTTGAGAAAGCGCCAAAATCTGACCTACCAAAGTTCAATCGTATAATTATCAATAGTTCAACCCAGCTCAACGATACACTGAGGTCATGGCTAAGGCAGTCTGATACGGCTAAAGTTGCTGTTATAGACGCTATGAATATTTATGACCCTGTATTAAATGATGATGGTGCGGTTCAACAAGAACGGCGGGTCTGCAATGCCGACAACAGGCTAGATGTGCTTACAGAGTTAGATCAATTGGGAATTAGCAGCTGCCAAAAATTTCCACTTTTGCGTTCCCAGGGAAAGACTGTTGGCGCTTATCATAAGGAAGTCGATGGGTTAAACTCTTCAAAGGAATGTTTTAGCTGGTTATCATCCTAGACACGCGCTGCTTAAATGTGATGGGAATTAAAGCAAGCAATATAATTCCAACGCTTGGGTCTGAGCCTCTGATAGAATTAGCTCATGTTATGATATTGGCCACCACGACAAAATAATCGATATGGGCATCCTAGTCTAATTTTTCTGTGACAAATCGCGAAGATCTGTGGATAGGATAGCGGGTAATATACTCTTGATTGCAAGCCTTATGCTTGTTTGCGTTACTATATTATCATTCATGATTATAGCTTTGTTGATTAGGAATCCATCAGGGAAATTAGCAGTAGACCATCCTAACGATAGGAGTCTTCATGGAAAGCCTACGCTTAAAGGTGCTGGAGTTGCCATTATAGTTTCGATAGTAGCTGCAGTTAGTTTCCTATTGTTGTCCTATTCAAAAATGTATGTTTTCTTAGGTACATTTGGGTGTTGCGTGGCTGCAATGGGCGTGCTGGGTTGGCTAGACGATCACCGTAACCTCGAGATTAGAGTCAGGCTCTTAACACAGTCGATTGTGAGTGTTGCGGCAATAGGTATTCTTGGAAGTGTTAGTGAACTAAGTTTGAGTGGTTACACGCTTTATTTATGGTTACCGGTATCGTTAATACTGAGCATTGTGTTTTTGATTTGGATGACTAATTTGTATAATTTTATGGATGGTGCTGATGGCTTTGTTTCGAGTCAGAGTATTCTGATTTCTCTAGTTGCGGCTTATTGGTTTTTTATTCACGGGGATACTGCAGTGATGTTGCTTTGCGCAGCTATCGGGGGAGCAACTACGGGTGTTGTTGTTTTCAACTGGGCGCCCGCTCGGGTATTTTTGGGTGACACAGGTAGCCTGGCACTTGGCATGACATTTGGTTTATTAGCTGTATATGGAATTACTCGCTATGACATATCATTTAGCGCATTCCTTCTTCTCTATGGCCTGCTTCTCTATGATGCAACAGTTACGTTAGCTCGTCGAGTATTGATGGGTGAACGTTTTTGGAACGCCCATTCTACCCATTATTACCAAAGGCTGATTCGTGCTGGCATCAGTCACAGTAAGCTTGCGATAATTGCCTTAGGAGTGTCGCTGTACCTTGCAATGCTTGCAACGCTAGATATGCTCAGCATTAAGCCAGAACCGCTCTGGCTGATAATAGGAGTTATTTCCCTGTCAATATTGGCAGTCATTACAAATCGTTATGAGCGTGTGAGACGAAGTGAAAGCTAGCTCTCTTATTAGACGTGAAATACTTAATGGCAGGCAGCATGCGCGGTATCTAATCAGCCGTTGGCGTGTTCTTCTGCATGATGCTTTAATGATCACGCTTAGCTGGTATCTAGCATACTGGCTGAGATATGACTTAAAGGAAATTCCCACAGAATTCTTTGTATGGGCTAATACGCATCTACCGTTAGTTGTTGCATGTTATTTAGCAACTTCAGCTGTCTTGGGCGTCCCACGAGGCGCGTGGCGATTCACTTCAATATACGACTTGAGTCGACTTATCCAAGCTATAATCTTTGGGACAGCTATCGTC
>PBOB01000043.1 GCA_002724185.1 Acidiferrobacteraceae bacterium | reverse complement strand
TGAAGATATAGTCGACGAGGCCATCACAATGATCGCGGCTCAACAATCAGCAGACTCTGATCGACCCTTTTTCGCCTATCTAGCATTTGGTGCGACCCACTCGCCACATCAGGCACCTAGGGCATACGTTGACAAATATAAGGGTCGCTACGATGATGGTTGGGATGAGGTGCGCCAACGGTGGTTTGCGCGGCAACTGGAAATGGGTGTTGTCCCGGAAGGCGCTAGCCTCGCGCCACGTAATCCGGGAGTGGAGGCGTGGGATGACTTGTCTCAAGATGCGCGACGACTCTACCTGCGCTTTCAAGAGGCATTCGCGGGCTTTTTAGATCACACCGACGCTCAGATCGGGAGACTTGTCAATTTTCTACAAGAGCAAAATCTTCTCGATAACACTCTCATGATTGTGCTTAGCGATAACGGAGCCAGCCAAGAAGGGCATGAAAATGGCACCCTAAACGAGCTGGCGTACTACAATAAACTGCCGATGTCGATAGAGGACATGATTTCGCGGATTGATGAAATTGGCGGCCCCAATTTGCATGTGAACTACCCAAGGGGCTGGGCCCAAGTTGGTAACACGCCACTTCGCTACTACAAAGCTTACACCTACGAAGGCGGAATACGTGATCCGCTTATTGTCCATTGGCCTAAATCTATAGATGACCCAGGCGGGATTAGAAACCAGTATCATCATGTCATTGATGTTTTTCCCACTATACTGGATTGTATAGGGCTAGACACGCCTGATACCTTCAAGGGAATAACCCAGAAGCCAGTGGAGGGTGTTTCAATGCGGTATACATTTGCAGCTAATTCAGCGGATGCTATCACTAGGCGCGGGATCCAGTATTACGAGATGATGGGCAATCGTGCAATTTGGCATAATGGTTGGAAGGCAGTAACACTTCATTGTCCTGGTACATCATATGAGAATGAGTCTTGGGCTCTATTCAATACCGAAAACGATTTTTCGGAAGTGCAGGATATCGCCAGGGAATACCCTGAAAAACTAGATGAATTGATTAAGCTTTGGTGGAGAGAGGCAGGTAGATACAACGTATTGCCTTTGGATGATCGTAATGCGGAACTTTTCGTAATGCGCCGCCCGACGGGGAAAGCGCCTGTTAACCACTATCGATTTCTTGCAAACGTCGGCCATATTGATCGATTTAAATTGCCTGATTTCCGCAATCGATCGTTTTGCGTAACTGCGTTAATTGAGCATAACGTAGGAGATGATGGAGTAATCATTGCTGTAGGTGCGAGAACTGGAGGCTTTAGTATTTGGATAGAAGGAGGTTTTCTTAACTTTGCCTACAACTATCTTGCTCAGAAGATAACTAGATTAGTTTCGGATCGTAAGGTTCCGAATGGAACGTCTTCCGTATCTGTTTCTTATTCTAAATTCGCTGAAAACGAAGGAACCATCACGATGTGGATCGAACAATCAAGAGTAGGTCAAGCACAGCTTAGAATGTTACCGTGGCGTCAGACCATCTATGGAATGGATATAGGCTGCGATCATGGTTCAACTGTTGTTGACAACTATGTTGCACCCAACGCATTCTCTGGAACGCTTTATTACGTCGACTTCGACCTCGACAATGACCGTGATGACCTTCAGCTTGCGGCAGCCGCCGAATTCGAGATATCGATAGCTGAGCAGTAGGCAAAACATCAAGATTTTAACGTTTACGAGGCATATACCTAATTGGTGCATTCTTGGTATTATAGGGGCTGGTCAAGTAGAGTTTACGGGTCGAGATGATTGGTATTCCTAGATGGCCCGTGGCATCAATACTATAACTTTTTAGGGAGGACTTGATATGACTGTAAAACCCATATTGGGGGCTAAGTGCCTGAAGGCAATTGGCCTTGCGGCAGTGATTGGGGCAGCCACGCCAGCCGCAACGTCAGCAGGCGAGATAGCCCCAGGATTTGACACCTGGGACGATGTACTTTCCGCAGCTGACGGTACGACTGTGAATTGGTTTATGTGGGGTGGTAGTGAGACAATTAACGGTTGGGTTGATAAGTACTTCGGTGAAGTTGTCAAAGAACGCTACAACATCACATTGAATCGTGTACCGATCGGCGATACCGTCGACGCCGTAAACCTCGTTCTTACAGAGGCTCAGGCCGGCGTAACAGAGGGTGGAAGCGTCGATATGATCTGGATAAACGGAGATAATTTTAAGACGCTGAAAGAAGCAGAATTACTCTATGGGCCTTGGTCAGAGTCAGTACCAAATGCGGTCCATGTCAATTGGAATGACCCTTCGATAGCTAATGATTTTGGAGTGAGCGTTGATGGACTGGAGTCTCCATGGGGTTCGGCACAAATGGTGTGGGAATACAACTCTGCCTATGTTAGCGATCCTCCTAGGACATTTGAGGCAACTGCAGAATGGATTCATAGCAACCCAGGTTTGTTTACGTATCCTGCCCCGCCAGATTTCCATGGTCTGAGTTTTGTTAAACATGCTTTCTATTGGGCAGCGGATGATTGGTCTGTTTTTCAGAAACCCTTCGATCAGGCCGTGTTTGATTCAATAGCGCCAAAAGTATGGGCATACCTGAATGATATTGAACCGGATCTGTGGAGAGGTGGACAGACGTACCCAGCTAAGATCGCAGCCTTAAATGAGCTGCTGGCCAACAGTGAGGTTTATTTCGGTATGGCACTTAATCCGAGACGAACGTCGAATTTCATCAAGAATGGAACCTACCCAGATACGATCCGTACATTTGTTCACGATACGGGCACCCTTACTAATAAAAATTACGTCACAATACCGTCAGCGGCAAGTAACCCTGCGGGAGCGATGGTGATTGCTAACTACATGCTAAGCACGGAACACCAGTTAGTCCAGGCCGACCCAACACGGTGGGGTTGGGGTATTCCAACAGACATTAGCACTTGGACCGAAGCAGAGCGAGCACAGCTAGCATCGTATGAACTCGGTATCGCCACACTGCCCCCGGGTGAACTTGCGGAGGCTGGCCTACCTGAACCCCATGCATCATGGGTTGTTAATATGGAAAATGGCTGGATAGAGAACGTTCTTAAGAAGTAAGCTAGTAGCAATTAAGTAGCCTTTGGCCGAGCGCTCCATTGGGAGCGCTCGGTTCAGGTTGTAACGTAATCCCAAACCTCGTGTTAAATCATGAAACTAGATCGCTATTCGCTTAAAGAACGATTAAAGATTCCGTTAATGGTATTCCCTTCGATGGCGGTAATCGTACTATTGTTTGGAGGGGGGCTAGTTTTTGGTTTACTTCAGAGTGTTGGCTACCTACCAGTTGCTGGCCTTACGGACTTCACATTTAGCCATTATGTAAACGTACTGACTGATCCAACTTTTTTGCGTTCTCTTTGGGTAACTTTTCGTATAGCCTTCATTGTCACTCTTCTCTCGACCATAATTGCTGTTGGGATGGCATTTGTCTTAAGGGAGCAGTTCCCCGGTAGTCGAATCTCAACATTTGTCTTTCAGATTCCTCTTCCTGTTCCGCACTTGGTCGCGGCGAGTGCCGTCATTTTGCTATTCGCTCAAAGTGGATTGATATCCCGTATAGCTGTCGCAATAGGCTTCATTGATGCACCGTCTGGATTTCCTGTGCTGATTAACGACAAACTTGGTGTAGGGATTACGTTATCATTTGTTTGGAAGGAAGTGCCTTTCATTGGCCTTGTAGTACTCGCTGTTTTGCAAAGTGTAGGACCAAAGTATGAGGAACTTGCCCGAACGCTCGGCGCTAACAAACGACAACGACTTCAGTATGTGCTCTTACCACTTATTATGCCAGGGCTGCTGTCTACTTGGATCATTGTGTTTGCGTTCACCTTTGCCAATTTTGAGATTCCACTGCTTTTAGGTCAAACATTTCCACAGACACTTCCAGTACAAGCTTTCCAAGAATTTCAAAAGCCGGAACTCACCTCGAGACCGATAGGGATGGCGATTGCAACCGTCATCGCTGCGATCACAATCGTATTGTTGGTAGCATATCGGCGGCTAGCTCGATACTCAAGAGCGTAAGGAAATTCTTATGACGCTAAGCAGTAATCAGCAAAGTCTTAAAAAAATGGTAAAAGGCAGAGGTCTAGCCGAAAGGCATCCATTGAACTGGACTCGTTGGATCACAGTAGGTGTTATTTGGATAGTAGTGGTGTTACCGCTAACTGCGCTGTTTCTTAGGTCGTTTGCGTTTCGTTGGCTCTTCCCTGATATTCTGCCTGGACAATGGGGTCTTCGAGCTTGGGATTATACCTTTGGCGAGTCTTCTCGAGTCATAGAGGCCCTGCTGAATAGTATAGGCGTTGCGCTACTAGTCACTATGTTGGCGATGATCGTCGGCTTACCTACCGCGCGCGCTCTTGGTATGCACGACTTTCGAGGCAAGAAAGTCGTTGAGTGGATTCTACTTACTCCAATTATTGTGCCTGTCCTAGTTGCGGTTATGGGTATTCACATCGTTTTCATTAAGCTGCGCCTAACTGGAACTATATGGGGTGTTGCTTTGGCGCACCTGATACCTGCGACCCCGTATTTTGTTCTTGTAATGTCTAGCGTATTCGCAAACTACAGCCCAGCCCTTGAGGAGACAGCCCGCTCACTGGGCGCTAACAAATTTCGCGTCTTCCGCTATGTAACATTTCCAGCCATATCGTCTGGCCTTCTGGGCGCAAGTTTGTTCACATTTCTGATCTCCTGGTCGCAATATGTAACGACCTTGCTGATTGGGAGCGGCACATTCGTTACCTTGCCGCTTGTACTTTTTCCATTTCTGGGGGGAGGAAATGCAGCTGTAGGATCCGCAATTACATTGATTTTTGTTGCACCGGCTATATTGGTGTTAGTCCTGACATCAAGATCACTAGGACGAGGCTCAACAGTAATGGGGGGTTTTGGAAAAATATGACCGCGGTATCAATACAGAGATTATCTCGCGCATTTGGGAACGAGTGGGCTGTTCAGGAACTGGACCTGGAGATTGCGTCCGGCGAAATGATTGCTCTTTTGGGGCCATCGGGGTGTGGAAAGACCACTACGTTAAGAATGATCACAGGTTTGCTTCGACCGACATCAGGAGATTTATTGTTCGACGGTATGTCAGTGGTAAATATACCCACTGAACGTCGCGGTGCAGCATTAATCTTTCAAGAACATCTGCTTTTCCCGACAATGACTGTCGCACAGAATGTGGGATTTGGACTTAAGATGGCAGGAGTGAATAAGGCTGAAATACTGAGTCGTGTCAATGAAATGCTCGATCGTGTTGAGCTCTCTGGATTTGGCAATCGGAAGGCGCATGAGCTATCTGGGGGGCAGCGTCAACGCGTAGCATTGGCGCGCGGTCTAGTTACGCGTCCCAAGGTGCTTCTGCTGGATGAGCCACTGGCAAATCTAGATGCTAACCTTCGAATTACCATGCGACAACTTATTCGTTCGATCCAGCGTGAACTGGGGACCACGGCGATCTTTGTAACACATGATCAGGAAGAGGCGGTGATGCTTGCCGATCGTATTGTCCTAATGTTTGATGGAAAACTGCAGCAAGTTGGTCCACCAGACGAGTTTTATCGGCATCCGCGTACAGCAGGTGTAGCGAAGTTTTTTCGTAGTCAAAACTTTCTCTCAGGTACGCGTCGTGGAAATATCGTTGCTACAGGCGCTGGTGATCTAGTTGTTAGTGACACAGTTATTGATACAGGTGACGGACCCGTTATTATCACTGCTAGACCGGAAACACTGCGATTATCAAGCGGACTAAATGAACAAAACAGCCTTGCGGCCAGCGTGATTACATCAATTTATATGGGCACGCACACACAGTTAATCGTTCAGCTGCAAGATGCGGTCTGGCATGTTCAAGCTCCCCCGTCGACAGCTGTTAAAGAGGGCGATCAAATTTTTGTTGAATTGCCGAAATCGGAGATCTGGATCATCGAGGACGAACCAGAATCATTTGCGCTCGCATCTGCGCTTAATGATGAGTAAAGCAGTATCTTTTGCTGTGGGCATGTAGTGTACTCAGGCTGACCATAAGTTATCAGCAACAGTTTCTCTACTTAGAGCCGGAGGCCGAGTGAGGGGGTGCTGGCTCTGAAACAAGCATTGTCGTCCAGAACCCCATAATAAAAGTTAAATGCCAGGTTCACGCCTTGGTAGCTACTCTGTGTTGTTTCAGAAGTAACGGTACGAGCTCCTTGTAACAAGACCAGAGGTTTGGGTGGGGCTTTGGTAGTTGTTCTTTGATTTTCTCGTGAAGCTTGGGGAGATTATAGAAAGGTACCTGTGGGAACATATGATGATCGAGGTGATAATGCATATTCATGCATAAAAACCCAAAAAACGGATTTACCATGACGTTCCGGGTGTTTTCTCGATGATCAAGCACATTTTCTTTTAGTCCAGCATGCTGGGGAAAGCCAATAATCCAATTCAGGAGCAATCTTGCGTAAAGATTTGGAGTAATCACGAATAGCAAAGGTAATACGGTGCTGAAATAGATCGAGATCGCCACAATAAAAACACTTAGCCCCATATATACTCGGCTAGATAAGACCGTCCTTCTCCAATGATTCTTTGGTATGCAGTCCTTTGCTAGTGGCGTCATGATGTTACAGGAGTGTAATATCAGTTTTTTATACTCCGAGAAAATAGGTCTTAAACCTGAAAATTCGTAAATTGATTTGATAGGACTGTTGCCATAAGGGACTTGAATCTCATAATCATAAGGGTCGGTCGTGTGTATCGTTCTTCTGTGATGATTGGCGTGCGTCCATCGAAACGTTTGAGACTCGTAGAAGCAAAGGAAACTGAATATCTCGTAAAAAAACATGTTTACACGGCGGGATTTAAAAACAGTTCGGTGGCTGAATTCATGCCAGCGGGGATTGCTAAAAGAATACACGGTCCCATATACATAAAATGCCGGAATGGCCCACCAGCTCCCCCAAGATAGAAGTGCTAAATATGCTGTGATACCGAGCAAGATAAAGTAGCCGGAAACATGAGCCCAGGCGTATCCATCCCTACGAGAAGTCAACTCCTTTAGGGCGTCCGAGTCAATCTCAGGCTTCCACCACTCGTTAAGTTCTAATTTCATTGTTGAGAAAAAGAAAGTATCATGAGTGCCATTTGACAACTAATTCTGCCACTAATTTTGCAATCGTGATACTATTTTCCACTACCATGCAGTAAATAAAATATAGCTAAATATCTATTATATGCTTATACCAGTCGTAAGAATGCTCCGGCTACTCTACTAAGTCAATAGTAGTGATCACCTGTATTTTGGAAAATGCCACTAGTTATCCGAGTTAGCGGATATAGATCGGGTTAAGAATTATTTGTTAATCTACAGTGCAAATTGACGTCGGCAGTCTTGTTATAAATATCAGCATATCGAGTCGGAGTTGAAAGTGAAAAGTTCTCAGGTTATTGGGAAAGTTCTAGAGAAATCTGAAATCCGATGGCCATATCCGCCACTGAATGAAAGTAAGCAGCCGAATGTTGTTGTCATCGTTCTGGATGATGTCGGGTTCGGACAGAT
>PBOB01000042.1 GCA_002724185.1 Acidiferrobacteraceae bacterium | reverse complement strand
GAGCCTAAAATAGCTCGGTGAATCATTACCGGTGGGATTTTCTCCCCTGTTGCATCAACGTAACTAGCCTCCAGTAATTCAGGCATTGAAAAATCAATCTGAATAGTACCACATTGCCATCGTCGGCCAATTGAGTCTCGCAGCACAAATTCATGCTTTGGCCCGTAAAACGCTCCCTCGCCCTCCTGCACTGCGTAAGGAATGTTTTTTGATTCAAGTGCGATAGCTAGAGCGTTCTCGGCAACATCCCAGAGACTATCATCACCTACTCTTTTTTTGGGGCGAGTAGATAGTGCAACCTCAATATCTTCGAAGCCAAAGTCATTATACATTTTGTAGGTTAGATCAATTAAAGTCGCAACCTCCTCCTGTAGCTGATCGACAGTACAAAAAACATGAGCGTCATCCTGAGTGAATCGGCGAGCTCTCATCAATCCATGGAGCGTACCCGAAGGTTCATTTCTATGGACCAAACCAAACTCTGCAATCCGGAGCGGCAAATCACGATAGCTTTTCAGACCTTGATTAAAGATCTGTACATGTCCTGGGCAGTTCATTGGCTTAATAGCATAATCACGATCATCAATACTTGTGGTGAACATATGTTCACGAAATTTTTCCCAGTGTCCTGATTTTTCCCAAAGGGATCGATGCATAATTTGCGGAGTCTGGACCTCTTGGTAGGAATGCTCAATCAATAGCCGTCTAACATATTTGACGATCTGGCTATACAGAGCCCACCCGTTGCTATGCCAAAAAACCATTCCTGGCGCATCATCCTGAAAATGGAACAGGTCTAGCTCTTTTCCTAGCTTTCGATGATCTCGTTTTTCTGCCTCGGCTAATTGTTCAAGATAAGATGCAAGCTCTTTACCTGTTGACCAAGCTGTACCATAGATTCGTTGCAGCATTTCATTGTTCGAATCCCCACGCCAGTACGCACCAGCGACTTTTGTTAACTTAAATGCGTTTATATAGGCTGTGTTAGGCACATGTGGACCCCGACATAAATCAATAAATTCGCCCTGGCGATAGAGTGTTACCTCTTCACCATCTGGTATGGCAGAAATAATATCAGCTTTGTAGTGTTCACCAATCTTAGTAAACATATTTATTGCTGATTCACGGTCTTGTACAAATCTCTCAATCGGCAATTTACGATTAATTATCTCACTCATTCGGATTTCTATGCGATTCAGGTCGCTCTCACTGAAACCGTCTGGGTACGCAAAGTCATAATAATAACCATCGGCAATAACTGGTCCGATTGCAATCTGGACATTTGGAAATAATTCCTTAACAGCATGCGCAAGTAGATGTGCTACCGAGTGCCTGAGTATCTCCAAACCTTCGGGATCATTCACTGTAAGAATTCTCGCGCTACAGTTTTTTTGAATGAGATGCGAGACATCAACAAGTCGGTCGTCAACAACGCCACCAACTGCAGCAGCTGCAAGTCGTTCACCAATATTTCGCGCTAATTCGATTATTGTGACGGGATTATCAAAACTGCGTATAGACCTGTCAGGCAGCGTTATGTCAGGCATGCTTGTATATCAATTTCAATGTGCATCTTTCTCGTTTTATCGGCTTATCGCTTCCATAGTGTCAGCCACTATATATTTGGTAGGCGCGAGTGGGATCGAACCACCGACCACTTGCGTGTCGAGCAAGTGCTCTACCACTGAGCTACGCGCCTGTGTAGTTATAACAATCCAATTTTACACAATACCGCGCGTGGTGTGGAGAACAATCAGTTTTTCTTTGAATGCAGCTAATTTTTACCTAGAGTCAAATATTCGTTCATTCCGAGCAGGTTCGGTTACTATTAGAGGTTGTTGGAGAGATTATTCGGAGAGCAGCGTGGCTAAACTATATTTCTATTACTCAGCGATGAATGCCGGCAAGACTACGACTCTACTACAGTCTAGTCATAATTATGTGGAGCGTGGCATGACCACGTTGCTTTTAAAGCCTTGCACTGACGATAGAGAAAACAGGCAGAAGATAATTTCTCGTATCGGAT
This sequence comes from Acidiferrobacteraceae bacterium, assembly GCA_002724185.1. Taxonomy (GTDB): domain Bacteria; phylum Pseudomonadota; class Gammaproteobacteria; order Arenicellales; family UBA868; genus CAJXWH01. Next base: position 51,085 of record PBOB01000042.1, on the reverse strand, counting down.
TAGAAGCAGATGCGCACTGCTTCACTAGCACGGAGGATCTGTACGATTATTCAGAAAGACTAACTCGGTCAACAAACATTGATTGCGTTTTAGTCGATGAGGGGCAATTCCTTACATCACTACAAGCTCAACAACTTGGACAAATTGTAGATGCTCTTGGTATACCAGTTTTAGCTTATGGTATACGTACCGACTTTCAGGGCGAACTCTTCGAGGGAAGTAAAACACTATTGGCGATAGCTGACGAATTGGTTGAGATAAAGACAATTTGTCATTGCGGCACAAAGGCCACCATGGTTGTTCGTTTTGACGAGGATGGCCAACCCACTCAAACAGGGACCCAAATTCAGATTGGCGGAAACGAGACTTATGTCTCAATGTGCAGAAAACATTGGAAAGCTACTCTAGGAAGATAACCAGATAGTCGACGTTAAAGCCTATATAGCGGAGTATTTATTTACTGTCGGTAATTGATATCCGTCTCTGACGAGCATTGAGGTAGCTTTTAAGTAATGGTGAAGGCGATTCATTGCCATTAGAAACTTGATAAATTGTGGAAGAAGAAGATCGCTCTCCTTTTCTGGCCTTTTGTTTACGTGTGCTAGCAGACGATTTACGTATTGAGTCTTTCATTCTGGGTGTGTGAGTCTCTTTAGACAAGATCTTCTATGAACTTGCGGTGCTTAATGTCTCGGATTTTATCTCGGATGAGGGCAGCCTGCTCAAATTCAAGGTCTTGCGCATGCTTGTACATCTGACTTTCGAGGTTATCAATTATCTTAGCCAGTTTGAGTGCAGTATCGGCCGAGTTAATAGACGATTCTATATCAGAATTGACCAGCGATTTATTTAAGCGCGACTTCCCCTTTTGTGTAGAATCAAATCTTACTCCGTCAATAATCTCGTATACATCCTTCTGAATTGTTGCCGGTGTGATATTGTGTAAAGTATTCCATTTCTCTTGCTTTTCACGCCTTCGGTCTGTCTCTGAAATAGCGCGCGCCATAGACTTTGTTACAGTGTCTGCATAGAGAATTACCATGCCATTTACATTTCTGGCTGCACGACCAATGGTTTGAATTAGTGAACGCGCAGAACGCAAGAAACCTTCTTTATCGGCGTCAAGAATGGCAACAAGTGATACCTCAGGTAAATCAAGCCCTTCTCTTAATAGGTTAATTCCAATTAGTGCATCGAATTTTCCCAGTCTTAGATCACGAAGAATCTCAACTCGTTCTACTGTATCTATGTCAGAGTGGAGATAACGGACTCTGATCTGATGCTCCGAGTAGTAGTCACATAAATCTTCGGCCATCCTCTTAGTGAGAGTAGTAACAAGCACGCGTTCATGCATGGCCGCCCGCCTTTCAATCTCTGACATCAGGTCATCAATTTGCTTCTCAACCGGCCGGACTTCGATAGCGGGGTCAACAAGCCCTGTCGGCCGTACAACTTGCTCGACGACTGCTGAGTGAACATCTTCTTCATATGAGCCGGGTGTTGCAGATACAAAGATCGCTTGTTGAACGAGAGCTTCGAATTCCTCAAATCGTAATGGTCGATTGTCTAGTGCTGATGGCAACCGAAAGCCGTACTCGACAAGATTTTCTTTTCGAGACCTGTCTCCTCGAAACATAGCGCCCAACTGTGGAATGGTTACATGGCTTTCATCGATTACAAGTAACGAATTCGAAGGGAGATAATCAATTAGCGTTGGAGGAGCCTCACCGGCTTCTCGACCAGAGAGATATCTTGAATAGTTTTCTATCCCGCTGCAGTAGCCTAGCTGCTCTATCATCTCAAGATCTAGATTTGTTCGCTGCTCAAGTCTTTGTGCCTCGACCAGCTTTTCCTGCTCTCTTAGCACGTTAAGTCGCTTATCTAATTCCAGTCTAATCTGTTTTACAGATTTCTCTAGAGTTTCACGAGGTGTTACGTAGTGCGTCTTGGGATAAATTGTCCAACGTTGTATTTCCTGATTTGTTTCTCCTGTTAATGGGTCGAAAATTGAGATGCGATCGATTTCGTTTCCAAACAACTCTATCCGGATAGCATTTTGATCCGACTCAGCTGGATAGACATCGATCACATCACCTCGCACTCTAAATGTTCCACGACGGAGCTCTACCTCATTTCTTCTGTATTGTAGTTCTGCTAGTTTTCGTAAAATTTCTCTCTGATCGAATATACCTCCGCGATGTAGGTGGAGGACCATATCATGGTATGCAGATGGGTCTCCAAGACCGTATATAGCAGAAACAGTGGCAACGATTATTGTGTCTTCTCGCTCTAATAATGACTTTGTTGTTGAAAGACGCATTTGATCAATTTGGTCGTTTATCGATGCGTCTTTTTCAATATACGTGTCTGTACTTGGAACGTACGCCTCTGGTTGGTAATAGTCGTAGTACGAGACGAAATATTCGACTGCATTTTTTGGAAATAGCTCTCGCATCTCTGAGTACAGCTGTGCCGCCAGCGTTTTATTGGGCGCTAAGATAAGTGTTGGGCGGGCTGTCTTCTCAATTACATGCGCTATAGTAAATGTCTTACCTGAGCCTGTTACCCCTAGCAAGGTTTGATATGCTTCGCCAGACTCCAACCCCTTGACAAGTGCTTTGATAGCGCTTGGCTGATCCCCTGCCGGCTCAAAGGTGCTATCTATCTGAAATTCACGCATATGTTATAGGTTCAAACTTAAGCCTGCCTCTAAGGATTTCCATGCATTACGTAGTAACCGACCAGTAGGAACTGAAGATATATATGCGGTATAGAAAGACATACTCACGCCATACCTATCGAGAACTTTGCCAGACGGCGAGGGTAAAAAAGACTAATTCGAAAGTCTAGCAATGTAACCTATGGGCTTAATGCGCAACAGCCTCTACTGTAAATTATGCGATTAAGCATTTATGTCTGTTAACCCATAAATAGTTCTAGCCGCATTAGTGGATACAAATCCCAGTTCAATATCTCTACGGACCAAATCCCAATTTCTCTTTCTAGGATCTCCATATCCACCTCCGCCAGGGAATACGAGGCGTACTTGATCTCCTTTCGATAGTGTAACACCGCTAAATTTTGCATCAGATTGCGTGCGGAAGGCATCCTTAAATGTGCTGAATTCTCGCTGTCCTAATCTTCGGACATAAATACCTGCCTTTGCGCCATCGAGGCCGCCATTTCTACCGGGCGGCGCTAGTCTAGTACGGTTAAACAATGCGCTTACGGTTACTTCAGGAGCATTCACCGTTAATATTCGTTCTCCGCCTAGCCCGCCGCGCCATTCACCAGCGCCACCGGAGTCTTCCAATAATCGATAGTTTTCAACAATAAAGGGAAAGCGTGTTTCAAATATTTCAACTGGAGTAGCCATACAGTTACCGTTAATAACTATCACAACGTTGTTCCCGTCTTGACCATATCTAGCGCCCCAACCAACTCCCTCAAAGTGAAAGTGCGCATATGGCTCTTCTGTTTTAGGGTGTTGCCCACCGAAAAGGAAGCAGCATGATGTACCCCCTAAGCCGGCTGGAACAGTCTCGGGTAAAGCAGTTAATAGGGCGCCAAAGATCATATCTGTGATGCGTGGACTAATCTCTGTATTTCCACCGACTAAGGCCGCGGGATGCTTACAATTCAAAACCGTACCAAGAGGCGCTTTCACACTAATGGGCCTATAGCAGCCATCATTTCTAGGTATATTAGGGTCTGTCAGGTGAAGAATTGCATTGTAGACAGCGGATGCAGTAACTGACAAATTAGCGTTCATGGGTCCTTTGGCTTGCGGATCAGTTCCATCAAAATTCGCAGTTAAATTTGAGCCCGAAATATCAACGTTTACTCTCATCACGATGTCTTCGGTGCCAACTCCATCGTCCTCTAGCACATCTTCATAATAGTATTTTCCATCTGGTATTTTTGTGATTTCAGCTCGCATACGACGCTCAGCGACTTCAAGGAGTTCGTCAGCAACAGCTTCAACTTTTTCTTCACCATAATGATCCAATAACTCATGGAGGCGCTTTTCTGCAACTGTCAAAGAGCCCACCATCGCAAGCAAATCACCTCTGCTACACTCGGGCGTTCTGTGATTCGCGAGTATAACGCTCCAAATATCCTCAACTTCATGGCCGTCACGATACAACCAGACAGGTGGCAGAATAAGTCCCTCTTGGTATATTTCTGTTGCATCACCGGCCAGTCCTCCAGGAACCTTCGCTCCAGGCTCAGCCATATGGGCACAGTTAGCAACGCAAAACAATAATCTGCCGTCAGAACCAAATATACCTTTTAGTACAGTGAACTCAGGAACATGCCCAACACCATGATAAGGGTCGTTAGTTAGGAGGATGTCTCCTTCACTGAAGGCTTCTAATCCCATTACATCTATTACACACTCAACTGTACCCTTAATGGTGCCGATCTGTGATGGGCAAAACTCTGCCTGTCCAATTAATCGACCAGAGCGATTGAATATGACGCATGAAAAATCTAATGCTTCATTAAACATTGGAGAATAGGCTGTCCTGACCATTGCTAGGCCCATCTCGCGACATGTTCCAGTCAGGTAGTTATTTACAACTGTAAGGGTAGTTTGATCAATTTCATTCATTATGTGAGCACGTAAACTAAAAATGATAGCCCTAGTTCTTAATGTCAATCACCAGAGATCCGCTACCATCTACTACCATTTCGTCTCCTGGTCGTAGGAGTGTTGTCGACCCACTCTCAACCAATATGGCGGGCCCATTTATTTCTGCGCCAATTTTGAGACTCTCCCTTTCTATTACTCTCGTATCGAGGTCACCGATATCTCTGAAGTACACCTGTTGCATAATCTCACCTACGTTTACTTTATCGGGTTGGGAAAACTGAATCGGTGGTTTTTTTGTTTTTCCGACCGCCGTTGTGCTTAAACTGATAATCTCGATCACAGCATCTTGCCTACTATATCCGTATAGAGCCTCATGACGTCGATGGAAAGAATTGAACGCTTTCTGAATACCGTCTAAATCTATTTGACCATGAGATATTGGCACGTCATATTCATGGTTTTGTCCTGCGTAACGCATTCTGATGGTATTGATCCATAAAATTGATCCGACATAGTTATCTGCGCGAAGCTCTTTAGCAGCTGAAGTTTGAGCATCCTCAAATTGAGCATTTAGTCTCTCGAGATTCAATGAGTCGCTTCTCATTGGAAAAGTGCGAATCTTATCTATTCTTGTGTCGGCTAGTAGAAAGCCTAAAGCAGAAGTATTGCCCGGAACCACAGGTACAACGACCTTAGGGATTGACAATTTACGAGCGATAGCCGTTGCATGGAGTGGACCGGCACCACCAAAACTTATTAAAGAGAATTCTCTTGGATCATGTCCTTCTACAACAGATATCATACGTATGGCGTTGGCCATATTGTCTTCACTGATTTCTGTTATCGCAACAGCTAAATCCTCTATGGACATATTTTGGATTTTCGCAATCGTTGCTAGCGCCTCTTGCGCTAGAGTTTTAGATAGCATCATCTCGCCGTTGAGAAAAAACTCTGGAATCAGGCGATTTAAGGCTAAGTTGGCATCTGTAACTGTAGGCTCAACTCCTCCCAGATCATAGCACGCAGGGCCAGGGTGGGACCCTGCCGATTTAGGTCCGACCTGCAGAAATCCACCGTTATCAAGCCATGCGATAGAACCACCCCCGGCGCCAATAGTACGAATATCAATCATCGGTATGCTTACTGTGAGACCGAACTCTATTTCAAACTGAGTAGTTAGTTTTTGTGATCCGTTAACAATGATACCTACATCACAACTAGTGCCGCCCATATCCATAGTTAGGACATTGTGTAATTGAAGTTGTTCTGCTATTGACTGGCATGCGATCATACCGCCGGCGGGACCACTCATCATTGACTGGATGGGCGAGTCTGCGCATGTTTCAGACGTCATCATTCCGCCGTTACTTTTCATGATCATTAACGGTGCCGGAAGATTAATATCGGACAATCCTCCTGTCAGATCATGGATATAGCTTGAAACAACCGGCTTCACAAAAGCATCCGCAATGGTCGAGCTTGCTCGATCATATTCTCTCCATATTGGTGCAACATCGCTACTTATAGAGCAAGGCACATTTGGCAGTTTATGTTCTAGACGTTCTTTGACCATCAATTCATGCTCAGGATTGAGGAAAGAAAATAGAAAACAAACAGCTATAGCATCGTAATTTCCTTTTTTCAATAAATTGATTAGTTTATCTATTTCACTAATCGACAACGGTTGCAAAACAGTACCATCATGGAGTAAGCGCTCAGATAGTCCATAACAATCCACTCTCCGCGCAATCAGGGGCAGACTTTTTTGCCAAGACAGGTTATACAACTCCGGTCTCGTTGTTCGCTGGATGAAAGGTATGTCTTCGAAACCTGCTGTCGTAACATAGCCCACGGTGCCACCTTTTCTCTCTATTAGCGCATTCGTTGCAATGGTTGTGCCATGAACTAACTCCGTAACTGATTCCGCATCAATACCGAGTTTTTCTAGAGTCTTGCTGAACGCATCAGCTGGTGCATTGTGTGTAGAAAGACTCTTACTAGATCTAATTTGATTGCTACTGCTATCAAACGAAACAAGATCAGTAAATGTACCTCCTGTATCTACGCCCGCTCTTATTACCATCGATATCTCTCTATAGAATTAACTTAAGGCACAACACAATATTAGTCGTCTCTTTAACACTTTTTCGTGTGGGCAGTTCCAACGAGTTTTAGCTTAATCGAAGGTTATTTTGGCTCGAATCAAATAAATGCGCTTTCCCTAAATCGAACTCGATCTTTACCTTGTCCCCAATCGAGACTTTAGTCTTTGGAGGCATACGCACTTGCACTGAATGGGATTCCACGCTGACAGTCACATAGAGATCAGATCCGATGGGTTCCAGAAAACGAACTATTCCTGGTAATCCATTTGATCCGAGATCCCCTAGGCGCATATCTTCAGGCCTTACACCGAGGGACACTTCCCCAACAGCGTTAGCGAGGGCGCTTTGCGCAATTCTCATCTGTTCTTGATCAACTTGCAAACGATAACCTTCTCGTATAAACATCCAGTTTGCATCGCTTTGTTGCAGTTCTCCATCCATCAAATTCATCGGTGGCGCCCCCATGAATGTTGCTACAAATTTGTTAGCTGGAACATCGTAGACTTCGGTCGGGGGGCCTACCTGCTGCAACCGCCCCTCATGCAGTACCGCAATACGCTGCCCCATTGTCATGGCTTCTATCTGATCATGTGTAACGTAGATTGTCGTGATTCCTAATCTCTCGTGTAAAGACATCAATTCAATTCGAGTCTGAAGCCTCAACTTAGCATCTAGATTCGACAATGGCTCGTCCATCAGAAATATTTTTGGCTCTCGCACAATCGCTCTTGCAAGTGCAACTCGTTGTCTTTGGCCGCCTGATAGCTGCTCCGGTAGTCGATCAAGAAATTCATCAATTTCTAGCATGGCCGCAGCCTTGCTAACCGCCTCTGTGATCTTGTGGCGAGGCATTTTGGCAGTTTCTAATGGGAAAGCTACGTTTTTTCGGACTGACATGTGCGGATATAGCGCATAGTTCTGAAATACCATTGCAAGATTTCTGCGCGTTGGATCTATAAAGTTAACTAATTCATCGCCAATAACTATTTCTCCAGATGTTGCATCCTCAAGTCCGGCGATTAATCTAAGTATTGTACTTTTCCCGCATCCGGAAGGCCCAAGCAAGACTAAAAATTCGCCATCTGGTATTTGCAGCGAAACATCATCCACAGCAGGGACTGAACCAAAAGTCTTGACAAGTCTTTTTAGAATAACTTCAGCCATTAGTAGTTACCCCTTTTGTCGGTAATCTATACATAATCATTGCTTTAGTGCTCCTGCCATAGATGCTTGAACAAACCACTTTTGAAAAAAGAGAAACACAATTGTGACAGGAATCAGAGTCATTAGAGATGCCGCCGCTAGAACGCCCCAATGAGTTACAAATTGGCCTTTAAGTGACGCTATACCGACAGTCAGAACTCGATAGTCATCGCCACTAGCTGCTACAAGCGGCCAAAGGAAATTTGCCCAGGTAATCATAAATACAAATATTCCAAGAACAACTAAGGCGGGTTTTATTAAGGGTAGAACAATCTTGAATAAAATTCGCCATTCCGATGCTCCATCCAAACGTGCAGCTTCGTACAAGCCAACTGGAAGAGTCGAAATAAACTGCCTCATCATAAAGACACCCAAGGGTGATACTGTACATGGCAAAATTAACCCTAAATACGTGTCAAGCCCAAAGAACGGTCGACCAATTATTGGTAACTCGCCAATCTCACGAACCATGAGATAAGTTGGCGCTAATACAGCTGCAACGGGAACCATTAACGTGCTCAGTACCAGAAAAAACAGGAGATTTCGACCAGGGAACTGCAATCTGGCGAACGCATATCCAGCTAACACATTTGTGAAGAGTGATATGATCGTTGTCCCTGCAGCATAAATTATCGTATTAAGCGCCCAACTCAAATATCTCGTACTGTCAAACAGGAAGCGAAAATTATCAAGTGTTGGTTCGTCCGGGATAATCTTTGGAGGGTAATCAAACAATGATATGCTGTCTCGAAGCGCTGGGGAAATAAGATATAAAACTGGGCCTACCGCAAAGGCAACAAAAAAGAGCAGAACCAAATAGGCAAATAGCGCTCTAAATCGATTAGCAAATATATACCGCGACTTACCTCGCGCATATGAGGGGCTAGATTTCAGCGATTCTTTTGGTCTAACTGCGTCCATGTAGTTTAACTTTCCCTCTTTCTTCCACGGCCTAAAAGCCAAAAACATAAAAGAGTTAAAAGCATAGTGCCAATAAGTAAACCTACGCTTGCTGAAAACGCAAGACCAGTATCCTGAAATGCGAACATTCTCCTATATATAAACCAGACAATAGTTGCAGTACCCATTCTTGGCCCGCCATCAGTCAGGATCTTAACGGAATCAAACAGTTGAAAATTCATTATGATCGCAATTACAAGCGCGAATAAGAAGAGAGGCCTCAATACTGGGACGCTAATTCTAATAAAGCGACGCAAGCCACGGGCCCCATCTAGTTTTGCTGCTTCTAACAGCTCGCCGGGCACGCTCTGGAGGCCAGCAAGATAAAACAGAACCCAGAATCCAAGTCCTCTCCATATCTCAACAGCGATAATCGCAAATAAGGCTGTTGGGTTTTTGCCGAGAAAATTAACACCCTCCCAACCAAAAAGACCTCTTGTAATAAGATTAACGATTCCAAAGTCAAAATGCAGCATAAAGTGCCATATCATTGCCCCTAAAATTGGTGGAGCCAGCAATGGAAAATACAACGTCACTTTGAAGAAGTTTTCACCACGCCGATGATTGTTGATAAGCGAGGCCAAGAAGATTGCCAGTCCAAAGACAATCGTAATTGCGAGAACTACAAAGAGGCTTGTATTTATAACAACCTGAGTAAGTTCAGAATCATCGAACGTGCGCGCCCAGTTGTCAAAACCCACCCAATAGCGTGGGTCAAGCACGCCACCATCATTAAAGCTTAGAAATATGGCCCACCCAACAGGAATCGCGAGGAAGGCGAGCCACAGTATCATATAGGGCGCCAGGAAGCCTGATGCACGTGTCAAATATCGAAGCCGGTAGCGACTGGCATTCTTGCGATACTCTTGCGAGCTTAGCTCTAGTTTAGCCCACGCCTCCTGGCCTGTTGGAACTCCACTATTAAAATAATCCGGGGATTTGCTCATTAACTATGCGCCAAAGGCCTCTTATTGTTTAAAAGTATGAGTTTTTTCTTTCTGATCGTTATTCGTACGGTATAGAGAGCCTAACGATTATCCTGTGAGTCAATCTCTATGAAGTTTCGTAACACATTTTCAGTAATCTTCGAGACGTTATTATCATACCCATTGTGGGACAAACTGCCCAGCCAATTAATGGAACCAACTGAGAATACCGCTCCGCCATTTTGTGTTGGGTAGTAGACCATATCTGCACGTACGTTCGGGTTATTTGTTCCGTCAATCGTTGGCATTGTAACCATCATATCTTCGTGACACACTAAATAATATGCGCTGTGCATGCCTTCGGATGTTGCCAATCTGATAGCTTGCGGCGGCGTTCCTAGGGCAGAATCAACACGATCCACCTCGTCGCCAGCGGCGCCGGACATCACAAGACCAAAGTCTCCAATAATCTCATTATCTTTGATTCCATTAAAAATAAACTGGACCTCAGGCTTATAGCTTGCAGCTAGGCGTTTATAGCCAGGCGCCTTTGAGTCCCATCCCTGTGCAGCAAATCCAACACCGACTAGCGCATTTGGAGACCGTCCGAGATGGCGCCATATACCACCAACCTCTCCGTTTGATGCGTGTTCTAGCTCGCCGACATGAGATGGCCAGGCACGGGATCCTGCGTATCCACGCCTGACCTCAATAATATAATCCCGCTCCGGATCAACAGAGGTCACCCAATAAAAGCCATTACCACCTAGATACATTAATTTCCCACCACTATCCATATAATCATTGACGCCATCTAGCATAGAGGAAGTCCAATACTCTGGATGACTGCCCGTCAAAACAACTTCGTAGCTCTCTAATAACTCTTGGCCTTTATCATGCAAATCATGGTCTGTAATGATGTCGTAAGAGAAGCCTTTTTCTTCGAGCCAGTCAACGAGATAGAGGTCGAATGGTAGCTTTCTTGGGCAGCTATGCACCCAGTGGCGGTGCTTTGGACGTAAATTGACAATAGGCCTGCGAGCGGTTGAATAGCAGATACCGCTGCCGTCTGAGTGCACGTCATAAATCGAGCCGCCATATTCTGAGAGATTATCACCAAGAAACGCATCATATGGATCTACAACAATAGGAATATCCGTTAATCCGCTAAAATCGATACCACCGAACAATACCCGTTCGTTGGCATAAGCTAGATAAGTCATTGTAGGAACGAGGAACGCTATTTTCTCCTTGGCCTTCCGATCAGACACAAAAAACGGAATATAATCTTCTTCGTCGCCAGCTTTAATATATGCGGCATAAATCCCACTTCTAAGATCATCGGCCAGACTCCAAGTAAAACTTTTATCCCATCGCATATCCTCGACATCGTCATCATGAAAATGAATGCTTCCGTACTGCTGTGGCGCATCTTTTCGTGATAAAAATTGCCCAGTCCAATTATGCCCAGATAAACCGCGCATTGGGAAATTTACTACTTTGCCATGCATCTTGCTCTGTGAAATGTCTTGAATATCAGTGCTGCTAGATGCGGTTTTAGAAAAATCCCATGCAGCAATAAGCCCGGGTAATTGATCTGGCTCGTTTCCCGATACTAAATAGTTAACTTCATCTAATGTAATCGCTCGTGAAAATATTCGTGGGCTCTCGATTTTGCCGTTAAAACATCTCAGTGGTTTGAAACTATCAGTATCAGTGATACCAGCTGCTGCAATTGTGATTGGAGTATTGGAGTTCAGTAATTTACCTTTTGAGATCCTACCGATTGCCGTGTTATCGGCTTCGGCATTTGGCCACCTGCCACACTGACGTTGAATTACGGTTACACGTTGTCTTTCTCGATCCAAAATACCTGCAACAAAATACCACTGGCCTTGCTCTAAAGCACAATCTGTCGATATTTCAACGTTCTCGTCTTCAAGGCTGCAGCAGAAAACCAGATGCCCATCGGGGCCCAGGTACAATCCAAACCCAGAATTATTAGCTTGTTGTGCAACAATTGCTTGGAGGTTACCGGCGCTCGGCTTTGTTGGCAGTATCCAACCCTGAATCGATAGCCCGTTGTTAAATCGAGGTTGCTCGTTCGGTTCCGCATAGATGAAGGAGCCTGGATAGGTAGTCTGATGATAGCCTTTATGGCAAGCAGAGAAGCCGTCTATTACTTCTGCTTTAAACCCGGGTCCGTCTGGATTTTCATCGCCGTGAATTAGACGCACTAGCTTCGATTCATATTCTGCGAACTCTGTACTCACCATGAAATCGATATTGTCGCCAGGATGAGTCACCATTGGCGCAGCATATCCAATAAGCTCAGATCGCTTGTTACCTCGAATGGTTAGATCGCTCGTCATAATGATGCTCCGACTAGTTTGGACTCTATCTTCAATATCCGATAAACCGCACTCTGCAACACCCCTTGTAGCAAGAAAGAACGACCCTGCAGGAAGTCCTACAGGGTCGTTGCTTAAGTTACACGCTAACTCCAATTACAACAAAATATCGCAGTTAGCAATATAAACAGCTCCAACTACTATCGAGCTAAAATTTTCTCCATACGATCCTGAGTGTCTGCTACCTGTTCATCAATCGAAACGGTACAGGTGGTTACGGCCTCGAGAGCCTTACCGAATTCATCTAGCATTTGTGCAATTTTCGGATGCGGCAATAGCCCGTCCCAGGTTGTCATAGCCCACTCAAAGTTGTCTTGCAGGAGTTTATTCCCACCGCTTGAGTCGACATCACTTCGGGTGCCTACAAATCCGTAATGATTGTTGAACTTAGTAGCAAATTCAGTCCCAACTAGATATTGTGTTAAAGCCCATGCAGCTTCCTGCTCCTTGCTCTTAGCAGCAACAGCATAGTATCCCGTTGTGGAGAACTGAGTTTGTTTTCCGCCCGCTGCTCCAACTGGTTGAACGATTGTCCAGTTAAATGGTAGGCCTTCGGCCTCTAGAGGGATAACTCGGCTCGGCTCTTCGACCATCATTGCCAACTTTCCAGCTTTGAAAAGAGACAATGCTGCTTCGCGATCGTATTGTCCTAACGGAGGTTGCACTTTATCAGTGCACCGCAAATCAACTGCAAACTGTAGCGCACTACGAACAGCTGGTGAATCAAAAGTTGCGGTCTCCATGTCATCCGATACCATATCGCCGCCGTAGTTATGAATCATATTATAGAACCAATACCATCCGTAATCCTTAACGGTACTTGGAGAGTTGAAGCCCCACACTTCCGGCGGATTTTGGACCGCCTTTGCGGTGGCCATCAATTCTTCATTATTCGTTGGAATTGAGAGCCCAGCGGCTTCCAGCATGTCCAAGTTGACGTACATGACAATTGTGCCAATTACTGCGGGGATGCCATATAGCTCATCACCATAGTAACTCGGATTAACGATATTATCGGGGAAAAGAGCACGCTCACTAGCGTAGTCGGCGCCATTGAAGTGCGCATGCAGATCACTAAAGGCACCACGCGCTCCAAAAAGATTTAAATGAGTGCTAGTTTGATACGTCACATCATATACATCTGACCCCGCAAAGTTAGCCGAGTACAAGGCCTCAAGCTCGCCCCATGGAATCACAATATGTTCGATTTCCATGCCCGTCTCTGCTTTGAATGGTGCCAACCACTCTTCCATGAGAGCAATTTCGTCCGCTCCGTGAGGAGCTTTTGCAAATTTAATCTTCACACCATCGAATTCGCCTGCTTGAGCGATGTTACCGATGGCTGCTACCCCGAGCAAACAGGCAGCGGCCGTCGAAATAAATAAATGGCGGATTAACTTAGTAACGTTCAACATATATTTTCTCCTCCTAATGCTAAATTTCAAGTAATCTGAAATGCATACTGCCAGTGAGCTTCGCCCCATAATTGCTACGGCACATCTCTGGATATGCATAGCCCAATACTCCATTTAAGACACAGCAATCTAAATTTGTCAATTAAGATATACGTTGTCGCGTATTTTTGCGCAATTTCCGACCCAGATCATCAATGTTATATAGACGCGGATACACAAGAGCTGCTACTCATAGGCTCGTGAGAGCCACTCCAGCGTGACTTTATTGAATGTTGTTGGATCTTGAATTCCAAACAGATGGGAACCGCCAGGAAAAATTACAAGTTCTGAATTCTTTATGCCATCTGCTAGCTCGCGGGAATAGCTCGGAGGAAGGCACATATCATTCTCACCTACCGTAATCAATGTAGGAGCAGATATTTTATCCAAATCATCCGAGATATCATGAGTCATGTTTGCGTCAAGCTGACCTCGCATCCCTTCAATCGGTGAGGAGTTCTTCTTCATGTTCTCAAGCACTGACATGATCTGCTCATAATTGTTAGTGATGAAGTCGGGAGGGAAGAGATACAGCAGAGCCGCATCATAATAGAGGTCGAGGCCGCCCTCCTCTAGCCATCTACCTAGCATCCCCAAATACATCTTTGCGTATCCGTGAGTTTTTGCCCATCCGCCATGCAGCTGCAGCGTTGCAAGTCGCTCAGGCGAATCAATAGCAATCTGCGCACCTATAGCTGCACCTAAAGATAAGCCTGACAAATGGCAAGTAGCTATTTCAAGTGCATCCAGCAGAGCTACCGTATCATCAGCCATCATCTTGACACTATAGGGGCCATTTGGCGAATCACTTTTTCCAACTCCGCGATTATCAAAAATAAGCGTTCGATATATATTCTTGTACTCGTTAACTTGTGGCATCCAACGTGATGAATCCGCGCCGGTGCCACGAATAAACACTACTGGAATACCGTCATGTTCTCCGTGCCACTCATAGTAGACAGAAATACCAGTTGAAATTTGTATTGATGGCATAGTTCTCTCCTCAAACTCAATTTACAACATTGCATTAACTGCTCGAATTGATCAACGGCCAGTCATTCGGCCAATCTAGTGCTTTTGATAGCGCCGAAGCTACTCGAAACACAATATCTTCGCGCTTCTTCGGTCCTGTTATTTGTATGCCTACTGGTAATCCTTCCCGATCAAATCCGACAGGAATCGCGCACGTAGGAAGGCCAAGTAGGTCTTGCGGTACCGTGTAGTCCATGCAAATATCTCTGAACTCAGTTTGAGCACCGTAGTGGTCGACTATATCCGGACTGCCTATTGTAGAAGGACCTGCCGCTGTTATAGGGGTTATTAGGACATCAACGGTCTCGAACAAGGAATCAAAGGCGCGCGCAAATTTCACGCGCTCACGATTCGCTTTGAGATAATCGCTTAATGATACTTTACTTGCCTGAATCAGTCGCCCAAGCACATCTTTTCCATATTTTTCCTCGTGAAGCGGATATATCTTCATTTCGCAAGCATGGACATGATAGGCTTCAGCCATCTGTATAGTTGCAAAAGTTGGTCGTATTTGCCCCGCCTCGCCCATGGTGACCTCCTTCACACGTCCCATATTAGCGGCGACGCATTGAATGACTCTATCAAAATGTTCTTGATAATCGGGAGCAAGTTTACGCAAATGAAGATCTGGGCATTGGCCTACCGTCACATTTGCGAGATCTGTCGAGTCGACATCTAGTGTTGGCAGTGGTTCAGTTAATGTCGTTGCATCATCCGAGTCAAAGCCCGACATCACTCTAAGCGCAAGCGCAAGGTCTTCTAAATTTCTTGCAACGGGACCTGGATGATCCATCGACGGAGCTAACGACACCCCGCCGCGCTTAGGAATCCTGCCATATGTAGGCTTGATGCCGTAAATACCGCAAACCGCTGCAGGTATTCGTATCGATCCACCTGTGTCGCTCGCCAACGCAATTGGGACCATGCCGGCTGCAACAGCTGCAGCTGAACCGCCACTTGAGCCTCCCGGCACCCGATCAACGTTCCATGGGTTAAACGTACTTCCTTTAGATCGATGTTGGGTTGTAATTCCCCACCCAAATTCGTGAGCCCTAGTCATTCCCATTATCACAGCGCCCGCGCTTCTAATTCGTCGGACTACCTCCGCATCGCTTGTTGCTATTCGATTATCTAGAACCTCTGATCCATAACAGCCAGATGCATCTTTGACATCGAATAACTCTTTGATAGCAACAGGAACGCCATAGAGTGGCATACTAGAACGAAACTCCTGACTAATAGCAGATAGCTGTTGCGCATCTACAATGGCTTGCTCGTAAAAGACCTCTCTAAACGCACCCACCTGCCCTTCAATTAATGAAATCCGATCGAAACAGCTCTCAACAACTTCAACAGGTGTAGCACTCTTCGCTTGATAGATCTTACGCAATTCAAACGCGCTGTATTGCCACAAGGCTGGCATCAATTACACCTCTTGTCTGTACCCGGCTGCTTCAAACGACCCAACGCCACCGAGCATCCAATAGATAACCATGTCTTCGTCGCCTACTGATTCAGCAGCATGAGGAGTATCACGAGGTATAAATACGACATCTCCAGGGCCGATATCGTGCCATATTTCCCCCACTAAGTGTCGACCACGTCCAGACTGGACAATCACAACTTCTTCGGCATTAGGATGTGAATGTATTTCATGGGTTCCGCCGCCGCCTGGATACGTAGTTTGACCGACGCCCATCAATGCTGCACCATTTCGCTCCTCGTTAATGAGCCAACGAACGTCTAAATGGCTGAATGCCGTACCCGAAAAATCTGCGGGTTTTGTTGTATCTGCACGAACTACATATTCTTTTAGATCAGTCATGCTAACCTCCTGCCTTAAAGAAAAAACATCAAGTAATGGATTGATTGCGTTTCATGTAGTATACATATACAACAAAGTGCCATCGTTTCCAATATTAACCGAGACAAATAGGTCCTATGCCATCAACTAGAATAACCCCATTGACAGCAGATGAAATTCTCGAATTTTCGCAAAATGGCTTCATTTTGCCTGGCCGCCTCTTCTCCATTGAAGCGATTGAGCGAATGCGTAAATCGCTCGCACATACTAGAGATAATGAACAGCAAGCTGGACGTGAATATGACCTACTTGATCCTGAGGCATGGCCTACCCCAAAAAAAGAGGCTAGAGCAGAACCCGGGAAGCAAGTTGGATTTCTCTTTAATCTTTGGCTTCATAATCGGGAATGGCGGGAATTTTGCTTCAATCCAGTGTTGGCTAAATGGGCCGCCCAGTTGATAGGCTCCCGGCAAGTGCGACTATTGGAAGATAATGCATTATACAAAGCGCCTCGAACAGGTGGCACACTTAAATGGCATCAAGACCATCCGTATTGGCCTCTTGCGCAACCTAACGCTGTCACTGTATGGCTTGCTCTAGATGACGTATACCTAGAGAATGGGGCCATGCAAATGGCAATTGGCAGTCATCTGTTAGGAGAACGTTTACCAGCCTCTTTCCTTACTGGAACAGCTTATCTTAGTGAGAAGCGGCCGGCTTGGGTTCAACCTGTTGAAGAGCCAAGTGCTGCCGGCCTTGACATTCAAACATTGAGCATGCGTGCTGGCGAAGTGTCCCTACATCACTCTTTGACGTGGCATGCATCTGGCCCAAACAATACCGATGCACCTAGACGTGCCGCTATAGCTCGATACGTTGGCGATGGCACCATATGGCTAGGATCTCGCCGATATGAATATAACTACAGCGATGAAGAAGTTGGTATTGCTATCGGCGAACCAATTTCAGGAAAATACTTTCCGCTCATTAAATCCTAAATAATCTGAGGAGGAGTTGAGGTGAAAGGTACAGTGTACAAAGACGGCGTAGTGTTGCCCTGTGAAGACTTGCGAATTATTGAAGATGGCGCAGTAATAGTAGAAGGTGACACGATTGTCTGGGTTGGCAAAACGCGGGATATCCCTGAAAAATATCTTTCAAATGACTATGCACGCGAATCAGTGGCTGGCTATTCCATAATGCCAGGGCTGATTGATGCTCACATGCATATCAGCTTTGGAGAATGCGAATCGGAGGAAGAGCTCTCCATATATACGTCGCCGGAATATCGCGCTATCAGGGCTGCTGCAGATGCCGAAAAAGTTCTATTTAGTGGAGTCACCTCGTCTTGTGACCCTGGGGGCCCAAATAATCTAGGAGTTGCAGTGCGTGATGCCCGGAACGCGGGACTTATACAAGCTCCGCGCATGGCAGCTGCGGGCAGGCAATTAACTAGCCAGCAGGGCATTGGAGATAATTTTCCACTATGGATTGGCGTGCCACCATCCTCAATGGGCGTGATGGTACGAAGCAATGCTGAAATAATTCAGGAAATACGGGACCAAGTCAAAGCTGGAGTAGACATTATAAAGTTAGCTGGCTCAGGACTGTCTTCAGATGAATATGCAGCCTTCAGAAGAGAAGAGATAGCGCTCGCGGTAGATGAAGCTCATCGTTTAACACGACCAATTACAATTCATGCTAGATCACGCCAATCTGTAAGATACGCTGCAGAAGCCGGTGTCGATTGGATTATGCACGCGTCATATATGGATGACCATGGATTAGACTTGGTTCTCGAGAAACAAATTCCTATTTGCCCAGCGATGACATTACTGGTCAATATCATCGAGGCTAATGATCTCGGGATATCTGATATTTCGGCTGGAGCGCGACGTCATGCGGAAGAAGAGCGTGATGCAGCAATTAAAATACTTACAAAGTTTCATCGTTCTGGCGGTACACTGATTTGCGGTTCAGAAACTGGATTTTCAATGACCCCCTATGGTGAATGGCATACTCGTGAAATGGGATTATTCGTTAAACATTTAGGCCTAAGCCCTATGGAGGCGATTCTGTGCATGACCAAGAACTCATCCATGACACTTCCAAGGGATAAGGACAAAATCGGAACAATCACTCCTGGGAAATACGCTGATCTGCTGGTGGTAGACGGCGAACCCCATAATGATATCGACGTTCTGCACGATAGTTCAAAAATTAAGACAATTATACAGGGCGGTAAACAGATGGACCGATGGCGACCAGCAAATCATAAAAGAATACGCCTAGGCTTTGAAAAAGCGCACTTGTACACTCGAACCCCCTTAAAACGGACTCACTTTAATTAACTAACTCTATAAAAGTTTTGAGATCTACACCCCGTCGGCGTTAAAATTATCGTTATTTGCTAAAAAACGGAGACAAAAATACGAATGGCAATAAACGAAATTATTATTCCGAAAACAGGCTTAAATATGGACGATTGTTCCCTTTTGGGCTGGCATGTCGCTGAAGGCGCATACGTGAACGAAGGCGATGTGATATTTGAAATGGAGATAGAGAAAGCTGTTATGGATATCGAAGCCGACTATGCTGGATGGCTGCACCAATCCGTTGAGCCTTCTGAGGACAAGCCCCTACCGATTGGCACTGTGATCGGATTGATCGCTGAGACACAGGATGAATATAACAGCATTCTTTCAAAATAGACGCTATGCCCACTAAAGCCTACCTCCTAGAATTTTACGAGCTCATGTTAAAAATTCGGATGTTCGAAGAAAGGGTCACACGCGAGTTTAGAAAAGGTGATATGCCCGGTTTTGTTCATACGTACATTGGGGCCGAGGCTGTTGCTGCAGGAATATGTATGCAGCTCGACGATCATGATTACATATCAAGTACGCATCGAGGACATGGTCACTGCATTGCGAAGGGATGCTCATTTCGGGATATGCTGGCCGAGCTTTATGGTAAAGAAACCGGGCTATGTAAAGGCCGAGGCGGCTCGATGCATATTGCAGATTTCGATCGCGGAATGCTTGGTGCGAATGCAATCGTAGGTGGTGGCATTGCATTGGCCGCTGGAGGAGCGCTCGCAGCTCAAACACGTAAATCTGACCGTGTTGCTGTTAGTTTCTTCGGTGATGGAGCTTGCAACCAAGGAATATTGCATGAAACAATGAATTTAGCGTCGATCTGGAAGCTCCCGCTGATCTTCGTTTGTGAAAATAATGGCTGGGCCGAATCTACACCAACTGAATATTCCACAAGCGTGTCGAATATTGCTGAACGTGCTCATGGCTATGGTTTTGCCGGGCTTACTGTAGACGCATCTGATGCCGAGGCCGTGTACGAGGCGGCCAATAGTGCCGTTCAGTGTGCTAGAAATGGAGATGGGCCGACACTCATTGAAGCCAAAATTGGTCGAATGGTCGGTCATTATCTTGGAGATCCAGAGGGCTATCGACCAAAGGAATTGAAAGTAAAAGCGCGGTCTAAAGATCCAATTCCAGATCTTGCTTCAAAGCTTATAGATTCAAATGCTCTGACAGAGATGGGTATATCCAATATCAAAGACCGTATTAATACCGAACTTGACGAGGCGGTCAGTTACGCAAAGGATAGTCCACTTCCAAGTGGTGCTGATGTTGACATCGGTGTGTACTCAGAATGAGCCAGCAAGAACAACGAATCATAAGTGGTGCATCCGCAATTAATGAAGCGATTCGGGAGTGCATGGAGCAAGATCCTACAACTATATTGATAGGTGAGGATATCGCCGGTGGTGCAGGACTTGGAGGTCAACATGAGGGCGCAATGGGCGGTTCATTTGGCGTAACCAAAGGGTTGCTTGAGCAATTTGGCCCTCTTCGCGTTAGAGACACGCCCATTTCAGAAGCTGCAATCGCTGGAATCGGTGTTGGTGCATCAGCAGCTGGGCTTCGCCCTATAATCGATATGATGTGGTCCAGCTTTACACCTCTTGCTTTTGATCAAATCTTTAATCAAGCCGCGAAGATGCGGTATATGTTTGGAGGACAGGCCAAGATACCTTTAGTTTTACGTATGGCAATGGGTGCTGGATTGGGTGCTGCAGGACAGCACTCTGACACGCTATATTCAGTCTTTACTCATATTCCTGGACTTAAAGTAGTAGTTCCCTCATCGCCAAATGATGCAAAGGGTCTATTAGCTGCTTCTATCAAAGATAACAATCCTGTACTCTTTTTTGAACACATGGGTTTATATGGCATGAAAGACGAAGTTCCGGAAGGATCGTATACCTACCCTCTTGGTGAAGCAAGACTGGTTCAGGAAGGAAGCGATATAACAATAGTCGCTATTTCCATGATGGTAACTAAAGCACTAGAAGCTGCTACGGTACTTGCTGAAGATGGAATAAAAGCTGAAATAATTGATCCTAGAACTCTTTCGCCTATCGACTACGATTCCATGGTGGCGTCTATCAAAAAAACAGGTAGACTCTTAATAGTTGACGAGAGTCCTCCGCGTTGCAGTATCGCTGCTGACATAGCTGCCAATCTTTCTGAAATGGCCTTTGGATATCTACAGGCTCCTACTAGCCGTATAACCTGCCCCCACTCCCCAGTGCCACTAAGTCCACCTCTCGAGTCCGCATATATACCATCAGTTGAGCAAATTGTTTCTACTGCGCGGGGGCTGTGCTGCGCATGAGTGATTCGTAATTCTACTTGATGGCGCTCAGCTAGATCCTAGGCGGTCACTACATTCGTGCTGTTTAGTTCGTTCTCTGCAATATCAATACAACGCACCACGACCCGTGACATCCCAGATTTGTTCGACTCGATCATTTCTAATACATACATACCAATTATGAAGATTAACTGTTGGGTCGCAATGGCCAGGGACTAGCATGATCTTATCACCGACTGCATAGCGTATCGCTGACTTGTCCAATCCGATCAAGCCATGCTCATCAGATGGCTCATAGTAATTTGCGTCTGAATTGTTCACAACTACAGGCATACCCTGATCGAACGCGATTGATTTCAACCCAGCGTCTACCACAGCGTAGTTCTTTGAGTTGATGCTCATGATCATTGTATAAATGTACAGTGACGACTTGAAAGCAGTGCCCATCTGCCCATTTACATCCTCGTTCTTTAAGTAGCTAGCATCCATAAAAACATAAGAGCCAGCTTGTATTTCTGTATATACCTGACTCGCACCTTCAAACTCCCATGTACCAGTTCCAGAACCTGTGATTAACTCACAATAAAGACCGTTTTCCTTCAATAGTCCGATTGTGTTGTTAACCGTATTACATACATTCTCGATTGCCTGGCGACGTTCTAAGTAACAACGCAATTCTTGAGCTTGTCCATTGTATGCCTGTAACCCACTAAAAATTAGGTGTGAAGCATTTGATATCTCGCAAGCAAGATCAACAGTTGGCTGCCCAGGGGGGGCTCCACAACGCCCGCCGCCAACATCAATCTCCACAAGTACATTAAGGATCAAATTTGCACTACTAGCAGCGCTATTTAAATCGGCGATATTTTCTGAATTATCTACGCATACTGAAACTTCAGCATTTCTTGATAACTCTACTAATCGATCAATTTTATGGCGACCCACTATTTGATTGGTTATCAAAATATTATTGACCCCATTATTTGCCAAAGCTTCGGCTTCCGATACCTTCTGGCAGCAAACTCCAACTGCTCCACGAAGTAACTGAGCTTTCGCAACGTCCGCGGACTTATGTGTCTTAGCGTGCGGTCTCAAGCTTACACCGAGACGTGCAACTTCTCTCGACATCAAGTCAAGATTTGATTCGAATCGATCTAGATCGATGATCAGCGCAGGCGTATCAATATCAATTACTTCCATACCTATTTCTGCTGGTGGCTTCATAGTTCTATCCATCAGGCTCTTCCAACCTCCTTAATAGATTTCGTGAATATCGCAAGCGCTTGATCAATTTGATCCTGATTGATAACCAGTGGTGGCGTCATTTCTATAACATTACCAAAAGCCAGCAATATCAACCCGTTCTCGAAACATCGTCTAGCTAGTGCCGCTGTAAGCTCTGAAATAGATTCTGGTGAGTTACTCTTATGCTGAAGCTCGACTCCAACTAAGAGTCCTTCGCCTCTAACCTCAGCGATCATGTCTTCGGTATCGGCAATTTTGTTCAATCGAGACACGAGGTATTGGCCCATCTTTTTTGCATTATCAACAAGTTTTTCAGCTTCTATGACATCCAAGAGAGCCAAAGCTGATATACAAGGTAGGGCCGACCCTCCCAAGGTATATGCTGTATATAGATCTGCATCGAATATTTCTGCTCTTCCGATAACAGCTGAGATCGGTAAACCACCACCTAACGGCTTAGCAATAGCAAAAGCATCGGGAGAAATACCATATTTCTCAAAAGCAAACATTCTGCCAGTTCTTCCAAGTCCCGTCTTTATCTCGTCGAGAATCAACCAAATGCCGTGTGAATTGCAAAGCTCCTGTAACGCTGGGAAATAATTTGCAGGTGGGATTATCTCACCGCTATCGGATTGTATAATTTCGGCAAAAATAGCGGCCGTCTCTTGCGGTGGTGACAATATACCTAAGATTTCCTTTTCTAGAAAATCTAGACACTTCAACGAACATCCGCTTTTTTCGCACGGACCCCAAGAGCAGTTATTCGGATTGGGAAATGGAGCTTTTGTAATATGTCCATTGGGTATAGGCTTCGACAATGCAGCATGACCTGATATTCCTCCAGAGCCTATCGTCATTCCGTGAAAGGCCCCACTGAAGGAAATTAGACGTGGCCGGCCGGAGGCTAGCGGGACAACCTTGGCTAGAAAATCCATAGCGTCGGATCCTGAAACACCAAACCATACTTTTGTCTCAAAACGGCCTGGCAGGAAATCAACTAGTTTTTCAGCTAGGTCCACAGCAGGTTGATGGTTGTAACAAACAAGTGGGTGAGCTATTCCGTCGTCTAGCGCAGATTCAATTGCGCGCCGGATCTTTGGGTGAGCATGGCCTGCCGCAATTGCGCCGCCTACGGCCATAAAGTCTATATATTCGTTATCATCAGCGTCCCACAAATACACTCCATTCGCTCGTGCCACAGAAAAAGGGTATAGACGATATTTCATAGCGCCCGTAATCAGCGCCTCATCACGAGCGATGATATCGCTACTACGGTTATATAAACGATCAGCAGGCAAAACTACTCTCCACCTGAGGGAGGAACATATCCTTCTGATGGTTGCACTAGTATTCCTCCGTCTACAACTAGAAAAGCTCCCGTGATAAAAGATGACATCTCTGAGCCAAGAAAAAGAGCTGCCTTTGCAACATCATCTGGGTGACATAACCGCCGTAATGGTGTCTTTTCAACGATGCCATTCCATTGTGCCTCAACGTCAATACCAGCGGGCGCGCCGGCCATAACAAGAGAAATAGCGCCCTCAGTCATGGCAGCCCCTGGGCATACCGCATTAACTCTAATATTGTCGCCACCTAATTCCATTGCAAGCGATCGTGTTAATCCAGCTATTGCGTGCTTAGTAGTGGTGTAGTGCGCTAATCCTTCCGCAGAAGGCTTGAATGCGTCAACAGACGCGATGTTAATTATTGATCCCCCTTTACCAACTGCTTTCATTTCTTGCACAACAGCTTGTGTACAATTAAATGTCCCAACAACATTAACATTCAGCGTTTTCTGGAACTCCTCTACGGGCATTTTTTCAAAATAATGATTTGAAAATATACCGGCATTATTCACTAGAATATCAATACCTTGATGTTCTCGAGCAACTTCATTTACCATCGCTGAAACCTGCTTAGAATTGAAAATATCGACAGTTTGTGTTGTAGCAGAATAACCGATATTGGCCATCTCTTCCGCTTTCTTTTTTACCCCATCTTCGTTCCGATCGGCTAAAACGACGTCGGCACCTGCTTCGGCCAACCGAAGGGCAATTGCAGCACCAAATCCTTGCGCTGCCCCTGTAACTATGGCGCACCGGCCCTTCAGCGACATAAGGTCTGCAACTGCCAATAATTGGCTAGGATCACTGGTACTTGAATGAGTGTGTTCAGTAGTTGACATGATGTTCTTGATTACCTGTAAATTGTTATAAGTTATACATCGATATTGTCGATGCTAGAAATGACATGCAACTCTATGACCATTACTAAATGTCTGCAAATCAGGAGCTGATTCTGAGCATACAGCAGCAGCATGTGGACAACGATTTACAAATCGGCAACCCCGTGGTAACGCTAATGGAGATGGGATCTCGCCCTTCATCTCTGGAATAATCCTGTTTCTTGGGTCTGGATGGGGGTGTGCCGCCATGAGTGCTCTGGTATAGGGATGCTTTGGGTTAGAAAAAATATCCTTGGTTGCGCCATGTTCCACAATTTGCCCTAAATACATCACCGCAACCTCATCTGCTACATGGGATATTACCGATAGCTGGTGAGCAATAAAGATAATCGTTAATTTTAGCTCTTCCCGCAAGTCTCTGAGTAGATTAAGGATTTGCCCCTGGATAGAGACATCAAGAGCGCTTACAGCTTCATCCGCAATTAACATAGTAGGTCTAACCGCAAGTGCGCGAGCAATTGCTGCTCGTTGTCTTTGACCACCACTAAGTTGACGTGGTCGCCGACTGGCGAATGATGGAGCGAGACCAACCAACTTAAGCAGCTCGCTTACATATTCATTCTCCGGCGAAAGTCCGATTGTGTCGTGCACCTTACCGGCTTCAGTAAGAGCATCTCCAATAGTCATTCTTGGATTTAGCGATGTATAGGGGTCTTGGAATACCATCTGAATATCTTTTCGAATTTGCCGCAGCTCATAAGCTGTAGCGATATCAATTCTTTTATTTGAGAACGAGATAACACCGGTATCGGGCTCGATTAGTCTAATAAGGCATCTTGCTAACGTAGTTTTACCGCTTCCTGATTCGCCGACGATACCTAGCACTGTGCCTCGCTCGATCGAAAGAGAGACATTATCAACTGCGACAAGTTGTGTCGCTGGAACTCTACATAGCGCATCTAGCAGACTGCGTCTAAGGCTATATCGCTTTGACAGGCCCTCTATGTTCATCAGTACTCTATTTTCTGCCATCTTAATCCGCTATTTCCTTCATCGTAATTTGACTCCTGTCATCTAAAATGGGCAAGCACTAAGATGAGCATCATTGGCTCCAGAAAGACTCATATCTACATTAGAACACGCCGATCCGGCACGATCACATCTTGGAGCAAATGGGCATCCCGTAGGCAGCTGTCCTAGGTCGGGAGGCTGCCCTTTGATTGGTAAGAGTCCACGATCTTCATGACCCGTGAGTTTAGGTATTGAACGTAGCAAAGCTTTTGTGTATGGGTGAAGGGGGTTTTCAAAGATATCAACTACACTGCCATATTCGACCACACATCCTGCATACATCACTGCTACCTCATCACAGTATTGCGCCACCACCCCAAAATCATGAGATATTAAAATCATCGCCATATCAATTTCTACTTTTAGGTCGATTAATAGACGTAAGATTTGTGCTTGAACCGTTACATCAAGTGCTGTAGTAGGCTCGTCTGCGATCAGTAAACGTGGCTTTGCAGCGATCGCACAAGCAATTAACACTCTTTGGCGCATCCCACCACTAAGCTCATGGGGATACGAATGGAAATGCCGACTTGGAGACGCTATACCAACTTTAGTCAAAAGAGCAATTGCTTCGGTTACTGCTTTTCTCCGAGGTATGCCAAGTTTAGTAGTTAGTACCTCAGCAATCTGATTTCCAATTTTGTGTGTGGGATTAAGCGCACTCATTGGGTCCTGAAAAATCATGCCAATCTTAGAGCCACGTACTTTTCGCCATCCTTGAGAGTCTAGCCTTCGCAAACTGCGTCCTTCAAATTCTATTTCTCCATTAAGAATTTCTCCTGGCTTAGGCACTAAGCCAACAATAGACCGACACGTTATACTTTTACCAGAGCCGGATTCACCTAGCAGCCCAAGAGTGACTCCACTTCTCAATTGTAAATTGACCTGATTAGCAGCAAGAATTAATCCGTTAGGTCCTGGAAAAGCAGTGCACAAATTATGGATCGCCAAGATCACATCATTTCTGATTAGACGGTTAATTTGAATTCCTCCCCTAACATATCTGCTAGCCCATCACCTATCAAACTAAATCCTATACCGAGAAAAACAAAAACCAATCCTGGTAAAGTTGTAATCCACCAGGCATATAGTAAAAATGGTTGTCCGTCAGCAATTATTACACCCAACTCAGCGGTTGGTGGCTGAACACCGAGGCCCAAGTAGGAAACGCCGGCAAGGAGTACCATGTTGAGCACGATATCCGCTACCGAGAAGACTAAACTCGACCTTAGTAAATTTGGAACCGCATGTTTAAATAAGATTCGCCATGTGGAATAACCCAACCCCTTTGCCGCAAGAATATACTGCTCTTCTCTTATAACTAACATATCTGCACGTGCTAATCGCGCATATAGTGCCCACCCAACACCCATCACACCGATAAAAACTCCTTCCAAGCCCGGGCCAATAATCGCAACGACGACAATGACGAGGACGAGAAATGGTATGGCCATTACGGTATCAATGGCTCGGTTAATAACAGTATCGATCCATCCACCAAAATAACCTGCTATTGCGCCTAAGAACATTCCGATTAATAGCGGGGCATAAGTAATGACTAAAACAACTTGCAGATCTAATCGAACACCATAAAGCACCCGTGAGAAAACATCCCGACCCATATCGTCAGTCCCCAAGATATGCTTAAACGATGGTGGTTGGAATGTGGATAGCAGATCTATTTCCCTCTCACCATAGGGAGCGATCCATGGCGCTAGTATTGCAGCTAGCGATATAAACCCGACTATCGTTAGCCCAAGATAAAGTGAGAAGCGAGACCAACGTCTATCAGCTGAGGCACGACGGATTAACCTATCACCAACGGATCTGCTATTGTGACTAAGCAAATACTTCATGAATTAGCGCTTCCTCTCTAGTCTAATTCTTGGGTCAAGAACTGCGTACGATAAATCGGCCAAGAGATTCGTTATAATTACGGCAACCCCAAAGAATAGTGTTAACGCCTGAATCAGTGGATAATCTCTCTGCATAACCGCATCAACAATTAGAGTGCCCAACCCAGGTATTGCAAATACATTCTCAACTATCACCGTACCCGACAGCAAATAACCAACATTTAAGGACAAAACTGTCACTGTTGCGATCAATGAATTTCTAAGTACATGCCCTCCAATAACTCGCGTTTCTGTGAAACCACGTCCGCGCGCCGCATCAACATAATCCCGATCAAGCTCTTCAATCAAGCTGCTCCGAAGGGATCTTGCGAGAAGAGGTGCTAGATAAAGACCAATAGTAATTGCAGGTAGCGTAAGCGTATAGAGCGCGCTGCTAATGTTTGAGTCACTGTACCCACCTACAGGGAACCACCCTAGGTGAAGCCCGAACCAAAGCGCTAATAATAACCCTAACCAAAAGGAAGGCATCGCGAATGTGATCATACTTGCAAACCGTAAAAGATGATCAGGCCAACGATTCCGCCTTAAGGCTGAAACTGTGGCAATTGGCAAAGAAACAAATAGTGCAATGAAAACCGAATAGCCAAGCAACAAAATACTTACAATAGCTCGTTCGCCAACTACAATACTCACAGCTTCTTTTTTTAAGATTGACTCCCCGAAATCACCGACAACAGCGCCTTGGAAAAACTCCCAGAATTGTTGTGATATTGGTCGATCTAAGCCGAGTTGTTCTCTAAGAATACGCAAGCTTTCTGGTGTCGCATTATAGCCAAGCATGTGCTGCGCTGGGTCTCCCGGCACCAATATGATAACTGCAAAGGCTCCTAAAGTAACCAGCAAGAGAACCGGAATACTTTGGATTATCCGGCGAACTATGTAACTAAACATTTCGACAATTGCGAATCAGAAGTAATAAAACAGCCACCCCGATATGCAGATGAGGTGACTGTCTTATCTTAGGCCTGGATTAGATTAATCAACCCAGGTGTTTTCAAAGTGAAATACACCAAGTGCATCACGGTGTAGATCATGAACCCTATCGCTTATCCCTTCAACGCCCGGTAACCATAGTAGGTTAATCCACGGCATGTCCGCGACCCAACCAGCTTGTATTTCTGGCCACATTTTTTGGCGAGTTGCATCGTCTGAGACGACCGCTGTGTTAACCATATCCCACAATTCTCTGTTCGCCCAGGCTGAAAACAAACCCTCAATTGAGTTCTCGGTAAAGCTATCGACAAGCAATAAACCAAGCGTATCAGGGGCAGTAGAATCTGATGTCCATTTTACGAAAGGCATTGAGATTTCATAATTATACGAGAAGAGATTATCCTGAATAGTTGTCTCATCGACACCAACTATATTTACATTAACGCCTATCTCTGCCCATTGAGATTGCATGACTGTGGCAATTTGTTTATGCACAGAAGAGCCCGCTGGAAACTGAACTTCTATATCAAAACCATCCGGTACAGACGACTTTGCCATCAACGCTCTTGCTTTATCTAAATTAAACTCAAAGCTTGGGACCACATCAGTGCTCGCATTAAACTGCATTTTTGGGATCATATGATTAGGTATAGACCCAACTCCACCAAATACTGCTGTTCTTAGCGTCTCCCGATCGGTTGCAAAACTTAGCGCTTGACGAACAGCAACTTCGTTTAGAGGTGCTACCTTATGGTTAAGCCATAATGGCTCTTGCCTTACAATCTCAGCGCTTTGTATTCTGACGCCCTCCATGGTCTCTGCCATTTTGATTTGTAACCATGGAAAACTCTCAATCGCATCTGCTTCACCAGCGCGAAGTTTCAAAATTCGAGCGTTATCGTCTTTTATAAAATCATATCGAAGCTCATCAAGGTATGGCTTGCCATCTTCCCAATAATGAGGATTTCTTTCAAATGTAATGCTCGTACCTTTGATCCACTCCTTAACTTTAAATGGTCCACTTCCGACCGGCGCTTCCCAAAAGGCATCACCTCCGGATTCAACTAACGCTTTCGGCACAATATATGCTGTGAAAACACTAATATTGGTTAAAAAGGCTGCAATAGGTTCATCAAGATGAACAATAAAGTTACGATCGTCAATAATTTCAGTCTTTGAATATCCCCTATAAAAACCAGGTAAGATTGTATTTATCTCTGGGTCTGAAAATCGATCGAATGAAAATTGAACATCCGCAGATGTGACCGGTGATCCGTCTGAAAACCGTGCATTATCGCGTAACCTAAAGGTCCACTTCAGCAGGTCATCACTAACAGAGTATTCTTCAGCAAGTCCTGGCACAAGATTTGCAGTGGCACCAGTAGGGTCAGAGAAGACGAGGGTGTCAAAAATAAGCTCATGAGCATAGATCTGCCCGTTATCAGCAAGCTCCATGGGATTCAAGGTATTGGTCTCCATGTTTCTTGCAAAAACTAGCGTACCACCGCGCTTTGGCCCATCTGCAATAACGTTACCAAGACCAATAAATAGCCCGAGCAGAGCGGTGATAGTAAAACGCATAATAGTCATATTTTCCTCCTTCAAAAAAGTAAGCTATCAGTTGTCAGCATAGATTGTTGTTTATGCTTGACAAACAATCAGTGCACCCCGATATTGATCAGAAAATCTCTCTAGGTCAAGATTACCGTTTAAGAAATAGTGAAAACGTCAAGAAATCGCAGAAAGCAGCAGATTTTACCTGCCGCAAGTAAATTTTCTTGTCTCTTTGTCAGAAAACCTTTTGTTCTGGATGCAGTCCTTCTAAAGTTCCAATTAACCGCATTTCGATTAACAGATTGAATGCGCTCCATGCATTAGGTTAGAATTTCTCGTGTATTTTGAAGAAAACTCGCCATTTCTGATCCAACATTATTGAGCACTCCCGCGTAGTTCAGTTGGTAGAACGGTGGACTGTTAATCCATATGTCGCTGGTTCGAGCCCAGCCGCGGGAGCCACTCAAATCCCTATGCGGAAACAAAAGCCCCCCCTTATCTTGATTGCCCTCTATCTGCAACTACAACATCACCAATGACCCTCAGGGGCGAGTCTAAATAAGATTAATCCGTAACTTCGGATTCAAAAATCTTTCTTATTGCGTTCACATCTAATATTTCACGAATCATTCCAAGATCTCAAAATGTGCATTGCGTGGTTTATTGCTGTTAATTGGCGTAATGTCTTGAGGGCAGGCGGACAGGCAAATCACGAGATTCATTTCAGCCCGCATGAGAATGTAATCACCCTTTCGATACTCGGGCGGATTTGGCTTGATCGTGCCATCTGACTCGACCGGCGTGTTCTGCCACAAATTGAATGGCGAAGGCGTTTCCGTAATTTTGTAGCCAATGTTAACCATCGCTTCCCAGAGATTATCGGTGCAATTCCGATGATAGATCTTGCACCCAAGATTTTCGTATCTATACCTGTCACATGCCGCAAGGAGCGTGTCGTGAGCGCCATTTGCGGTATCATCGATAATCTTAAGAATCGGCCTTCGCTGATTTGTCACCATGACATCACCGCGCTTGGGGCGATATCGCTCAAACGAAACCCTGCAGTGCTCCATAGACATGTATTCGGAAGTATTTGAACTGTTGAATGCCCAGCAATCTACTACCTGAGTCCCGTGAGTATTGATAACTTTAATCTTAGACCCTTTACGAATAAAGGTCGCACACGCGTGGCGCGCCTTAATCATCGAGCGCGATGACGTTTTTTGTTCTTTCATCATTCTAGCTGATCCCTCTTTTCGTCGGCCGATAGTCGCCCTATTCTTATCGTGTATGGAGGAGAATAGCCAGCCTTTTCATAGAAACAGCAAAACCCTATATTTATTCTAGCAATTCAAACTATAACAATTTAGCATTGGAGCGACTATTAAATACCCACACTATAATCATTTGCAATAATCAGGAGCCGAAATCACTATGAAAATATCCGGGGGTTGCTATTGCGGCGATATACAATACCATATTGAAGGTGAGCCTCAGGCCTCACTGCAATGCTACTGCAGAGAATGTTGCTACTTAAGCGGAGGTAATTCTGTTCCTCTTATGCGCTTTGACCGGGACTCGTTTACTGTTTTATCGGGTACGATGAAGTCGTTTCAGAGAACTGACATTGACCATGCGGTAACAAGATATTTTTGTGGGAATTGCGGCACAGGCATCGCTACTGAAACGCCAAAAAGACCTGGTGCGATCATTGTTAAAGTGGGGACATTTGATGATCCAACAATTTATAAACAAGGCGCTGCAATATTTACCTGTGATAAACAGGATTATCATCATATACCCGACGGCGTTCCGGTCTTTAGTGGGCGTCCCAGCTGATGTCTCTACCATGATCGTGCGGCTGGCAATGCCGGAGTGTCTGCAACATTTTCTACGACATCGCTGATGAAGCTGAAGGATATCGAAACGTGGGTGACGGTCCCACCAACTGGCATTGGTGGAAACTTTTGGGTTATTGTTCGGGTAACTGCCGACAATGGAATAGAAGGCATTGGAGAATGCTATGGGATACCAGTTTCCGGGAATATTGCATGCAATATGGTTGAAGATACCTTCGAGAGATATGTTCAAGGAGAAAGCCCATTTAATATAGAAACACTCTTTCGGCGAGTCTATTCGGCTGGATTCACACAAAGACCTGACATCTCAATGATGGGTGTTTTTAGCGGAATAGAAATTGCTATTTGGGATATTCTAGGAAAAGCACTTAATCAGCCAATCTATAATTTACTTGGCGGACTTTTTCATAATCGTCTTAGAACCTATACTTACCTTTACCCAAAAAATCCGTTAGATCTGACTAGCTCTAGTGATGATAGCAAGGATGTCTACCATGATGGTGAAGCTGCTGCAGAGCGCGCCCTCGAGTACATTGCAATGGGTTTTACAGCTATCAAACAGGATCCCGTTGGCCCTTATAGTTTTCAGGGCGGAAGAGAGCTGTCATTGCATGAGCTAAACCGCTCGGAACACAGTATTAAATGCATAAGGGAAGCTGTTGGAGACAAAGCTGATATTCTCGTTGGCACGCACGGACAGATGACAACGTCCTCAGCTATAAGATTAGCCAAACGCCTTGAACCCTATGACCCTCTATGGTTTGAAGAGCCTTGTCCTCCAGACCAATTGGACGCCATCGCCAAAGTTGCACGATCTACGAGCATTCCGGTTGCGACTGGAGAACGGCTCACAACGAAAAAAGAATTCTATGACTGCCTTAGAGCTGGTGTGCCAATTCTGCAACCTGATATTGGTCGAAGCGGTGGAATCTGGGAAACCAAAAAGATTTTTTCTATCAGTGAGCTATTCAACGCGCAGGTTGCTCCGCATATATACTGTGGCCCAATAGCTCATGCCGCCTCGGCTCATGTCGCCTTTAGTAGCCCGAGTTTTTTGATACTAGAAACCATACAAAGTAAATTTCACGAAAGTGTACTAAGTGATACGCTGCAATGGGAAGATGGCTACATGCTGGCACCAACAAAACCAGGGTTAGGCATAGAACTTAACGTAGACGCCTTGATCCAAAATCCATATACCCCGGGTGGAGCACTCCACTTAGAAATGTGTAATATCCCGCTCAGTTCAAATAATCAAAAAAAGATTTCTGAGTTATAATTAGCACCGCGGTTCCGAAGAATATTCGTGCTGCCTGTGTCTCTGTTAACGTAACAATTATTTGGAGCTTATTCTCGTGAAAGTAGCGTACATATTTTCAACTCAAGGACATACTGTTTCATATAAATTAGGAAAGATGATTCTTCCGCAACTAGAAGAGGATGCGCATGGGCCCGACGTGGTTGGCATGTTCTTCTTTGAAGATAACAACTATGTTTTGGTAAAAGACGATCCTATCGGCGAACGCCTGGCAATTGTTTCCCGTGAGCAGAATATTCTACTAATGGGATGTGACCAGTGTTGTTATGAGCGCGAAATAGAAAATAAACTTGTTGAGGGTGCAGTAATCGGTTGCTTCCCGAATTTGTATGAGAGCCTAGCATCTAATATGCCAGATCAGATAATAACGCTTTAAGTATTTACTTCTGTTGGATTGCTAGGACCGATCAATGACCTATCAATTAGTTAAAACAAGACTGCAGAGTCAATTATCACGACAGAGAACACAATGTAATCTCTGTTTGTGGACATGCCAACTTGAGCATGGTCAGCGGGGATTCTGTCGAACCCATGTAAATCGAAATGGAATCCTCTATAACTTATCTTATGGAATTATTTCAGCGCTCGATGTAGGCGCCATTGAAGACAAGCCGGTTAGACACTACCGGCCAGGATCCCGTATTCTTTCGGTGGGTAGCTATGGATGTAGTTTTCGCTGCGATGGATGTCACAACCTTGATATATCTTGGGGAGTTGAGGCTCTAGATAAACTCGCCAGAGGCAATTCTCGCGCGACGTATCTCTCTCCAAAGGAGCTAATTACTATAGCTCAACGTGCCAATGTGCAAGGCATCGCATTTACATATTCTGAACCAGCAATCTGGTTAGAGTATGTTCTTGATGTAGCAAAATTAGCTAAAGATTCGAACCTCTATACAGTCTATGTGTCAAATAGTTTTGTGACCATTGAAGCTCTTAATCTTATAGCAAAGGACATTGACGTACTGTGTTCCGATATTAAGAGTATGGATGATGAGTTCTATCGCGAAATCTGTCGAAAATCAAAGGTAGAAGACGTTCTTCGGTCTATCAAATACGCGCAAGAATTAGGAATTCATGTAGAAACACGCACAAATATTATTCCGGGAAAGAATGACGACACCAAACAAATTGTAAAAACAGCTGAATGGATATATAAATATCTTGGAGCAGACAGTCCATGGCATTTAACCCGCTTCTTTCCAGCGTACAATTTAAGCCACATCCCAGCAACACCACCTTCCGTCCTTGAGGCAGCTCGTAAAATCGCGCAAGACATCGGACTAAAGAATGTCTATATCTACAAGGATCGTGGCTGCGACTGCGCACAAACAAACCTTCCGGTAGAAAGCTACATCGAGAATCCAGAACTCCTTTCGTCAGAAAAAAAGTGTGCTGCTTCGTGTTGTGGGGACGATGGAATTCTGTTAAAGAAATTTGAGCGTGAAGCGATTAGTGGTGTCCCAATTTGATTCGGGAATCCCTGCCATTAATTCCCACCATTGTAGATTACTGGGCTGTGCTATTGCTCATAGTAGGATTGTTAATCCATAGCTGATGAGCCATGATACCAACTTCGGATTCGATAACTTCCATCGCATCTAATACTAGATCTTCACGATAACGGCGCCCGATGATTTGAATAGCCGAAGGTAAAGAGTTAACCAGGCCTATTGGGACTACACCCGCTGGTAATGACAAGAAATTTGCTCCAATGCTGTAGGTCGCTGCCTGACAGATATCTTTATATTGATCATAGCTTCGCGCATCACAATCCCAACTCGGAGTGGCGCGCATAAATAATGGCGTTAATACCAAAGGATAACTATCTAACAGAAGACTCCATTCACGTAGTACAGCAGTACGTTCTTTAATGCCGATTTGATAAGCGTCAGCATCGGCTATCTCAACCATGTCAAAGTACCAACCGAGTATTTTCTGAATAACAGGACTGCCGAACTGTGCAACATCAGACATCATAGATGCCTGCAGCTCCGTACCGAGTAACTCAAACCAGGTTCGAGCAGCGCTGTCCATCGATGGCGTCGTAATTTCCTCTACGCAGTAACCGGCCTTTGTTAGGTGCTCAGCAGCATGGTCTAGACTAGACAATATGTCTTGATCAATTAAATATCCATACGACTCTCTAGTAATGCCAACCCTTATCGGCTCTTTAAGTCTATCGCCATAAAAAGGAGCAGGCATCCAAAATGGATCTCGGGGATCACCAGAAGCCATTACTCGAGTAGCAATTCTAAGATCGGTAACTTCCCGACAGACAGCTCCTTGGACACCCATTAATTGCGCTAAGAACCCTCGCTCTGGAGGCAAGGAAGAGCCAACAAAATTTGGCACCCTTCCAAATGTAGGCTTGAGTGTTACAGCGCCACAAAAACTTGCTGGGTAACGTAACGAGCCACCGATGTCATTGCCGTGATGAATGGGTCCAAAACCCGCCACAGCGGCGACAGCAGCGCCACCGGACGAACCCCCAGGAGATGCATCTCTACACCACGGGTTATACGTCCTCCCATGGAGCGGATTATCTGTAGTTATACGCATCGAAAATTCCGGTGTATTTGTTCGCCCAACGATTACACCACCAGCATCAAGCATGTTTTGGACAACAGGTGAATTCTCGGTCGCGATTACGTCCTTGTTGTTCGGTATACCATTTGGTGTAGGTTGACCTTCTACATCGACATTCGTTTTTATAGTAATCGGTAGTCCGTGGAGCGGCCCTAAGTTGTCTCCTCTTCGGATCGCCTTATCTGCCTCCCTTGACTGGGCTACAGCTAGATCAGCACAATTATTGACTATAGCGTTGAGGGCGGGGTTATGTTCATCGATACGTGCGATAACCGACATCATCACGTCCTCACACGAAAACTTACCACTCTGTGTTCCTCGCAGTAACTGGGTAGCATTGAGCTGCCATAAACTGTCCGTCATAGCATACCTAGAGCACCAATAGAATTGAACTTGCTCATAATCGTCTTGTAAACATACCGACTAGCGCACGTGGCACAATTCATGAATTGCTTGAATATGTCGTGGCCCAATGCCACAACATCCACCAATGATCTGTACTCCACGGCTTTTCCATCGCTTAGCTACCTCTACGTAATCTATTACGTTAATCACTGTGCTAAAGACCCAATCACCTCCTATATAGTCACCAGAATGGGCATATACACCAATTGGTTTGGCCCACAATTTCATGACGACATCCAAGCATACATCAATGCAATCAACATCAGTATGCATAATATTTACTGCGCCTACGTTTCGACGCGTCACAACCTCTATTGCCTCTTCAATACTCTCGCCCGACAATAAGGTTGGTGTTCCTCTCGAATCCAGCACACAGCTAAGTCCCACCCAAATAGGCAGGCCCGACTTTTCTGCGCCATCTAGTACCGCGGTCATTGAACCAATTTCGCTCATCATTTCAAGCATAATAATATCTACACCTGCTAATTTCATAATTATTGCTTGTTCGCTAGCGTTTGCACATAACTCTTTTATAGGCACGTTCCTAGATGACCACGACCAATGGCTAATGCTGCCAGCAATAACTACATCATCCTTTCCAGCTGTCTCGCGAGCGTCATTAGCTATCTCAACTGCTCGGCGATTATATCGCTCAAATTGCTCGCCACAACGTGCATCTTGCAACGCACTTTTTAACGTAGCAAATGTATTGGTAATAATAATATCGGCACCAGCCTGTATATAGTCCGAATGGACCGAATGCAGTATCTCTGGATCGCTTATTGCGCCCCCGCCATTCCACGCGTGCTCTAACTTCGGTACTCCACGGCGCTCCATTTCCGTGCCAGTGGCGCCATCGATAAGAATAAATTCACCGTTGTCTATACGCTCCATAAGCTTTTCGTAGCGAGTCATCATTAAATCCTATCAAATCCACCAAGCAATATTTTATCGATTAGTGGCTGAAAAAAGTCTAGCGGCTTACTAATATACTGCGATGAAAACGCTCGCTGATCATATTTATCGCACCAGGCAATACACTCATCGTAGTGTGGGCTATGGCTATATTCATCCCTCATATTTCGATTTTCATCAAAATATTGGAAATAATAATATCCTTGAAATATCCCATGATGCTTAACAATCCAGTAATTTTTTTCCGATAAATATGGTTTCAAAATTGCAGCCGATACATCCGCGTGGGCGTCATCCGACACTAAGGTTCCAATATCATGGAATAATGTCATGAACACGGTCTCATCATCTCTTCCGTCCCGATACGCTAAAGTCGCTGACTGGAGTGAATGAGAGAATGTGTCGATTGGCGCAGTATCATCAGCGTGCCTGAGATCTTTAAGCATAGCTGTAAGACGTAAAGCCTGTGCTCGACGCCTATCACCTTCGTTAGCACGATACTTCTGCCAGTCTTCAGCAGTACTCATATCCATACTAATATATTTAGCGCGAGCTACGGCCATATCTCTTCTCCATTAAGTGAATCATAGTTAGGTAATTACAAAGATAGCAACGGTACGAGTAGCGCCCGCCGCGCTAAAAACCTATGTTTCAAGTTTTCTATAAACTCATAGTCATCTCTTCAACCTGAAATTTGGCTAAGCGCGACAGATGTCGCTTACCAACGTATCGATTGTGTCTTCGAACTCTCTAAGCCTATTTATCTCTTCAAATAATCTATTGGCTAGTTGCTTCGTCTTTATTGGGATATTGCGCTTGCAGATGCTATAACCCCCCCCGACTACTTCATAACCCTTCCAGCGACTCAATCGAACGCTCTCTTGCTCCAGGAATCGCTCAACAAATACTGCCTGATGTGGCACATCGTCTTCTGCATGCAGATGAATAGGCACAAGACCAAGTTGAATTTGGGGGCGCTCAATATACGTCTCAAAATGAATGCCGCCCTGGTTATGATTAAACCAATTTTCTTTGGCCAACTGAAGGTATACACCTCGATTGTAGATTTCCCAACCATCGTGGAACCAACGTGCCTTTTCTATATGTTCCTGCAAATCTCGGAAGACCATCTTGAAATCTCTCATAATTAATTATCGATCTTCGCTAATCGCCTCTTTAGTTGCTGCAATATGCGTTGCCTAGCGTATGGCTGTAATCGCTCCCACTGTCTGCTCTCGGCCCGAGTCCGCCCACAGCCAATACACCACCCTTTGGGTCCTGTATATATACAGATGTCGTTGCATGGATTATATATTTTGCCCATATTTACTGGAATATGACTAACCTAGCTCCGCATTCGGCTTCCTGTAGGGTCCCATGGGGCATCATCAATAAGTATAGCTCCAACACGTGATCCAATTACATCTACCTCAAGTGGTATATCTGAACCTAAAACATCTCGGTTTACTAATGCTAACCCAAGACTCTTCCCAACTGCATGCCCAAATCCGCCTGATGTAATAAAGCCAACCCGGTGATTATTTTGCCAAACGGGCTCGTAACCATATGTGTCAGCATCTCGGCTATCGATCTCGAGCGTAACCAAAAGCTTACTAGAAGGATTCCTGTCGCGTTCAATAAGCGCAGCTTCAGCACCGACAAAATTAGCGCGGCCCCAATCTATCCATCGATCTAATCCAGTCATTCCTGGTGTGTAGGCCTGGGTATATTCTGTGCTCCAGACTCCAAAACTTTTTTCAAGTCGTAGAGAGTTCATCGCGTAATAACCAAATTCCCGTATATCGTAATGCTTGCCAACATCAAGCAATAATTCACGAAGCACAATATGCTCATCCATAGTACAGTTAATCTCGTAACCTAGCTCACCACATACAGAAATACGTGCAACTTTAGCTTGAATCAGCCCGATATCCATCTCCATGCACTCTAGAAAGGGGAAATCTTCATTACTAAGCGATACTGGGGTTAACTCCGACAGCAGTTCGCGTGAACGCGGGCCAGCCAATGCAAACCCTACTATTGAATCCGAAATATCGTTTACCCTAACGTCCTGATCTAAATGTTCTTGAAACCATCTCATATGCCATTGGCGCAAATAATAAGAGCCCATCAGCCACCACTTATTATTACCCCAAGACAACAACGTCAAGTCTCCCTTTAGTCGCCCACTAGGCGACAGTAGCGGTGTTAATCGAACACTGCCAGCTTTAGGAAGTCGACCTGCGACAATCTTTTCTAGCCAATTTCTTGCGCTTGCGCCACTAATTTCGTAGCGAGCAAATCCAGAGATATCAAGCAGTCCAACGGTTTCCCGGACCGCAAAACATTCCTCAGAAACAAAAGGAAACACATTAGAGCGGCGTAATGTTGGCGTCTCAATGAAGCCTGTCTCTGCAAAAACTAATGGCACCTCAAGACCCCAGCTGCTACCCCACAGTGCTCCAGCTTTTGTCATATCAGAATATGCGGGAGCTTTTCTAAGTGGCCGCCCTGCCGGGAGTTGCTCGTTTGGATATGTCATCACAAATCGACGTGAATAGAATTGACCAGTTGTTTGGCGAATGTACTCTCGGTTGGAAGCAAAACCTCCATAGCGCGCTATATCCAAGGGCCAGGCGTCTGCTTCTGTTTCGCCAAAGATTATCCATTCAGCCAATGTTTTACCTACACCACCACCTTGTAGAAATCCCGCCATAACACCACATGCTAGCC
The DNA here is from genome assembly GCA_002724185.1 of Acidiferrobacteraceae bacterium. Taxonomy (GTDB): domain Bacteria; phylum Pseudomonadota; class Gammaproteobacteria; order Arenicellales; family UBA868; genus CAJXWH01. The sequence goes on along the minus strand of PBOB01000042.1, from coordinate 11,193 downwards.
AGTAATTCTGTACTGCTGCTACTGGACCGACAAGAGGATTCCCATCCGGTGAGAATGTAAATGCTCCATTAACCCAGCTTTTTACCCCAGTACGCTCCAAAACAGGGTAACGTCTATACGCCATTTCTAACTCCGCTGAAATCCTATCTGTATCTTCCTGCAATAACTCAATGCCATAATCCCATGGCGCACCATCAATGCTCCAATGCTTATAATCCCGCTCATAAATTCCAATCAAAATGCCTTGTTGATCTTGCCGCATGTAGGTAAATCCCTCTAGATCTACCGTCATAGGAAGTTCTGAGCCTAATGATGCTACTTCCGGAATTGACTCCGTTATAAAATAATGATGCTCAAGTGGCGATAGTGGCAGGTTCAGTCCAGCCATTCTGCCAATTTGCTTAGCCCAAAGACCTCCCGCGTTGACAACGTGCTCAGCGTGTGTAACGCCCTGATTGGTTATCACATCCCAACTGCCATCTACGCGTTGATTCAATTCCCTAACCATATTATTTTCAACGACATGCGCTCCATGGGCCTTAGCAACGGCAGCGTAGGCTAATACGGTACCGGTTGTGTCTACATAGCCCTCGCGCTCTGCCCACAAGCCACCTAATACATCGCTTGTATCCATAATCGGACATCTGTCTTGAACTTCCTTTGGAGTCAATAGATAGACATCTTCAATCCCAATAGTCAGATAGGTTTTATGTGCAGCCTGAAGCCACTCCCAACGTTCAGATGTAGATGCAACAGAGACACCACCGGTCATATGAAGGCCTATAGATTTCCCAGATTCACTTTCAATGCCTGACAGCAAGTCAATGGTGTAGGCCTGAAGGGCAGCCATGTTGGGATCCGCATTCAGCGCATGGATTCCACCAGCAGCATGCCAAGATGAGCCAGCGGTCAATATTGAGCGCTCAATAAGGCAAACATCGCTCCAACCTGCTTTTGCAAGGTGATATAGGACCGAGACCCCTACAACGCCTCCACCTATAACAACTACTCGATAACTTTGGTTCATAGATTAAACCCATTTAAATGAGTTGTGTGCATTCAACGATATATCTTTCCTCTGCGAAGCACTGGCTCCAGCAGGCTCCAGTCGCTCTCTTCAACATCATAGCCATCAGGAAAAGGCGCCCTAGGTTCCACGCCTAGAGAACGAAGCACTCGATCATCTCTATAGTAACATTGAAGAATCAATTCCCTTATCACGCCGCACTCTGCATTAGAATCTAGTAATTCCGTCTCGATTATTTCAATACGTCTATTCTTCTTTAGCGAAATAAACGATTCGCTATACTTTTTTTGCGCGGATAATTCTAGCAACCTTAATGCTTCGATCAATCTTTCACATTCCCTCTGAGCTACTACTAAAATCTCATTAAATATCATATCATCGTCTGCGCCTGGTACTTGAAACTGCTCGCTACACGGTATCATATCTCCAGCAACAGTTCGGAGTAGTGAGACCTGTGTATCGTCTAATTGTGTATTTGCTGCTGTCGATAACATTGAAATTCAGTCAAATAGATTAGCTAAGCGCATCTTTATATTATCCGCAATATAAAGAGCCAACGCTTGAATTGTGCAAGTAGGATTAACACCGCCACTTGTCACAAAAATACTTCCATCAACGATGAATAGGTTTTTCACATCGTGAGATCGACCCCACTCGTTAACAACAGACGCTTTAGGGTCCGAACCCATTCTAGCTGTTCCAAGCAGATGCCAACCTCCTTCAGCAACAGGATTTCGACTAAAGATTTCTGTTGCGCCTGCTGCTCTGAAAACCTCATAAGCACGATCAATAGAAAAATCGATCATGCGTTGTGAATTCTTACTAATGCGGTAAAACACCTTTGGAGCTGGTATCCCATTGGAGTCCGTAAGTTCGTCATCTAGCGTAATTCTATTAGTTTCATCCGGAAGATCTTCACATATTGATTGCAGAAATGTTGTGTGATTAAAAAGTTTTCTGTAATCGTCGTGATGGCTCATACCCCAACGAATTCTACTCAGCGCTGTACCTATAAGACCAGTTCCTAAAGGACCATAGCCACGTATGCTTTCATAGATGAAGCCGCGCACAAAACCCCTTGACGGATCACTTTCGTAGAATTGATGGCTCCAGATATTGTTATGCGGCCCTTTGTATGTATCAAGTGGCTCGTCGAACACGCCATAAATTGCAGCATATGGGTGGCACATAAAATTTTTTCCGATTAAACCACTACTATTTCCCAATCCATCCGGATGTGCGGTCGATTTAGAATTTAATAGAAGTCGAGGAGTACCAATCCCATTACAAGCAAGTATAACGACCTCTGCTGACTGATAACACTCAATACCGTCGGCATCGAAATAGGTAACGCCTGTTGCCATCCCGCTACGATTCGTGGTTATTTCCCGAACTCGGCATCGCGGCCAAACCTCTACTCTATTTCTACGCGCGTGCGCTAAATAAGTAATGTCCGCACTCGCTTTTGCTCCTTGCGCACAACCGCTTGCACAAGCGCCCAAATTTATACATGCCGATCTACCATCATAAGTATCAGTCGCAATTGCACTATCCGAAGGCCACCAGTGCCAACCGAGCTCATTGAACCCCTTAGCTAATGCTGTGCCTGACTTACCAAGCGGAAGGGGGCCCATTGCAACTTGTTTTCTCGGATATGCTGGGTCACCTGCAAGACCTGATACGCCGGTCATCCGATCATTTACTGCATAGTATGGAGCTAACGTTTCGTAGGATATTGGCCAATCATCGGCAACACCATCTAAGCTCTTTACACGAAAGTCTGATGGATGCAATCTAGGATAGTGACCTGCATAAAGTACTGTGCTTCCTCCTATCCCATTAAAATTCGCGATAGCTATTGGTGTATCTGCATCATTAATCGGATAGTCAGTTTCTCGTCGCCTCTGATTAGGGCTATAGCTGAAGTCACTAAGGCCTCTAGCCTCCCAATCTTGCCCTGTGCTTGGATACGCCTCTGGGCTCATCCACTCACCCTGATCCATACAAACTATACGCATTCGCGTGTCAGCCAAGCTCCACGCTACCGCAGCACCCGACGCACCAGCCCCAATTATTAACACATCGATTCGACTTTTATTCACTTTTCTAGATCCGATCTATTGCTCAAGCCGAACAACTATTGCAACAAATGTATTGTCGCAACATAATGCCACTAGCTTTCATAGCATCTTACAAATTTTCTACCTATAACTGAATCGTACACATCAGCTATGACCACTGTATACAGTTACCTTCGAACCAATTGCAAGTAGCTACCATATATTTATTGAGTACGTTAGTCTACTAAAGCCATCCAACCATCTCCTCCCCTCCTATTACATGAATACAATACGCAAGAATCGGCGAAAACAAAGAGGCGTTCGACTGCTTGGTGACAAGGCAGTAGGGCCAACTATTATTGCTGGCACCAAGAGAGAGATACCTACCTATGAACTGCTTAATGAGGAGGGCTTGGATCAGATAGAGGCTAACGCAAATCGTATATTAAAAGAGATAGGTGTCGAGTTCCGAGGTGATAGCGAAGCGCTCGCACTCTGGCAAGCTGCTGGCGCTGATGTGCAGGGCGAGCGCGTCAGATTTGATGACGGCCTTGTTCAAAGCATCATAGCCAAGTCATCCCCCTCTTCATTTATACAGCATGGACGAAACCATAAAAGATCTATAATGATAGGAGAAAACAACGTTGTCTTCGCCCCAGCTTACGGGATGCCCTTCGTTCATGACCTTGATCGTGGGAGGCGATATGGAACTCTTGAAGATTTTTCGAATTTGGTGAAGCTCACTTACCAATCACCGTGGCTCCATCATTCAGGAGGCACCATCTGTGAACCAGTAGATCAGCCTGTAAATAAGCGACACCTCGACATGGTTTACGCGCATCTAAAATATTCAGATAAACCGTTTATGGGATCTGTTACGACGCCTGATCGAGCAGAAGACTCAATCGAGATGACGCGAATTGTATTTGGCAGCGACTTTGTTAGTCAAAACTGTGTCATTATGGGAAATATCAATATGAATTCACCCCTGGTCTATGACTACGCTATGTCGGGATCTCTTCGAGCCTATGCGAGAGCCAACCAGTGTCCGGTGATCGTGCCCTTTATTTTGGGTGGAGCAACAGGCCCTGTCTCGATGGTCGCTGCAGTTGCGCAGTCAATCGCAGAAGTAATGGTGGGAGTCGCGCTCGGTCAACTCGAGCGACCAGGATCCCCTGCGGTGTTTGGTAATTTCCTCACCAGTGTAGATTTAAGGTCTGGCTCACCCACCTTTGGCACGCCTGAACCAGTGCTAGGATCATATGCTGCAGCTCAGATTGCTAGACGTGTTGGCCTCCCACTTCGTTGCAGCGGCGCATTCACCTCATCAAAAGTGCCTGACGCGCAAGCAATGCAGGAAAGCGTTACTTCTCTCTATACTGCTCTATTGTGCGGAGCAAATTTTATTCTACATTCGGCAGGGTGGCTCGAGGGAGCACTGACAATCGGCTATGAAAAATTACTCCTTGATGCAGATTATTTAGGAGCAGCACACATTTTTCTCAAAGGATTAGATATTAACTCTGATACGATGGCCTTCAATGCTTTTCAAGAAGTTGGTCCTGGCGGACACTTCTTTGGCTGTAAACATACCCTAGATAACTATGAATCTGCCTTTTACCAAAGCGGTCTTTCCGATGTTAGCTCCTATGAGAATTGGGTGGATGCAGGCCAGTTAAATGCTGCAGAACGTGCTACACAGCTTTGGAAGAAACAACTGCAAGAATATCAAGCTCCGCCACTTGAACCTGCTGTTGACGAAGAACTATTAGAATTTATGAAAAGAAAAAAATTTGAGTTGCCTGATATATGGCACTAAAACTCCAATTATATATCTTCTTTACTTCGTTAGATAATAAATCCGATTTATGCGTATTAACAAACAGATGAAGTGCTAAGTCGTATCAATCTACTAATGCCATATCTCTTAGTCGTGAACTTGTTACCTCAAGCAGCATAACGTACTTGTCCCTAGTCAGATAGTTCGAATTAGCATATTCTCTTGCATAGCCGGGATCAACGAACGATTTAATGAATTCATAGCAGGTATCAGCAGCAGCGACACGCCGTCTTGCTAAAACAATGGTATCCCCAAATGCTAAAAAACTTCGGACATCGCAATGATCATTAAATGTTGATTGCTTCATTCTGTAGCTATCTATCATGATAGAAATTCTCAACTGACGATGCAGCGAAAAGAATTGAACGTCGATGTATTGGATTGTCTACTACAGGAAACAGATGTAAAAATTAAAGTTGCTTATGCATATGACAACCAATTGTTATATAGATCAAATTGCGCGCTATTGCACACTTTTTTCAGGCTCTCTTTGTTTAGAAGCATGATCTTTAGAGATTCGCCTACGATGGTCTAATCATTGTGAACACCGTATCTACACCAATTCGTGTGTAATCGTCGTATCCCAACCTACCAACTGGCTCTATTCTAGCAATATCAACGAAGCCCTCTTCTGTGATCACAGCCTCACTAATGTGGATGCCGATTACCTCTCCTAGGACAATAACATAGCGCTCTTCTACCGACTCCCATGGCATCTCTATAGTTTGGATGTAGCTACATTCCAGATGCACTGGCGCCTCTGCAACACGCGGAGGCGCTACGAGAATCGATGGTACTGCTGTTAATTCTGCTAGAGCCATCTCATCAGACTCTCCGTCAACTGATGCCGAAGTCATATTCATTTGTGCCGCTGTATCGACTGTAACAATATTGCAGACAAATTCTTTTGTGTGCTCAATATTTTTTACTGTATCTTTCTTTGCTTCACCCTGACCGCGAGATCCCGCAGCAAACATTACCGCTGGCGGCTTGTATGAAACTGCATTGAAAAAACTATATGGAGCGAGGTTGACATTACCCGCTGTATCTACTGATGATATCCAACCAATAGGTCTGGGAACAATTAGACTATTAAATGGATTTTTTGGTAATCCGTGGTTATTGTTTTTCGGCTGATAGAACATGCGTCTGAACTATTAGTTACGCTAAGCTGCAACTGTGACAGGAAGATTTGGTGCGACAACAAACGTCAAACATCGAAATGCTGACCATAGGGCACCTTCTACTTTCGAGGGCTCATCTCCTCGGGCAAAAATAAATCCCGGATATCGGAAGCCTTCAGGCCATGGCACTAGCTGCTCGCCTGGCCGAATATCGATCTCTACGCCGGTAATGAAGGAGATCGCTCGAGCTTTTTCAAGACCCTCAACTCGACGTAATATACCTTGCGTAGCAACCGGAATCATCATGACGCCCGAGATAGAATCCTGTTTTTTGACAATTGGCTTTATTCCCAGTGCATTTAAGACTACTAACTCTTCTAATTTATAGAAATTGTGAGCATCTACTATTCTTGAACACCTGCCCCCAATTGTGCGGAGGCCGAGCTCTATAAGCCATGCGCCGTCATCGTTGACTCTGCATTCTGCATGTATAGGCCCGTGTGTGATGTTGAGTTTCCGACATGCGTTTTCCACAGTCTCAGTCAATAGTGCGGCAAGAGAGTCTGGTATCTCAGCTGGCGACAGATATATTGTCTCCTCAAAGAATGGGCCCTCCATGAGGGCTGGTTTTTCAATAAGTCCGATCGTCTCCCATTCTCCTCTATTAATTAATCCCTCCACTACGTATTCCTTTCCTTCAATATAGTCTTCAACAAGACACACCGGAGGATGCTCAGGTCCAGCTGACTCAATAATTGCACTGATTCGACTGAATGCCGCTAATAGCTCTATCTCGTTATTTGCGCGAATCACTCCCCGGCTCGCTGATAATGTTACTGGTTTTGCTACGCATGGATAGGTTACAGAATTCAATCTTTGTACTTGAATCTCGCTACTTTTGTCTAGTCTAACTGACTGGAAATTAGGAACTCTGAGACCCGCGTCGCGTTGCGCAACTCGGCTAGAATCTTTTCGCTGAGCCTGCTCAACTGCGACCGGATCGCTTGTAGGTAAATTAAATCTATCACCGACTGCTGCTGCTAATCTAACAACAGAGTCGTCAGTAGCCACAATACCACTAAAGGGTTCTGATTCATACAAAACAGAAAGAGTCTCAAGACTTTTTGAATAGTTATTAGGATCGAGGGACACACCAGATGCTAAACCTGGGACAAGTGACGACCTACCTTCAGAAGCGATAATTACATCGACATCAAGTCTGGCACATGCATCGATATAGGTTGCTATCCGGTAACTAGCGTGATCGGTCAGAAGGAGGATCCGAGACATAACTTTAGCAACGACTTCATAGAGTAATTTTTGATTCCAAATATTTCTAGCCGAACATCAGGGGTCGACCAAAAACGCTCTAAAAGGACGCGCCGCCACAACCTCCGCATGCACCACTTCCACCAACTGCCTTAAAGACGTTATTAAAAACAAAAGTTGAATTAGGGCCGTCTTCCGTATAGTCAATTTCAGCGCCTTGCATGTAGGCCATTGCAAGCGGATCAATGACCATTCGGAAACCACCACCTTCTTCTATAACGGTATCTCGGCTATCTACCACATCTGCGAAGGTCATTCCATAATTCATTCCACCACACCCACCACCAGCAACATAGACTCGCACTGAGTCAATATTATCTCCTTGGCTGGCAATTAAATCAGTAATTTTTGATCGAGCAGCATCAGTAATTGCTAGATCTTCAAGACTATTCAGGCTTGAGCGCCCTTCCTCTCTATTCATGTATTGCTCCCATGTGCAGTTGATGACACAATATACTCATTGATGCCTACAAGGCCCCCAATACCAAACATTTTACTTTATCACCGAAGCATAACTTACATACCATTCTAACATGCGCACTGTTCAATGTACCGTATTGAAACAAAGGGCCGAAGGACTTGATAAACCGCCCTACCCTGGACAATTAGGTCGCAGAATATTTGACTCAGTTTCTCGCGAAGGCTGGAACCAATGGCTACAAAGACTCGTTCTGATAATCAATGAAAATCGGCTCAGTACAGCTGACCCAAAAACTGTCGATGTAATCGAGGAACATATGCTTGGCTTTCTTTTTGGAGAAGGAGACCTAGGGGCGGTGCCAGATGGCTTTGCGCCTGCAAAAAAATAGATCATCTCTAGAATATAGTTTCGATAGTCCGTAAGAGCTACGCTAAAATCACCTGACTAATAACTAGCCTTGCGCCAGACGTCGCCAATCTTAGTTTAAAGAAGGTCGTCCAGCAGCAGTCGCTACTATCTTTGACTCAATAAAAACAGTACCAGTCTCCCCTAAACCGCCTAACCCACCATCTGCCAAACGACTCACCCTGTCATCACGAGTTATCTGAACGTCTACTAAATCGCTACCTGCAACCCGAGCCTTGTCAATAGCTAACGATTCCAACGCACTTGATGCGAAGCTTACTGCCTCATCTAATTTATTGAAGTCCTCTACACCCTCTATCCAGTGGAATCTGTAGACACCACGTACGGGAGAAGTAATCTTTCCTTCGGCCTTCTGTACCACCCCACTGACAACAGCACCTACAGCATTACAGACATCGGCATATTCAGGAATAATTACGTCTGCATTCATCCTATTTGTAACTAACGGATAGTAGGCCTTCGCCGGCGCACCCACAGCTATAACCGGGATCTTAAGATGGAATGCAATGTCTATAAGAGACTGCTTAGAATCCGTTGGTTTAAGAGCCTTACGGAGAAATACAGAGTCATCGCTGCTGTTCTTAGATACTAGCCCTCGTACTGCACCTTCCCTCTCTAAACAAAAATTAATCAGTGTCTGTCCACAGCGGTAGGTCATAAACTCGACAAGCTCCCTACAAAATTCTTCAATATTGCTGGTAGGAGCAGCTCCATGATGTAGTTTCCGGAAAGCAATTTTAGCGCCAAATCGTGCAGCCTCAGTACTCCACTGTTCATGAATTCCCAAAACATGAGCAGCATCACTCGGCGTAAAGCTAGATATATTTAGAATACCCCTCTTGCGTAATGCTCGATATGGCAGAAAGAATTCTCGTCTTTCCAGCACCTCTTGTAGGGCCACCGGCTCATTTCCAAGAAACTCTAGTAGCGTGGTAACAGCGGAGTTCAATTGCCGATCTTCATTGCCTAAAATATCTTCTTTGACGACAAAATAGCCATAATATTTCTTTAACTCAGATGCCTCAGATTGTTTTTTCAACGTTGCTACAATCTTAGGATGCTGCATGCCTAACAGACTAAGAGGCACAGCCCGATTAGGCCCTATTGACCAATTTCCATTTGCATCCTCAGAAAATTCACTATCACCCCCAAGACCAATTGTTTTAACAGCCGCGGCGTTAATCATCATTCTGTAATTTGAAAATAGTGGCCCATCTGGATGCGTCCCTGGCCTGCCGTCTTTCAGTAACGCAATATCGGTAGTCGTGCCACCGATATCTGCAATTATGGCGTCTTTAGCCTTCGTGAGATACGCGGCGCCAACAACGCTTGCAGCAGGCCCAGATAATATTGTTTGAATCGGCTGCAATCTTGCTACGTCCACTGAAACCAGTGAGCCGTCACCCTGGACAATCATGAGCGGAGCATTGATCGCGTGCTCATGCAATAGATCTGTAACTGCGTTAATAAGGTGATCAATGAGTGGAATTAATCGCGCGTTTAAAACCGAAGTGACTGCTCTTCTGGGTGCATTAAGGCGATTAGTTAGCTCGTGTGAACATGTTACCGGAGCTTTTGTGTGCAACCTTAATATCTCTCTTGCGCGCAACTCATGTGTTGGGTTCTGCACACCAAAGCTACTTACTACTACAAAAGCATTTACTTCTTGCCGAACTCGTTCAATCTCAGATATCAATGCACCTTCGTCCAGGGCAATTTTTTCTTCTCCAGAATAGGTATGACCACCGTCGACGAAAACAACTGGATCAGACCCTAAAACTGATCCGAGTCCATACCTCTCCAAGACATCTCTCGTTTGTCCGATCAAGATTAGGCAAACTGGTGTTTCTTTACCTTCGACAATGGCATTTGTGGCTAGGGTGGTAGATAGCGATACTAGCTCGATATCTCTTGTGTTAGTAACTGACTGCAAGACCTTTGACAGGGCGCTGTTTATACCAATAGTTAGATCTTGCTTTGTCGTAAGTGATTTTTCAGAACCTAATACTCCAGAGGCAGGATCAAACACTATCGCATCGGTATACGTGCCACCGGTGTCGATACCTAGATACTTAGTCAACTAAACACTCCAGATACACCTAGTTTCGCTAAACATACAGAGGTGAACATAGAGAATCATAATATTGCCTGTTAACCAAATTTTAGAGCTTCAACAAAAATCTCTTGGAAATCTGGATGCGTAGCAAGCGCAACGTGGTTGATGTCCTGCGCAATATTTTCTGCTCTCAAACGCTCTTCTTCTGAGAGCAGTGCCATCTGGGCCCCGAGATGAGCTGCATTACCAACATATGAAATTTTTTCGGTGGGGAGCTTGGGCAGCAATTTAATATCTACAGCGCTCTCTATGCTTATATAGTTTCCAAATCCGCCACAAAGCATAAGTTCATCTAGATCATCATCTGCAATTTCCATCACTTTTTGTAGCATGATGATTCCCGATACGATAGCACCTTTTGCGAGCTGCAGTTGCCTTATGTCGTTTTGAGTAAGGACTATATCTTCTTCACGACCAGATTCACCGCTACTAACAAGTGAAAATTGATCTTTACCGTCGTCGGTTTTCGAAAAACGACTGGCTATTGGCAGAGGCAAGTCCGTCTTTTTTTCGGCCTCAAGAAGGCCTGACGGATTCATAACATTTGATTTTAACATCGCTGCTGCAGCATCAATCAGGCCAGAACCACAAATCCCGATTGCAGGAGCGTTTCCGATCACAGTACAGGTCACATCCGCATCTATTTCAACTTTTTCAATAGCCCCAACTGCGCCACGCATGCCATGTCGAATCTGAGCTCCTTCTAACGCTGGACCCGCTGGAGCAGAACATGCCATCAGTCCGCTGCGGTCACCCATTACTACTTCACCATTTGTCCCTATATCCACCAACGCTCGCTTCTTTTCGCTATCATAGAGTCTAGTGGCAAGCACACAGGCAATAGTATCTG
>PBOB01000041.1 GCA_002724185.1 Acidiferrobacteraceae bacterium | reverse complement strand
GTCGCATACTCATAATTGTAATTTATTTCTTAATCAACTAGATCAGCTTGAGTATATATCTGGTCATCAGCTATAAATAAACCGATTTGCGCGTACTTCATTATGCTAATCGTAAGTATCATTCACATTCATATTGACATTGACGTTTACGTTTACGTAAACGTAAAATCTCTGCTCCCCCATTTATAGGCTGGAATATTGAGGATTAAACCATTCCATGTGAAAACGTACTTAGTCAAGCGATTGAAGGGGGTTCAGTGTTGATGAGCGGCCTAGATAACAAACAACTAGTACTATCTTGGGTGTCGAATAGGAATGATGTAAGTTTGGCTAAATATCATTATTCCATTTATTCATGCGCGGGAACCGTATAGGGAGCCAATCGGAAGATTCCAACTCGATGAAGCTAAAATAGCCGATATGTATACCAGCCTTAACACTTACAGAGCTATATTTACTTTATCAATGCCGATTGTCGCCAAGAAGAAATTACAGGTAAAGAGGTCGGGCGTAATATTATTTTCGAAACTCAGTAAACAATACCGTGGAGTCCAACATGGACAGAGATCCAATTGTCATTGCAGGAACAGCAAGAACTCCCATTGGAGCATTTCAAGGTAGCTTCTCATCAGTATCAGCAGCAGAACTAGGTGCTGCGGCGATCGCAGCTGCACTTGAAAGATCTGGCACAGAGCCAAATGAGATCGATCAAGTAATTATGGGATGTGTCTTACCTGCTGGTCAGGGCCAAGCCCCAGCACGACAAGCAACCCTCGGAGCCGGCCTACCTCTCGAGGTTGCATGTACAACTATTAATAAAATGTGTGGTTCTGGAATGCAAGCCGTGATGCTAGCCCACGACTTAATTGTCGCAGGTACTGCAAAAAAAGTAATTGCGGGTGGTCAAGAAAGCATGACTAATGCGCCGTACCTATTACCAAAGGCGCGAAGTGGACACCGCCTCGGTCATGCAAAAATAATCGATCACATGTTTCTTGACGGTCTTGAGGATGCCTATGACCGGGGAAAACTAATGGGTGAATTTGCTGAACAGTGCGCCAGTCATTATGGATTTAGTCGTGAAGATCAGGATGATTTTGCTATTGAGTCTTTAACACGCGCAAAGGAAGCTATTGAAAGTGGGGCTTTTCAGAGCGAGATTATCAGCGTCAGCGCACAAACAAAGCGTGAAAAAAATGTCGTACACGTTGATGAGATCCCGTTAAAATCAAACGTCGAAAAGATCCCACAGTTAGCACCAGTTTTTCGAAAAGACGGTACTGTTACTGCAGCGAACTCAAGCTCTATATCAGATGGCGCGGCGGCTCTGGTACTAATGAGACTTTCTGAGGCTGAACGAGGCGGTTATGTTCCTTTAGCCAAAGTCTTGGGTCATGCAACTCACGCACAAGAACCACGTTGGTTTACCACTGCACCCGTGGAAGCGGTGCGTAAACTGCTAGCTAAGGTAGGATGGAGTACTTCTGATCCAGATCTCTACGAAATCAACGAAGCATTTGCAGTTGTACCTATGGCTGCTATGCTAGAACTAGATATCAACCATGACAAGCTCAATATTCATGGTGGTGCGTGTGCACTGGGCCATCCTATTGGAGCATCTGGAGCCAGAGTAATTGTAACTCTGCTTTCAGCTTTAGAACGACAGGGTTTATCCAAAGGCATCGCAACACTATGCATAGGTGGTGGTGAGGCTACAGCAATGGCATTTGAACGCTTTTTATGATTTAGCTTCAACCTAACAAACAATGCACAAATAGCTCGAAAAATGCCCCGACGCAGAAATACCGTACCAGTACATGTAGATGATCTAGTCATCGGGGGTCACAACCCCGTACTAATCCAATCGATGACGAACACTGAAACAGCAGACGTGAAATCTACAACTGATCAAATTCAAAGACTCGCAAATGCTGGAGCTGAGATTGTCCGAATCACGGTGGATACAGATGCAGCAGCAGCAGCCGTGCCAGAAATACGCTCGCTCCTTAATCAGAGGAAATGCATGGTACCCCTCGTGGGCGATTTTCACTATAACGGCCATAAACTACTTGAAAACAATTCTGACTGCGCAAAGAGTCTCGCTAAATATCGTATTAATCCGGGAAACGTGGGGCGGGGGACTAAACATGATTCTCAATTTGCACAGATGATAGGATTTGCAATCAAATATGACAAGCCAATACGAATAGGAGTCAATGGAGGCTCTTTAGATCCTGCGCTACTAGCTCAACTTCTTGATGAGAACGCAGCTCAAATACAGCCACGACAACTGGGCGAAGTAACGAGAGATGCGCTTATTGAGTCAGTTATCCGAAGCACACGCTTTGCTGAGAAAGAAGGACTCGACCATAATAAAATCATCTTGTCATGCAAAGTCAGTTCGGTCCCTGAGCTGATTCTTTTGTACAGAAATCTAGCAAATCGCACTGATCTCCCTCTGCATCTCGGGCTAACTGAAGCTGGCATGGGAGACGCAGGCATCACTTCTTCAGCGATAGCTATAGGCGTCCTACTGCAAGAAGGCATAGGAGATACGATACGAGTCTCACTTACACCGGAACCCAGTGGTGATAGGACAAAAGAAGTAATTGTTGCACAGGAGATCCTTCAGAGTATAGGAGTTCGCTCATTCAAGCCAAAAGTCGTTGCGTGCCCTGGATGCGGGAGAACAAGTAGTGAATACTTCCAAGTATTGGCTAGAGAAATCGAGCAGTACATCCAGGAAATGATGACATCCTGGAAATGCCAATATCCTGGCGTAGAAGATATGACGGTAGCCGTTATGGGCTGTGTGGTCAATGGGCCTGGAGAAAGCCGTAATGCGAATATTGGGATAAGCTTACCTGGTAGTGGCGAACGTCCCACTGCTCCGGTATTCGAAGATGGCAAAAAAACAATTACATTGAAGGGTGACAATATTGCGTCGCAATTTAAGCGTATCCTCAAAGAATACGTAATATCACATTATGCATAATGACAAATCACTTTTCTTGAGCTTGCAAATTCTGCAAGACTACCGATATATCAAACCCCCCCCTGAAAGTCCCTAGCAAAAACGACGGAAAACTAGTGTCGAGTTAGTCCCGCCAAAACCAAAACTATTACTCATAACAGTATTCAGTCCTGCGTTTTCAACTGGTTCCTGAATAATCGGGAAATACTCTGCGCCCGGATCCAGGCTTTCAATATTTATGGACGGTGCAATAAAATCGCTCTCTAACATAAGTAGCGTATATACAGCTTCATTTACCCCAGCTGCTCCTAACGCATGACCCGTCATTGATTTGGTTGCGCTCATCCTAGGAATGTGATCTCCAAAAACTGTTCGAACAGCTTCAAGCTCACGGATATCTCCAACCAGCGTGCTGGTGCCGTGAGTATTTAGATAATCAATCGGATCATTCACATTCTCAATAGCCTGCTGCATACAACGAACAGCTCCTTCACCAGATGGCTGTACCATATCATAACCATCCGAAGTTGCCCCAGAACCGACTAGCTCTGCATATATTTTTGCACCTCGAGCTTCCGCATGATCGAGATCCTCCAATGCTAGAACACCACCGCCACCAGAAATTACAAAGCCATCACGGTTAGCATCATAGGTTCTTGAGGCTACCTCGGGCGTATCATTATACTTTGATGACAAGGCTCCCATTGCATCGAATAGCATCGTCATTGCCCAATGAAGTTCTTCACCACCGCCAGCAAATACTAAGTCTTGCTTACCAAGCTGTATAAGTTCGGCAGCATTGCCAATACAATGGCCACTTGTCGCGCAAGCAGAACTGATGGAATACGCAATACCTCGGATACCGAATGCAGTGCTAAGACAAGCCGCGTTAGTGCTAGACATCGTACGAGTAACCATATACGGACCAACTCGTCGTATTCCTTTCTTCCTCAATAAATCTGCAGCTAAAACAATGTTTTCTGGTGATCCGCCGCCTGTTCCTACTATTAGGCCTGTTCTCGGGCTACGAACCATCTCATCACTCGCACCCGAGTCGATAACAGCCTCCTTCATCGCAAGATAGTTATATGATGCTGAATCACCCATAAAGCGCTTAATTTTCCGATCAATAGTTGCATCTAAATCAATATCTAAAGCGCCGTGAACATGTGAACGAAAATTCAGTTCATCGTACTCGGGACTAAATACAATACCAGAGTTACCTTGACGCAGCGCGTTTCGGACTGCATCTTTTCCGATCCCAATACTGGAGACAATACCCAGCCCTGTTACAACTACTCGCTTCATGCGTTTGGATCAGACAGGTCCGACTCTACACTCTGGAAAAGACCCACTCGAAGATCTTTGCCAGTGTAGATAATGCGCCCATCTGCCTCAACATGGCCATCGCCAATTCCCATATATAACTTTCGTGTGATTACTCGTTTTAGCATAACGTGGTATCGCACCCTTTTGCATGTAGGTGTAATTTGCCCTGTAAAACGTATTTCCCCTGAACCAAGAGCTCGCCCATGGCCAGGCCCACCCTTCCATCCTAGAAAAAACCCAATTAATTGCCATAGCGCATCAAGACCTAAACAGCCTGGCATAACAGCATCGCCTTCGAAGTGGCACTGGAAAAACCATAAGCTTGGACTAACGTCAAGCTCTGCAATAACCTCACCTTTTCCATGCTCGCCTCCATCTTCAGAGATATGAGTAATACGGTCAAACATTAACATCGGTGGAAGTGGTAACTGAGCATTACCAGGGCCAAATAAACGTCCATGACCGCAATTCAGGAGCTCATCTCGACTATATCTATTACTACGCATCATGAACTAGACCTCCTTTCTCGCACAAAAGATTTTCTCCAATCTCTATGAGCATTTCACTTTCTGACCTTGCGCACTTCAATGCTGCAGTTGAACAGAATAGTTTAGACGTCTACCAATATCAAGTGCACTCGTTCAGGTCCATGTGCGCCATACTCTATAGTTTGCTCAACATCCCCAGTCTTTGATGGCCCAGTAACCAAGTTCACAGCACGCGGGAAAACTTCGTGATCAGTTCTAATGATACGCCATAGATCTTCTTGACACGCTACAATCAGACTTGAGTCAAGAACAACAATATGATGTGTCCCAAGAAATATCTGTGATGCTGGACTTCTACTCTTCGGAATAAAAACCATCGTACCTGTCTCAGAAATTCCCGCATAGGCTTCGCTTAGCACGATCTTATCGGACACATTGGCAGGTCGCTTATTAGCGCTCCACTCCGGCGGCCACATAACTTTATCCAGTATTGCTCCAGAACCAACAACTAGATCTTTACCCAACTGCTGTTGGGAACAGTACTCTTCTGTCGCGGCTACAACATTATGGAAGCCTGCGATGCGATTAACCGTACCATGGACGGCGATATGCTTGTTGCAGTATTGATCAACTAAATCCATATTAGTCCCTGGTCGCGCTGATAACCTAGTGGTATGAACTCTATCCTCGATAGCACTACGAGCAAGCGCAGATCGTTGTTCACCGCCCGTTAGTGCAACCCTTAGCGCAGCAAATAAAGAACTACGAGCATCAAGCATTAAACTTTCTCATTTCCGCTCTCCACTGTCTCTGGAAAGTCTGAGCAGATGGACAGGGGAAATCTCGACTATTTGTCCAACCATTTGCCAACGGAATCCTCTTTATGACGCCACTTTTTCGTCCCACTCTATTTAATACCCATATAGGCAGCGCTAAAACTATCTGATAGAAATGAGGTCGACGAACCAGGTATACCCAAATCGCAAAAAAGAAGCGTCCGGTAAAAGGGGTTAACTTTCGGCGCTGCTGTTGAGTACGATGATTACGCAACAGATCTGGTAAAGGTATATGGACCGGGCAAATAGTCCTGCATAGACCATTAAGGGTACAAGCATTAGCGAGATCAGTATTGTTTTCATGGCCGTCGATAAGGGGAGTTAAGACTGAACCCATGGGGCCTGGGTAAATCGAACCATATGCATGGCCGCCAATTACGTTATAAACAGTGCAGTGATTCAAACAAGCGCCGCAACGTATGCATCTCAACATCGACTGGTACTCGCTACCTAGCATACTTGAACGCCCATTATCCACAAGGACTACATGATACTGTTCGGGTCCTTCTTCATCAGCATGATTGGCTCTAGGACCCGAATACAAGCTGGTGTATGCACTGATCTCCTGGCCGGTTGCACTACGTGCCAGTACACGTAAAAAAACAGATAAATCCTCTAACGATGGAATTACTTTCTCTATGCCGGCCACAACAATTTGCATCCGTGGCAGAACACTAGTTAGGTCACCATTCCCCTCATTTGTGACGATAACACTCGAACCGGTCTCGGCAATCAAGAAATTTGCTCCAGTGATGCCGATATCGGACTCTACAAAATGATTGCGTAGCACGCTCCGAGCTTGCTGAACAATCTCTTTACGCTCTGACACTTTATCAGCATATCCCATCGGTTTATGGTGCTTATAAAAGAGTTTACTTATTTGATTGCGTGTCTTGTGGACTGCAGGAGCAATGATATGACTTGGCTTTTCAGAAGCGAGCTGTACGATATACTCTCCGAGATCGGTCTCAATCACCTGCATGCCAGATTTTTCAAGCTTTTCATTCAGATTAATCTCTTCCGAAACCATCGACTTTCCTTTGGTAATCTTTCTAGCTCCAGATCTTCTGCATAACCCTTCAACAATAGTACTCGCCTCTTCAGCTGTACGGGCCCAATGTACCTGACCACCATTTTCCAATACTTTTTTCTCATAGATCTCGAGATATAGATCAAGATTCATAAGAACATGGTCCTTAATATCTCGGGCGGCATCTGTCATTTGATGGAATTCAGGAAATTCCGCAATAGCTTTCTGGCGATTAAGAACAAATCCCCCTTTTGCTCTACCCATAGCGTGCTGTAGCTCGTCATCAGCCAAAGCCATCCGAACTCGCTTGCGAAATTCAGTGGAAGCTGTATTCATGCATGCTCTTCCTTTTCACCTATAGATGGATCGTTAATCATCCCAGCCAAAACTTCTGCAACATGAAAGACTTTCATTGAACTGCCCATACGCCTGAGATATCCAGCGATATTCATTAAACAACCAAGATCTCCACCAATCAGCATATCTGCCCCTGTACTTAATGCATTATTAACTTTACGTTCAACTATCCGTGTGGAAATATCTGGATACTTAACACAAAATAAACCTCCAAACCCACAACATTCGTCAGCCTCCTCCATCTCTTTAAGTTCTAATCCTTCAAGCTTAGTCAGCAATGCGCGTGGCTGCTTATGAATGCCGAGCTCATTTAATCCGGAACACGAATCATGATAAGTACAAGTCTTACTAACCGTACTACTGAGATTATCAATTCTGGCTACATCAACCAAAAACTCATTCAATTCATATGTTTTAGACGCAAGATTGCGTGCTCTATCTAGCCAAATGAAATCTGATGCAAATAAGCGTGGGTAGTGCTTACGAAGCATGCCTGCACAGGAGCCCGATGGCACCACAACATAATCAAAGTTCTCGAAAACAGAAATAACCTGTCTTGCAATATCGATAGCCGACGACTCGTTTCCCGAATTGTAAGCTGGTTGACCGCAACAAGCTTGTGAAGCTGGAACCTCTACATGAAATCCGGCTGCCTTAAGAAGATGAAGTGCTGCAAAACCTACCGATGGCCTGAGCAGGTCAACTATGCAGGTAACAAAAAAACCGACGGTTACATTCTCGAAAGACGCTAGCGCCTCTTCATTGTTCGAAATATTGTCCAAGATTACCTCCACATAGGACAGCATTAGAATTCATAATAGTAGAATATTACTATCTCATCTCCAAACCCGCACCAACCTTGGTCATAGCCAACCACTGTTGATACCCTAACCATATCTGGTCAGACCAAATTATACTAGCTGACAATGAATCAATATCGTCCTAAGCCTGATCTTCTGTTGTTGATATTAGCAGCCTCAGCTCCACTAAGCTTCTCCACATGGCAAGCGCTCCTAAATAACTTCGTCGTGGAACAAGCGCAGTTTACTGGGGAACAAATTGGCATTTTACAAAGCCTAAGGGAGATACCGGGTTTTCTTGCATTTACAGTTGTTCTATTACTGCTTCTATGTCGAGAGCAAATCTTAGCCTACTTCTCATTGCTATTGCTTGCTATTGGCACCTTTATAACTGGTTGGTTCCCAAATGCTATCGGTTTATATACAACAACGGTATTGATGTCTCTCGGATACCATTATTATGAAACGGTACAAACCTCGCTAACGCTACAGTGGATTGACAAAAAGAAAACTGCCAACTTTCTTGGAAAAATGATGGCAGTAGGTTCCTTCACTTCAATAATCGCATTTGCACTAATCTGGCTTGCTTTTCGAAGGGTGGAGTTCGATTTCTCTATTGCTTATATGGTTGGAGGCTGTCTAACAGCCATAATTTGCATAATCTGCTGGATAGCATTCCCAAAATTTCCTGAAAGAATTAGACAAAATCGTAAACTCATTCTCCGTCGTCGCTACTGGCTATACTATTTATTAGTATTTCTATCGGGTGCCCGACGTCAAATCTTCATAGTGTTCGCTGGTTTTCTAATGGTTGAAAAATTCGGGTTTAGCGTTTCCTCAATTGCAATACTCTTTCTAATTAATGCTGGGATAAATATCGTACTAGCACCTCAGATAGGTAGGCTTATTGGAGCAATAGGTGATCGTAGGGCTCTTATCTTCGAATATTCAGGCCTAGTAATAATCTTCTCAACCTATGCGTTTGTTAATGACGCTAAATTAGCCGCATCTTTATACATACTGGATCATTTTTTTTTCGCAATGGCTATAGCAATTAAAACTTATTTTCAAAAAATTGCTGACCCTGCTGATATCGCAGCAACAGCTAGTGTGAGTTTCACAATTAATCATATTGCGGCTGTAATTCTTCCAATTGCAATGGGGCTAATCTGGCTAAGTTCACCATCTTTAGTATTCTTAATCGGTTCGGGCATCGCTTTCGCTTCCCTCTTGCTCTCTCTGCGAATACCCAGCAATCCTTGCATAGGCAACGAAGTCATTAAGCGAAAGGTGCCTAAGCATTATGGCGCTATAACGAACCGAAGTAATTGAACTATTTGTTGTTGGGTGACGATTTGACAAATGCACTGCAAACAGGTAGCGCTGTAATCAACCACTTACTCTACGCAAAAACTTATCTCATATCCTCCGAATTTCCGAATATTCAGCACACCGGTATCAAATATCAAATACTGCCCTTTAATGCCATTGAGACGCCCTTGAATACAAGCTTGCTTGTCAAAGTTCTGTGACTGGACGCGTGTTGGATACTGAATGACCGGGTATTCAAACATCACCTCCTCTGCATTGCTTAAATAACTGTATGCAGCACTGTCGGCGTCGTACTTCAGCTCTCCAGCCTCAATTCCGGCTTGGCTATAGAGACGATCCCGTTCTGCTGCAAGATTTAACTCCGGTGGGTTACCTTTCAGCATAGCTCGCCAGTCCGTTCTATCACTAACATATGCTTTTAAGGTCACCTCCAGCAGGCCAGATTGCAATCGAGACTGAACTTTGAAGATCGGTAAAGCTTGGAAGGCTCCTTGGTCAATCCACCGGGTCGGTATCTGGCTTGCACGGGTGATACCTACTTTTAAACCTGATGAATTAGCAAGATATACCACATGCGGCTGCATACAATTCGACTCGCCCCACAGTGGATCCCTACAAGTACCCTGGTGGTAGTGACATAGCTCCGGCTTTACAATACAGGTATCACAAGCAGCGAGACTTCGGACGCAAGGAAAGCAGTATCCCTGATTGAAACTTTTCTTAATTTTACGACCACACTCGATACAGTAAATGTTGCCAGTAAAGTCCATCCTAATCTGCAATCCGATAAGCGAGTTGATCGGAATAAGTTGATCACCAATGGGCAATTGATATGAAACTGGTTCAGTTGGATTAACTACCAATTTACGAATAGAACCACTAACAGGCTCGCCAGTCACTATCACTTTAGATTAGACGCTTGGGGAAGATATTCATTCAATTTACTTTACAATTGTGTTTGGCGACGGCGTCCGGAACGCCTGCCTTCGCGAGCACTCCCAGCAATGACTCCTTCGCTGCGATACCTATCAATCCAATGACGACAATCTGGATCATGCCCCATCATAACATTAGCACCCATTATCGCCTGCATCATCTCTACATGCATTGGATTAGTAATAGCAGATGTCATTCCAGCGCCGATCGCCATTGCAAGGAAAGCTGCGTTAAGTCCATTGCGATTTGGAAGTCCAAAGCTAACATTGGAGGCGCCACAGGTAGTATTGACTTGTAATTCCTCTCTCAATCGCTTGACTAGGTGAACCACCTGCAGTCCGGCAGTATTTATTGCTCCTATCGGCATAACTAAAGGATCAACCACAACATCAACACGGGCGATTCCATGATCTTCTGCTCTTTCAACAATTTTTTTTGCTACTTCATAACGAACATTTGGATCTTCAGAAATACCAGTTTCATCATTGGAAATTGCCACAACAGCGGCTCCATACTGCTTCACTAGGGGCAACACAGATTCTAACCGATCGTCTTCACCAGTTACCGAGTTTACGAGTGCTTTTCCTTGGTACACTGATAAGCCGGCTTCCAAGGCGGCGACAACCGACGAATCAATAGAAAGTGGTACATCTGTCAATGACTGAACGAGCTTCACACAATCGGCCAATATCAGCGGCTCATCAGCAAGCGGTATACCGGCATTAACGTCGAGCATGTGTGCGCCCGCTGAGACCTGCGCAAGCGCATCGCGCTCAACACGCGAATAATCACCATCCCTCATCTCCTGTGCCAGGATTTGACGCCCCGTCGGATTAATGCGCTCACCTATGATGCAGAATGGTTGATCAAATCCTATGTGCACTTCCTTAGAGTCAGAACTGACTATAGTGACTGTCATCTAATATCTGGTCTCCCCAACCAGCATTACCACGCCCTAAACAACTCTTAGGTTTCAGATATTTCAGAAAAACAAATATGGTGATCTAGATCTAGTAATCAGCTGCTCGCCGTGTGCACCCGTTTTTCATGCATCATCTGCTTAGCCGTTTCAACTGCAACAGCTGCATCGCGACAATAAGCGTCTGCCCCAACAGCCTGGGAAAATTCCTCATTCAGTGGCGCTCCCCCAACTAAAACAATAAAATCATCCCTAATTCCCTGCTCCACCAGCGTATCGATCACAACCTTCATATATGGCATAGTTGTGGTGAGAAGTGCAGACATACCCAGGATATCAGGTTTATGCTCTTCTATCGCCTCCAAATAATTCTCAACGCCATTATTGATGCCAATGTTGATTACTTCAAATCCTGCTCCTTCCATCATCATAGCAACAAGATTCTTACCAATATCATGAATATCGCCTTTGACTGTTCCTATAACCATTTTTCCTATAGTGCTTGCACCAGTTTCAGCCAAAAGTGGTCGCAAAATAGCCATACCACCTTTCATCGCATTAGCCGACATCAGCACCTCTGGAACAAACAAGATTCCGTCACGAAAATCAATCCCAACGATACGCATCCCTTCAACTAGCGCGTCCTCAAGCACCTTTCCAGCATCCCATCCCCGCTGGAGAAGAATATTGGTCCCCTCTTCTATTTCTTCTTTTAGTCCATCATAAAGATCATCATGCATCTGCTCGACTAATTCATCATCAGGCAGTGCATTTAGATCAATTTCATCAGCTTGTTCTGAATGGTTATCTGTCATATTACAAAGCATCCCATGGCAAAAAGAGTTGGAAGTAGGTTGAAGATTGGCTAGTAGGCGGAAGTAGTATTGGCATCTCTAGAAAAAAATTAGGTTGGAGTATTTTTAAACCCTACACTTTGCGAGAATATTACGTTCAGTAGTTAATCCAGCCCCGACCATCCGCGACTACATCAAACCATTTTGCGACATATCACCACGCCATTGTTCGATACCGTAACTAGATTCTAAGAGTCCTTGTCAAAATTTAAAGATCTCGAGTTAGAACAAACCCTCAACCTCTCCAGACTCGCCAAGTCCTATGCTGTTTGCAGCCGGCACTTTGGGAAGACCCGGCATTGTCATGATGTCACCGCAAATAGCAACAATAAAACCCGCACCAGAAGCCAAACGAACTTCCCGGATCGGCACCATGTGCCCCTTCGGAGCACCCAACAGGCCCGGATCGGTTGAAAAACTATATTGCGTCTTCGCCATACAAACTGGAAAGCTCCCAAATCCATCATCCTCAAGCTGACTGAATTGTGATCTAACCTTCTTGTCCGCGATGATATCCTCTGCTCCATAAAGTGATCGTGCAATAGTTCGCGTTTTTTCCCAGAGTGAAAGGTTATCCTCATAGAGCGGCCTAAACTGTGCCTGCTGAGAATCAGCTATTTCGGCAACCTTATGAGCCAAATCTTCAGCTCCTGCACCCCCATTCGACCAATGAGTACAAGGAATCGCTTCAACGCCAAGTGTTGCACAAAATTCTCTAATACATTCATACTCTTCTTCTAAATCTGATTCGAAACCATTAATTCCAACAACCACTGGGACGCCAAATTGACCAACATTCTCGATATGCTTGGAAAGATTCTGGAGTCCTTTCCTCACAGCATCGACATCGGGTATAGATAAATTATCCCGCGCTACACCACCATGAAATTTCAAGGCCCGAACAGTGGCTACGATTACTACAACCTCTGGCTGTAAACCTGATTTCCGGCACTTTATATTAAAGAATTTCTCTGCACCAAGATCCGCACCAAAACCAGCTTCTGTCACAACGTAATCAGCAAGACCAAGGCCTGTTTTTGTGGCAATTACTGAATTACAACCATGCGCAATATTTGCAAACGGCCCTCCGTGAATTAAAGACGGATTGTTTTCGAGTGTCTGGACTAAATTAGGTCTTAGAGCATCCTTTAACAATACAGTCATGGGTCCATCAGCGCTTAAGTCCCGGGCAAAAATGGGCTTCCGGTCCCTTGTATAACCAACAATGATTGATGCAAGGCGACTCTGCAAATCGTTCAGGTCTTCAGCAAGACAAAAAATAGCCATAACCTCAGAAGCAACTGTGATATCAAATCCCGACTCCCGTGGAAATCCATTGGAAATTCCTCCGAGGGATGCAGTAATGGTTCGCAAGGCACGATCATTCATGTCGACAACACGACGCCAAGCAACGCGCCGAGAGTCAAAGCCTAATTGATTGTGCCAATAAATATGGTTATCAATAAGAGCTGATAACAAATTATGCGCTGTCCCGATCGCGTGAAAATCACCCGTGAAGTGAAGATTGATGTCTTCCATAGGTACGACTTGAGCATAGCCGCCACCGGCGGCACCACCTTTCATTCCGAAGCATGGTCCCAAACTTGGCTCCCGAAGACAAGCCAATGCTTTTTTACCTATTCGATTAAGCCCATCTGTTAGGCCTACTGATGTGGTGGTTTTGCCTTCACCAGCCGGAGTCGGAGACATAGCTGTCACAAGAATCAACTTTCCCTGGGGCTGAGCCCGAGCAGAATCTACAGCAGTCATGGAAAGCTTTGCTTTATCGTGTCCGAAGGGAATTAATTCAGTAGCAGGCAAGTCCAGACGCTCTCCAATTTCTGTAATTGGCTTAAGGTTCGCATTCCTTGCAATTTCAATATCACTAGGCACAGTCTCCTCTCCTTTATACTTTTAAATGTAGAAAATTTACCTTTAAAAACGCGCACTCTAGCACATCGGCGATCTAAGCTATCCTCACAATATATTGGGCCTGCAATAACCAAAATGCAATACTATAGATACAATGCACGTCGAAACAGCATGTTTAAGCTAGCAAGTTCGAACAAAAATCCCAGATCTTGCTTTAGGATCAAAACACGTACTCTTGGGTGGCATACGTAAACCAGCATCTGCAACCGCGACTAATTCCTCAAACGATGGTGGATAGCAGGCGAAGCTCAATCTCCATCCAGATTCAGCCCTCTGACGCAATCCATCTAGACCCAATTCCCCTGTTACATAATCTAAACGTGGATCTGACCGAGGATCTCTAATGTTCAATAACGGTTCGAGCACAAGACTCTGCAACAGTGACACATCTAGCGATTCTACTGGATGATTAGGAATACAGTCTGCAGGAATGTTTAATCTATAGCACCTATTATCAAATAACAAAATGAATTCACCTCGATTCTGAGGGCCATCGTTATTAAGACTATCTCGATGGCATTCTTCGATTATGAAAATGTTGGACAAACTATCTAACATCTTCTCAGCAGATAGATCTCCAATATCTCTTATGCATCTATTGAACGGCAGTATCCGCATTTGATCCATTGGAAATAATGCCATCAATAGGTAATTCCATGGTCCATCACTGTTTGAATCGTCGCTCCGTCTATCAGCATGTCGAATGCCTGACGCGACTCGGTGATGGCCATCTGTGACATATAATTTCGATATTTGCCCGAACAACTCTTCCAGATCACCACACACCTGGCGATTACTCACACGCCACACTTTCTGGCGAACTCCATAGTCATCCGTAAAGTCCAAAAGCGGTGCTCCAAAAGTAATCTCAGAAACAATCTCATCTATTCGAGGTTTGCTTCGGTAGGCAGCACAAATAGGACTTGAAGTGGCACCTACAACATTTAAATATTGAAAGAGATGCTCTTCATGCTCCGCCCTTGTATCTTCATGACCTCTAATTGTCCCTGCGTGGTAGTCTGCAACAGGCACCTCAGCAACTATCCCTTTTTGAGAATGATCCTGACAAATCATCTCATAAATATATAAAGAGGGTTCTAACTCACGCACAAAAGAACCATCTCCCAAAAAGCGGCTTAGAACAGCTAAGTTATCTTGCAATAGCTGCTCAAGCGAAGGTAATTGAGTCTTTGGGAACTCCTCTATCGAACGAATTGCATTAATGAAATTGTCTGGATGTCTAGCACCAAACTCAGCCCTCTCTTGCGGTGACATCGAATCTGACGGCGGTGATGCAACATTACCCACCCGAGAAGGATCCGCGAGATAAGGTTTAAATGGGCGTATATTTGTCAAACTAACGCAACGGTGACGAGATGTAGAAGTGATATCATGTGATTAAAGTAGGTACTTAGCAACATAATTAACCCGTTCAGTAACAAGTTTGTTGTTTAGCATGCGTATTATCATGCTGGATTGCTTAGCTGAAAAGATTTCATAAAGTCTACAAGTAGTTCGACACTAGATCTGGGCATTGCATTATAAATACTAGCTCGGCAACCTCCCACACTACGATGTCCTTTAAGATTGACAAATCCCGCACCATTAGCCTCTCCCAAGAACAAATTCTCCAAATCTGGGGTAGGTAATCGAAAAACGACGTTCATAACTGAACGGTCATGCTCATCAACGGGCGAACTAAAATAGCCAGAGCTATTATCTATGGCAGAATACAAAAGCGCTGCCTTCTCTTCAGCTGCTCGCTCCATAGCTTCAATGCCTCCTCCTAATCTCATCCATCGCAAGACTTTTCCTAATAGATATATCGGAAACACCGGTGGTGTGTTGAGCATAGAATTGCTGTCTAACTGCAAGTCATAGCGAAGGTAACGACCTAAATTCTTATTGCACGCACTCAAAATTGATTGCCTGACAAAAACAACAGCCATACCCGCTGGGCCAAGATTTTTTTGAACACCGCCGTATACAACATCGAACAGCTGCCATGGGATTCTCCTGGACATATAGTCTGATGACATATCTGCCACTACTGGCACGTTAACATCTGGCCACTCCACAAACCGTATTCCACCTATAGTTTCATTTGACGTTATATGTAGATATCTCGTATTTGTCTTGATATGAATTTCGTCTAGACTTGGCATGCGTGAATAATTGTATTCATTACCATCCCAAGCCGTGTAAACGCTACCGTAAATTCTCGCATCAGCTATTGCTGCACTTCCCCAAGAACCGGAGTCAATATAAGCCGCTTTACATTTATCCCCTAATAGATTCATTGGGACCATTGAAAACTGAAGAGTAGCACCCCCTTGCAGGAAAAGAATGCAGAAATCTTCGGGCACTTCAAACACCTCTCGTGCTAACTGGATAGCTTCGTTATGTACAGCATCAAAATGCTTTCCTCGATGGCTCATCTCAATTAGAGACATTCCGGATTCTTGATAGTTCACAAATTCTTCTCTTGCTTCCTCCAATACCTCTAATGGCAAGGTGCATGGACCTGCACTAAAGTTGTGAACACGATTAATCATAAAAAATTCCTCACTGGGCAACTAGCAATAACCAGAGCTATGAAGGCATATTGACACAATTAAGTAACTGCCCATTTGTAAATTCCTCGACAATCTCAATTACACCCTCTGCAACAGCTCTCTGAGCTTGTGCTGTTGAGGCGCCAATGTGGTGCGTGCCATAAACATTTGGATGTTTAGCTAACTCTGAATTAAATTCACCTACACTAGTCGACGGTTCATTGTCATAGACATCTAAACCAACTTTTAAATTCTTTTCATTCAATGCTCTTATTAATGCTTGCTCATCAATTAGATCGCCACGAGATGTATTAATAATTACGGTGTCGTGTTTGACTTTCTCTAGAAAACTTCCGTCAATCATCCTCTTGGTGCTCGAATTAGCCGGCAAATGAAAAGTCAAAATATGTGATTCATTTATCAGAGATTCAATATCGCTCACAGCCTCAACACCGATCTCGGACAGCCTCTTTTGAATATTATCTGGCCTGCTAGACTTTTCAATGACGAGCATGCGCAAACCAAATCCCCGTGCCCTCTCAAGAACAGCTAATCCGATAGCGCCAACCCCAATAACACCCAGACTCTTTCCATAAATTCCTTGGGACGCACTAAAGCGTTTTTTATTCCATCGACCTTCCCTTAGCTCTACAACATTGTCTGGAATCCTTCTATCAATAGAAATGATAAGGCCCATCACAAGCTCTGCCACAGCAACTGCGTTCCGACCTGGAACGTTACATACTGGTATCTTCCTTAGATTAGCTTCAGACTTATCAATCGTATTGGTTCCAGCTCCGGCTCGTATGATCATTTGCAATTTCGGGGCTGACTCTATGGTCTTTTGGGTTACCTTCGTGCTCCGAACAACTAATATCTCTGTATCTGCCACTTCAGCTGGCAAATCGCTGTCTGAAAGGTCCGGTTTTGAGACGCAAACATGGCCCGATGCCTTCAATAAATCAACACCGAATGATGGAAATTTATCAGCCAGCAATATTTTCACGCAATATCTCCAGTAGAATTACAGTTACAACAGGCCTATATAAGCGCAAATATGATCAAGTTTTAATTGTAGAATACATTAAACGATCCATAATAGACGCTTTATACCTCTAGTCTGTTCTACTTTTTTCTCGATTGCAATTAGTACGCTCTTTGCGTACCAGCCACAATCGCATTACTTTATACTAATTAACTCAATCTCAAAGACGAGCGTCTCGTTTGGACCTATTTTGCTACTAGGCCCAGCACCTTGCGTCCCGTAAGCTAGTTCGGAAGGAATAACGACTTCCCAAAGATCGCCTTCACGCATAAGCTGCAATATTTCCTGCCAGCCAAGAATAATACTGCCGAGACTAAATGTTGCTGGTGTATTGCGCTGCCTAGAGCTATCAAATACGGTTTCATCAATCAATCGTCCTACATAATGGACAACAACTGTATCAGATGGGCCAGGTGATCGTCCGTCACCAGTCTCAATTACCCTATACTGTAGACCGCTTTTGGTTGCTAACACACCTTCTCGCCTTCCGTATTCAGTCTGGAAAACCTCACCCCGGATTCTCGCGACCTCTGCAGCTTCATTCTGCTTTTCCTGCTCGCGATTCTGGTAAGCTTGAAGCACCGCCTCCATTTCTGAAGCAGTAAGAATCGGGGGTCGGGACGACAGTACATCGGCAATAGCCTGAGCAAAAACTCCCGGATCAAGGTTTAAGCCACTTTGGCCAATCTGATTTGCTAGTTGCCCACCAATCTGATAGCCCAGTGTATAGCTGAGCTTCTGTTGATCTGTATGGAGAGGCAAATTCTCGTCACTCACAGCTAGCAATGGTGAAATCATGAGCACCGCAAAGCAAAGAATAATGTTTATGAAACGAACCATATAATTTCCCTTAAGTTCCTAGTTGCATCAAAAGATGATGACCAACAATGCCACCCCCAAGGCAACATTGTAATACTTTCCCTCCCTCATGCTATACCTCATAACAACAATATTCAAAATTAATCACCCATTTACCTAGCAAATATCCGTCTATAATTGTTTTATTCTCGGTCTATCCCCCCCCAACCTCACTTATTTCAGCTATCTCGTCAAAGATCGTGAAGTATCTTATTAGTCCATTATCATTTTCGATTTTCCTGTGATGCATATTTCGGGATAGACAAGTATACTGATCGTATATAAGACAAATTAGATAGTAAGCACTCACCTATGGCCATTGACAAAAAGCTTCTTGATATTCTGCGCTGCCCGGTTACTAAACAACAAATGTTCATACTAAGTGAGCAGCAATTATGCTTAATCAATGATGCTATAGCTAATGACCGTTTAATCTACGCAGATGGTAGCAAAGTAAACGAACCACTCGAAGAAGCGCTCATCACTGAAAACCGAAAAAGAGTATATCGCGTTGAGACTGGCATCCCAGTCATGCTAGAAGACGAGAGTATAGCTACCGAACAAATCGACAACTTCTACTAAATTCACCGTCCCTAACAATACTGTGAATTCATGATACTGGTTAAGGGGCGTCCATCAAAATTTATCTCATACCCCCTTATAGTAACGCATGAGTATCTCTGCCACTTCAGGTCGAGCAAACTCTGGGGGTAGCGGTTTACCACTTGACAACATTTCCCGTACACGGGTACCGGAAAGAATAACAAAATCATCTATGTTATGATCGGGAGCATCCCTCATCATTACAACCTTCTGCAACTTTTTTGAGTAGGCCGTGTGGTCGGCGCGAAAAATCTCTATGTTCAGTGCGCCAGATGGTACTTCATCGTCAAAGATTGTCTGTGCATCGAATGGGCCATAGTAGCCACCAACGCCAGCGTGGTCGCGACCTACAATCAAATGGGTACAACCCGCGTTCTGGCGAAAAATAGCATGTAAAATAGCTTCTCGCGGTCCTGCATAAAGCATATCAAAGCCATAACCCGCGACCATTACCGTGTCATTAGGAAAATAATCAGCCACCATTTTTCTAATTGCTGCATCGCGCACATCGGCGGGAATATCTCCTGGTTTTAATTTACCCAAAAGCATATGAATGAGCAGTCCATCAGCTGACAAAGAATCTAAAGCCATCTTGCATAATTCTTCATGAGCGCGATGCATTGGATTGCGCGTTTGAAATGCAACTACTTTACTCCAGTCATTAGCCTCAATTTGTTCGCGAATCTGCCTAGCCGTGCGAAACGTATCTGGAAAATCAGTCTCAAAATAACTATAACTCAGTACTTCGACTGGTCCTGCAACAATCATTCGCCCTAAAGACAGCAACGTTTCTACTCCTGGATGATCTGAATCAGAGGTCCTATAGATATTCTGGACTATTTCGCTGAGCTCATCTTCTGTCAGAGTTTCAACAGTGGTTATATCTTGTATAGCAATAACAGGATTGTGTTTGATATTTGGATCGCATAACGCAATTCGATCTCCATGTTGCAAATCGGTTGCATCCTGAACTAAGTTCAAGATTGGTATAGGCCAAAATAGTCCTTGCCTTGTATGTAGTTCTTTTGCAACAGAGATAGCGTCTGCTTTATCCATAAATCCTTTGAGTGGACTAAAATAACCGGCTCCCAACATAACAAGATTTGCAGCAGCTGATGAGTTGATCAATAATTTGGGCAATGTCTTAGCTTCTTCTAGACGATCGGCCCGGACTCGACTATCTTCAACGTACAACGAATCGATCAAAATAGTACCGTGTGGTCGAATCATCTACCTAATACCTTAGCGTCTAAATCGATACTCAGTTCGACTGACTAACTAACACAAATATTGGGCATATGTTATCGATACGCATTAGCAGCTTGTATTATTCACAGGGACGATGCATTACGCCGGGATGATACAGATTCGGCAAGACTCTCAAGCACATCAGCACTATCATCCCATCCAATACAACCATCGGTTATGCTTTGCCCATACTTAAGAGCTTGACCTACCTTAAATTCCTGACGCCCTGATATAAGGTTACTCTCAACCATTGCACCAACTATTTGTCGATTACCACCAGCAATTTGTCGGCATACATCTGTGCAAACCGTAATCTGTTTCTCATGGATCTTTTGGCTATTTGCATGGCTAAAGTCAATCATTATCGCTGGAAGTACTCCGGCTTTGTCAAGGACATTAGCGGCCTCCCGAACGCTGTCTTTGTCGTAGTTTGTAACAACACCACCCCTAAGTATCATGTGGCAATCAGTATTCCCACTTGTTGAAAAAATTGCTGAATGCCCATTCTTTGTAAGTGTAAGAAAATGATGTGGATGATTAGCAGCAGCAATTGCATCAACCACTATACGTAAGTTGCCATCAGTTCCATTCTTAAAACCAACTGGGCAAGACAACCCTGATGCCATTTCTCGATGCAACTGGCTCTCGGTAGTTCGGGCGCTAATTGCACCCCAACTAATAAGGTCCGCAATATATTGAGGTGTCATCAGATCTAAGTACTCAGTTCCAGCAGGCACGCCAAGTTCATTGAGATCCAAAAGTAGTTTCCGAGCAATTCTCAGTCCATTCCCTATGTCATATGACTCATCTAGCCTAGGATCGTTAATTAAGCCTTTCCAACCTACAGTAGTACGAGGTTTCTCAAAATAGACACGCATTACAACAAGGAGCTCCCTAGAATATAAATTGCGTAGCTCCAACAAACGATGGCCATAATCTATTGCTGCTTCCTGGTCGTGTATTGAACACGGACCAATTACAACTAACAAACGATCATCAATTCCATGCAAAATCTTGTGAATATCATTTCTAGTCTGCACAGTAATCTCAGCAGCCCGAGTTGTTGCAGGATATTCCTCAAAAACTGTATTGGGATTGGGCACTTCTCGAATCTGTGTGATCCTAAGGTCGTCTATTCTATCGTCATTCACTAAGTTATCCCCACTAATAACCATAATCGTCCATCTAACGTGATGTAAACCAAACGGGCGCGAAGTATAACCGAGAACATACACCCAACGTTTTTATACAGGCAAATAATAAGGGCTAAATAATCAGACCGAATTATGGGGCCGAATAATCGCTCACAATTAGATAAACTAGACCAACTGCGGTCCCCACAAAAGTCCGCGACCTTTCGCTAACAATAAATTTGCCAGTTAATCCTCGTCTGGCCGCTGAAATGCATCAACTAATCGCTTCTGCACATCACTCGGTGCTGGCTCATAGGATCGAAATTCAACGTTATACGCACCTTCACCTCCAGTCATTGATTTCAGTCGTGATTGATAATCATCAATCTCTGCCAACGGTACCTGGCCAGTTATAGAAATCATAGAACCTGGCAATGCGTCAGTGTTACCAACGCGACCACGTCTCGAGGACAAATCGCCAGCAATATCGCCCATACTGCTACTTGGAGCGGTTATTTCAATATCTACAATAGGCTCTAAAACGACAGGCTTTGCCTTTCCTACAGCTTCAATAAAAGCCTTACGTCCAGCAGTTACAAACGCAATTTCCTTGGAGTCAACTGCATGATGCTTTCCATCGTATACAACTACACGAAGATCCTGCATAGGAAATCCTGCGAATGCGCCTCCATCAAGTAATTGACGCACACCCTTCTCAACCGCAGGGATAAACTGAGAGGGTATGACCCCACCAACCACTTCATCAGAAAACTCAAAACCGGCACCTCTTGCTAGGGGTTCTACGCGAAGATAAACCTCACCAAATTGCCCAGCACCACCAGTTTGTTTCTTGTGCTTGCAATGACCCTCTGATTTACTTGTTACCGTTTCACGATATGGTATCGTTGGTTTTCCAGTTTCAACATCAAGCTTGTATTTTTCCTTCATTCGCTCGATAGCAATTCTTAAATGCAAATCACCCATCCCACGCAAAATTGTCTCGTTCGCACTAGGATTTCTCTCCAGACGCAAACACGGATCAGACTCAGTTAACCTATTCAATACTTCGGCGACCTTCTGTTCATCGCCACGTGTTTTTGGCGCCACTGAAATGCCGACCATAGGCATAGGGAGAGGCAATGCTTGCAGATGTATTTGATCCTCATCATGAGAATCGTGCAATACAGAGTCATAATACACTCCGTCTATTTTAGAAAGTACTATTATGTCGCCAGGTACCGCTCTTGCTCGTTCATTCATGTCTTTGCCTAAAGGGCTTGCTAGATTATTTACCTTGATTGGTTTACGTGCATCACCTACAAATAGCTGTGCATCTTTCTTAATAGTGCCCTGATGAACACGAATCATCGCCTGCCGCCCGACAAAAGGATCGAAATCAACATCAAAAACATGCGCTAACACATGGTCATCTGCATTTGCTGACACTTGAATGGACTGACCAGCCTCTCCATAGCCATTAATGAAGCGAGGTGGATTGCCCTCTGATGGATTTGGCAGGAGCTTACTTATGATATCTAGCAGCTCATTAATGCCTATATCACTACTCGCGGAGGTGAAACAAACTGGAATTAGATGGCCCTCGCGTAACGCTGTCTCAAATGGATCATGGAGCTGCTCGGGTGATATCTCACCACCTTCAAGATATGTAGCCATTAACTCTTCGTCCACTTCCACTGTTTGATCTACTATCGCCGTATGAGCCTCTGCTACAGACGAAAAATCAGATTCTCCCGTTGGATTAAAAAAACAATCGACCACAGCCGTACCACCGTTTGCAGGAAGATTAATTGCAAGGCATTCGCGTCCAGCAACCTCCCGGACTTGCTCATAGACGGACTCAAGATCGACATCTTCAGCATCGATTCTATTGATTACAATCATACAGCACTGGTTCTGATCACGAACCCATTCAAGCATTCGTCTCGCAGTACTTTCTATACCACGTTGTGCGTTGATAACAATCGCAACAGTCTCCACCGCAGGCAATACACTAAACGCTGATCCAATAAAATCGGGCGCACCCGGAGTATCGACAAGATTCACCTGGCATCCATTATGAGAAAATCCGGCTAATGATGATGATAATGAGTGCTGGTGCTTTTTCTCCAGATCATCGAAGTCCATCAGTGTTGTGCCCTTTTCTATGCTCCCCATACTAGGGATAGCGCCCGCCATAGATGCTAGAGCTTCAGTGAGCAAGGTCTTCCCAGACCCTGCATGGCCAACAAAGGCCACGTTGCGAATATCCGAAGTTGTATACTCGGCCATAGATCCTCCTTCGCCCAACAAGTTCTATTGCGAAAAACCAGGCCTGGGGGCAGCGGGTTTTGCGCACGTCCGTTAAACTCCTCGATATCATGAAACGGCAATGGAATCAACAGTGAAATCACTCTAATTGCACCATTAAACAAGCGCACTATCAATCTAATAGCGAAAAATTGCTTTACTAATCAACAAATAATGCCAAACATAGCTAAACTTAGCGGAATTACCTCTTAGTGTAAGATTGATTTCAATCCCGAATCTATTTATGAGCGACACAAAACATCAGACTAATAGCTTTATCCACCAAATAGTCCGTAAAGACGTGGGTGATAGGGAAAATGCCAAATCAGTTGTGACACGATTCCCCCCAGAGCCCAATGGATATTTACATATTGGCCATGCAAAATCGATGTGCCTTAACTTCGGAATAGCACGTGAGTTTGATGGTGTTTGCTTTTTGCGTTTTGACGACACAAATCCATGCAAAGAAGATGAGCATTACGTGGCCTCAATAAAGGCTGACGTCGAATGGATGGGCTTCAGTTATGGCAACCATTTAACCCATGCGTCTGATTACTTTGACCAACTATATGAGTGGGCTATAGAGCTGATTAAGAATGGAAAAGCTTATGTATGTAGCCTTAGCGCAGAAGACATTCGTGCTTCGAGAGGAACCTTAAAGACAGCAGGACAGAATAGTCCGTATCGAGAACGCGCCATAGAAGAAAATATGGATTTGTTCGAACGCATGCGAGGTGGAGAATTTGCTAATGGCTCCCATGTCTTGCGAGCTAAGATCGACATGGCATCACCCAACATGAATCTTCGGGATCCTACCCTGTACAGAATCCGACACCAAAATCACCAAAATACTGGCAACAGATGGTGCGTATATCCCATGTATGACTTTACCCATCCACTATCGGATGCTATTGAAGGTGTCACACACTCGTTGTGTACCTTAGAATTCGAGGATCATCGACCTCTTTATGACTGGATTCTCAATAATGTCAGTGTACCCTGTCAGCCACAGCAGATAGAATTTTCACGGCTTTCGCTTGATTACACGGTAATGAGCAAAAGATTATTAACTTCCTTAGTTGAAAATCAATGTGTCGCAGGCTGGGATGACCCCCGGATGCCGACGTTATCGGGCATGCGTCGACGTGGATATAGACCAGAGAGTATTCGAACGTTCTGCGACCGAGTCGGAATAACTAAGAAAGAACAAAAAATCGAACTAAGTGCGCTCGAAGCCTGTGTCCGAGAAGATCTTGAACAAATCGCAGTTCGCCGAATGGGCGTTATCAAACCTTTAAAAGTAGTCATTGAAAATTATTCTGCTGATGATTGTGAGGAATTGACAGTGCCGAATCACCCCGGAAATCCAAAGATGGGCAATAGAATAATAAACTTTAGCAACGAAATATGGATTGATTCTGACGACTTCATGGAACACCCATCAAAGAATTTTTTCCGACTTAGCCCTGGGCGCGAAGTTCGTTTACGTTATGCTTACTACATAACTTGTATAAGAGCAATTAAGAACGATTCTGGTGAAATAACAGAACTCAGATGCCGTTACGATCCGGAAAGTCGCGGAGGTGGAACTAAGGATAACCGAAAAGTCAGGGGCACTCTGCACTGGGTGTCTGCAAAACATGCACTTAGTGCTGTAGTTCGCCTTTATGGCCCGCTCTTTACAACACCCGATCCAATCGGAGAGACTAAAGGTGACTTTATGAAGTTCGTGAATGCGGACTCATTGAAAACAATGCAAAACGCCAAGCTTGAAACCTCAATAGAAGAGACAATCATTGGTGATGCATTCCAACTTGAAAGAATAGGTTACTTCTGTCTCGATTCAAAATCTTCATCTGAAAATCTCGTTTTAAACCAGACTGTTGCACTACGCGACTCAAAAAGAGATTAGCTTGCATGGATTACTGACTTGAAAATCGCTTTTGCTAACCATAACATGTTGGCTATTTCAGGACTAACAGAACTCTATCCAAGATCACCTAACTTAATAATGTAATATCGACTATGCAATTTCTAATAGAATACGGACTATTTCTAGCTAAAACAGTCACTCTTCTGGGCGCAATCATCATAGCTTTTGGCTTTATTGTTTCTATGTCACTTCGGCGGCGTTCAAGCACCCAGGACCAGGTGGAGGTCCGTCGTATTAATGATAAATACCAACAGATGGCATACACTCTTGAAATAGCAATGCTTGAAAAGAATGATCAAAAAAAGAAAAAAAAATCGGACAAGAAACAAAAAAAAGATGCAGCAAAAGAATCCAAGAAAAAGGTAAGCACTAAACGAAAACGTGTTTTCGTTCTTGATTTCCATGGAGATATCCGTGGTAGCGATGTTGCGCTACTACGTGAAGAAATCACAACTGTGCTCATGGTTGCTAAACGATCTGATGAAGTGTTACTCCGGCTTGAAAGCGGTGGTGGCTTAGTCCATGCATATGGACTTGCCGCATCACAATTAGCACGTTTGCGAGAAAGCGATATACCCCTGACTGTTGCAGTTGACAAAGTTGCAGCAAGTGGAGGCTATCTCATGGCATGTGTCGCTGATCGTATCCTTGCGGCTCCTTTTGCGATTATTGGATCAATTGGCGTTATAACTCAAATACCAAACTTTAATCGCCTTCTCAAAAAGCACGATATCGATTTTGAACAGGCTACTGCTGGCGAATATAAACGAACGATAACTATGTTTGGTGAAAATACAGAAAAAGGTCGAGAAAAACTTAAAGCGGAAGTTGAAGAAATACACAAACTTTTCAAAGATTTTGTTAAGGAAAAGAGACCTATAGTCAGCCTTGATGAGATCGCAACCGGGGAACATTGGCTAGCGAAACGAGCGTTAGAGCTAAAGCTCGTTGATGAACTAAAAACGAGTGATGACTACCTGTTAACTCTTCGTGAAGATAGCGATATTTTTGAAGTCAAATATTCTCAAAAAAAGCGAAAATTTATTGATCGGATTACGTCTAGTCTCAGTTCTATTGTTGAGAATCACAATTTGCTAGATGAAAACTATTCAGTGAATAAAAAAATAGCCTTATTAAGGTCAAAAACGGATCTAAGTGTTTGATATACGACTTAGCTAACTCGTCGCCCCAGATTGATGACGACGTTTTCGTTGCAGATAATGCAA
Source organism: Acidiferrobacteraceae bacterium (assembly GCA_002724185.1). GTDB lineage: Bacteria > Pseudomonadota > Gammaproteobacteria > Arenicellales > UBA868 > CAJXWH01. The sequence goes on along the minus strand of PBOB01000041.1, from coordinate 14,693 downwards.
TTATTATCGGCTCCGTAACAATTTCGGCGCGAGCAAGTATTTGGTATAGCACCGTGCTTCGAGGTGACAACGATATAATTGAAATTGGCGAAAGGAGCAATGTGCAGGATGGAACCGTCATTCATGTAGACCAGGGTATCCCAACAACAATAGGTAAAAACGTATCAATAGGTCATAACTGCATGCTGCATGGCTGCAGAATCGGTGATGGCAGTCTTATAGGTATTGGGACAATTATCTTGGATCACGCTCGCGTTGGAGCGCAATCACTGGTAGGAGCAAATAGCTTAATAACTGAGGGTAAAACTTTTCCTGATCGGTCGCTGATCCTAGGCTCCCCTGCAAAAGTAATCAGAGAATTAACTGATGACGAAATAGCCAAGATATCCGATAACGCTACAATCTACGTAACCAAGGCAGATTTCTATCACTCTAAATTGAAAATTAAAGGAAATAGATGAGCGTCAGCGCTCCCCACCACCCTTGAAATTATAGACCGCACCAGCACGAATCCCCGATGGCCATCTTGAAGTTACTGTTTTTAGACGAGTGTAGAACCTCACTCCTTCTGGACCGTGAATATGATGATCTCCAAATAATGACCGCTTCCAACCGCCAAAGCTATGGAAGGCTAATGGCACTGGAATAGGCACATTGACCCCAACCATTCCAATTTGACACCTAGCCATAAAGTCTCGCGCCGCATCTCCATCCCGAGTAAAAATCGCTGTACCATTGCCATATTCGTGCTCATTGACTAGAGCGATCGCCTCATCATAGCTAGTAACGCGCACAACGCAAAGAACTGGCCCAAATATCTCATCGGTATAGATGCTCATTTTGGGTGTTACATTGTCGAATAAGGTAGCTCCTATAAAACAACCCTCCTCATAACCAGAAATACTTATATCTCGTCCGTCAACAACTAATTTGGCGCCCTCATCTAAACCCTGTGATATATATTTTTTTATTCGATTTAAGGCGTCTGGAGTAACCACTGGACCCATCTCAACACCCTTTTGATCATAGGCGCCCACTTTTAGACCTTTAATCCGAGGCTTTAGTTTTTCCATCACTGTATCAGCAATCTGGTCCCCCACCATCACAACTACCGATACCGCCATACAACGCTCGCCCGCAGAACCATATGCAGCACCCATAATTGCGTCAACAACTTGATCAATGTCTGCATCAGGCATCACTACCATGTGATTCTTTGCGCCACAAAGCGCCTGTACGCGCTTGCCATGCGAAGATCCAACCTGATAGATGTATTCTCCAACTCGTGTTGACCCCACAAAACTAATCGATTGGACCCGCTCATCAGTAATAAGAGCATCAACAGCCTCCCTGTCTCCATTAACCACATTCAGCACACCATCAGGGAGGCCAGCCTTAGTCATAAGTTCTGCCAGCTTAACAGTGCATGAAGGATCTCGCTCTGATGGCTTTAAAACAAAAGTGTTGCCACATGCGATTGCGATTGGAAACATCCACATTGGCACCATGGCCGGAAAATTAAATGGGGTAATACCTACACACACACCCAACGGTTGGCGAAAACTCCACGAATCTACGCCAGAAGCCACGCTGTCGGAATACTCTCCCTTAAGCAATTGTGGTATCCCACATGCAAATTCAACTACATCCAGTCCTCTCATTATTGATCCTTTGGCGTCATCGATCGTTTTGCCATGTTCCGAAGAGAGTAATTCAGCTAGCTCGTCGAGATGTAGTAAAATCAGTTCACGGAAACGATAGAGAACTTGTACGCGTCGAGTTGCTGGTATCGCAGACCATTCTTCGAACGCTGAGAATGCCACCCCCACCATCTCTTGGGCCTCGGTCGTGGAAGCCAATGAAACCTGACGAGCTATCTGGCCAGTGGCTGGGTTATAGATATCTCCATACCGACCACTTCGACCTTCTACGTATCGCCCTGCTGAATAATGATGCACCAAGTCTTGAGCGAGTTTGCTCATCTCACCACTCCTCTAAAATAATTTACTCCGTATAAGCACTAATTCGTAAGAAAACACCAATCATGCCTAAATATATTGCAAATTCGGCATAATTGACCATATTACTTGCAATTGCTTAGCACACAGGCCGAATTTTCTAATGTGAAGGTATAAAACACGTCCTATTTTGATCATTAACTATAATGTGCGCATGGAATACTAGCCTATATACAATATCAACCTATTCTATTTTAGCTCTTGTTATAAGCAAGCTTTAAACTGCACAATACCGACGTCGCTATGTCAAAAGTAGCGTTCTTAGTATAGAACCTAGCGATCACTACGGGAGAAACTTAATGAGTTCTGACTTTAATCGAAATAAAACTAAAGATATTAACTACACGCTTCACCCATATACCAATCTTGCCATCCATGAGCAAGAAGGGCCGCTTGTGATCTGCAATGGTGAGGGAATTTATGTCTGGGATGAGCATGGCAATCAATATATTGAGGGCTTGGCCGGTCTTTGGTGTGTGTCACTTGGATTCAGTGAGCCTAGGCTGGGCCAGGCTGCAGCTAAACAGTTTGACGCTATCCCTTACACCCACACATTCGCACATAGATCCAATGAGCCTGTAATTGAACTGTCGGAGCAATTGATATCAATTGCACCAGAATCCATGGCTAAAGCCTTTTTTGTTAACTCCGGCTCTGAAGCAGTTGATACAGCAATTAAATTTGCGTGGTATTACAACAATGGTCTTGGAAGAAAAGAAAAAAAGAAAATTATCTCTCGTCGCCGTGGTTATCATGGTGTAACCGTAGCCGGGGGGAGTTTGACCGCGATACCATTAATGCAAAATGACTTTGACCTCCCACTTGACCGAATGATACAAACAGATACTCCGAACTATTATCGATTTGGAGAGTCTCAAGAGACAGAAGAGCAATTTTCAACTCGACTTGCAAATAGTCTTGAAGAACTTATATTGGCGGAGAATCCAGAAACTGTTGCGGCGTTTATCGCAGAACCGATTATGGGGGCTGGGGGAGTCATCCTACCACCACATACCTACTTTGATAAAATTCAAAAGGTTCTAAAAAAATATGATGTGCTTATGATCGCTGATGAAGTTATCTGCGGCTTTCATAGAACCGGTAACGTTTGGGGCTCTGATACTTACGATATCCAACCAGATATGGTTACATGTGCCAAACAACTCTCATCTGGCTATTTACCAATCGCAGCGCTGATGATATCTGATGATTTATATAATGTTTTCAAGGATCTAAGCCAGAAACATGGAGCGTTAGGTATGGGATATACCTATGGCGGTCACCCAGTTTCGGCAGCTGTTGCACTAGAAACGCTAAAAATCTACGAAGAAAGAGACATGCTAGGACATGTTCGATCAGTATCGCCTCATTTCTTGAAGCGACTGGATGAGATGTCATCATCTAGCCTTGTTGGTGAGGCGCGAGGTACAGGCCTAATTGGGGGTCTAGAAATCGTCGCCGACAAAGACACAAGAGAGCAGTATCCAGCCAAAACCAAGGTAGGAGCAGCTATCGCAGCAAATGCCCTTGCCAACGGTCTTATTATCAGAGGGCTTCCTGGAGATGTAATAGGAATATGTCCACCACTAATCATCACAGAATCAGAAATCGATATCTTATTCGATAAACTAGAAGCGGGATTGACCAAAACAGAAGACCAAATGAAATAATATTAGAAACCATGACACACATAACAACGATCGATTTCTGCTGATGTCACTGGATAACCTAAAATATCCTTTTATACTGATGGCTTTCCTTTTGGCCTCGTTTACTTTGCCTGCTCATGGTAAAACAATTTGGCACGATTGGTACGTCACCAATGAAATTAATGATAACGGACAACCAATTCGGCCGAGAAACAATATATTTAACTGTTCCGATCGAATCTACGCGGTTGTATCGGTTAAAGATATCAAACATGAAACACATGTTCTAGTGGTAGATTGGGTAGATCCAGCCGGACGGAAACGAGAGCGTACAGAGCATGTATTTGAATACTATGGCGGACGTCACACTATGTGGGCATGGCTAACACTACATCCACCACGCGGCTCTATTGCCCTTCGACTTTTAAATCCATCAGTCGGCATGCAAGACTTCATTGGCCTTTGGACAGTTACTGTTTCAATAGACAGCAGCTTGATAGGAAAAAATAAATTTGAAATACTGTGTTAGCTATCATACCCGTTTAACCAATTTAGCATCAACAAATCAGTAATAGCACTAATATCATACCTAATAAGTACATCACGAAATCTATTCGAGTTAGACTTCTACCCTTCGGAGCATTATGCTCAAAAGATTAATACGACTGGAGTATGAAAAATGCAGATTGGCGTCCCCAAGGAGATCAAAAATCATGAATATCGCGTTGGCTTAGCACCGGCAAGTGTCTATGAACTGGTTGCTCATGGCCATGCTGTAACTATCCAATCAGGGGCCGGCCTGGGCCTTGGTGCAAATGACGAAATATATCGAGCAAGTGGTGCAACAATAGTAGATGACCCGACTCATATATACGAAACATCCGATATGATCGTAAAGGTTAAAGAACCGCAACCCGAAGAGCGAAGGATGCTAAGAGATGGACAAATTTTATTCACCTATCTGCATCTCGCCCCAGATCCAACACAAACCGCAGACCTTGTAAAAAGTAATGCTATCTGCATTGCTTACGAAACTGTGACATCAAGCCAGGGTGGTCTACCGCTACTAGCACCGATGTCCAAGGTTGCAGGTCGAATGGCAATTCAGGCGGGTGCTTATTGTCTCGAGAATCCTCATGGTGGTCGGGGTATGCTATTAGGAGGCGTGCCAGGGGTAGACCCCGCCAAAGTTGTCATACTTGGTTCTGGGGTTGTTGGAACACATGCCACCCATATCGCCGTGGGCATGGGCGCCGATGTTTGGGTAATTGATCGGAATCCAGAAGCATTAGAAGCTCACTGGCGACAATTCGGCAGAAGTACCAATACTGTATATTCAACGAGAGACGCAATTGAAAAACACGTGCTTGAAGCTGATCTTGTTATTGGCGGTGTGTTGTTGCCCGGAGCTGCGGCACCCAAGTTGGTGCACAAAGAAATGGTAGCGAATATGAAAGCTGGTTCAGTGATAGTAGACGTCGCAATCGATCAAGGTGGGTGTTGTGAAACCTCCCGCCCAACAACACATGACGATCCGACCTATGTTGTAGATGATGTTGTTCACTACTGTGTTGCAAATATGCCAGGTGGTGTACCACGCACGTCAACATTTGCGCTAAACAATGCAACACTACCTCATGTCTTGTCGATTGCAGACCTGGGATATGAAAATGCCCTGCGTATTGATGAGCACCTGAGAAATGGCCTTAACATTTATAAAGGCCTGATTACCTGTACTGAAGTTGCGAAATCTCTGGGATATGATTTCGTATCGCCCGAAGATGCGCTAGGATTCTAGTCTAGCAAATGCACATCTTTTGAAAAGGACTTAAGACATGCCGAAAATGACACCTAGTGAAGCTTTTGTTGAGACCATGGTGGCTCATGGGGTCACTGATATATTTGGCATCATGGGCTCTGCATTCATGGATGCAATGGATATTTTTGAACCTGCAGGCATCCGATTCATACCTGTTGTACATGAACAAGGCGCAGCCCATATGGCTGATGGATATGCTCGCGTAAGCGGAAGACATGGAGTTTGTATAGGCCAGAATGGACCAGGAATAAGTAACTGTGTGACAGGCATTGCGGCTGCTTATTGGGCACATTCTCCAGTCGTGATAGTAACTCCTGAGGCAGGTAGCTTAGGAATTGGCTTAGGAGGATTCCAAGAAACAAATCAACTCCCAATGTTCCAAGAGTTTACGAAATACCAAGGACACGTCAATAATCCAGCACGCATGGCGGAATACACAGGTCGATGTTTTGATCGTGCGCTGTCTGAGATGGGGCCAACGCAGTTAAATATTCCCCGAGATTTCTTTTATGGGGATATTGAAACAGAAATTCCGCAGCCTAAGCGCCTCGACCGTGGGCCAGGGGGATCCCATAGCCTAACTGCCGCCGCTGATATCCTTTCAAAATCAGAATTTCCTGTCATTCTCTCAGGGGGTGGAGTCGTGATAGGTAACGCCATTGACGACGTTAAGGCGCTTGCCGAGCGACTCGGTGCACCAGTTGTAAACAGTTACCTGCACAACGATTCTTTTCCAGCTAGTCATGACCTCTGGTGTGGGCCCCTAGGCTACCAAGGATCAAAAGCTGCTATGAAATTGATTCGGCAAGCTGATGCTGTTCTTGCTATTGGCACTAGGCTCGGCCCATTTGGAACCTTGCCGCAATATGGTATTGATTACTGGCCAACAGACGCGGCAATTATACAAATTGATGCGGATCATAGGATGCTGGGCTTAGTTAAGAATATCTCTGTCGGTATTTGTGGTGATGCTAAAAGCGCTACAAATGCGCTCGAAATGCTTATGAATCAACGCATAATGGCCTGTGACAAGAATCGAGATACACGCATGGAAGAAATCCGAAAGGAAAAGAAGCTCTGGGAACATGACCTTGACACCTGGATTCATGAAACAGATGACTGGAGTCTTTCTATGATTGAGAAAGCTGAGGAAGGTGATTTGCATCCACGCCAAGTATTGCGTGAGCTGGAAAAAGCTATGCCACGGGACGCCATGATTTCAACCGATATCGGCAATATAAATTCCGTCGCCAACAGCTACTTACGCTTTGAAAATGGCAAAAGTTTCTTTGCACCTATGAGTTTCGGTAACTGCGGCTATGCATTGCCAACAATAATTGGAGCAAAAGTTGCTTCACCCCATAGACCAGCAATTGCTTATGCCGGTGATGGGGCTTGGACCATGAGTATGGTCGAAACCATGACCTGTGTGCGTCATAATATTCCTGTTACTGCTGTTGTATTTCACAATCGGCAGTGGGGTGCAGAGAAAAAGAATCAGGTGGATTTTTATGGACGTCGATTTATTGCAGATGAACTGGAAGGACAAGATTTTGTCGCAATAGCAAATGCCATGGGAGCTGAGGGCATTAAAGTGAGCAATTTAGAAGATGTTGGAAAAGCGCTTCATCAGGCAATAGATATGCAAATGAATGCTGGGATCACTACGGTCATTGAAATAATGTGCACACGGGAACTTGGCGACCCCTTCCGGCGAGATGCTTTAAGCACCCCTGTCCGCCACCTAGAGAAATATCAAGAATACGTCTAGACGGCCACAGAATAGATACTGCTAAGCTTAGTGGTTTCAAACACTGCTATGCGACGCGCCGGTACATTAACAAAGCGACAATAAAGAGAACTGCAGTCGGGAACATTGCTCCAGCAAACGTTGGCCAGGCCTCATAACCCAACACAATATAGCCGAAGGCCTTATTCGTAATATAAAAAAATATGCCAACAATAATCCCAATGAACAGGTTTCGTCCGGTGCCGCCCGCGACTCTGAGGCTTCCAAATACAAATGGAATAGCCAAGATCACCATAACCGCAGTAGACAGCGGCAAACTGAGTTTCTGCCATAATGCCAGTTCATAGGGTCTTAAATCCTGATTATTTGCCCTAAGGTAAGTTATATATCGTCGTAACTGTCGGACAGACAGCTGATCCGGTGTAATCATAAAGGCGCCCATCATCTGTGGTGTTATAGCCGTGTCCCAATCGGTTTCGTCAAAAGTTTCCTCAGTTGCGCCCCCATGGGGTAGATACGTAGTTTTCTTAATGTTATAGAGGCGCCAGCCTTCCTGGTGATGGCGCCCCTCTTCAGCTAATCTCACCTCAATAAGGCGACGATCTTGATCAAAATCAAAGATTCTAATTTTCGATAAACTTAGATCCGGGAGAACTTCTCGGATATTCACAACCTCGTGGCCATCGCGCATCCAGAATCCATAAACCCTATTATGATTGATGCTACTTTCAAGATCCTGTGCTCGGCCACGCTGCGCTTCGCTTTCGCTCCATGGGCTTATAACTTCGCCGAGAACAATAGCAGCCAGTAGAAAAACAGCACCAATCTTGAACACAGCACCGGTGATTCTCGCAATTGATACACCACTAGCACGCACAACAATTAGCTCTGAACCAGAAGCAAGGGATGACAGCCCAAGAATGGCTCCAATTAATGCGATCATTGGGAACATATCGTACGTAATACGGGGAACGCTAAGCGCGACAAAGCGAAGAACCGAACCCAGCGTATAGTTTGCACTACCGACTAAAGCTAGCTCTTCAATAAAAATCATAGAGAGCGACAGGCCTACCAAAACTAAAAACACCAAGCAAGACTGACGAACGATTACACCACCTATATACCGATCCAATATCCGCATAACTAGTTAATCATTCCGTTGATATATGCTTAAACCTATGTTCAGATTTCTGGAACGGCGTTGAAATACATAAATCGCGAGCGCAAGAAAAACAGCGTGCACGATCCAAAGTGATATAAGTGGGGCATCGCCCTTAATGTTTCGCGCATATGCTACCAAATAGCCTCCGATCGTTGCATAAGCAAAGTAGGTCACAAGCGCGACCACCATCGTAGCAGTACGAGCTCTGCCGTGGATACCGTACCCCAATGCGAGCGCCAGAAACATTATCACTGGAAGTAGCACAATTTTTGATAATCTCCAGTGCAATTCCGATCTAATGGTGATGTCGCCTTTTGTACCGTCAGGCCGTTTCCCTACATGATGAAACAAATCCCGCTCACTATCTTGAATCTCATGTATGTATAAGGGCCATGCCTCTAACCGATTACGAGTGGCCGGTGTTCCACGATTATCAATAGATAAAACATATCTTTTGAAAGTGATTGACTGATGGACAGTTTCGCCCAGCGTAACATCATAACGCGCACCATCATTCAATTCTAGGTTAATCACATTCTCATCATCAGCTGGCAAATGTTGTGCACTCGCAGCAACCACAACACTCTCAACACCTTGCACACCACCCCAAGCAAAAATGTTATGGTACGTGTTGGTATCGGAGTTATGTGTTTCCACGAAATATACCCCATCGCCCCCTACATTCTCGGTAAAAACTCCTGGCAAAATAGCAGTGACATCACTGCGAAGTCGAAATTCGTGTTGCACGCTGTCTCCTTTCTGAACAGCCAAAGGAGAAAGGTACAGTGAAAATACTGCTACAAAAATGCCTAATACACAAGAGAGAGATAGCGTCGGTCGTATAAAACTGCTTATACCAATGCCTGCTGCTGCTGCTGCTATCAACTCTCGATCTCTTGCCCATCGTCCTAGAACTAAGAGCATGGCTACAAAGACAGCCAAAGGCACAATAATATCTAAGTGGCTAATCAGGCGCAGTAATATCAACAAAAGAACGCTATTAGTTGGAATAATGCCCTCTGCAGCCAAGCGAAGAAAGCCCACTACCCGAATTACCAGAAACACAAACAAGATGAGCAAGCCGACGGCGCCGGTATTCTGCAGTACTTCCCGATAAAATGCGCGATGGAGGATCAAAAGTTAGAAAAATAAAGAAGCTACTTTGATAGAATCAGTAATTAGGCTGGATAATACACCTACATTGTACGGATTTTTCAATAGCAATGCAGATTTGATGATTTCTAACAACCACACTCATATAAGCTGAATAGACCAAAATGATCAAACACACCATTAAAACTTCGGATTCCCTAGGAATTTCAACTGACTGTCTCGTTATCGGTGTTTACGCTGACGGAAGATTAACCCCAACTGCAACAAAGGTAGATCGATCTAGTAACGGACTAATAAAGAGCCTTCTCAAGCGAGGCGATATTGCGGGTAAATGCGGCCAGACACTAATGGTGCCATGTGGTACCAACTTGCGCGCTAAGCGACTACTACTTGTTGGGCTTGGTGACCAGAAAAAGCTCAACACTGATGCATTTACTGACATAGTGCAATCAACTGCCAAAGCTCTCCAGGACGCCGGGATAACGACTGTGGTACTCGCATTAGCGGAAGGTAATGTCGAAAAAAGGAAACTGGAAGAACGAATACGAATAATCGTTGAAACTTTTTCGGATTTTTGCTACCAGTTCAACAAGCTAAAAAGCAATAAGTCCCAACTAAAGAAAACCTTTCCGGAGACCATACTGTTCCCCCTGACAAACAAACAAGATGCAACCCAAGTTCGAAAATATATCAATCAGGGGAAAGCTATATCACAAGGAGTTGAATTAACACGTGACTTAGCTAATCTTCCTGGAAATATTTGCACGCCATCATATCTTGCAGCACAGGCACGCAAATTACAGCGCAGTCATCAACTAAAAGTATCAATACTTAATGAACAACAAATGCGGACGCTTAAAATGGGTTCACTATTGTCTGTATCCCGTGGCAGCCGCGAACCAGCAAAACTGATTATTATGGAATATCGCGGTGGGCCAAAAAATATGGCACCAATAGCACTTGTTGGCAAAGGTCTGACATTTGATGCGGGCGGTATATCGCTAAAACCAGCAGGTAAGATGGACGAAATGAAGTATGACATGTGTGGTGGAGCAAGCGTATTTGGTACATTAGTTGCAGCAGCAGAACTCAAACTACCACTAAACGTAATCGGCATTGTGCCGAGCTCTGAAAACCTGCCAGATGGAGCTGCAAATAAACCAGGCGACATTGTAACCAGCATGTCTGGGAAAACAATTGAAATTCTGAATACTGACGCCGAAGGCAGGCTTATACTATGCGACGCACTAACCTATGCACGACGCTATAACCCTGATGTCGTCATCGATATAGCAACATTGACTGGTGCGTGTGTGGTTGCTCTTGGTGATCCAGCAAGCGGTCTATTCTCAAAGCATGACAAGCTTGCATCTGAAATCCTTCAAGCAGGAGAGGTTAGTGGCGACTATGCTTGGCGATTACCGCTTTGGGATCAATATCAAAAACAGATTAATAGCCCTTTCGCAGATATCCAAAATATTGGAGGTTCCGGTGGGGGGGCGATTACGGCTGCCTGCTTCCTTGCTCGGTTCACGGAAGATCTAAATTGGGCGCATTTAGATGTAGCTGGAACTGCTTATAAAAGCGGTGCTCAAAAGGGTGCTACGGGACGACCAGTCAGATTGCTTACGCAATTCCTGATTGAGCGGGCCAAAACTAAATCCCAAGCAAATAGCTAGGAATGAGCGCTTCAACACGCGTTGACTTCTATATCCTAGAAAAACATGAGAACAGAGGTCGTTATACGCTAGCCTGTAGAATAACTGACAAGGCGTACCGATCTGGGAATAAGGTATTCTTGCATCTTAATAATATGGAAAACGCAAAGATGCTGGATGATTTGCTATGGACATTTTCACAAAGCAGTTTTATTCCACACCATTTTTGTCAGGATAGCTGTGAGGAAGATTCGCCTGTTGTGATCGGTACTTTCCCACCTAATAGCGACGACATTGACGTATTCATCTCGATTGCAGACGAGCCAGTAGCAGAGTTCGCTCGATATCCCAGGATTGTTGAAATTATTGGACCCTCAGATGAAGAAAAAACTTTAGGTAGAATACATTATAAGTACTATAAAGCTCACGGCATCGAACCATACGTTCACAAGATAGAAAGCTAATCAAACATTACCTACTGAGATACATCGTGAATCGATCCCGAAAAAATCTGATAGAAGAGCTAATTCGCGTAGGAAATTTGATTGGGCCTATATCAAGCGAACAAACTGAGAATTGGGAGCAAGATGAATTATCCAATATTGAAACGCCTAAACTAACCAAGCAACAAACGCAATCAGAGCTTGAAGATATACCAGTGGTGAATGATGTCGTTGAAGAATCGTATACTACAAGAGACATGTTTGAAATTCCGGAGCAACAACCGCAAATCTCTGAAGCTGAAGACCTCGATTTACTTACCGACTATCAATTACCAAACCTCAGGCAAAGTGATTTCAATATCAATGACCAATCTACAACTGTCAAAAGCCAACCACATCTAGAGTCAGATGCTGTACATTCTGGCTTCCCAATTGATGATCTAGCCAGCCAATTAGTCATGCTAATAGAACAGCAAGTTAGTAAGCGTAGCGGGGAAGAGTTGGATGATGTATTTCGGGACGAACTGACTGATGCTGTAACTGCTGAGCTTCGTAATTGGCTCGATACCGATTAACTATCTTGAGCATCCTTAGTCTGCTTTTGGTGTGTTGATTTATACTTTGCGGTCGTTTCAATTTTATCGCAACAAAAAGTAACATGATAGAAATAGAACTAGACAAAGGCTACACGCCCCACGAAATTGAGAAAAAACTTTATAGGCAATGGGAGGCTGACGGACTGTTCTTGCCATCAGGTGTAGGAAATCCATATTGTATCGTCATTCCACCTCCCAATGTAACGGGCAGTCTGCATATGGGCCATGCATTTCAGGACACGATAATGGATGCCTTAATTCGTTACCATCGCATGAGGGGAGAGAATGTACTATGGCAACCAGGCACCGACCATGCTGGAATAGCGACGCAAATGGTAGTGGAACGACAACTCGAATCAGAAGGACTCACTCGTCACGATTTCACTAGAGATAATTTTATTGAACGTGTCTGGCAATGGAAAAAACAATCCGGTGGAACTATTACGTCACAACTTAGACGAATGGGTGCATCAGCAGACTGGACTCGTGAGCGATTCACCATGGACGAGGATCTGTCAGAAGCTGTCCAAGATGTATTCATACAGCTCTATCAGGAGGGCCTAATATACAGGGGTAAGCGACTCGTAAATTGGGATCCAGTCCTGCATACAGCACTTTCCGACCTGGAAGTTATTTCAGAAGAAGAAGCTGGACACCTATGGCATCTAAGATATCCCCTGGTTGATAGCTCTGATTATTTGGTTGTCGCAACAACTCGACCAGAAACAATGCTTGGTGATGTTGCTATTGCTGTACATCCAGATGACGATCGATACAAGAATTACATAGGGCAAAGTGCACACCTCCCATTAGCAGATCGGATTATTCCAGTAATTATGGATGACTATGTTGATCCTGATTTTGGCAGTGGTTGCGTAAAAATAACTCCGGCTCATGACTTCAATGATTATGAAGTCGGGCAACGCCATCACCTGGAAATAATCAACGTCCTAGACGAAAACGCATCAATACGGCTTCCTGGCTCACCTTACCATGGGCTAGACCGATACGAAGCAAGAAGGAAGATGCTTGAAGATCTGGAAGAACTAGAATTGATAGAGCAAATAGATGAACATCGCTTTATGGTCCCACGAGGGGATAGATCTCAGTCGGTAGTAGAGCCATATCTTACAGATCAATGGTTTGTCCAGATGGCCCCCCTCGCAAAACCTGCAATAAGAGCTGTCGAATCTGGCCAGATTAAGTTTGTTCCAGCCAATTGGAGTCGAACATACTATGAATGGATGAACAACATAGAAGATTGGTGTATTTCACGCCAGATATGGTGGGGTCATCGCATTCCAGCATGGTATGACAAGTTTGGCAATATCTTTGTCGCTAAAGATGAAAACGGAGCCCAGGAGCAAGCAAGGCAGAAGCATGGGCATACCGTTGACCTGCAGCAAGATCAAGATGTGCTTGATACCTGGTTTTCCTCAGCTCTTTGGCCTTTCTCAACATTAGGATGGCCAAAAAAAACGTCTGAAATGAAAACCTTTTATCCGACAAGTACATTGGTCACTGGTTTTGACATCATATTTTTCTGGGTAGCGAGAATGATTATGTTTGGGTTGAAATTCGCTGGCTCGGTCCCCTTTAAAGATGTTTACGTACATGGCCTAGTACGAGACGGAGACGGGCAGAAAATGTCGAAGTCAAAAGGAAATGTACTTGACCCACTTGATCTGATCGATGGCATTAAGCTAGACGAACTAATCCATAAACGTACATCAGGCTTAATGCAACCCAAAATGGCGCAAAAGATTACAAACGACACAAAACGTCATTTCCCCAATGGAATACCCTCATACGGCACAGATGCTCTAAGATTCACTTTCGCTAGCATGGCCACTCACGGTCGAGATATTAGGTTTGACTTAGGACGAATCGAAGGCTATAGAAATTTCTGCAATAAGCTCTGGAATGCCACACGATTTGTACTAATCAACACTGACGATATGCCTAACACTTACGATCACGAATTGGGAACTATCGAGAAGTGGATCACCTCAAGATTCCAGTCAGTTGCGCAAGAGGTAGATGAATCATTTACACATTACCGATTTGACCAAGTTGCCCAGTCTATCTACGCCTTCATATGGAACGAGCTTTGTAGTTGGTACTTAGAGATCGCTAAAATCGAATTAGCAGACCCATTAATTTCTGGAAAAAAACGTGTTGGAATTCAACTAACTTTGCTCAATATGCTTGACGGATCTTTACGCATCCTGCACCCGCTGATGCCATATATCACCGAAGCCCTCTGGCAGAATATAGCCCCAAGAATTGTTCAACGACCTTCTAGCAGCATTATGACACAAGCATATCCTACTGGGGATCATGCACTTATTGATAACATTGCTGTACTAGAAGTTAGCTGGTTACAGCAACTCGTATCTAGCCTTCGCACTATACGAGGAACAATGAATATTGACACTAACCGAAAGATTCCCGTACTTCTTCAGAATATTCATCAAAAAGAAAT
>PBOB01000040.1 GCA_002724185.1 Acidiferrobacteraceae bacterium | reverse complement strand
GACATTTACCTTAGGTTTATTGTTCGTGGTACTCCATATTAATGAGTGGCGTCACCTTGCTCTGGGTGGTTTCACGCTTGGATCAAATGTCTTCGCCACGGGCTTTTACGGCTTGACCGGTGTGCATACTGCCCACGTTGTTGTAGGACTTCTTATCCACCTGCTTCTGTTTGGTGTTGTCGCAAGTGGACTGATGAAAGTCAACAGGGTCACCTTTTACCGTGGCGCTGCCCTGTACTGGCATTTCGTGGATATTATGTGGTTGTTGGTCGCGCTCAACGTTTACGTGATTGGAGGCTCAGCTTGAGACTCCGCTACATCGTGATAGTGCTGGTATTGGCTATTGGGGCACCAGCGGCTGGACACAACAGAGCGTTGCAACAGGATGAATTCGACCCTGCTGTACTGCGTTTCGAAGAAGGTCTTTACCTGGGTCAAAAAGTCACGGACGTTGTGTATGTCGTCAAACCAAATTGGACAGATGGGCTTCTGATTTAAGAGACAGTTCAGCTCATCAGGTGTAGATTATTACGGTTATCGTAATGCATCTTTCGGCGCATGGCCAAGGTGTTTAATTTAACTGTTTCCCGCTGATCCAGTATCTCCTGACCTCGCCCGTAATACACATCAGCAGGTGTCAGGTTATCCAGCGACTCATGATAGCGCTCATGGTTGTAGTAAGTAATGAATCGTTGCAGATGTTCCTGTAGTTCACCGGGCAGATAGTAGTTATTCAGCAGAATCTGGTTTTTCATGGACCGATGCCAGCGCTCGATCTTACCCTGGGTCTGTGGATGGTAGGGTCTACCCCGGGTATGGGTCATTCCGTTTTCTTGCAAATACCCGGATAGTTCACCCGAGATATAACAAGGGCCGTTGTCGCTGAGCAATCTTGGCTTATGCCTGACCTTAACCCGGTCCAGTCCGGTAAAGCACAACGCATCATCCAGGGTGTCCGCGACATCGCTGGCACTCATCGAAGTGCATAGCCGCCAGGCCACGATGAAGCGTGAGTAATCATCCAGTATTGTGGACAGGTAATACCAGCCCCAGCCTATGATCTTGAAATAGGTAAAGTCGGTCTGCCACAGTTCATTGACAGCTTTGCTCGGATGCTGAAACTGGTCACTGGCTCGCATCAGGATATACGCCGGGCTGGTAATCAGGTCCTGTGCCTTCAATAGCCGGTAAACGGTGGATTCCGAGACAAAGTAAGCCTGTTGATCGGTATAACGAGCCGCCAGTTCACGTGGAGAGAGTGCCGGCTTGTCCAGGGCCAGTTCAATGATGGCAGCGCGGTGATCCAGCGGAATCTGGTTCCAGACCACCGTCGGGGTCGGCTTGCGATCCTCAAGGCCGTCAACTCCGTTATCCTGGTAACGCTGCAACCAGTTGTAGAAAGTAGAGCGGTGAATATCAAGCCGTCTGAGCGTTTGCCGGATAGATAAGCTCGAATCTTCGACCAGACGGATAATTTCATACTTCTCCGAGGCCGAATATCTCATATATCGTCCTCCCCATCCCCCAGTACGCTTTTTTTGAGCAGGCGGTTTTCCATGACCTGTTCCGCCAGAGCCTCCTTTAAGGCTGCTGATTCTGCACGTAACTCTTTGACTTCATCGGAGGTCGCTTCCCGGGCCACATCACCGGATAAACGTTTCTTACCAGCTTCCAGGAACTCCTTCGACCAGCGGTAATAGACATTGCTGTTGATGCCTTCGCGACGGCACAGTTCAGCAATACTGTCTTCACCTCGAAGACCCTCCAGTACTACACGAATCTTCTCTTCGGCAGAATAATGGCGCCGGGTGGCCCTACGGATGTCTCGAACAGTCTTTTCTGCGCTTCTTTTGTCTGTCATCATCGTCTCCTCTTCAGGTTAACGATGAACTAAAACCCTCTCTTAGACAATCATCCTCTTCTGTCCAACTGGCGCTGACGGGGTACAACCAACTTGACCGTGACAAGCAGGCCGACACTCAAGCCTTTTTCGCAAACATGACTGAGGAGCAGATCGCTGGTGAATTCCCCGATGGTGTAACACAAATTGGCCGATGGCATGATGTTCCAAATGGCAACGGTTGGATAGTGGTCGAATCCGAAAATCAAGAAGCCTTAACCTCATGGATTATGAGCTGGTCTGGGCAGTGTACTTTCCCAACTGTAACGCCAGTAGTAGACGATGACACAGGTAGAAAATTAGTCAAAGCAATGCATGCATCGCAGCAAGGCTGATATACGCTTTTTTCATAATGGTCCGGCGTTCTGGACTGACCCAGTATCATCAGTCCAGAATGGCTAGCATATCAAAAGAAGCGCGATAACATGAGTGACGAACCAAGAAAAGATACTGATCGTTGGAACCTTGGGAAGTCGAACCTCGTACTGAATACGGTGTTCTTATTGCTGTGCCTCACAGTAAGCCATCTATTCAACTTAACTTTTCTATGGGCAGTGCTATGGTGTCTGCCACTTATACCTGCGTGGTTCCTGGTCAAGAAGCTGTTGAGGAAAGAGGAATAAAGAGCAGGAATC
Organism: Acidiferrobacteraceae bacterium; assembly: GCA_002724185.1. GTDB lineage: Bacteria > Pseudomonadota > Gammaproteobacteria > Arenicellales > UBA868 > CAJXWH01. The sequence goes on along the minus strand of PBOB01000040.1, from coordinate 11,730 downwards.
TCTGCCAGTTAACTTTTGTATGGAGTAAATTGCTTAATCTCTACTGACGATCATTTGTTACGGTGAAATTATGATTAATATGAAAAATTGTAGGCAGTCTGGACAACCAAAGCCTTAGACGGCGTGTTAAGCATGTTTACTGAAAACGCGGCAATAACAATACTTCATGAGAACAAAAACTTCGACGGACAAGACCTCGAAAAGGAATCAACTGAGTTGGTTCTTGATGAAATTCAGTATCTTCTGAATTCAGAATAGTATGCGAAAACAACGAATGTGCAGTGGCTCATGAGAGAATTCAAAGAAAATATCTTTTAGACGACAAATATCTATCGTTCCACTATGGCGTGTTGGACAGATTAATCATAAGGAAGTGGGTTTGATTAAGCACAATACATAATTATCTTGGGTAGAGTGACACCTTAATTCTGCCCCCATAGATGTACATATCCCCTCATAGTGTGGCTGTATGAGCGGACTCTTAGCCTTAGAAGCTATCAAAAATCGACTACAACTATGGTCCTAACGTGGGTTTAGGACCTCCGCGACTGTCCATTCTGGAATGCAGTTCGTATATTTCTCGATATCCTCTCTTAATGGCACGACATCGGGGCTGCGACGAAATTCACGAAAGGCTTCGACATCTTCTTTAGTCTCAACGTGGAGTACGAATACACACGGTGAGCGAAGATCTTTTCCTCCCATCAGCACACGCATATCAAATTCTGCATGCATCTGCAAATAGCGAACGCGGCCCGTTAGCTGTTTCCTCGCAAGTGGCATGTGGTATTTAACGTAGTAATTTCGATCAAAACGCATGTCTTCTCTTGGAATGTATGTTGCACGGATCGAATACATACGAACTCCTCAATTTTCTGTTCTGCAGTAGAAGTTAGGTTATCAGGTCGCTCGTAACCAACATGATGATAGCTAGAAGATCGTCCTTCACTACCCTAGATTTCGTGGTGTCGAATAGGGTCGGGTTATTTTTTTGAGACAAGCACCCCGCTAACAGAGTTTCCGGGTTTGGGTATCCCTTCATTTCTACAAAATCCACCTTGCCCATCATTACCAATACTTCACTAACACTGTATATGTCCCTGTAAGAGCATTCACTGCCTCACAAACAAATAGTCTAATTTCAAATTTCTCTCTCTATTCTCAATTTAGAGAATCGTCAAACGAAGTATGTTTCGGGCGTGTCTTATGGGCAGGACAAGGCCTATATTGTGGTCCTTCTCAATAGTATCTGCTTCGATAATTTGACCATTAAGTTCTCGAGAGCCAATCGTTTACCTTTTCGAGGAATAATTCTTCTTCTTCGATATAGACCCAATGAGCACTCTTTTCAAAAATGACCAGTTCAGAATTTGGTAAATGTTCGTGCATAAATTCTGATTGACTAGGCGGCGTGATCCAGTCGTGACGACCAGCAAGGATTAAAACAGGGACATCGATGCTCGTCAGCTTGTCCCGAAGGTCGAAACCTGGCAACAACTTCAAAAATGAATGTCGAAATGCCCCGGCCTTCGGAATAATGTCCTTGGCTATCTCTGTAAACTGACTCCGAAAAGGAGAAAAGTCTCTGAAATACAGCGGCGCGGCATCAGTGAGGAGCTGCACAAAACCTTCGTCACTCTCACAATCCGCATTCAATATTTTATCCACCGTTTCCATCAATTCTGGTGCACGACGCTGGGCGATCTCCCTGGCCTCTTTACGTGCAAAAGTTGGTGATGTTGTGATCAGGATTAGTCTTCGCAGGTGTGATGGATGACGTAACGCGTATTCCAATCCGGTCATTCCACCGTATGAATGACCTATGACGGTAATCCGTTCGTGTCCTAATGCAGCCCGCAACTTGTCCGCGTCACCAGCGAGATTCTCATGGGTCATGCTCTCGATACCGGGACATGAAGAACGCCCATTGCAACGATGGTCGTAATAGGTCAACTCGAGGCTGTTGGCAAGCCTGTTAAAGCCTGAATTAACAAAACAGGTGTGATCAGCGCCTAAACCTCCATGCATCACCAGGGCGGGGTCACCAGCCCCCTCCACTTTGTAAAACAGATCCACGTCATTTAGCGAAATAAACATACGAAACCCCCGATAAGATGTGTTGTCCTGTTATTTACAGACAGGTAGAGAAATTCACCGCAACCAGCTAAAGCTTTTTTCCAAGTGTCAGGTCAAACCACTGCTTCAGTGTTTGAATTAATAGCTCCCTTCTTGCTATTTCAGAGATTAGTCATCAGGCGCCTAGCCTTGGTCGGCAATACTTAACATTGGGAGATAGCCTGGTATCTAGCGCAACCGATTTGGCCGACGACCTATTGCCGGCTATGTCATTCGCGAAATACAACCCTTTTTACTCAATGCCGCAGTCCGAACACTTGATTGATGCTGCAAAGCTTTCTGCTGTTATTCGGCTTCGAGTTGTCTCACATCTGTACAGGCCTGGGTCAAAACCCCAGTGATTACGATGAGTTGACCCGCGCTGTTTGTCAGATCGAGCAGGGATTCGACCGTATATCGGCCCCAGCGACTTTCTTTCAAGTCGTAACGCGCACCCATTACCAGTACGCGTACACCGCTGGCCAATATCGCTCCACAGCACATGGGACAGGGTTCGAAAGTGGTATAGAGCGTCAAATCTGAAAAGTCTGTATGCCCAAGCTGCTCGCCGGCGTGACGCAAGGCGACCGTTTCCGCATGAGCAGTGGGATCGGAAGTGGATATGACAAGATTACGCCCACGCGCCACCACATTGTGTCCGTCGACCAGAACCGAACCCACGGCGACATTTCCTTCTGCTGCGCCTCGCTCAGCTTCTTCCAATGCGATACGCATGTATTGTTCGTGATCAACCATGCAATACAAACCCCGCTAAAATTCGGTCTGAAACAAACAATGGACGATAAAAACAGTTTTCATTGGATAGTGAGAATGGCCACCCCTTCCGGTTCTTTATGATCGATAGCACGAATTCATTCGATCAAGCTTTCTTAACCACCCTTCCCACTGGAGTGAGCCATCAAAAATATTTCTGTTATTGGGGTTATGCACAAATTCTTCTGATAACTCTTGTGCAGTTTTGCTGTCGAAGAAATAATTTTTCCTCCCGGTCTGCAATCCAGATAGCTGGCATTGACAAGCATACTCCAGCGTTATGGTGAGAAATAGGGTTTCGGCGACACTTGATGCAGCCACCAGGATGCCATGGTTCCTAATCATGGCGATCTTTTTGTCCCCCATTTCGTTCAAAATGCTCTCAACGGCTTCCTCGTCGTTTTTAATATCGCAGTCCACATAGACAATCTCGTTAAGCACTATCAGCGCGTGCTGAATCAAAGGCTGTAAGCCACCTTCAGTAGATGCAACCACTGTGGAGGCAGGTATGTGTGTATGTAAAACACAATTTATATCTTCTCGTGCCTCGAGAACACCCTTTGCCTGACTACAAGACGCATAATTCAATGGTCTGCCCGGGCCAGCATCTGGCTCCTCATCAAACCGCACTTTAACCAGATCAGACGCGCTCACCTCGTCGAAGAATAATCTATATGGCTTCAATAAATACGCCTCTGATTCACCTTTGACCCGTACGGCCAATACGCCCTCAACCAAATCTGTCAGGTTATAGAGTTCGAGCAGGTGATGGCCAGCGGCACACTCGACCCGACTCGACCATTCATCTTTACTCATAAAACCCGTTCGACTAACGTTTACTTGTCTACTCATCCGCTCAACCCTCTACTCTTTTTCATAATTCCGGAAGGACGATGACTCATTCGAATTTTCTAGCAGTCCGAGTTGTTTGTTGTACCATCAGGCATGATGGTCCCACAGAACACCGCCCCGGTGAGGATCACACCGGTCATATTGGCATTCTGAAGATTTGCGCCCGTCAGATTTGAATCCCGAAGGTATGCCCCGAATAGATCAGTTCCGGAAAGGTTAGCACCGGTCAGATCAGCATTTCGAAGATTTACCCTGATGAGTCTTCCGTTGGATAAATCGCTGCCTCGCAAAGTCGCCATCCGCAACACTGCCCAGTTCAAATTGGCGCCTTTGAGATTTGCCTTGGTCAGATTTGCCCCAATCAGTGATACCTTATTTAGATCAGAACCGGCCAAATCAGCGCCGGAAAGGTCCGCGCGAATTAGGTTGCAGCTCGTGCAGGCTCCACTCGCAGCGAGAATCTCCAAGTCTCTGATATCGAGAGCTTCGACTGTTGAAAACCCGGTCCCAATCAACATCAGGGAAAGAGCTCTTACGTAGCGTAATGCGTGATGTTTCATCCACTAGTTCCCGGATATTCGCTGTTTACCAGATTAATCTGAAAAAGAAGAGTACGCTCAACGAATGCTCCCAGGAACCGATCAATAGCGCCCTAACAGTTCTCATACCTGCATTGTTTCTAGCCAGTTCTGGATTATTACAAAAATACCCTAAACACCGGTTTTATGAACATTCCCGGACATTGTTCTTGAAGGGCCTGCGGGGGCCATGCCCTGACTGAGGCCCCGGAGGAGGATTAAACCATGCCCTAACCATAGAGAACACCAAAGAATATGGACCTCGCTATGGCGGGGTATCTGTTAGTCTAGCGCGTACTGATGGCGATCAGAATCGAAGCTGCTGTTAGAGCAATCTACTGGAAGTCACCAAGGAACTGGGGAAACATTTAGTGAGCAACGGCGAAATCGATCGCAAGATTGCTGTGATATTCGTAACGGACGTAGTCGGTTACAGCAAACATATGGAAAAGGACGAGAACGCCACCCTCGACAGTTATGATGAATCTTACAAAATATTACAAAAGGTTCTAAACAAATACAAAGGCGCTATTTTTAATACCGCTGGTGACTCGGTTCTTGCAGAATTTCCGAGCGCCGTTAATGCTGTGGAATGTGGTGTAAATTTTCAGAAAGAGATACAGAAGAGAAATTCATCCGATGACACAGCAGTAAAATTAGAATTTCGTGTTGGTATCAACATGGGAGATGTTGTTGAAAAAGACGGTAATCTCCTCGGTGACGGTGTAAACATAGCAGCTCGGTTGGAAGCCCTCGCCCAACCGGGCGGCATCTCTATATCGAAAAGTGTTTACGACCTGGTTGCACCCAAGACCAAAATTTCATTCAACGACCTGGGAATACAAAAAGTCAAACAGAATGAATTTCATGTCTTTGATGTACTCCTGGACCCTTCTCAGAAGAGGAAGTTAAAAACAGCATCGAAAACGAACATCGCTGTTTTAGGCCCGATTGCGGCCGTACTGATTATCGGACTGGTGGGAATCCTCTATTTTTATTCTGATGTTTGGAATAGTGAAACTGAGAGTAAGACAAAGGTACTCACTTCTGACAAACCTTCTGTCCTGATCATGCCCTTCGAAAATCATACGGGTAATGAAAATAATGATTTTATTGGTGTGGGCATCACTAGTAATCTTATCTCGACACTCTCACAAAATGAACAACTCCTAATTCCGTCACGAAACACTGGTAAATTCATCCAGGAAAATGAACTAATGGATGAAGAGATCAAAGGAACGTATGGCATTCAGTATATCTTGCGTGGTGACGTTCAAGGCGGGGAAGGAAACTTCAGAATTACTGTTCAGATGTCTGATTTATCAAAGAATGAAACGATTTGGTCAAATATTTATGACTTCAAAGACAACAAAGATATTTTTGAAATACAAGATGAATTGGCTCTGTCTATTCTGAGTCAGTTTCAGATTGAATTTAGAAGTGGAGGCATACATCAAGACATCTCAAGGAACCCAGAGGTCTACAAAAAGCACATTTATGCTGAAGCTGCGTTTCAGGGCAAAACTGTTGAAGGCACTCAAAAAGCGGAAAAACTTTGGAGAGAAGCGATCGCATTGGAACCGGATAATTCCAGGCTGACATTAATGCTCGGCTGGATTCACTGGAGAAAAGTAACGTTAGGGCTTTCAAAAAATCCAAAGGAAGATATGCAGATAGCGTATGACTACGCTTTTGAGTCGATGCAGGCAAACCCGGAATGGGCGCCTTCAATGACATTGGTAGGGCTTATTGAACTATTTTCAGGCAAGCACGATGTTGCTTGTGCCCGAATTCCAAAATTGCTTGAAGTATCGAAAACATCTTCTGAGATTGGATTATCGGCCTTAGTTGTGCACTCCTGCGGTGACCTAGAGTCTGCTATAACAAGCTATGAACGCGTTTTTTCTATTAATCCCCACCACACTGCTGCATTTAGATACATGTATGCGCATGCCTTAACAGAAAAAGGGGATTATGAGAAAGCCATTGAATATTCCAAAGCACAGCTGACGAAGAAGCATAATTGGACTGGGGTTGATCAGACACTTTATATGTTGTTGGCATACATCTACAAAAAACAGGGTAATGAGAAGCTTGCCAAAGAAATGTTTGAAATGCAGCGCAGCATAGACGGCAAAGGAAAAACTGCCGAAAGAATCCACAAAGAATTTATTTCAAGAAAAGATAAAGCTTATCTTGACGATATTATTGAGACCCTAAAGCCCTACGGCTTGCCCGACAAATAGAATTGAAACGTTGACAGCCGACATATCTTCTTTGCTTTATCCGTTCCTCTGATTCATCAGCAGGAGAAGAATCCACCCCACCCTTTTTATCAGTCTAGGTCGCCAAAAACCGTACGTTTTTCTATGGCCTCAACATCAGACGGACGATCAAAGGGTTCCGGTGGATTTCCGCCCGGGGTCCGCGGCCTGCCGACAGCAGAGAAGAAGTCCTTCAGTCCGCCTGGCATCAGGACAAAGCAGAACCGGAGCGGCGCATCGCCCTGGTTTATGAATTGATGTCGGCTGCCGGGTGCCAGATACAAAATGGTACCGCAACGCATTGGATAGTCTTTGCCATCAATGACTGCCCTACCGTCACCATCCAGGACGAAGATCACTTCTTCGTGGTGGTTGTGCACATGCTCGCGAACTGCACACCCGGCCGCTACCTCCTGCGTACCGACATCTAATCCTGCGGCCTCTTTGCTTTTGGCCTGTGCCAAGGCAATTTCCACGAACCCGTTGGCTGGGACGGGTTGCCAGTAGCTTTCCCCTTCGCCTGGCTGTACGACCTGACTCATATTCTTCTTTGTTTTCGGAGAGACCATCGTCTGGGACACCGTCAGTAGGGTATTACTTTGCAAACCAAAGTAAAAATCTCTTCAGAGCCGGGATTGTCTTGAGTCAAGGCGTCCTTTTAGCTCTAAGAGGTTGAACTACGTCTTCAAGGGTGTCGAGCCAGTTTCCGACCGGAACAGCTTGCCGTCTTTAAGTATCCCAACATACATCACGGCATCGGTTGTTCCATTCGGGAACGTGATAAACGAATGGCTGATCATAATGTCATCGTTCTCGTAGATGCATCTGACTTTCTCTCGCTTAAAATTGTCACCCGCAATTACATTACCGAACATTTCCTTCCATTCATTCAACTGGACGACCTTTCCCGTCGAGTGCATCACCATGGTCCAATCCGGATGCATAAGCGCCATCATCGCGTCCAGGTCTCTGTTTTCCATTGCTGCTTCAAATTTCTCAAAAAAACTCATCTCAACGACTCCCTATCAAACGGATTGGCGCACTAAATTGTCGCAAAAGCAGTCTCCGATTTTGGCCCAAACGCGCAGGGCTCCACCCAGGCTGAACTTTCATCTGCCTGTCGGTAGAAACTTCAGTCAGTACAGCCTGGCTTTATCCCCAGCCAAGCTCCTTCAGAGCCCAAGGGGCATTCCAGATCTTACACATCTTGGTCACTTTACCCGCCCCGTCCATTGTCAGCGCGTATACATAGTCTGTATTGGTCTGTTTCTGGGTCGGCTCGACCGGGCCCCCATCACCCACATGGCTCGCGGTAAACGTTGCAAAGAACAGAGCGGTCCGGCTTTGTTCATCATAGGATGAGCTATGGAGGTTGTAAGTGCATCCCTTGAGTGGCCCGTTCCCCACAGCCGCCATCCATTCGCAATACCCTTGAACTGTCGTAATTTCTGTTAATGGCTCACACTGAGCAGCAAAGACGGCCCCGTCTGCAACAAATCCCTTACACCCTTCCCATCCTTTCAAAGATTCACAGGCATGAAAAAAGTCGGTCGCAATCTGAAAATCTGACATAAGTTTCTCCTCAATTTTCTGAACAATGATTTACCAATTCGTCGGCCAAGATATTTCTTTGGACTTCAAAAAAATCAATACCCTGCCTTTGCGGGACGTTTGGAACGTTCTCGGAACGATCTATAACGTCCAGATCACATCTCCACTTTTAATCTCAGGTGGACTGGTCATAAATTCGGCCATGTCGCCAAAAATCACCTGTATTTTCTCCTGTGCCGCCGTAGCTGATGCCTCACTATCGTATCTCGCGATAATCATCGCCTGCCCTTCGCCAATTCGGCATTCTTCAACAGATTCCAATCCGGCTATGGCCTTGAGATCATCCCGTATCGTCGCATCCATTTTCGCGAGAGCTTCGCCGATCCGCGTTTCATCGAAGCCATAGGTTGTTACTCTGATATACACAGGCATGCTCCTTTTCTAAAAAGTGGTTTTCCATCTACCAAACGGCTGTAACCATATCACAAACAAAGAAAGCGCAACGACCAAGCAAGTGCTACATCCGGCGTCGTGCATGTCGAAATTCGGCTCTTACGCATGACAGCGAGCGATCTCTTGAGCTAGGACTGCACGATGGATGATCAAAATATTTATCGACTTAAGGAAGAGGGTAACATAAACACATTCGTCGACTAACGATTCGCGAGTTGTGCTAATTCTTCTAGAGCAGAAATGAGTTCATGGCGAGACATTTCCTGCCCGATCAACACCAGTCGACTGGTCTTTGCATCTCTCTGGAACGGCAAATTCTCCAAGGGATAACGTATGTGTTGAACGGCTTGCACCACAGAAGGTAACTCCTGCCCTTCAAAGTGAATAATTCCTTTCATTCGAAGCAGATTACCCCTATACCGGTCATGAAGCTGGCTTACCCAGCTCTCGAACGCGGAATATTCGATCCTGCCTTCGAATGCTCTTGAAACCTCGAATATCCCATCACCATGAGCCGGTTTGCGATCTAGGTCCATAGTTTTTGCCGAATGGACTGATTTCTCCTCTCCAAACCCGGGCAACAGTGTCGGATCAATCACTCCGTTGGACGAACAGAGAATTGGTGCAGTCGAATTAATGTTTCTGATTCTTTTCTGCAAGGACCTGTAATCTTCTGCCAAATCCATTTTAGAGACGATCAGGCAATCCGCAAGCCCCGCTTGCTTGACCGACACTGAAAAATTGTCCAGCGCCTGTGCGCCCAGTACACCGTCAATCACCGTTGTTAATCCGGCGAGCCGAAACCGGCTGAATCGTAATGGATCCGTCATCAGCGTTTGTATGATCGGGACTGGATCGGCTATTCCTGTTGTCTCAATGACCAACCGTTCAAACTCCGGTATTTCTGATCGGGTCGCCCTATCCAGAAGGGTGCGCATCGTATCGACAAGATCATTGCGCAGTTGACAGCACAGACATCCATTGGACAGCAAGGCCAACTGCTCATCGGCCACCTCCAAAAGCAGGTGATCCAGGCCCATCTCACCCAGTTCATTCACAATGACTGCGGTGTTAGAAAAAGCATCCGAGTCTAAGATTCGGGAGAGTAGTGTGGTTTTTCCACTACCCAAAAACCCCGTGATGATCGATACCGGTATGGGATTCTCATCCACCAGGTAAGCGGACACATCAGCAGCTGAAGAAGAACCGTCTTTCATTGCGCAGAGTTTTTTTCAGCCGCTTCCTCGATCGTTAACGCTTCGGCCCAGGTGTTGTTCCAGAATGAATCCGGATCACCTGTAAATGTCTGGAATGCACCCACCAGCGGTGGTCCCGGTTTGGCACCTCGGCGCTGATCCAGTTCGGCACGAGCGGTCTTGACGATCTCTGGTTCACTGAGCAGTTCAACCGCAGCGAGTGCCAAAGCTTCCGATGCAACCAGGGCTGAGGGAATCTCTGCGTCACTCCCGGCGGAGGCTGTCCGTGCCCAATGATGGAACGGCACTGCCGACGGCAGTGCCCAACTCACCCGGCCCAATGGAATATGCCAACTCGCCTCCCCGTCATCCTGACTGGACATGTCATATGCATCGTCGATGTAGTCGATTCCACGATGCAGTTCAAACTCCTCGCCGGGAGCACAGGCTGATACCAGATCCTGGAACCATTCAATATTCTCATCTGTCCATTTTGGAGGACCCACGGTCTTGAGCTGGCGAAACAATAACTTTCCGATCGTTTCGTTCGGCAGATAACTGTGCGTTGCCGTGAGAAACTGCTCCCGGCATTGGGTATTGTTTAATGAAGCCGCACCCTGGCAAATACGAGCCACGTAGTGATAGACCTCCTTGGCTCGCTCATAGTCCACGTGCCTGACATAGACCCACAACCGTGCCTCGTCGGGGCTTATATTCGGCATCAATCCGCCGGTTCGAACCGTATGTTCTACAGAACAGTCTGGGAACTGGTGCGCGCGCAACCTTTCCAGTGACTGCACGGCCAGTTCAACTGAGTCCAGCGCATTTTGGGATCCGCCACGGCTCGAATGACCCGCTTCGCCGGAATAGACAAATTCCCCACTTACCAAGGACTGATTCGGCCTGACTTTGGCCGCTGTTTTATTACTGCCGTGTGTCGCAAGCAAAACGTCTGTGTTATCAAAAACACCTTCCCGCAACATGGCTACCTTGCCCCACAACAGTTCTTCCCCCGGACATCCAAATAGAATGATCTCTCCATCGATGTCCAGCTTTGAAAGGACTCTTGTTGCCACGATTGCAGCGCCAGTTGTTCCGGCACCGATCCAATTGTGACCACAGCCATGTCCTGGGCCTCTTTCTACAAAGTCACGTCGCGGCAATGCCGAATTTGCCAAGCCTGGAAGCGCATCATATTCAGCCAATATGCCGATCGACGGTTTGCCTTTTCCATATCGGGCAGTGAAGGCCGTCGGCAAACCCCCGGCTGATTTCTCTACGACAAAACCATTCTTTTCGCACCAATCTGTCAGCAGGCTTGAGGATTGTTTTTCCAGCATTCCAATCTCGGCCAGAGACCACAACTCCCTGGCGATCCCAATCGTCTCAGCTCTGATCTCCTGAAAGGAATCGCGAACTAATTTAGTTATTTCATTTTTCATCATGACCCCAGGGGTTCGAACACTCAGTGTCGTCTCGTTATGCAGTTTACGAAATTACAATCCCGTGTCTAATAAAGTTGTTGTGTTTTAACTGATAAACCGAAACTTTTCCGGTCTTTCACTTAGACTCTGCCGATGAGAATAGGATTCGCCACACTACCGGAAAATCAGTGACTAGAAAATATGAGGAATGTGATTCGAGTTAGGCAAAGCGAACCCCATGTTCCGAACATGTCTGTCCCTAAATGGTGGGCTTCGAAAATTCTAATCTGCTAATGAGCCTGATCTCGTGACCAGATGCTAGCTACGATTCGGATCCGTCAGGTTCCAAGCACTCACGTCTGGATGCCGATTATTCCACGGTAACGCCTCCTCCAATTGTGAAGCCAGACTGATCAGCAATGCCTCGTTTCCAAACTTACTTCCAAGCATTACACCGATAGGCAAATTATCCGGCGTCATATGAAGGGGTAGTGAAATTGCCGGATTACCGGATACGTTGTAG
>PBOB01000039.1 GCA_002724185.1 Acidiferrobacteraceae bacterium | reverse complement strand
TGCGTCGTTAATCCAATTCCCTTGCGAATCCATCCTTAGCGCATGGCCTGTTGCGGTGTTGGCTATGCTGGTATCACTCAACCCCGACAGCGTGGACGACCCGCTTGGAAGGTTGGTCAGCGCAGAGCCATCGCCCTCGAATGCGGTTGCCTTGACCGTCCCTGTGACATCCAACTCTGTGGTGGGCGAAGAGTTCAGGACCCCGACCCGCTCCGTTCCTGCGTCAGCAAACAAGAGATGGTCCTCAGTGTCCCCTTTAACCTGTAAGTCGAACGTCGCTTTATTGTTGTCGTTTAGTGTAACACCGTCCCCGCTCATCATTATGTGCGAGTACCCGCCCGCATCAGTGGACTTGAGTATGTTGGCCCCTGCTGGAAAAAGTCTCGCCGCAAGGTTAGACCCACTGTAAAACTTAGTTTCTCCCTCTAACCACGTTGTCCCCTTCACATGCAGCGCTGCGCTTGCGTTGGGCGTGGTCTTAATGCCCACGCCATCGGTGGACGCGTCAACAAAGAGCGCATGGGTTTCGTTCTCAGACTCTACCCTGAAATCAATGTCAGACCGCGAATCGTCGTTAATGATAACTTCGGTTCCGGTCATAGTCAGAAGCTCGTAATTGCCTCCTGTGCGGAACTCCAAAGAGGGGGACGAAGCTGTGCCTATGGGGTAAAGTCTACCAACAATTTGACCGTTATTGCGAAACTGGACTTGTCCCTCTTGATGTGTGGTCCCTTTGATATGCAGGATACCACTATCAAAAGTTTCTGGTGTATTGGTCCCGATGCCGATAGCGTCTGCGCTTCCGTCCACATAAAAAAGATCGTCTTCGGTGTCTCCCTTGATTTGGAAGTCAACCGCCGCCGCCGACTCGTTGAACAGTTGTGCGCCGTCTGGGTCGAATGACCCACTTCCCCCCGCCTCCCACTTAGCCTTACCATCACTCGCTTTTGTAAGCACATGCCCAACACTTACGCTTGAGTCGCCTACGCCCGTGAGTGCGTCGATTGCCTCCTGTGCTGTGTCCTCCCCAGTGCCGCCTTTGCTTATTGCAACAGGGCCGTCCAGTTGCGCTACAGGGATATTTGTGAGGCTCGCCCCGCTCCCTGCGAACGTGGTTGTCGTCGTGACGCCGCTTTCGTCAACTTTGAACAGCTCTGTTGAGCCAGTATAAACCCCGAACTGCCCATTTGCATCATTGCTGTTGGTGTCCAGGTTGATGTCAACAGAATCCTGGGAGTTGATGCGGATGGTGGACGCGCCGGTCTGCCCGTTGCCGTACTGAACCCCCGCAAATTGCTTCCCGACACCGTCAAAGCCAAGACCATCATCGGCACCCGTCCCTGTGTCTGCGGTGAACTCGCCCGCTGAGATTTCCCCCGTCAGGGAGATGTCCCCGCTAGTGATATCCGCGCCGCTGTGGTTGTGGGATGTTGCTGCGTAGGTGCTGTGGGTGTGAGAATCGTTGACAACCGTAACCACCCCCTCCTTGGTCATCGTCACATCGCCAGAGAGTAACTTGTTCTCCCACTTATCTGTGGCGTCGTCGTAGACGGGAATATGGGCGTCGGTTTGGCCACTGAAGTCCGTGTCAGTTAGGCTATCGAGGGTGTGATAGTGGACCGCATCAGCAAGACCCGTTGTTCCAATCGTCAGGCTCTTGGTTGCGGAAGAGGTGTCTGTGCTAAAGGTGATATTATCACCCTTCAGAATGGCGAGGTCTTCTTCTCCATCAGGGATAAGATTGCTTGCCCCCTCGACCTCCAGCTCTTTCCAGTGAGACCCCAGGTCAACCTTTGCAGTCCCGGACCCCTCATCAGTCACGACAAAACCCGCCGCGTTGTTGAACTCAATCGTTGAAACATTTGAGACCGATGGGCTACCGTCCGACTCCTTAACCGTCAGGGCAGAGCCACCCGCCTCCCACTTAGCCTTACCGTCGGATGCCTTAGTCAGAACCTCTCCAACACTGACGCCAGAATCACCTACGCCAGTTAAGGCATCAATGGCTTCCTGTGCTGTGTTTTCGCCTGTACCCCCGCTTGCAATATTAAGAGTTCCACCAAGGGTGATGGTTCCCGAGGTCGTGACGGGTCCGCCAGATGTTGTTAGCCCGGTGTTCCCCTCGTCAACATCAACAGAGGTTACAGAGCCAGACCCAGACCCTGCACCAGCAGTAAGGTCGTAAGTGTTGTCGTCGTTATTCTTGAAGTATATTTTGCCGTCAGACTTCGCATAAATGGCTCCTGTGTTGCTGCCAAGAGTCCCATCACCAGGCTCATCGCCTTCCTTTATGTCAATTCGACCAACGTCTTTGATGTTCTCCCCGCTGAAATCAACAGGGGCGTCGGGAGCCGTCATGTCGTCAAGGGCGTGGGAGTGGGTGTTGGGGGTGTGTGCGTCAAGCTTCGTCTGAACCCTGGCGTCTGTGTAGTAGAGATTGGTTTGTTCTGGAATGTCTGCGGTAGAAACCTGCCCAGAGCTTGTCCCAAAGTCAATATGTGTGTCTTTGATGCCATCAGCCTTAAGCTGTAACTTGTCTGAGCTATTAACCTCAATGGTGCTGTCATCGACCCCAACAGCGAGAGAGATAGCGGAGCCTCCAAGAGTTGCAGTTCCACCGCCTGTAACCGTAAGGCCATCACCTGCGGTAATTGAGACAGACTCATTTGCTAGCTTGGCATTTGTAATGCCAGAGTCCTTTACCCTGACTTCATCATTGTATTTCTCAAGGGTAGAGTTGTCTGTTTTTACCGAGAGGGTGACACTTTGGCCAAGCTCAGGAGTCCCTGACCCGTCGAGCCCATCTCCAGCAGTAATCGTGATTGTCTTATTGGCTAACTGGCTGTTCGCAATTGTCCCAGAGAGATTCCCTGCGGGATACCCAGTGGCAATCTTAGAAGGGTCAATGGCGGCATTGCTCGCAACCTTAGCGTTAGTAACAGCGCCACTGGCCAGCATGGAGTTTTCAACGGAGCCGGCCTGAATGGTTGTGACGCCCTCTTCGCTAATGGCGATGTCGCCAGAGACAGACTTGCTGTCCCAGGAATCAGACCCATCATGAATAAGAATCTCTCCACCAGATTCAGAACCAGTAACTTCCGTATCAGAGAGCCCGTCCAGGGTTGAGGAGCCTCCTCCTCCCCCTCCATCAGCCGCAATGGTGATGGTTGTGCTATTGGACGTTATGTCTATGCCACTCCCCTCAACAAGGCTCTTAAATTGAAGATTCTCATTGATGACTTCAGTATAAATGCCCTCCCCAGAACCAAGGTTGTTCCCGGCATTTGCTTCACCACCTCCAGCGACTCCAGTCCCAAAGGAGAGATTACCAGCACCATCAGTCTTAATTACCTGACCATCAGTTCCATCAGAATCAGGAAACTTGAGCTTATCATCCCCAAGTGTGACCTTCCCGCCAACCCCGGCCTTAATCTCCAGGTTTCCACTGCCCTCAGTGGTAATGAGCTGGTCATCAGCGCCAGTGCCTTTTTTGAACTTAATTCCCTTGGTAGACATTCTTAACCCCTATCAGACAGCTTTGGTTACTCGGAGACAACCAGTCCAACGAATCACCTGGCTCGCTGTTCCGCCATCGACATAGACACTTATTGAGCTTGTGCTTGAAGTTGTGGTTCTAACATTAAAGTCCCAAGCCCAACTTCCAGTCTGGCCAAGAACCTCTTCAGTTATGGTTGCGCCACTCTGAGAGACAGCAGAGGAGCTTCTGGTGAATGCCCCTTTTTGACGCCATACTGCTTGTTTTGTTGAGTCGCTTACGTCAATTCCAATCAGGTCAAGATCATAAAAAAGAACCCCATCAAGAGGGACCTCTACTGAGTTTGTACCTGTGGTATCTCCGCCAATCCAAAGAACAGCTCCCCCAGTAGTTAGATTTGCCTGGGAGGTTCCAGTGGTTGTTTGGTCTTTGAGGATATAAATCTCATGGGCAGATCTTGGCTCGGTTAAAGACCCGTTAGAGATGACAAGGCTGCTCTTCTCATGGCCTGTCGTTGCCTCAATAACCAACCGATTGGCTTTTGTGATTTCTTTCTCGTTGGCATCCAGATTCCCGCCAAGCTGAGGAGTTACATCCTCAACAATGTCCGACAAGAGACCAATGGTTACACTGTTACTGGCAATCAGTGTCGCCAGATTGGAGTTGACCCACTTGTTGGATGAGGAGCTGTAGGAAAGAACCTCGTCACCCTGAACAGAGGAGATAATCGCATCCTTCAGGTTTCCTAGATTATTGCTACCTACCTCCCAATCTGTCGCACCCTTCCGGATGATATCCCCTTGGACAGAGGACCCTGAGTCGGTGAGTTCACTAATATTCGGCACTTCAAACTCCTATCAGGCGAGGGCTGTTCCAGCCATTGCACCCGTTGGTCCTCGTTCTACTATATCCATCATTGTCTGGCCTGTGGGAAGGTCCATCTTCTTGGCGCTACCTTTTCTTTGTGGCTGGCCCATCATTCCCCCTCCTTCTCCCTCTCCTGCGGGCAGATAATTATTCTGAAGAGCTGAGTGAAGAGCTGTGTTTTCCCCTTCACCAATTAGAAGCTTTATCATTCGCTTCTCCTGCTCGTTCAGATTATCTCTGATCTCTTCGTCCTGAAGAATCACCATGAATTTCTCTGTCATTGCTCCCCATAAAAGCGGATTAATTCTCTTAAAGAAGTCCACATCGCTTTGGGTAAGGGTTCCGTCTTTCATTTTTTTAAGAACGGCGACTGAGTTATGATCAAAGATTTTAAGCTTTTCCCCAACATCATGAAGAACTGAGTCAGGAAGAGATGCTTTCTCGGCAAAGACTTTTGACTTATCCACGGGAGGAGAAGCCTTATTGATCACTTTTGCCATTTCCACTATTGCGTTTTTCCAGTGATCATAAAGAAAAGAGGCCAGCTGAGGAGTGGCCCCCTCAAGCTCACCAACAGAGAACTTGATAACTCTATCCAGCATTTCTGGATTCTCCATTAGACCGCTGAATATTATTCTGGCATTATCAAATTCTTCAGCTCCAAACTTGTTTCCGCTTGCGAGCTTTTCTTTCTTCTTTTCTTTCTCCCAGTCTTCTTGGGGGCCAACAATGCCAGCAGTAAAGTGTGAACTTCCTTCTACCTGAAGAGCAATCTGCCTGGAGATTAGAGCTCTTGGATACTTAAGAACGCCTCTTCCCTCAATAGGCCCCTTATCCTTTAGGCCCTTAGTGAATGAATCAATTGAGCTATCAAGAGTTTCTTCACCAGCTTTAAACATTGCCTCAATCATGCCAATTTGACGAAGATAGAGCTTCTCGCTTCCCACTCTGGTCGTGAATAAATCTACGGCTGGCCTTGCGGCCCCGCCAATAACTCCACCAGCAAGAGCCCCAGGAATACCACCAAGATACCCACCGATAGCAGCTCCCCCCAGAGCCATATTGATAGGGCTGGCTCCTGATGAAGCTCTTAGCCTACTAAGCTCAGAATGAGAGCCCTCTCTTGCTGTTGCAGCTATCCAAGCAAGAGCATGTCTCATCTCTGGGCTTGTAAATTTCTCGTTAAGCTCAAGAGCCTCCTTGTGCATCTTGTTTATTTTTTGAGCTTGTCTTTCAAGGAGACCGTTCCATTGTTTATCCGTATATGTTCTTCCGAACCTACGACGCATCACCTCTCTGGCGTGAGGAGTTCCTGAAGCGCCACCATAATGGCCATCATGAACAAGCTTATCAAAGAGCTCTTTTGTAGATCTTAGGTAATTAAGAAGTACCGGAATCTGCTTGTTGTAAGTTGTGCCCCTAAGAGACTCCATCCACTTCTTAACCATGTTAGGATCTGCCTCCCAGGTCCTATGGTCACTTTGGCTAATTACGCCAAATGCTTCCTTTACCGCATCAGCAGAGCTTTCTCTCTCAAAGAACAAATTGTCCAATATGGTCTTGTGCTTTGCCAATCCTCCGTATGGCTTCCTGTTTTCTCTAATAGGATCAATCTCGAAGCCGTCACTATCCTTCATGGAGCGGAGGTAGTCGTCATCAGAAAGATGTTTTCTAATGAGGTCTTTCATCCTGGTTAAGATGCCAGTATCAATTGTCTGTTGGGTGAACTCACCATTCCTTGCTCGAACATGAATATCACTAGCAAGCTC
>PBOB01000038.1 GCA_002724185.1 Acidiferrobacteraceae bacterium | reverse complement strand
CTATAGCCCGCCCAACCTCACGACCACCGACAACTCCACCAACAGGGCCTGAAAATAATGTCAGCACTGCTTGATTAGCTGCTTGCCGAGCAGACATTGCTCCACCATTGGACTGCGTGATATGAACGGGCACAGTGAGACCTCTATTATCCAGCTCAGTTGTTAGACGATGGAGATAATCGCGAACAATTGGGGTAATATATGCGGATGTAACCGTTGTAGACGTCCGCTCATACTCTCGCCATTCTGGCGCTACTTCATGACTCAGCACTACAGGAATGGTATTTAGATGTTCTTGTAAATATTTTCTCACGTAGAGTTCATGTTCCGGATTTACATAACTATGCAGTAGTGAGACAGCAACTGATTCAAACTTTTCGAACTTAATGGCATCTGCTACAGCCCCTAGAGATCCCTCGTTAATTTCCAAAATAATGCTACCATCAGCAGCCAACCTTTCTTCAATCTCGAATATTGCATTCCGGCCCAAAAGTGGTGGTGGCTTTCGATAACGCAAGTCATACATGTCTGTACGGTGTCCACGCCCAATCATATAAACGTCTTTAAATCCCATGGTAGTAATAAGAGCAACGCGCGCGCCCCTTCTTTCTAGTACACTGTTGATACCTGCGGTCGTGCCATGCACAAAAAGCTCGGTATCATCAAGTTCAGCACCTGCAATCTCAACTGCTTTTAACACTCCTTGAACAAGGTCGGCTGGCGTAGAAAGAGTCTTGCCAACTCGGCTTGGAAGACCACTACTTTCGATTACTAAGTCAGTAAAAGTACCGCCTATATCAACACCAATTCGATTAGCCACAAAGTTTCCTCATTTGTATTGTATGCTCAATGAATTTACAGACTAGCCTGCATCTCTGCGCACCGCAGCGCTGTGATTACAGGGTCCAAGCACAGCGCCGGGACGTGTGATGAAATACTCTCAATCATGCCCCCCCAGAGCGTACAGCCAAACAGAATCGCTTGGGCTTCATCATCCTCAAGGAGTTTTAGCGCAACAGGGACTGCGCTATTTATAAGGCGTTCACGAAATTTTTCATCAACATCAGCGCAACTTAAAGTAGTATTACCAATTAGACTTTCCTCTTCTTCGCTTGAATGCATGGGTACAAAACGAATAGGCCCGACAACGTCCGACATACCATAGTGTCGGAGGTTAGCCCGCAACCAATTCGCAGTTGTTTTCCACGCATGCTCATCTGGAGCAAGAATTCCTAATCGTAAGCCCCGACTGGCTGCAGCGGCTGCAGCGGCTTGAAGTGGACCAATAACAGGAATATTCGCTGCCCTCTGTGCTTCGGGGAGTGCAGGGTCCGAGCAACAACCAATAATTGCAGCATCACAACCATCCTGTTCTGCTTTTAAGACTTCCGAGATAATCTCATTCATATACAAAGGTACTGGTGGCAGCATCGGGCCAGCCAGTTCAGGAGGCAGACTAACGTTGCAAACCTCAACCTGTGTGCCAGGCGATACTACACTGTTCAAAAACGTTGTCCGAGTGTCGTGATAAAGATCGCTATCTACGGGCTCTATATACCTTATCCTCGTCATACTTTCCTCCACTTGTAGTTTGGTCTATTTGTCATGTAGAGACTGGACGGAGCAGCGCTCCACCATCCAAACGAAGCTCAGCACCGGTTATAAATAGCGCGTCATCCCCAGCCAGCCAACATATAGCTTCGGCAATTTCACTAGGTTCTGCTGCACGACCCATCGGAGTCGAACGCAATTTTTCTTGCCACCACACGCTCGAATCACCACTAGCCTCAGCCATTAACTCATTCATTGGAGTCTTAATCATACCGGGAATAATTAAATTGGCACGTATGCCTAACTTAATACCTTCAGTAGCGGCAGTTCTTGTAAGTTGGGATAGTCCTGCTTTCGAAACTGCGTATGCCCCAACCTGAGGCTGCGCCATTTCAGCCAAAACTGAACCCACTGTTACGATAGATGCACCGCTGGCGAAAAGTGGCCATGCTGAGCGCAAACAGCGCATCGTACCAGTCAAGTTAGTCTCAATTATATCGTCCCATTCTGAGTCCAGCTGATTTGCAATCGAAGCGGGCTCCTGAAAGATGCCAGCAACTGCACATAAGATATTTATGCGACCAAACTTGTTCTTTATAGTGTCGAATGCATCATTGACGCTATTAGTATTTCTAAGATCTACCCCAAGCAAAAATGGTGTGATTCCATCACATTGCTCTGCCACCAATTTCATGCGTTCAACGTCGCGCGCCAACATGATCACCTGGCAATCGCTTGACGACAAACGCTTTACTACTGCAGCACCAACCCCTGAGCTTGCACCTGTGACTACTGCAATCTTTTTCTCAGTCATCACGAAAAACTACCCTCTTTAGAGTTCATAAGCTGGAATTGGTGGCATTGCGCCAGTCAACGGATCTGCATCTATGGCATCTAAATCCTCCCTAATGCCATTGAGCTCCCAATTTAGGAGGGCAAAAGGAACGTTACCATCATTCCAAACCGAGTCATGGATTTGCTGAAAATTGAAATTTTCTCCCCTGGTTTGGATGGCATCAGCTATCAGCCTCATGAGCTGATGCTTGCCCACCTGATAAGCAAGAGCCACTCCAGGATTGCCAGCATAAAATGCGCTTTCTTTAAGCGCAGTAGCTCGATCCACATCAACCTTTTGTGAAAAAAGTGTAGCAGCAGCCTCTAATGAAAGATCACCCATTGCTAATCCGATATCTGCCTCTACGCGTAATGCGCGAAGACGCATAAAATTCCAGACGACCGTTCTAGTATGCGGAGCATTTTCAAACAAACCAGCCTGCAGCATTAGTTCTTCATTGTAGTGCGCAATCCCTTCATTTGATCCTGAATCATAATATCTACGACGCAATGGATTCTCGTGCCTATAACATAGAGCAAGTTGTTGATAATGAACCCCTTCATGGATAATTCCAGCACGGGGGTCACGAGCGTTAGCGGCATGGAAATACCCTAGATCAAGTGAAGGATCTGGAACGTACGAGACGCCGTTTTGATCTAGTCTATACTCATCAGTCAAGTCATTTGTTACTGCTAGAAAACCCATCGGTGCCACATAATCTGGTATGGGCGCATTATGGTAGTGACCTAGATTATCTGGCTGTGAAAGAAGGCCTGAATTGACATAGAAGTCTCGTATTGATTGTTCATCTCTCGCTTCGATTTCACACTGTTCGTCAGCAGTGCTGGGGAGAGGCGGTATAGGTGTAGAGATTGATTGATGCGCAGATAATTTTTCCCAGACTAAGGATCGGCAGTACTCTCGGCGTGCACCTGCCACCAATTCCTCAGGCTCTTCAGCCATCAGTGCCACGTTCCTTAGGAACCACACAAATACATCTCGACCGACAGCTGTGTCAGTCTTCATTGACGATACTCTCGACTCTAGCCATCCTCTAAAGTTATCTGCTGCCTCTCCAGCTTTCTTTGAGGCAGCAGCTAATGATTGATGCAATGATCTTGGTATATGCGGCTCTAACGCTCCTGCTGACATCGCGATCCGATCACCTATATCCGGAAAATGTCCGCCACGGATATCTACCCCAGCTGATAATTGCTCAATAACAGCCTGTGCAAATGGTGCTACTGCCGTTCCATTAAGTGCCGAGCATGCCTCAGCAAATATCGCCGGCGCATCTTCCAAGGCTTTAACTGCAGATTTCGCTCGTGATTCGGAAAATGCCATGGGATCAAGAAGTAAATCCATGTATGGGCCTAGTGCCTGATCAACCCAGAATAAAGCATCACGCTCCCAGCTCCGCAATACATCAAGCTCCCAATATACCCGTGACAATAAAGAACCCAACAGTCTATGATCTACTGCATCCGTCACTGAGAGTGAACTAGTGTCAATAGCTTTCCATCGTCTGACAAATTCATCCCGCTGCTGTCGATATTGCTTAACTGCAGACGCCGAAAATTCTGGCCTCCAACCTTCTGGTCTACTCTCGTGCCCCCGTGATGTAGCTATGGATACACGTTGCGACTCTCCACTACGTGGTAAACGAGGAATATCATCACCCGAACATTGTTGTTGACTAGCTCTCCATGCCCAAATCTCTATACCAAGTCGACGAATATCCTCATTAATCATTACGATTACCCCCAAGTTATGCTAGCTGGACAAATGCTTACAAAAAAGTTCATTGCGTTTAAAGTAACTTTAACTCTAGTTAGTCGAGAGACTATACACCAAATCTGTCAAGTTTGAGAAACACCATACTAAATCTCAAGGCTAGTGAGAAAAGTTTATATATCATTGGAGACCACTGCCTCTGCCTCGATTTCAACTTCGTAATTACCTATGAGACTATCCACAACAACTAGCGTATTAGCGGGCAACACATCAGAGAAATATCTGCCATGAGTCGCAGTAATCGCCTCCCAATATTTTTCATCTGTAATATATATTCTGGTACGAGTAATATCCCTCTCTGATCCACCCAGAGCACGTACTGCAGCAATAATCTTGTCTAGTATAAAAACCGCCTGTCCCTCAACACTACTTTCGGATATTTTTTGACCATCCAAATCTGTAGCAGTTGTACCACTTACGAAGATGTGTTGTCCTTTACGAACAGCGCGCGCAAAGCCGCCAGTTTTCTCCCAAAGCGTATTCGACGAAACCCATGATCTGTTTGGGTAATCAGTCGATTTGCTTTTAGTGTATCCATTCTCTATAGAGTCAAGGTGGTGACTCAAATCCCCTGATGCTGTCAGAAATGGTGGCTTTCTATACTCACTACCACAATCTCTAGGGATTTTGATTGAGCCTACCATGGCTCTATCTATACATTCATAATCATCAGCATCTAACGCAAAAGAGAATAGATCTATGTTGTTCTTACGATGTTGACGTTCACCCAGTCTTGCACCAACAATGACAGCACTAACTGCAGGTTGCTCGATCACCCAGCGGGTAGCAACATTAGCTACGGAAACTCCATATTTGTGACTAATTTCAACCAATGCTTCAAGTAGGACCTGAAACTTTTCCCAACCTCCGAAAGATTGGATGAAGCGCCCATATTTCATTTTGCTCCAATCAGTAATTGCCAGCATCTCTGACTCAGGAATACCAACCCATCTGTCAGTCAAAAACCCACCACATAGTGTGCCATACGCTAATATGCTTACATTTCTTGCGAGGCATAACTCGGTCATTCGCCCTGCTGCTCTTTGGTCAATAAGAGATAGGCTAACTTGATTCGTTGCGACATGGACTCCATTATCCAAAATTAGCCTCAGATGGTCGGTATCAAAATTAGTTAGTCCTAAATTTGCGATTAACCCGTTACGCCTGAGCTTCTCCAATTCGTTAAGTGCATTCAAATATTCTGGATGCTCATAATTCCACCAGTGAAATTGCAAAAGATCTATAATATCCACGTTAAGGCGCTCCATGCGCTCTTCTACACCGGCGTTAACCACAGACGCAGTCATATCCTTTGGTTTCGGACACCATTTTGTGAATATTTCCGGACGCAAGATATTGGTATCAGCCGAATTTTGCTGCAACTTTGATAAGAAATGGGCCGTGATTAGCTCTGAGCTACCATAGTGATCGGCCATATCAAAGGTTGTAAAACCAGCTTGGAAATAATCGAGCATAGCTTGCGCAGCAATATCAACATCTAGGTCAGTACCTTCCTTTTCCATATCAGCAACTTGCCATAAGCCAGTCACAATTCTGCTAATTTGTAATTTGGGTGCGATATGGATCCTCTCAGGGACTTTGTGAGACGATTCACTAATTTCATTCGTGTTCATTAGGCAGCACTCCTGCGCTATAACTTAAAGAATCCTGGTTATCATCACTGGAAACATAGATTAATACAATATAGCTGTCACACCAAAAAGAAGATGGCGTAGCGTGGAATTGATTGCCATGTCTCCATTTATCGTCAAATTAGCATATTATTATGAGCGCACTGCTGAAGTGAATGTAGCGGTACTGCAACAACAGCTTATTAAACAATTTTATCGCTAAAGAAAAATCATGGCTGAAATTCTTAATATCGGGTTAATCATTAATCCAATTGCTGGTATGGGAGGCAAAGTCGGCCTCAAAGGGACTGATGGCTCTAACATGATTGAACGCGCGCTTGACCTCGGTGCTACCCAGGAGGCTGGGGCCAGAACAGAGCGCGCCCTTGGGTACATTACTGACCTTAAGGCAAAATTTAACATTCTTACTTGCTCAGGCGTGATGGGTGAAGATGTCTGTAAGACGCTTGATCTGGAACCCATCATAGTCAATTACTCAGACAATAGACTCACAACTTCCTTCGATACAATAAGAACTGTACGACGATTAATCGAAGCAAATGTTGATTTAATCATCTTTGCTGGTGGTGATGGTACCGCTTATGATGTCTGGAGCTCGCTCAACAGCCAAACTCCTATTCTCGGAATACCAACAGGTGTAAAAATGCATTCTGCAGTTTTCGGAAACAGCCCACAGGCAGTCGGACAACTTCTGGCCCGCATATTGCGTAAATCGCCATACTTGATCAGAGTCAAGCCTTCAGAGATTATGGATGTTGACCAAGCGCTTAGGGATAGTCAAAACTCAGAGGCAACTTTATTGGGCTATGCCCAAGTCCCATTCGACAGACTCCTTATTCAGAATCCGAAGAGTTATGTGCCGATTGATGAAGATGCCTCAATTATTGGAATCGCAGAATATTTAAAGCACGCTATAGATGAAGAAACGTACTATATAGTTGGCCCTGGTCGTACTACAAAGCTATTCCTCCAGGAACTTGGAATAGATGGCACATTGCTCGGAGTCGATCTTCTCTATGGCAAGAGCCTGATAGGCAAAGACCTGACTCATAAACAATTAAAAGGAGAGATCAAGTCCAAACCGGTTTCAATAATTATCGGAGTGATCGGCGGTCAGGGTTTCTTATTTGGTCGTGGGAACCAACAAATTACAGCAGATATTGTTCGCCGTGCCGGAAAGGATAGGATTATAGTAATAGCTGCAGCGGACAAACTCTTATCTCTGGACAATCAACGATTACTAGTTGACACTGGCGATGAGGCTCTAAATGCTGAACTCCAAGGCTACATCAGAGTTCGCACCGGAAAACGAGACACCATGATAATAAAGCTGGAAGCAGCCTGACGCCCAACTTCAATCAATAGATGGTGCCACCCAACCTTCTGGAGCACTCTGGCGCTCAAAGGGATGGATATTGACAGTGAAGCCTGTATCACAGCCATTCATATACATAACGCGTTTCATTATTCTCCATCCGTTTGACTCTCTTCGCAATTCATCATGATATTGGCCATAGATAGTCGCTGTAGTCTCATTTGCTCTTTCATGCCATGCAATTACATAACTGATGGAGTTAGCGTGGTCTTCTTCTATAAATCTAATCTTTACGTTTGACAAGTGGTGCGAAGTTCTGACCCATCGCCACATTCGCTCCAGTGATTTTGCAACCTGACTGCGTCCTCTACTATTTAGCCTTTTATCTGGACCGAATTCCACAACACAATCGTCAGTAAATAGTTTTGAAATGGTGTCGAGATCCATACGATCCAGCGCACAACAATACTCAATTAGCAGGGCTTCAATTTCACGTTCGTCACAAATTCTGCTGATAGCATCACTCATTCATAGTTCTCCCTATAATAAGAATAGAGGACTCATAGAATTCAGTGGCACGTCCTAGTGTCTTAGTATCTTTCCAAAAAATTCTCTAGCCCTATCAGTTGTAGGTTTATCGAAAATTTCTGCTGGCAAACCACGTTCGATAATGCGTCCTTCGTCCATCATAACTACTTGATCAGAAATTTCTCGGACAAACCCCATCTCATGACTGACAATAATCATTGTCATTCCATCCGACGCTAATCTCCTTATGGTGTCGAGCACCTCAGTTACTAACTCAGGATCCAACGCTGAAGTAACTTCATCAAGAAGCAGCAAATCTGGTTGCAGCGCGAGAGCGCGGGCAATCGCTACACGCTGTTGCTGCCCGCCACTCAACTGATCCGGGTATGCAGTAAGTTTGTCTGCCAAACCAACACGCTCTAACAAATCCTCGGCTTCGGCCTCAACTTCTTTTCTATCCCGTTTCTTTATCTTGATTGGCGCTATAGTCACATTACCCATCACGTCCATGTTCTGGAATAGATTGTACTGCTGAAACACAATAGCCATACGATCGCGGGAAAGCTTGATGCTACTCTTGCTGTTGTAGTTGATCAACTCTCCCTGTATTTCAACAGTACCACCGGTCGGTGGTGTCAAGCCAACCAGCACTCTTAGCAATGTTGACTTTCCCGAACCTGATGGCCCGACCAGCGATATAACCTGACCCTTGTCAACCGTCAGACTGACGTCGGTCAAAACAACGTTCTTGCCGTATGCGCTACTGAGATTAGTTATCTTTAGATGATGCAAAACGTTTTTCCAAATATCCGCCCAACCGGGTTAATGGGTAAGACAAAAGAAAATAGAGAATTAGAATAGTGCCATAAACAAGTAACGCCGAGTAACCCCTATTATTCATTACCTTTCCAGCGAAAGTCAGTTCAACGACTCCAATTTGGGACACAAGTGCCGTATCCTTAATAAAACTGACCATATAAGCAAATGCGGGCGGCACAATGACGGGCCATGACTGGGGCGCAATCACGTTTATCAATGTCTTCCAACGGCTAAAATTCATCGCTGAAGCGGCTTCGATCTGTTGACGAGGCACCGATTCAAAACCTGCTCTTATGATCTCTGAGGTATATGCAATCGCCATCATACAAATCCCAATTGTGGCAATAGTAAATAACGATGCGTTAGGACTAATCGCTTGTATAAAGAACAACACAAGATAAAGAATTACCAAGAAGGGAATTCTCCGAAAAATTTCAACGTATGTTATTGCGACAATTCGGACGGGCACCCAAAAAAGCCCAGGCGTCTGGCGAAGATAGACGATCACAAAACCTAGCAAGAAACCAAGACCGACTCCGACTAGCGTCATCAGCAATGTTGTACCCATAGCTTTCAATAAGAATATCGCGCTGTAATATTCAAACAGCCGCGGAATTTCGTTAGCCATTCTCTCTAACATCAGAACATT
The DNA here is from genome assembly GCA_002724185.1 of Acidiferrobacteraceae bacterium. Taxonomy (GTDB): domain Bacteria; phylum Pseudomonadota; class Gammaproteobacteria; order Arenicellales; family UBA868; genus CAJXWH01. The sequence continues at coordinate 19,529 of PBOB01000038.1, read as the reverse complement.
CTCGCTTTGACGCGGAAGAACTTTCGACCGACGACTGCCAGCATGATGCTCGCAACAAATGTCAAAATAATATAGACCCCAGCTACTAGAGTGAACATTTCGAGCCAACGGTAAGTCTCTGTCGAAATATTAATCGCAGTCCCTGTCAGCTCATCGACGCTAAACACTGCTGCCATGGAAGATCCGAGGACTAATATGAGAAACATATTGGCCAACGGTGGATAAATTGTCTTTGCAATGTGAGGTACAATCACGAAACGAATCTGCTGCCATAGCGACATACCGAGGGTCTCCGCAGCTTCAATCTCAGTCAGACGTACTGATAGAAATCCAGCTCTTTGGATCTCAGTGAGATAGGCTCCAGCATTTAAGGTCAAACCTAAGAGCACGCATGTAAAGGATGGCAAAATAATCCCCACTTCTGGCAAGCCGTAATACAACAAATAGATCTGAAGCAAAGCAGGCGTATTTGTAAAAAATACTACGTAAGCCTGTGCAAGACGACTCACAACAGGTCCCCCAAAAGTCTTAGCAGCAGCACCCGCCAAACCAATTAATGCCCCACCCCAAAAAGCAAAAAAAGATAGTTCGACCGTCAAGATACCCGCCCTAAGAAGAGCAGGGAGACTCTCTAACGCCACACCAAACTGAAACGTATAATTCATTCCCTTAAAGCTTCCTAAAACATTGCGGGCCTCCGTTCAGGAGGCCCGCAAAACTGATAACCGTTAAAAGACTGACTTAAAAGAATGCCGTCTCTACGACTGGCGCCAACATCGGTGCACCATACCATTTTTCCCACGTACCGTTAACAGTGCCTGAAGAATGAAGGCCATGCAAAACGATGTTTAAGGTATCTCTCAATGCAAAATTACCCTGACCTACACCGATAGCACAGTATGCTACGAAGATTGTATCTGACAAAACGCGCCAGTTAACGTTCGAGTAATTGGCTGTATGTGCCATGAAGAAATCAATATTTTCCACAATGGCATCAGCTCGGCCTTGGCCAACCAATCGAACTGTATCGGCAATAGTATCGACAAGTTCAAGTTTTGCGTTAGGAAGATTATCTTTAGTCCATCCCACAGTCCAGTTACCCCGCATATTTGCTAACGTATATTTGGAGTCATCTAGATCTTTCCACTTTGTTATATCTAGTTTGTCTGTGGTAAGCACTGCCATCGCTTCCGTATGGAGAGGTGCTGTGTAAGATATTAGAAGAGACCGCGCGGTGGTTCTCGTTAGCGCGCCTAGAGAAATATCAATCTTGTCTGAAACGAGAAAAGGCACACGTTGTGGAGTTTCCGTTGGTACAAACTCCGCTTCTACGCCCAGCGCTGCGGCGATGGCATTACCTATATCAATATCAAATCCTTCAAACTCATTCGTCGCTCCATAAGAACTCATTGGGGGGAAATTAGGATTTACCCCAATCCTTATAGTCTTCGATTCGATAATTTCATTTAAGTCTCTGGCCTGAGCAATACCAAGTAGACCTAGCGCCAATATGAATACCAGGGAAAATCTAACAAATACATTTCTTAACATGTGTTCAACCTCCTTATCTATATCTAGACAGATGAAAACAACTTAGTATTAAATCTTACGACGTGCAGATTTAACAGTGATTGTTATCATTGTCAAATATATCTAACCATTCTCATTCCTATGCTTTCGGCAATATGCGCGCCATGTCATAGCCCACTTCTCTGGTTCATCCAAAGCATCTCCATTAATCTGTGGAATGGCCTGTCGATGCGGCGCCTTCTTTACTATTTCAGGCGTCTCGTAAGCTTCGCGCACTACTTCAGCCAGAACATCTATCCAATAATCGAGATCTTCTTTGGAGTAGCTCTCACCAGCCTCTGGCGTGATCGGCTCTGGCACAAGCCAAGGATGATGAGCCAACCATGGTGCATCGATGCCAAAATCCACCATCCGGTTGCTAACATCATTAACTGTGACGCCAGTCTCTTCCGTAAGTCGCTCGAGGCTATAACGAGTCATCTCCATTCTTGGCCCATTAATCGTTGGGTGAGACTTCGTTACTCCTCGGATTTTTAGCAGTCTGGACTCCATATAGTTGTTCGCAATAACTGATATCTCAGCCGCACGCTCTATACCAACAGCGCCCATAGCGCGAGCCCAAGAATAAGCTTTAATTACCTGAGGAACATTACCCCAAAATTCACGAATATGTCCCACACTATTAGGCCTACTATAGTCTAGGCCATAACCACTAAGTTCTTTAGTCACAACGGGACTTGGAAGAAACGGAGCTAATTCTGCCGTACATCCATAAGCCCCAACGGCTGGTCCGCCGCCGCCTTTTGGCGCTCCAAATGTTTTATGCAACATATACATGCATGCATCAAAACCAAGCTCTCGAGCCCTAATCTTACCCATAACTCCGTTAAAATTTGCATGGTCATAAAAACAAAGGCCGCCTGCCTCGTGAACAATTTCAACCCAATCAGCAATGTGGGGGTTATATATTCCCATATCATCTGGATTGTTAATAAGTAAGGCAGCGGTACGGTCTGATACAGCTGCTCTTAATGCATCCACTGACGGATAGCCATCTTCCTCTAGAGGCAATGTAATTACATGGAAGCCTGCCGCAGCGGCGGTTGCAGGATTGCAGGGATGCGCCTGAATAGATGTGATAACTTCGTTTCGTTGCTCCAGCTGACCACGAGATTTGTGGTATGCCCTGGTAATACAACAATGTGTGTATGCAGCATGAGCTCCACCACCGGCCTGGAAGGCAAAATTATCCATACCAGACAATTCGCGCAAAATTAGATCAAAATTATGTATCAACTCTAAAGTGCCCTGCAATGTATCCTGATGCTGTAAGGGGTGAGTCTCTGAGACCTCTGGCCTAGATGCGATAATCTCGTTTAGCCGTGGGTTATATTTCATAGTGCATGTGCCAAACAAACTTATGCCCATCATACCCAAGGTTTCCTGTGATAAATGGAGATAATGGCGTTGCACCTCCTGTTCTGACAATTCAGGGAGATTAGGTAAATCAGTCCTATACATAGATCTCGGCACTAAACCCTTAGCCGTACCGACTATGTCAGATACCTCCTTTTCTGGCTCACGAAAAACCAAGCCGCGTCTTCCCGGGCCACCCATTTCCATAACCACTGGCTCATCCCACACTGCTGCGTGATACTCACGTAATTTTGCTTTCTGACTCATGACGCGAGCACCTCGCTTAAATGTGTTGCGAGACTATCAATATCCTCTTTGTTGTGTAATTCGGTAACACAATAAAGGGCGCTTTGGCCTAACTCAGGGAAATAGGATGAAAGATCTAGACCCCCGAAGACATTACGTGCTCTGAGTTGTGAGTTGATGTCAGCCACTGACCGTCCCGCCTGATCAAAATTCAAAACAAATTCTTTGAATATATGACCGTCAAAGGCGCTACTAACTCCTTCAATTTCGCAAAGCCTGTGTCTCGCATAATTTGACTGCTGAGAAATTAATTCTCCCACCTCTCTGAATCCTAAAGGACCGGCAAGAGACATGTAGACAGCAGCAGCAATTGCCCATAAGTAAGTCGAGTTACCGGTCCAGTCTCTTCCTTCCTCTCGAAGTCCATAAGAGGTTTGGCCAGCACAACTCAATCCGAATCCGTATTGTCTTGAGCGATTCGTTTCAGCAATACTAATATTGAGGGTGTTGTATTGACGTACATACCGTTCAGTATCTCTAGAGGCGATAAATCCACTTACACCACCCCCACAATTCATATGAATTCCCAATGGTTGCACTGGACCCACCACAATATCAGCACCATAATCTACCGGCGAACTTAATAGCCCCAAAGAAATCGGGTCACATCCAACGATGGTCTCGGTACCGCATGCTCTTGCCATCTGCGCAATATCACTCGCCCTGCTCTCAATAACTCCGACGTAATTTGGAACTTCTAGATAAACAGCAGCGACACGATCAGACAACTTACTACGCAAATCATCTATATCGAGGGTACCTGACGAAGCATCATATGCAATATAAAGAACTTCAATATGACTGGCCATATCAATTGGCTCACAATAGTTTTTAATAACAGAGAGCCTCTCCGGATCGATCATTGCGGGGACCAACACTTGATTTCTACCGGTAATCCTCGATGCCATCCTGACGGCATGACCTATTGCGCAACCGTAGCTATATACAGGAAGTCCAACCATATCTAACTTTAGCAACTCGCCCAACTGGCTACAAAACTCAAAAAGCGCCTGATTGCGCCCATGATCTGAAGAAGGAGTTCCCCATACATTAGTCAGAAACTCGGTTCTCCCAACGATCTCGTCACAGATGGCTGGCACATGATGCTGCCAACATCCTGCGCCCAAGAAGTTTAGATTTTGTTCGCAGTTAGAATTTCGGGATAGAACTGATAGCAAATGCTTTCGTAGCTCCAACTCTGAACTTAACTGATCAGGCAATTGCAGCGATGATTTCAATCGATGATGTGGTGGAATTTGCTTAAACAATGCTTCAATGTCTTTGACACCAATTGCTTTTAGCATTTCTTCCTGGGCATGACCCGCTGAATTTGGCATATATGGATGAGTATCTCTTTCAGCCCCTGACATAACTTCCTCCTCTTCTCTTTTTCCAGGTCCGACCTTACAAATAGTAATTTAATTTACATACCATGAATGCGACTACAGAATAATAATCTTCAATATAGAAAAGCTGATTTGCTAAGAAGATTACCTCTCACATGCCGCAACAATTGCGATTCAAGATCTTTGGCGACCTCCAAGATGATCATAGTAAATACTAGAACTGCCTCTCAATATTAAGTCTGCTGTCAATCGAGCAGAAATCGGTCCTCCGGTAAAACCCATCCATGGAAAAGCATTAGTAAAGAATCCACTGATTGTGCTGTCCTCACCCAGAATCGGCAGCCAATCATCTGTTCCGTTCACTGCAGCTGGCCACGTACGAATAAGTCGAATGCCTACTAGATCTGGCACCATATTAACGGCTACCTGCAAATTCTTTACAACTGACTGATGATCAACGTGCAGTCGGCCGGTACGATCATCAATTCTGCTGGACCAGCCACCTCCGATAATGCACGATCCGTGATGTGTTTGCTTAAGCGTCAATTTCTCGCTTGCAGAATATATTAGATGATGGATCATTGGTGCGACGGGTTCAGTTACATTTACTTGGATTGGGTTTGCTGCAATTGGACTCGTTAATCCTAACATCTCGCTAATTCTAGCTACATCGTTTCCAGCACAGTTAGCGATTCTCCTACATGAGATTGGACCATTATTCGTCTGTACATGGAATCGATCTTTGTTAACAGAAATTTGTTCGACTTCTACATTCCTTGAAATTCTTGCACCTAGCTCAACAGCTTTAGCTGCAAAGGCTGGCCCCACCAACAGCGGATTTGCTTTGCCTTCGTCGGGATAAAAAGCAGCACCTACCATTCTTTCAGACACATAAGGTGCATGAGTTCTTAGATCTGTCTTACTAAGAAGCTCAGCTTTTATGCCGAACTCCCTTTCTATTCTGACTTTTCTTTGAATCTCGACCATTTCGGAGTCGCTACTTGCAATGAGCAGGCCGCCAGTTAATCTAATCTCCAAATCAGCACCCAAAGTGGATTCAAGATTTTGCCAAATCTTCAGGGACTTAAGCATTAGGGCGAGGGTCGGACCGAAACTACGAGCCCACTCCTCCCCTTTTGAAAGAAAGACATCATGTGGTATTTGGCCATGAAGACTGCCTGAGTTGGCCCCAGATGCAGCACTATTGAGTCCCGATTTGTCAACAATTAGAGCCTGAGTCCCTTCCTTCGCCAGAAAGTACGCTAAGGCGCAGCCGGAAATACCTCCCCCAATTATGAGTATATCTGTATCCATAATCCACCCGACCCTATTTGCTGTGTTTAGACCTTCGACCGTCGACTATAATCTACACCAAAGTGGTCATATAATCGTTAGCATATTATCCTATCAACAAAGAGAACATGTGCTGTGCTGTTTAATTCTGAAGGAGACCTAGAATGGATCATAATTTTCGCGGTAGTTATACCGTTGCAGTAACGCCCTTTACAGACGATTTGTCCGATCTCGATCTAAGCGCATGGAAAAGTTTCTTAAATTGGCAATTAGATATCGGTGTTCCTGGAATAATTATACTAGGTACAACTGGCGAATTTCTCACTATTAGTGACAACGAAAGAAATACCTTCGTTGAATCAACCGTAAAGCACATTAACAAACGCATTCCCGTCCTAGTAGGAACCATGAATGCTCATACCCCTACTGCCGTCCGATACAGTCATGAAGCCGAAGAACTCGGAGCGGATGGTTTAATGATCTTGCCACCATATTACTACACACCAACTCATGAAGAGATCTTTAATTACTACCGTGCGATCTGCGAAAAAATTTCTCTGCCGATAATGTTGTATAACAACCCGTTTACGTCTAATGTTGATATGCCTACAGCGCTTGTCGCTAAATTAACCAAGTCTTTTGAGCAAATCCGGTATATTAAGGAAGCCAGCATGGATGCAGCTCGGGTCTTTGATATTATTGAAGCTACAGACGGAGTGATGAACGTGTTTGCTGGCGAACGAATTGTAGAATCGTATCTGATGGGTGCCGTTGGTTATGTCAACCCATACGGCAACTATATACCTAGAGCATCTTCACGTATATGTGACATGATCGTCGCTGGGCGTGTCAATGATGCTAAAAAGATCCAACATAAGATTGACGAGATGCAGGAGGTTATAGGGAAAGGCCATCCTACCTATGGGCATCAGTGCTATTCAAAAGCTCTCGCAAGGCATGCGGGCTATCCCGTCGGGGATGTTCGCCCACCCTTAACAACATTTGAAGAGCTGGGCAATGAGGGTATTGAGAGGCTAAAACTGCTTGGATCGATGATGCAACAGTTAGATAGATTGTTAGATGATCTGGAAAGCAAGCTAGCTGCGTAAATAACAAAGATTGGTCTAAATTAAACAACGCTCTTAACGCAGAGAGAACGAGCTGGATAAACTTGACCTGGCTAAGGTTCACTGTGGATAAAACTAAACTTTTTACCAAAATCAAATTACGAGAGCTAGTTCTCAAGAATAGAGTTGTCGTGTCGCCTATGTGCCAGTACATGGCAGTTGACGGTCATGTCCAGGATTGGCATTTAGCTCATCATTCACGCTTTGCACTTGGAGGTGTCGGCTTAGCCTTTGTAGAAGCAACAGGTGTTACTCGAAATGGTCGTATAACCCACGGATGTACGGGTATCTGGAACGACCAGCATATATCTGGGCTTCGCAAGATTGTCGATCTGTACAAGTCACAAAATGTAGCGGTTGGAATTCAAATTGGCCATGCTGGACGAAGAGCTAGTGCAGCCCGTCCATGGGATGGAGCACAACCGATAGAAAATGGTGAACTTGATGAGGCACCGTGGGAATGTTTTGCACCGAGTGCGATCCCTGAACAACATGGTCATCCGACGCCTCGCTGCATGACGACATCTGATATCCAAGAAACCATAGATGCGTTCGCTCTTGCCACTCAAAGAGCGCTGGATGCTGGCTTTGACACTATAGAGATTCACGGAGCCCATGGTTACTTAATCCATTCTTTTTTCTCTCCAATATCCAATCAGCGTAAGGATGCCTATGGGGGAGATCTCTATAAAAGAATGCAATTCCCATTAAGAGTCACTGAGGCAGTGCGCGAAATTTGGCCAAAAGAAATGCCCCTCTTTTATCGGGTCTCGGCTGTAGATGGTGTTCCTGGAGGAATATCTATAGAAGATACAGCAGAGCTTGCCAAAGAACTCAAAAGCCGTGGTGTCGATGTTATTGACTGCTCTTCCGGTGGCATGACTAAACCCGCCACACTTTCAAAAGAAAAGCTGGCGAGAGGATATCAGGTTCCATATGCGGATTACATAAGATCGGCCGTAGGTATTAAAACGATGGCGGTTGGACTGATTATCGAACCTCAAGAGGCCGAAGATATCCTTCAAAATGAGCAAGCAGATCTTGTCGCCATAGCAAGAGAAATGATATCGAATCCTAACTGGACATACCATGCTGCACTCGAGCTAGACACAGACAATCCGCACGATGTTTTACCTGATTCCTATGCCTTTCACCTAGCACGCCGAGACCACAATCTAATTGCTAAGTCTAGATCTGGTAACTAGGTATGATTACAACGGCCACTATCGCATGTAGCTGGCGCCATTTACATCAAGGGTCGCGCCAGTCAAGTGGCGACATTTTCCGCTGGCTAAAAATACCGTGAGGCTCGCGAGATCCGATGGTGGAATCCACTCCTTCATGGCCAAACTTTGAGTAACTATGTCCTCTCCACCTGCGTTCGCCGCGAACTCCTCCGACATACGTGTTCTTACAACACCAGGTGCAATCACATAAGCCAGCACGTTCTCTTCCGCATAGTGTCGGGCAATTGTTTTGGTTGCGGTCATGACTGCTGATTTTGAAGCAGCATAGGCCATCATAGCTGGTGTCCCTGGGCCTCTGTACGCGACCCAACTCGAAATAGAGATAATAATTCCATGCTGTTTTTCTCTAAAATGTGGTACGGCTCTACGCATAAGACTACAGGGAGCCACAACATTCACCTTCAGAGTCTCATCCCACGTGTTTTCCCATGCGCTATCTGTGTCATCCATCCCTCCTGAAAATCGAATTATGGCTGCATTATTAACGAGAACATCAATACCGCCACGCCACTCCATTGCTTCAGCCCACAAATTCTCCACATCCTCAGAATTTCTGAAATCAGCTTGGATTGGCTTAATATTTGCGCCTTCAATTGAGGAGGCAACATCTTGCATACCATTGGCATCATTACAATAATGGGCAACGACATTAGCATTTGACGCTGCTAGATGTCTAACAATCTCAGCCCCTATACCCTTTGAGGCGCCTGTTACAAGAACGGTCTTTTGTGACAAATCTTCCATGAGTCCTCCGTAGACTAATTATCAGCAACATATAAAGTGCTATGCTACAAGTACCAAGTATAGTTACCTCGATCAGATATCCCAACTATTCGAGCTCCAGCAATACCAATGCATAGGTAAGCGCATTTCGATCGACATATCACTCGCTTGAACCTCTATAATCAAACCAAATGCTTATACTGAAATTAACTTTGGCAATCATCAACGATGAGAATAGCGTCGCTAGTATAAAACGTTCTTATTGAAAGAAAATCTGATATGCATTATCAACTTTATTATTCTGAGAGAAGCGCTGCCATGGGTGTCAGGGTGATACTGGAAGAAATTGGCGTTGATTATGACCTTATTTTGACCGAAATCGCATCTAATAGACCACGAGATCCTGAATTACTTCGTCTTAATCCGAATGGCTGGATTCCTGTGTTGCTAGCAGGAAATCTAAGCATGTATGAATGTGGCGCTATAACAGTGTTTTTGTGTGATCGACATGTTGAAGCGAGATTAGCACCCGATCAGTTTGAACCTGAGCGCATGAGATTCTTGCAATGGATCTTCTTCTTCTCCAGTTCTCTACAAAACGCATACCAGATGACTTATTACTCCGACCGTTTCTGCAGCACAGCCGATGAAGAATCAAGCGTAGAGCGGAGATCGCGATCACGACTAAGTGAGCTTTGGAGCGTAGTTGACGAAGCAATAGGCGAAAAAACTTGGATCCTTGGAAATACTTTTAGCGCTGCGGACATATATCTTTTCATGTTAACTACCTGGCTTTCAGAATTGCATGATCACCCAAAGATCAATGCCTTCCCGAACGTCAAGCGTATAGCTGACCACGTAATGAAGCGTCCCTCAGTTGAATTGGTGTACTCCTCCTATATATCTCAATTTTCTGAGTAATACTGGATCACTCTTCCAATGTGTGGTCAAGTACAAATTTATGTACCACAAAAAGTCTCCTTTACGATTTCCTCTGGTCGTGGCGTCTTGGCAAAGTCATCATAGCCACTTTGTCCATCATATGGTCTTGCCAGCACATCAACTAACTCATTAAACGGAGTCATATTATTGTCATCCTCAGCTGCCCGAACCACCCGCTCTACTAGATGATTTCTTGGGATGAACAGGGGGTTAACTTGCATCATTGTGTTCTGGCGTTGTGTATCCAGTGAATTTTCTTTAGCCAACCTTGCGCGCCAATGTAAAAGCCACAGATCAAGCGCAGATTGATCACTGCAGAGTTTGTAAATAACGCTATCGGCTAGACTTTTCTCATTCTTCAGCCCGCATAAATACCTAAAGGTAAGCGTGAAGTCCATATTATAGTCTGCCATTAACTTAATAAGATCCTCCACCAGATTGTCGTCTCCATCGAGCTCGAGTGACAACCCAATTTTGCGACGCATTCCCGCGTAATAAAAGGACTGGAATAATGTTTCAAAAGTATTGATAACCTCGGTCGCTGTTTCTACAGCTTCATCCATGTCTTGGCTCAATAAGGGTAATAATGTCTGCGCAAAACCACCAAGATTCCACTGCGCTATATGCGGCTGATTCTTGTAGCAATAACGCCCCATCTGATCTATAGAACTGTATACAATATCGGGATCGAAAAAATCCATAAAAGCGCACGGCCCATAATCGATTGTTTCTCCTGAAATCGCCATGTTGTCAGTATTCATTACACCATGAATAAAACCAACCAGTTGCCAACTGCTTACAAGTAATGCTTGCTGTTTAACAACTGACGCTAGTAAACCTAGATACCGATTTTCGGTTGAAAGTAGCTCAGGATAGTGACGCTCGATAACATAGTCAGCTAGAAGTCGAAGTGCCTCCATATCGTTCCGAGCGGCAAAATATTGAAAGGTCCCAACCCTAACATGGCTGCGTGCTATACGTGTCAAAATTCCACCAGGCAATATTCGCTCACGACTCACCTGTTCACCGGTAGTAATAGCTGCCAATGACCGAGTTGTCGGGATTCCCAATGCCGCCATTGCCTCACTGCAGATGTATTCTCGTAATACTGGTCCTAATGCCGCTCTCCCATCTCCCATTCTTGAAAACGGCGTAGGCCCTGACCCCTTGAGTTGAAAGTCACGCCGCACACCGCCGCTATCAATGATCTCTCCAAGCAATATTGCGCGCCCATCACCTAATTGCGGAACCCAATGTCCAAACTGGAAACCAGCATAGGCCATAGCGATAGGTGTAGCACCTTTAGGAATGGTATTTCCAGCTAAGATTGCTAGACCCTCGGGCTTTCCTAAGAACTTTGCGTCAATACATAGCTGATCTGCCAACCCACTATTCAATCGCACAAGTTTAGGATCTCGAACGGGCAGTGGAGGTAAAGATGCAAAAAATCTCTCGGGCAATCTTGAGTAACTATTGTCGAAATTGAAGATTTCGCTGCTTATCACGATGTCTTAAACTCAAACTATGAAAATATTGATAGGATTCTAGCAGGTCACGATAATCGGGCAATTAACATTTGAATTAACTTTCTGCAAACTGCAAAACCCGTAGAACTCGGAAATAAAAATAGAACAGTAAATTCAGCCTCTGTTGGCGGTTATATAACCATTCGGATCAATTTAATATTAGGGCGTTCGACAATCATTATATTTGCACAATCATTTCAATCTCGACTGGAATATTCATCGGCAATGATGACACACCAACTGCAGAGCGGGCAGCCCTGCCAGACTCTCCAAACACCTCAACCATTAGATCCGAACACCCGTTTATAATGCTGGGATGATCTGCAAAAGATGGCTCGGCATTCACCATGCCAAATACTTTCACGACTTTCTTTATCCGTTTCAGGTCTCCGAGGTGCGCTTTTAGCGTAGCTAATATATTGATCCCAACTAGACGCGCCGCTTCATAGGCTTCTGTTTCGGAACAGTCCGTTGGCACTTTGCCCAATATATATGAACCGTCGGGTTTTGCTGTACCATGCCCTGAAACGAACACTAACTCCCCTACTGTTATAACTCCCACATAATTACCAAGAGGCTCTGGAGGCTCTGGTAGTGTGGCGGAGATTTTGTCAATTACACTATCCCGTTCTTGCACTAGATCACCTGGAATTTACTAAGTTAATGGAAATGGTGGCTCTAGTATGCCGGGTTCAACCACAAAGAACGAGTAAAATATGGCAAATACTGCGTGCTACGGAGTTGTAGGACGATTAGATCTCCCTACAACTCCGGCCTTATTTAAAACTACCTCTATTTAAAAGTCGTAGCCTACCTGATCCGCTAAGCGTATAGCCGCAGCGCGATTAGCCGCGATATCTGCTAAAAGCGTGACATCTTTGGAAAATGGCCCCCAAGATGCAAGTAGTGGATTATGAAAACCAGCCTTCTTCCCCATTGCGGTTGAAACCGGATATTCCCCATTTTTCTCAGCATAAAGAGCCTGCCCCTCTGCACTGGAGAGAAACTCCATCAGTTTGATCGCATCATCACGATTTGGAGCATGCTTTGTGAGTGCGACACCGCTGACGTTCATATGAGTACCCCTATTATCTTGATTTGGGAATACCACCCGCATCGCATTAGCCCACGGAACTTGTTCTGGATCGGCTAACATCTTCGCAACATAGTAATGATTGATCACAGCTATATCACACAAACCACTGTGGATAGCTTTAACCTGGGCACGATCGTTACCTTCAGGCTTTCGTGCAAGGTTTACTTTTAATCCCTGCAGCCACTCTCTGGCGGCATCCATCCCATGAGCTACGATCACACTTGCGGTAAGAGCTACCATATACGGGTGCTTACCTGAACGAGTGCAGAGACGGCCCGACCACTTAGGATCAACTAGCTCTTCGTAACTTGTGATCTCACCCTCTTTAACCCGATCGACTGAAGTCGCTATTATTCTTGCGCGAGATGTGAGTCCGAACCAATGACCACTTGGATCCCGAAAACTGGCCGGTATATTTGCCGTCAACTCAGCTGACTCAACAGGCTGTGTGAGACCTGCATCCACTGTGTCGATGAGACGACCGATGTCTACGGTAAACACAAGATCTGCAGGCGAGTTAACCCCTTCGCTTTGCAATCGCTCAAGCATACCCTTTTTGGCATAGACAGCATTGACTGCAATCCCTGTAGCCTTGGTAAAAACGTCAAAAATTGGCTGAATCAGTTGAGGTTGCCGATAGCTATAGACGTTCACCTCCCCCGCAAATGTAATGATGGGGGAGCCCAATAACATCAGCGTTATCAGAGTTGCTAGACTACTCTTTCGGTTTCTCATAGTAGTTCTCTATATTTTCAATAATGATTCTCATTAGCGTATTATGCTCAAACCGCGGCTACATGTCAATGCGAATCATTCTCATTACTATAAAGGGTGTTGATAAACTCCAGAAGCGGTCAAACCAACTGCGGTTACGATAAAGAGCCGAATTAATGCTAGGATAGTAAGCGGACATATTCTCTGGCGAAGTCACTCTGCCATACCGAACGAAAAGCAAAGATAGCGAGCCATGTCAGGCACCGTCGTCATAATCATCGTGAGCCTAGCCCTCCTTATTTTCCTTGGCGGCTCAATTCTCATTTTTGTTTTAATTACGCGAGAGCCTACTTCATCGTCAAACGATATACAGCAGAACCAAGCAAAACAGAAAAAGGAGTCAAGCTCAAACGAGACTAATTCGCAAAGTTCCGGTCAAGCTTAACCTACTCTAACCTCAACAATAGGCAGTGATTGCCTTCAAGATGATTAGTACCTATTTGTGAATTAATGCTTCGTGTCCACGCTTGAAGGTGCTCTAACTACGACGGGAATTTCCCCCGCAGATGATCCACGCTTTTTTCCTGCCTGCTCTAGCCTAAGTAAATAGCCTGCCCAATAGTCGTCATAATTAATCGCAAGCTCATAAAGCGTCTCCCACGAGTAGATCCCAGTATCATGCCCATCGTCAAAACAAAGCCGAACGGCATAAGCCCCCTGGGGCTCGATACGATCGATACCGACGCCCTGCTTGCCGTATTGCAGCACCTCCTGTCCTGGCCCATGTCCACGCACCTCGGCAGAGGGGGAATAAACTCGCAAATATTCACAAGACAGTTCAAAATGACTCCCATCGTCAAATTCTAACTCAAGCATACGGGAATTTTGATGGAGCACGATTTTCTTGGGGCGACGCTTGTTATTCATGATTCGAAATGCTTTATCGTAGGTAATATGGAAGCTTGGTCAAATTATTCTGCTAGATTAGACGACTATAATGTGGCTGATTGCGATCTCCAGCCCTTAATTGTAGCGCCGAGATCATGGAGATGAACAGCCTCAAATGATTAAATAGAAACTCTGTACAGTAATTGTGGGGAAATGAGATATCGCTTTTATCTGAATTCATCATTAGACACCTCTCTTTCAGTGATCCCATCTAATATTGGCCAAACGTGACATGAAACACTTATCAAGTACCCCAGTCCCTATTCAAATTCCGATAGAAGTTTTTGATATACCAGTTCATGAGATTCGTCGAGGATATAGAAGCGATGTCTATTTTTGGCGCGCCAAGAGAACATTAGAAGCACACCAGATGAACGACACCGCAACAATGCAGGTCTTTCAGAAACAAAAAGCCGTACTATGTGGAATAGAGGAGGTGCTCGCAATAATCATACTCGGAGCTGGACATTATCGAGATCCTGTCCGAGCCTTTAAGTTGTTCGACCGTCTGATGGAATCTAAGCGACGTATTAGATCTTTATATCATACCAACAACGACAAAATAATTTCGGCAATAGAAGAAAAGAATCAAATTACTCAGGCACTTGAGTCTGAATGGATTAGTGCGATTGACGATATCGATGTCAAGTCACTTTACGACGGAGATACCATCCAACCCTGGGAGCCTGTACTTCAAATAGATGGTCCACTATCAGAATTCGTGCACCTAGAAACCCTGTACTTAGGTGTGCTCGCACGACGAACTAGAATTGCTACTAACGTGTCGATGGTTACTACAGCTGCCAACGGAAAACCAGTTTTCTTTTTTCCAGCGAGATTCGACCACTGGGCTATCCAAGGTGGTGATGGCTACGCTGCATCAGTGGGTGGCGCTGAAAGCGTTTCAACTGATGCACAAGGCGAATGGTGGGGCATGAAAGGTGGTGGCACGATACCGCATTGCCTAATCGCTGCATGCCATGGTGACACCGTAAAAGCAACCCAACGTTTTGCAAGCGTATTCCCAGAGACGCCTTTAGTAGCACTAGTTGACTTCGAAAATGACTGTGTTGGAACTGCAATAGAAGTTGCGAAAGCTATGGCTGGCAAACTATGGGGTGTAAGGCTCGATACCTCCGAACAATTAACAGACGTCTCTCTTGCGAATAGCAAGGAACACAACACTGGAGTAACACCGAGCCTTGTAAGAAACGTCAGGTCAGCGCTTGACGCTGAAGGCTTTAATAATGTTCGTATCGTGGTATCTGGTGGTTTTGATGCAGAAAAAATTATGACATTCGAAAAAGAGCAGGTGCAGGTTGATGCATATGGTGTCGGATCTGCTTTTATGAGAGGCAATTGTGATTTTACAGGCGATGTAGTCAAGATCAACAACACATCTATGGCAAAGCTAGGTAGAAAATATCGAGATAATCCTCGCCTGATCGAACGTCGCGTAAAAGTCTCTTAAAAACTAGATCAAGCCATTGATCGATATGTCGGCGAGAACCCTAAGACCGCGATTGGCTAATCGATAAAGACTTGTGTCGGCTTGCATATCTGAAAAATCACTTACCGAAACCCATCGCAATTTTTCTGATTCACTATTGCCCACAGGGTCTGCCTTGCTTGGAGCCAAAATGAGGTAACGCAGATCGTAATGTTGATGAGAGTCTTCGTTGGGCGGGCTCACTTTATGCACATCTAAATCAATAGGTGGCTCTACCAAAAGTAAACCAACTATGCCTGTTTCCTCCGTTGCTTCTCGTAGTGCAACCCTAGCTAGATCGCCGTCACCATCTGCGTGACCTCCAGGTTGAAGCCACTTTTTTAGCTTCTTATGATAAAGAAGAAGAATATTACGATTAACGGGATCAATTACCAAGGCTGATGCCGTTAAGTGTCCCGGCCTACTGCGACGATCAAGTATGTCCAAATCATGTTGGCATACCTCTAAGACTCTTTTCTTTTCCGGACTATCCGGTGCTGCGTTGATAGCAGCAATTGGATTCATTCCATTTCGACTTACTAAGTCCTTCTGACTCAATAATGAATACATTTTTATAGGATCTTCATTAATAAAAAACTGATGAATCTAGTATGTATCAATACGAAATATTAATTAAACATGTCTAGGTCAATAAACGGCATATCCATAAAAAATTATTCTTGTTATCTTAGTGCCTAATGGAATAAAAACTTGTTGTCTGACTTTTAATCTCCAGTTTTGTAAAATGACCAAAACCGGCATCCTCGCTGAGCTCTTTTAAACGTGCCGAGCCCATACACGTTCCAAGACCAAGACCACCATCAGCTAAAGACTGAGTCATGCAGTGAAAAACACTCATTCCATAATAAAGAGCACCTATCGAATTAATGTTGTCTTCTAATCGATCTGCTACTTTTGGCTCAACAATAAACATTGTGCCACTGGAATGAAGTAATCTCCGCAATCGTCGCAGTGTGTTGATTGGATCAGCGAGGTCATGTACACAATCACAAACTGTAATCAAATCAAATTTCTGACTTGGCTCAAATTGTTGTACATCTTCACAAAGGAATTCAACATTTTTGATATGCTCAATACTCTCGGCGTGTTTTTTGGCTTTTGTAATGGATGCATTATCTGTATCGAGACCAACAAACCTGGACCTGGGAAATTTGCTAGAGAGCATCAGTATAACTCGTCCTGTCCCACAACCAAAATCAAGAACATTAGCGCCGTTTGTTAGCTGATCATATACCACAGGTAATGATTTTAGCCAATAATCTGCGAAACGATGCTCATACATACCGCGATTCATGATATCAATTGCCTCTATGCCCTCGTCCCCATAATCTGTAAAGGGTATGCCCCCACCATTGAAAAATACCTCAGCAATCTTCGGCGCCATTTGCAACATCATTGGAATCGCATAATACAATCCTCCTATAAAGTGGTCTGTCTGATCCGAAGCCAACATAAACGCATGCTCGTCGGGCAACTCAAACGTTTTTCTTTGCGGGTCATAACACAAATAGCCTGAGCAAACCATACCATTGAGCCACTCTTCAACATAGCGAGACGTTAGACCACTTCGCTCTACAACTTCTAACAACGTCATTGGCCCACATCCCGACATTGCCCTAAACAATCCGGTACGGACACCAATATAAACAAGTCCTGACGCCATAGCTCCGGATATATCGTCAAACGCTTTGGCCGTAAATTCTTTAATTTTCGATTTTTCCATACATGGTATCCCCTTGCTTTAAGTGGTGCGAAATAGACCTAAGAAGCTCCTTGTAATTAATATCCAGTGATTCTTTAAGAAATTGATGGGATGTACCACCTAACAGTATATAAGTAACTTTATCGCGTCTAGGTGTTTAGCGCTTTTTCTAAGCATGCTGTCATGTCAGAAATAATAATTTAATTGCGTTAATTCACATACAACTTATAGAGCCCTTCTTATGATGCAATGATTAATTGGAGAAGTTGCGGCGAATAGCTTAAATCAGAAAACTTTAACTTAAACTCCCATTCTCCTATCATCTCAAATTTCAAATCAACATAGTAAATGCCCATACTCTCATATTGCACTGGTACACCTTTTTGGCTATGGGCGCCTCGCATAGCCGGCATATCAGTACTAACAGTAAACTCGGCATCATCCACCGGATAACCAGAATTATTATCTAATAATTGAATCCTACAGCGATAAGTAAAGCGTGCATTTGTAGGGGCGCAGCTAACGGTGACTGAGAGTTCAGCATTAGATTTCTCTTTAGGTTGATAGCCAACAATAACGGAGTCGTAGGGGTCGATATTGTTCTGCGCTAATAGAGAACCATCCGTCGCTCTGATTTTGACTACGACAGCAACGTTTCCCGAATCTCTAAAATGAAGTATCAGTGGGAACTTCTCTCCGACCCTAAGCGAATCGAGAAGGCCTACAAGCATTATATGGTGACCACTAGGCTCAAATATAACTTCTGTATGGGGCGGTAAATCAACTGCATTAACCATACGCATCTTTGCCATACCATTTTCCATGGTGTGAGTATGGATTTCTGTATTCCTGGCTATAGGTGTAGTAGCACCAATCAACTGATCTCCACTCTGACCATCATTAATTATGACCATATAGACCGCGCCGTTTCTGCTAATAGGTGGGAGTGCTCTCGAATAGGGATCGACCACGATTATTTTGCCTGCACCATAAGCATCCATGGCAGATAAAAGCAAGAGAGATAAATAAACTACACATGAGCTTATAGAAAAATAGCGAAAAATCATTTTCTGCCTCAGCTAATTTATGAAGGTAAGTTAAATATAGCCAACTACAGTCACCCTAAAGCTAGCTGTTTATCTTTACAGAACTGTCCCAATTGGGCTCGCATTATGATTACCCCCTAGACTTGCTCTTATCAAAACGCTAGCCTAGCTTCCGAATTTAAATATTTCCTTTAAACGAGCCACGATTTCGTAGTGATAATTATCAATTTTGCAATATCATAGAGCTCTCAGCAATAACTTAGATCATTTTTTCAAGAATATTTGACTAGGCATTAAGAACTTGAACCCCAAATTTGAACACATTTATCACCAATCACTTAATGACCCAATAACCTTCTGGGCCAAAGCTGCCACTGATATTGATTGGGTAGAGCCCTGGCGGGCTGTTCTCGATACGAGTCATGCGCCTAGTGCGCGCTGGTTTAGTGGAGGCCAATTAAATACCTGCTTCAATTGTGTTGATCGACACGTCGAGAGAGGACGTGGCAAACAAATGGCTATCATTTATGATAGTCCTGTAACTGGTGTGCAAAGTTCATTGAGTTATGCAGAACTACAGAATGAGGTTGCTACGTTTGCCGGTGCGTTAACGCAACTAGGAGTGCGATATGGAGATCGAGTCATCATCTATATGGCAATGGTTCCAGAAGCAATAATAGCAGCACTTAGCTGTGCTCGAATTGGAGCAATTCATTCAATCGTATTTGGCGGTTTTGCTGCGAATGAACTTTCAGTCAGGATTGATGACTGCAAACCCAAAGTAATAGTTAGCTCTTCATGCGGTATTGAACCTTCTCGAATCGTGGCATATAAACCCTTGCTTGATGAAGCCATTAAGCTATCTCGGCATAAGCCTGATCGCTGCATAATTTTACAACGCCCCGAACTAGAAGCGACTCTTACACCCAACCGGGACATAACTTGGAACGATGCAATCAGTACTGCAAGCCCAAAAAAATGTGTCCCAGTAGAAGCAACTGACCCCCTGTATATTCTTTATACATCTGGCACTACTGGTCAACCTAAGGGTGTTGTG
>PBOB01000037.1 GCA_002724185.1 Acidiferrobacteraceae bacterium | reverse complement strand
GAACGATTCGGTATCGGGCGTTTATGACTGCCGGATTTCTTTTGAGTCGTTCTCTTGCGCTTAGACAAGATGATGAGCTCCAGGATTGGCTGGCAAAGATCGTGAGATTGACAGATTGACGGCGGTTTGAGTACAGTGCGCCGCCCGCGATAAATGCAATTGTACGCGGTTTCGCCCATGCCGAGGTGGCGGAATTGGTAGACGCGCTAGCTTCAGGTGCTAGTGGAGGCAACTCCGTGCCGGTTCGAGTCCGGCTCTCGGTACCATCATCGCTTATCGATGACTGTCCAAAGTAGGTAACTGTAACAGTTTCTGCAAGACTGATTGCTTCACTAACAGCCAAGCGCAACGCTGTGAAAATTGATCTAGCCGTACGCCGACATGAGCGCCCGCTATTCACGATATAGGATGCTGCCGTATGATTGTATCTTCACGATCAGCGCCTGTTGATACAATATCTATTGGCACTTCGAGCAATTCAGAGATTCGATTTAGATAGCGAACAGCGTTCTTGGGCAAATTCTCCCATTCTCGCAGCCCAGCGGTGCTCGACGACCAACCAGATAATTTTTCGTAACAAGGGGTACACTTAGCGAACTGGGACGTACTATTTGGAAAGCTATCGATAGTTTCTTCGCCTAGCCTGTAGTTGGTGCAAATATATAGGTCAGATAGCCTATCGAGAACATCTAGCTTTGTTATACAAAGACTAGTAACGCCGCTAAGTCTGCATGCATGCTTAACAGCTACAGCATCAAACCATCCACAACGCCGCGGTCGGCCAGTTGTGGCTCCGAACTCATTTCCTTTCGACGCTAATTCAGCTCCAACATCATCATCTAGCTCTGTCGGAAACGGTCCACTGCCGACTCGAGTGGTATAGCATTTTGTAATCCCGACAATAGAATCGAATATATTCGGTGCAACACCGCTTCCGACTCCGGCTGCAGCAGCCGTTGTGTTAGACGAGGTAACAAACGGATAAGTACCATGATCTATATCGAGCAGCGTCCCTTGGGCTCCCTCAAATATAATAGACTTACCATCGCGAACCATTTGGCTGAGTTCTAAAGAAACATCTGTCACCATAGAGCTTAACCTTATACCATAGTCAAGATATCTTTCGATCAAACTACCTGCATTAACCCCTTCTTGTCCATAATACTTCTCCAATAAAAAACTATAATACTCTGCCACTGCTTCAATCTTAGGTCGGCATTCGTTGGGGTTAAGGAGATCTGCAACACGTAATCCCCGTCGCGCAACTTTATCTTCGTATGCTGGGCCAATTCCGCGCCCTGTAGTGCCAATTGCATTTTTACCTAAGGAATCCTCGCGGGCTATATCGATAGCGACATGATATGGAAAAATTACTGGACACAAACCGCTGACCCTAAGACGTGAATCAACAGCGACACCCAGGTTATTGAGGTGCGTAACTTCATCGAGTAGAGCTTCGGGTGACACGACAACACCATTTCCAATAAAACACCGGACTTCACTTCGTAAAATTCCAGACGGGATAAGATGAAGCACTACCTTTTGCCTATCAACGACAATGGTATGGCCTGCGTTATGCCCACCTTGAAAGCGTACTACGGCGTCTGCGCGTTCCGTGAGCAGGTCGACTATCTTACCCTTACCTTCATCTCCCCACTGGGTTCCCAACACAACTATCTGGTTACTCAACGGAAACTCCTCGTCTTAAATAAAAGCGATGAGAGCCAGTGTAGCACCTTCGA
The DNA here is from genome assembly GCA_002724185.1 of Acidiferrobacteraceae bacterium. Taxonomy (GTDB): domain Bacteria; phylum Pseudomonadota; class Gammaproteobacteria; order Arenicellales; family UBA868; genus CAJXWH01. The sequence goes on along the minus strand of PBOB01000037.1, from coordinate 26,143 downwards.
ATTCACCGAATTAGATATAGTAACAACAACCCGCTTACTATGAATGCCAGACCGACTGATCTGAGCTGCCCCTCACTCCTTCGGCCAATACTTTCCACCATCTTACGATAGCGATTAGGTGCCGCAAACGGTAGCAGCCCTTCGATAACAAGCACTAGAGATACCGCTACTCCTAGATCCACCCAATTCACTGTATTAGCTTAATTAGCGCAGCAAATCAGGATCGGCGTCGTTAAAATATCTAAAGAATTCTGACTTGGGCTCGATCACTAGAAGGTTGCTGGGGTTGTCGAATGTTGCTCGATATGCACTTAAGCTTCTATACAAGCGATAAAATTCACGGTCCTTATTAAACGCGTCTGCATATACTGCCGTAGCAGTTGCATCACCAAGCCCTCTAATCTGCTGTGCATCTCTATTAGCGTTTGCGAGTATAACCTGCCTTTGCCGATCAGCATCAGCTCTTACTTTCTCAGCTGCTTCAGCGCCTCGAGCCCTTAACTCATTCGCAACCATTGACCTTTCCGCTTCCATTCTCTGATAAACTCGCTCGCTAACTGCTGGATCAAGATCTACGCGCTTTAGCCTTACGTCTATAACCTCGATACCCAAGGCCGATGTCTCTTGATCGATCGACTGGCGCACCTTTGTCATTATCTGCTCTCTATCACCGGAGATAACTTGTTGCACACTCCGTGTACCGAACTGGCTTCGTAATGCGTCATTCACGCGCTGTGACAAACGGTTTCTAGCATTAGATGGAAGTCCCCCAAGTGTTGTGTAATAAGTAGCTGCTTCTTTGACACGCCACTTGACAAATGAATCAACAATTAAATTCTTTTTTTCCTGAGTGAGGTAACTTTCCGGTTCAGCATCCATTGTTTGGATACGAGCATCGAATTTTTTCACGTTGTTAATGAAGGGTACTTTGAAGTGAATCCCAGGCTGGTCATTAGATCTCACAATTTCGCCAAACTGAAAAACAATAGCTTTCTCCCGCTCATCAACATAGTAGATTGCGCCCATCAAAACCGAAATTATCGCTCCTAGGAGTATCGCAATTAAGATAGTTTTTGATCTCATTAGTCTCTCCCAGTTCGATTAAAGTTGCGGCCATCAGACCCAGAAGAGCTGGAACCCTGAGTTACAACACCTGTATCTTCGCTTCCATCACGATAGCTGCCAGCAACGTCCTGCTGCCTTTTTATCAGCTGGTCAAGCGGAAGATACATAACATTATTACCATCAGAGCTCTGATCAATCACCAACTTGGTCGACCTACTAAGAACGTGCTCCATGGCCTCTATATAAAGACGATCACGCGTCACTCCTGGCGCTCGATTATATTCTTCGAGCACTTGCAGAAAACGAGATGCTTCGCCCTCAGAGGTAGCTATTACGCTTTCCTTATAAGCTTCAGATTCCTGGAGGATTCTAGCAGCTGCGCCTCGTGCCTTCGGAATAACGTCGTTAGCATAGGCCTCTGCCTCGTTCTTAAGGCGCTCCTCATCTTCACGAGCCCTCACTGCATCGTCAAAAGCATCCTTAACCTCAGCTGGTGGCTGGGCATTTTGCATCTCTACAGCGCGAACAGTGATACCGCTCTCATAAAGATTGAGCATTCTCTGCAATACATCTCTGGTCTCTTGCGCGATCTCTGCGCGTCCACCAGTAATGGCAAAATCCATTGTATTTCTGCCAACTATCTCACGTACAGCACTTTCCGTAGCTTGCCGGACGACTTGATCAGGTACCTCGCTAACGTTAAACAGTAGTTTGCTAGGGTCATTAATATTATATTGTACGGCAAACTGTATATCGATGATATTTTCATCAGCAGTCAGCATAAGTGCCTCACGGGGAACTAATGTAATCTGACTGCCTGCTTGCCGAGTCCGGTATCCAACCTCTACCGTTCTTATCTGCTCTATGTTGACAACCTCTACAGACTCAATTGGGTACGGCATATGCCACCTTAAACCTGCAGGCTTAACTTCTTGAAATTCACCAAATCGAAGTTCGACTCCCTGCTCGCTTTGATCTACAACATAAAAACCACTGGCGAGCCAGAAAATTGCTATAAGAATCAGAATAAGAAGGCCGCCCGTCCGACCTACTGAAGGGATTCCGCCACGCGACCTTCGACCTGGCGCTCCGCCACCGCCACCGCCTCCACTGCCACTTCCGCTGCGACTAGAGCCTTTTCCGAAAATACCGCCCAGCTTACGCTGCAAGTCTCGAAGAACCTCATCCAAATCTGGAGGGCCTTTCTGGCCATTTCCTTGACCCCATGGGTCGTTGTTTCCGGGTCCTTGTTGGTTCCACGCCATATGCTACTTCTCCCGTTATTAACGTTCTATGATTTCGATCTCTCTACCATTGCAAATTCTAACATGGCCAATCTTTATCCCAAACTAAAATCCGCCGTCAATCTGCTATTCTTTTTAGGCTCCCGATGTCAGCCCCTTACCCGACCCAGCTCAACCCACGATCTGACTCAAAGAGAGCATTTAGTCGACCTTCCGTAGCTCGATCAACGTAAACGTCTAGCAAGTAATTACCATCCTGATCGACAGCCTCCGTCCGGACTTCAGCCAGTTGATAAATGCGAGCCCGTGAACGACCAGATTCGATACCTAGACGTAACCGTCGCACTCGGTGTTCACTAGCGATTTGCTCAAGAAATACTTGGTGCATCAAGTCTAATCCAGCTCCGGTTGCAGCAGACAGCCAGATTTTAACATCCTGACCGTTAGTGCTCTTCTGAACGCGCGGCAACTCACCGGTGAGATCGATCTTATTGAACACAATTACCCTAGGTATTTCGCAAGCTCCTATCTCCTTTAGCACCTCCTCCACCTCTTCAATATGCTCCCTAAAATCAGATTCCGACGTATCTACAACATGAACAAGCAGCTGCGACTCTCTAACTTCCTCCAAAGTCGCACGAAATGCTTCGATCAATGTATGCGGAAGCTTCCGAACAAATCCTACCGTATCAGACAATAGTAATGGGCCATAGCCCTGTAATTCGATCCTACGAATAGTTGGATCCAATGTTGCAAATAGCTGATCAGCAACGTAGACATTTGAATTAGTTAGTCTGTTGAAAAGAGACGATTTACCCGAATTTGTGTACCCTACCAGCGAGATCAGCGGTATGGGCTTGCGCTGGCGTCGGCGACGATGTAACTGCCTTTGTGACTGCACACTGTCTAGTTGCTTTCGCAACTTTTTTAATCTGATTCCAATTAATCGCCGATCAGTCTCTAGCTGGGTCTCACCAGGGCCCCTCAACCCTATACCACCGCGTTGGCGTTCTAAATGAGTCCAGCCTCTAACAAGTCGCGTTGAAAGGTGTTTTAACTGCGCGAGCTCAACCTGTAGTTTTCCCTCTCTTGTTCTCGCGCGTAGCGCAAAAATATCCAGGATTAAACGTACTCTATCTATAACTCTACAGTTAAGAGCTGTTTGCAAATTACGCTCCTGTACAGGTGATATTTGCGACTCAACAATTACCACGCTGGCACACTCAGATTCTACCAAGCTTTTTAGCTCATCCAGTTTTCCTAAAGTTATAAAAGTTTTAGTATCTGCTCTCCCGCGGGTAGTACGAATCGAACCACAAATATATGCGCCAGCCGAAACGGCCAGACTAACAAACTCTGACGACGACAAATCATAATCTTTTCTAGAATAATCAAAAACAAGTATTGCGCGCTCTTGCGAATCACTTACGCCAACACGACATACTAATGGATCGAAACGGCTCAGCTCTGTAGTTACCATTAATCTGAGGCCGTCACAATCTATAAATTGCCAACATTATCCGGTGACTGCTGCGTCGCTCCTGTTACAGCATCGTAAGGAATCCGAACTGCCTTAGTAGGCACGATAGTTGAGATCGCATGCTTATATATCATCTGGCTAATGCTATTTCTAAGCAGAACCACAAAAGAATCAAACGATTCGATTTGACCCTGTAGCTTAATTCCATTAATTAAATATATTGAAACCGGGATTTTCTCCTTACGCAGAATATTTAAGAATGGATCCTGAAGTGCTGCCCCTCTTTGTTGTGGCATTATATTTCTCCTTTACTCGCCTATTTCGGGAATGTCGATCAGCCTAGCTCAGCTTCGAAAGCTGAAACTACTAAGTGTTTTGAAGTAATGCTCGCAACTCCAACTACCTCTCCGAAATAGCAAATCAATTTACAAACTCTATAAATCCATGTGTGGAACATGGCTATTCAATTACAGATCACCGTCGAAACAACTGATTTGAACGATAATCCTAACCCGAATGTAGAGCTAAAGGAAAAAAACTGCAACTACACTGAAGCACAAAAGAGCATCAATAATAGTATTTATCATAGTGCTGCGAAATATAGTCACTGACTGTTTCTACTATATTCTGGTCAGACGCATCAAACCACACTGTTCCGGGGGTATTTCTCATCCAAGTTAGCTGTCGCTTTGCCAATTGACGAGTAGCTGAAATCATTCGCTCCTGCATGTCTGCATAATCAATCTCTCCAGCTAAATGCTGGCATATTTGTCTATAACCTACAGATCGTAATGCCGAAGTCTCTGGCGCCACACCACCATTAAGCAAATCTTTCACCTCATCAATTAAACCATCAAACAGCATTTTTGCTATACGATGTTCGATACGGCGATGCAAATCAGAGCGGTCAGCGAACGCTATTCCAATACGAATAATTGGGGTGTTGAACCTTTTTTGGCCAGACATGTGGATGCTGCTTCCAGCTAATCGATCACTAAGAAGATCTATTTCTAGAGCTCGCTCAATCCTCTGTTGGTCATTATGGTGAATTCTAGAAGCAGTTACCGGATCACGCTGCCGGAGCAACTCATGTAATTTTCGCGTGCCAAGCCGTGCTCTAATATTTCCAATAGTTGCTCGTATTTCTGAATTCCTCGGTGGTAGATGACCTAGTCCATTAATAAGTGCTGCAAAATAAAACATCGAACCTCCAACCAGCACTGGGATCTCACTGCTAGATTGAATTCTAGCGACTTCCCTCGATGCTTCAATACAAAAATCACCAGCCGAGAACTGCTCAACTGGATCTCTTATATTAACAAGCGCATGAGGATAAGATGCCAGCACGCTTTCGACTGGTTTAGCCGAACCTATGTTTAGCCCACGGTAGACTTGCACAGCGTCTACGCTAATTATTCCCAAAGAATACCTATCTGCCAACTGAATCACTAGATCAGTTTTACCAGTTGCAGTCGGACCAAATATAAATATCATAATCTTAGCGTGGAACAATTGGCACAATCAGTTTTTGTTGCGGATGTATAATCGTTTTAGTCAGGCCATTCCAGCGTTTAATAAGATATGTTTCTGAGCCCAGACGACTTGCTATTTTAGACAGAGAATCTCCCTGCCTTACGGTGTAAAATGTCTCTCTATATTTCTTAAGTGGACATTCCGGCGTCGCATGGCAATAGCGAATAATCCCGCGTAATATCGCTGCAGCAATTTTGTGTTGTGTCTCTTTCTCTCTTAGACGACGTGCATCGCTAGCATTCGTAATATAACCAACTTCGACTAGTATAGATGGAATTGCTGGCGCTTTTAGCACCACAAATCCTGCCTTCTCAACTGTTCTACTATGAAGCTTCCCAACGGCATCTAGCTCTCTAAGAACTGAAATACCTAGCTTATTACTCTCTGCAAGTTTCCAATCTAGCTGCATATCCAACATTGTCTCGGCCAATAACACGTCTCTCTGAGAAAGATCAACGCCACCAGCAAGATCAGACGAGTTTTCACGCTTTGCTATGTATGCCGCCATCTCCGTTGTAGCGCCACTTTCCGAAAGAGAATATACCGAGGCACCAAATACTGATCGATTATGAAAAGCGTCGGCGTGTATTGATATGAACACGTCGCCCGAAACTTTCTTTGCTAATTCAAGTCGATCCCTTAACTTGATGTAGTTATCATTGGATCTCGTTAGAACAACCTTTATACCTCCCTCGGCGCTAAGGGCAGTGGCCAGTATTTTACTAATCTCAAACACAATATCTTTCTCGTGTATACCCGTTTCGCCGACCGCCCCAGGATCTTTCCCGCCATGACCAGGATCTAAAACCACAACATAGTGCTTCTTTGCTTGTATACCATGGTCTCTACCCACTACTGAGAGAGATGGCCTCGTGTCATCGATAGATATATCGATAAATAGACGATGATAATGATTGGTTAGCGAAATCGGATCTGCTACCGTGAATTTAGCATCTCCGGATAAATCCAAAACAACACGGAAGATCCCAGGGTCCGGAATACCAAATCGAACTCTTCTAACAATCTGGGAATTCGATTTGATAGCATCTAGGGATTGACTGTGATCGAGCGTCGCTAGATCAAGAACTAGCCTTGGTGGATTTTTGAGCAAAAAAACTTCGTGGGAGACTGACTTACTTTTGTCAACAACTAGTCGTGTTTTTTTGTCGCCCTCCCATAACTGTATATCGGCAATATCGGCTGCGGATATTGCACAGATCACCAGACTGGCCAATATAGCAAGTATCGTCTGTAACGAACATTGTAACGGCTTACCGTAGGTGGCTACTGAGTGAAATATTTTTCTCAATATGAATTGACCTTGATAAATTCCGGTATTCTAAAGAGATCCGAATGGTTGGGGTCGGCAAGGCTTCAAAACCGCGTTCTGGCCATTCAATAAGGCAAATAGTCTCTCCATCAAGATAGTCCCGGAATCCTAGAGTCTGTACTTCATTAACGGAACTGAGACGATATAGATCAAAATGTGCCAATCGTTGTACAGCTAATTCATATAGCTCAACAAACGTGTAGGTTGGGCTAGGCACGACCCCTTTGTAACCGAAACCTCGTAATATCCCGCGACACATCGTGGTCTTGCCTGAGCCTAGTTGACCTTCCAAAAACACTATCGCGCCTGGCACTACTAATGTGTTGGCCAAAGCCGCGCCTGCAGTCTCTAGCTCTTTTTCGGTTCGAACTAAAAAAGAATTTTTCATTACTAATCTAGCTAGCGTTAGATGGATCTACTAATTGACGCAGAGCAGGTAGCAAGTCTCGAGCTATCATACCGCGCTGACCATCGGCAGCTGCTCTATCTCCAGCTGTGCCGTGCAACCATACGCCACAACATGCCGCCTCTTCATTACTCAACCCCTGGGCTAATAAAGACCCAATGACTCCGGATAAAATATCACCTGTTCCTGCGGTCGCCATCCCTGAATTTCCTGTGTTACAAATAAATACATTTTCCCCTGATATTCTTACTATCGTCCCAGCCCCTTTCAGAATACATATCCCTCCATATAGTGACTGGATATCAAAACTAGCCTGCAATCTGTCACGTTGAATTTCTTTTGCGGTCTTCCGAAGAAGGCGTGCCGCCTCGCCCGGATGAGGCGTTAGAATCCAATGCGGATTATGTCTAGGATATTCCGCAAGAAGATTTAACCCGTCAGCGTCTATAACTATAGGGGACTCTAATTCAATAACATTGTCAAATAGCCAACGGGCCCAGGCGTCAGTCCCTAACCCAGGGCCAAATACGATATGGGAGAATTTATTGAGAAGTCCTGCAGCGTTAAAGCCCTCTTCGACGCTATAAGCAAGTAATTCTGGGCAACTGGCGTGTATGCTCGCAACGTTTGCTTGTCGTGTGCCAATAGTTACCAGTCCCGCGCCTGTTCGTAGTGCTGCCTCTCCTGCAAGCCGGACTGAGCCTCCCATGGTTATGTTCCCACCAATGATTAGAAGTCTCCCTGCTTCACCTTTATGAGCCGGAGCGGGTATGCCGTTAATTAGAAGCTGCGAATTACTACCCGACACATACTTAGCGATAGGTTGAATACCCCTAAAAACTGTGTCTCCCACTCCTAGGTCGTCAAACTCAATATTGCCAGTATATTTTGGGCCTTTGCCCGTCACTAATCCTGGGTTACAACAAATAAAAGTGATAGTAGTTGATGCGCGAATGGCGTCTATTTCTACGTCACCAGTATCAGGATTTAAACCGGACGGAATGTCCAATGCCAACACAGGCTTATTAGTGTCATTTATGGCGCGTATACTAGCGAGCACATCGTCGTTAGGCGTGCCTTTGAGGCCGATACCTAAGATACCGTCAACGATAACATCAGGATTGCCTAAATTGTCTGCTTTAAATGATATAGGACGCAACCCGATAGCGTAGCCAGCCTCCGCGGCAAGTTTTGCATCGGTGCTTTTAGGCCTAGCAAGCTCCATTAACCGAACATCTAGCCCAGCCTTCTTCGCAATTGAGGCAACCGTCCATGCATCGCCACCGTTATTTCCGCTCCCACATACCACTAAAATGGACGTAGCGTTCGGCCAGGTATCAGAAAGTAGGGAGAATGCAGCTTGTCCCGCTAAACTCATCAAGCTTGAACTACCCATACTTTGATTACACAAAGCGCGTTTTTCAATAATTTTGCTTTGATCGGCGGTATATAGATTTTCGGAAAATTGCGCCATTACGATATGATAACGGGAGTATGCCAACTCCTGTACTAAAATTATCTCAACTAAGCGCTTTGAAGCGCAAAATCAACGACTGGTCGATAGAGCTTGGGTTCAGCGGTTTTGGCGTTAGTGATACCGATATCAGCCAGGCAGAGCAATACCTATTTGATTGGCTTAATAATGGTCAGCATGGCGATATGCATTATATGGAAAAACATGGATTACTCAGATCAAGACCAAATCGGTTGATTACAGGGACCGTTCGCATACTGACCTTCAAAATGCAATATTTGTCTGGCTTAGGTGTCACAGCTGAAGATGTCTTGTCCGACCCGACCAAGGCCTACATATCGCGTTACGCTCTTGGCCGTGATTACCACAAGATCATTAGAAAAAGACTTGCAATTTTGTCCAAACGCATCTCAAGAGTCGCTGGGCCTTATAATTTTCGCCCTTTTACTGATAGCGCACCAGTAATGGAAAAGCCCCTAGCAGTTAAGTCTGGGTTAGGCTGGATGGGAAAACACACCAACTTGATTGACCCTATGCAAGGGTCGTGGTTTTTTCTTGGAGAGGTATATACCGATTTACCTTTACCGCTTGATCAACTACAAAATGACAAGTGTGGCGCGTGTAGTAGATGTATAAAGGCGTGTCCGACAGGCGCTATTACAGGACCCTACCAATTAGATGCGAGATTATGTATATCGTATTTGACCATAGAGTCAAAGGGCTCTATACCGCTAGCCCTACGACCACTCATTGGCAATCGTATTTTTGGCTGCGATGATTGCCAGTTAGTCTGCCCTTGGAATAAGGATGCTGAAACAACAGTAGAAATGGATTTCAAACCTAGACATGAGCTAGACTCTTCCGCGCTAACTGACCTGTTTCTCTGGTCAGAAGATACCTTCATGAAAAGGACGGAAGGCAGCGCAATACGTCGAGTAGGCTATATAGGCTGGCTGCGCAATATCGCAGTAGGACTTGGCAATGCTCCTACATCTGATACGGTTGTGGCTGCTCTTCAGGCGCGCAAGGATCATCCATCTGAATTAGTCAGAGAGCATACGCATTGGGCATTAGAGATGCATGGCCAAGGATAGCTGGGCTTAGTCCAGTGGCTCAGAATCAAGGCGCAAAAATTTTTCTCTGTAGTATTTAAGCTCGTCTATCGATTCAAGAATATCATCTAGCGCTTTATGAGCCGCCTTTTTTTGAAAACCGGCGGGTAACTCAGGTCGCCATCGGCTTGCTAACTCCTTTAGAGTGCTCACATCAAGATTTCTGTAATGCAGCCATCCTTCTAGCTGGGGCATATAACGGAAAAGAAAACGTCTATCCTGACATATTGTATTACCACACAATGGAGAATGTTTTTCCATAACGTACTGCTTTATAAAGTCCAATGTTAGGTTTTCTGCATCAGCCTCTGATATCTTTGAGCGGCGAACGCGATCAACCAGGCCAGACTCAGTGTGAGTTCGCTGGTTCCAGGCGTCCATACCCGATAGCATCTCTTCATTTTGATGGATCGCTAAAACAGGGCCCTGATCAACCACGTCAAGATCAAAATTGGTTATGACTGTAGCAATTTCTATGATTCGGTCGAAGTCGGGATTTAACCCCGTCATTTCCAAGTCAATCCACACTAGATGATCGTTACTTTGCGGAGTTGCTTCTAGCACGACTCCCCTCCGTTAATTTCAATCACTTCGAGCAGATTGCTTGAAAATTCTCGCACCTGGTGCAAGCAACGTGTACTACATTTATCTAGACCGACAAGCATCCTACGCTATTCGATATAAAAACAATGCATAGAACATATTCTCTCATTACCGTTTGTTATACACCTTCATCTACGGCTTTGATGCTCAGCCTGACTCGACCCTGTTTATCTACTTCCAATACCTTAACTTTGACAACATCGCCCTCGTTAAGCACATCGCTAACATTGTTAACACGCTCATTTGATATCTGTGATATATGCACGAGCCCATCACGCCCGGGCAAAATATTAACAAATGCTCCGAAATCCATCAGCCTAACAACCTTTCCTTCATATATGGTGCCTGCTTCGACATCGGCGGTAATTTGTTCGATACGATGGCGTGCTTCCTCAGCCGCAGCCCTGTCGACTGTAGCTATTTTGACCGTACCATCATCTTCAATATCAATAGTTGCCCCGGTTGCTTCCGACAAAGCGCGGATAGTGGCGCCTCCTTTGCCAATAACATCTCGAATCTTATCAGTTGGAATCTTTATTGTAGTGATTCGAGGTGCATAATCAGACATGTTTTCTCTAGGCTTTGAAATTGCTGAATTCATTACTTCAAGAATGTGTATTCGTGCCGCTCTAGCTTGATTAAGTGCTTGCGCCATAATTTCGCTATTAATACCCTCTATCTTAATGTCCATCTGGAGAGCAGTGACGCCTACCGAAGTGCCTGCAACCTTAAAGTCCATATCTCCTAAATGGTCTTCGTCTCCGAGGATGTCAGTTAGAACAGCAAAGCGGTCACCTTCCTTAATAAGCCCCATAGCAACGCCCGCCACTGGAGACTTTATTCCAACTCCTGCATCCATAAGAGAAAGGCTGGCACCGCACACTGTTGCCATTGAACTAGAACCATTCGATTCCGTGATCTCCGATACAACTCTAAGCACATAGGGAAACTCCTCCGCATTTGGCAAAACTGCCTCGATTGCACGTCTTGCTAATCGACCATGTCCAATTTCTCGGCGCTTTGGAGAACCTACGCGCCCCGTTTCACCTACTGAGTATGGTGGAAAGTTATAGTGCAGCATAAAACGATCACGACGTTCACCTTCCAGCGCGTCAATGATCTGCGCGTCTCGATCAGTCCCGAGCGTTGTAACAACAATCGCTTGCGTTTCTCCTCGGGTAAACACCACAGAGCCATGCGTTCGTGGAAGAATTCCACATTCAATTGATATAGGACGAACAGTTTGTAGATCTCGACCATCGATACGCGGCTCATTATCGAGAATCCTCGTCCGTACCGTTTTCTTCTCAATATCTTTAAATACGCCATACATTGTATTAATATCTACTTCACCATCAATTTTTTCAGAAATCGATGTGGTCAGCTCATCCCTGAGCCGGGCTAGCGCTTCTTGGCGCTGAAGCTTGTCTGCAATCTGATAACTAGCGCTAATTTGAGCTTCAACCATATCTGTTACCGCAGTCTTCAGTTCAATATCTGAATCGTGAGCTTGCCAATCCCAGCGCTCAACATCTGCTTCTAGCGCTAGATCTTTAATGACGCGTATCGCATCTTGCATTGCATCATGCCCGAAATTAACTGCACCAAGCATCTGATCTTCTGACAGCTCTTTAGCCTCCGATTCCACCATGAGGACCGCGTTTTCTGTTCCTGCTACAACTAAATTAAGGCTGGATTCAACGAGTTGAGTTGCTGACGGATTGAGAACATACCTCCCATCAATAAACCCAACCCTCGCTGCTCCAATAGGCCCTCCAAAGGGCACCCCAGTTAATACTAATGCTGCGGATGCACCTATCATCGCAACAATATCAGGATCGATCTCTGGATCAACTGACATTACACTAGCAATAATCTGTACTTCGTTTGTATAACCCTTAGGAAACAATGGTCGTATCGGTCGATCGATAAGACGGCTAGTTAATATCGCTTTTTCCGAAGGTCTGCCTTCTCGCTTAAAAAACCCACCAGGGATCTTGCCAGCAGCGTAGGTTTTTTCTTCATAGTCGACTGTCAGAGGCAAAAAATCCCGATCACTTGCTTCACGGGACGCTACTACGGTCACAAGGACGCTTGTGTCTCCCATGCTTGCCACAACCGCGCCGGATGCTTGACGTGCTATACGACCTGTCTCTAGGTGAACCTCGTGCTCACCATAACGAAAACTCTTTGAAATTGATTTCACTTACTCACTCCTTTGTACAACTGTAGTAACAACGTAAAACAAGCACAGCGGGGTTATCGTCTTAATCCAAGACGCTCAATCAATGTGCGGTATCGCTCAAGATCTTTGCTTTTCAAATAATCCAATAACTTCCGACGTTTATTCACCATTCGCAACAGACCTTGTCTAGAATGGTGATCATGTATATGCACCTTAAAATGCTCCGTAAGATCTTGAATTCTTGTCGACAGCAGCGCTACCTGGACTTCCGGTGACCCGGTATCATCAGGCCCGCGTCGATATTCCGCTACGACTGACTCCTTTTGTTCCGCACTAATAGGCATCGTTTCCCCTTTCGTAATAGTTCTTATCTTGCACAAATCTGCCCAAAGCAGATACTCAGGCTCTTCATCCGTTAAAGAATCATCAACCAAGAGCACAAACTGCTACAGACACTGGCATGCAGACATATTCTACCGCAGTGGCCTGACTCTCAACAAATTAATCAAATCGACGTCATTAGACGTCTAGGCGCTACTTTGCCATCATCAGTAATAGCTCCCACACCTAGAAAACCCGCATCTCTAGAATACAAGCGTACCCAGCCTTCCGCGGGAAGATCCGCGGCACGCACTGCCTGTCCACGACAAAGATAGAACGCGGCATCAACAGACAAATCTACCATGGGGATATGCGATAGTGCGTCATCACCAGCCAGTAGTTTATGACGCCTTGCTGCAGGGTTACCTAGCACTTCTAGCTGACTCATGGTGACTGAGCCTCCAACCTTTTGGCCAGCTACACTCAGCCTACGCAATTCCTGGACATGCGCCCCACAGCCCAGAAGCTCACCAAGATCGTGTGCCAGTCCGCGAACATAGAAGCCGTGAGAGCAGTGTAGCTCTATCTCGATCTCTGTTTCTTTAAAGTTTAGGAGATCCAAACGATAAACACTCACAAGCCTGGGTTCACGATCAATAGTCTTGCCCTCACGAGCAAGTCGATATAACGGCAGTCCATTAACCTTAACAGCTGAGTACATCGGTGGAATTTGCTTAATGTCACCCTTAAATTGATCGAGAGCCGATATGACTGATTCTTTATCAACATTTACTGGTGATGTTGCTACCACATTGCCCTCACAATCCCCCGTATCCGTTCTCGCTCCTAACTTCAATCTGGCCCAATAGACTTTGTCCGAATCCAGAAAGAACCCTGCGAGCTTAGTTGATTCTCCAAAACATAGTGGCAGCAGGCCAGTAGCAATAGGATCAAGACTGCCGGTATGGCCGCCCTTTTTTGCATTTAATAATAGTTTCGCTTTCTGTAAGGCGGCATTGGAAGTAATCCCAGCTGGTTTATCTAGCAGCAATATCCCATCCACAGCATCCCCGGTTCGGCTATTTCTCCTTCTTCCCATGTATTTAAGAATGCTCCTCTTTAGCGCTAGAAAGACTATCAATAAGCTGAGACATATAAACACCTCTCTCTATGCTTTCATCATGCCTAAATGTAAGTAGTGGTGTATGACGCAAATTTAATCGCTGACTTAGTTCATACCTGAGCTTGGAAGCATTTTCTTTAAGATTAGAAAGTGTATTTTCACTGTGTTCCGCCTCTCCAAGCAACGTAAAAAATACCGTGGCCTGCTTCAGGTCTCGAGTCAATTCTACTGCTGTAATTGATAAGAGACTGGAGCTACCACTAGTTACCTTATTGACTTGCACAAGTTGCGCCAGTTCACGGCGTATCACTTCGGCAACCCTTCGAGAGCGGTCTATGCGTTGCATTTAGTTAATTTTAGTGACTCAGAGCGTCGGTCGCTGTTCGACCTTCTGATAAATCTCTATCTGGTCGCCCACCTTTACGTCGTTATAGTTTTTTACGCCAATACCGCACTCGACACCCGCCTTTACTTCTGCAACATCATCCTTAAATCTTCGCAGAGAGTCTATCAACCCATCAAAGATTACAACATTATCTCGAAGCACTCTAACGGGAAGGCCTCGTCGGACCTCACCTTCCATCATAAGACATCCTGCAATAGCTCCAATCTTCGAAACACGGAATACCTCACGTACATCTGCTAACCCAACGGCCACCTCACGAATAACTGGCGACAGAAGACCGAGCAGTCCAGCCTTGACTTCCTCTACAACGTCATAAATAACATTGTAATAATGGACATCAATACCCTCTTTCTCAATTAGGCGTCGAGCTGTCGCGTCTGCTCGCACATTAAATCCTACAAGGATAGCGTTTGACGCTGCTGCGAGATTTACGTCGGACTCATTAATACCACCAACCATACCGTGAATAACTGCGACTCGAGCATCGTCTCGTGATAACTTCTCAAGTGAATCAGATAAGGCCTCCACTGAACCATGCACATCTGCCTTAATTATTAGATTCAAAGTGCGTACTTCGGCGTCATCCATCTGCTCAAATATGTTCTCCAATTTCGCTTTTTGTTGCTGCGCAAGTCGAGATTCCTTCATCTTTCCTTGCCTATAGGTAGCGATCTCTCGAGCACGTCGTTCATCTGAGACTACCATTGCATCCTCACCTGAATTAGGCACGCCGCCCAATCCTTGAATTTCAACTGGCCACGATGGAGTTGCCTCCCTAATCGCAGACCCTTGATCATCCATCATGGCACGAACTCTGCCGAACTGTCGGCCTACAAGTAAGATATCACCTTTTTTTAATGTGCCCTTCTGGATCAATATAGTTGCTACGACGCCCCGACCTTTATCCAACCGCGCTTCTACAACCACTCCACCCGCTTTACCTTCAATAGGAGCCTTCAGATCTAAAATCTCAGCCTGCAGCGAGATTGATTCAAGAAGTTCATCAACACCTTCCCCTGTAATAGCTGAGACATTGTTTGTTAAAACATCGCCGCCCCACGATTCTGGAATCACACCATGATTAGCAAGCTCTTGCTTCACTCGATCCACGTCTGCATTGTCTCGGTCAATCTTATTAATCGCAACTATCAGAGTGACACCAGCCTCTCTAGCATGGTTTATAGCCTCTACCGTTTGAGGTTTCACGCCATCATCTGCCGCAACAACAAGAACAACTACGTCTGTTACTTGCGCGCCGCGTGCCCGCATGGAGCTAAAGGCCTCATGACCTGGCGTGTCTAAAAAAGTAATTGGGCCATGCTTTGTTTGAACCCTATAGGCACCGATATGCTGAGTAATACCACCAGCCTCTCCGTCCGCCACGTGAGCTTTTCGAAGATAATCTAGCAGGGAAGTCTTACCATGATCAACGTGCCCCATAACAGTAACGACCGGGGCCCTTCTTTCCTCCGGCCAGGCAGAATGATCGTCGGGATCAGCTAAGTAATTCTCCGGATCTTCAGCATCAACGGCGACTGCCTGGTGACCCATCTCCTCAACAACTAAGATGGCTGTATCCTGATCAAGTACCTGATTAATCGTTACCATCGTACCCATACCCATTAGAGCTTTTATCACTTCAGCTGCCTTCACTGTCATGCCCTGCGCAAGCTCTGCAACAGTAATCGTATCAGGAACACGCACTTCATGGACTACAGGCTCTGTGGGCATTTCAAAGCCATGCTGACCAACCGTTGTGGATGTTATCTTGCCAGGTTTGGTAGCTTTTCTCTTTGGTTTTCGACGACCGCTCCTACCTGCTGCAACATGCAACTCCTCACGACCGGCATTCTTGTCTTTTCGTCGTTTAGGTTTCTCATCTCGCTTAGGAGCGCCTTTCCGAGCATCGACCGCGCCTTCTGACTGAACCGTGTTACTGCCTTTCTTTTCTGGTTCTGGAATAGTTTTGCCATCATCTGACACGTTGACCGTACTGGAGTTCACCGCGACTTGTGGATCGTCCGTGCTCTCCGACTTTGAGGCATGTTCAGACGTTTGCCCTATATTCTCATTGTCTATCTCTTGTTGATCTAGCCCCTCTACCTCTTGAGCAAGCCGTGTTTCTTCCGCGGCAGCGGCTTCAGCTTTGATCCTTGCCTCTTCCTCTGCTTGCGCTTGTGCTTGTGCTTCTGCTTGCGCTTTTGCTGCAGCAATGGCTTTTGCTTCTTGTTCCGCTTCAGCTTTTGCTGCAGCTTCTTTCGCTTCTGCCTCCTTTTTAGCCTCTTCTTGCTGCCGCTGCAGGTCAGAGCGCTTGACATAGGTTTTGCGTTTACGAACCTCAACATGAACGGTTCGGGAACCTCCTGTACGAGAGGCTTGACGAACAGAACTTGTGGATTTCCGACTGAGGGTTATCTTTTGTTTACCCTCACCCGACAGTGACCCAGAACCACGGAGATACGATAAAAGCTTTTCCTTCTCCTGATCGGATAGCACATCATCAATACTTTTTCCACTGACCCCAGCGGAATCTAATTGCTGTATTAATTTCTCAGGCTTTACGCCGATTTGGCTCGCAAACAATTTTAGCTTTATAGCTGCCATTTGAATCGTATCTGTTACTCAGCCTCAGCGAACCACGGCGCTCGTGCGATCATAATTAGCTGGCTTGCGCGCTCTTCCTCAATGCCTGTCAACTCGACTAGCTCGTCTGTTGATTGTTCAGCGAGCTCCTCCATCGACCTAACTCCATTAGCAGATAATAAGCGTGCGGTGTCATCATCCATGCCATCCATAGACAACAAGTCGTCTTCAGGAGACAGCCGCTCTTGCTCTGCAATTTCTCTTACAAGAAGTGTTTCCTTTGCACGCCGTCGCAGCTCCTCCACCAGTGTTTCATCAAACTCTTCTACTTGCAAAAGCTCCTGCGCTGGTACATATGCCACTTCCTCAAGGGTTGTAAAACCTTCATCAACCAAGACTTCAGCGACTTCAGCGTCAATACCTAATAGCTCCATCAGCTTGTCACGATTTTCTTCGGCCTCAGCTTCAGTTTTCTCAGCAGCAGCTTCATCCGTCATTATATTGAGATTCCAACCAGTTAGCTCAGAGGCCAAACGAACATTTTGTCCGCCTCGACCAATGGCCAGCGACAGTTGGCTTTCATCGACAACAACATCCATCGATTGCGATTCTTCGTCGATATAGATTGAGTCTACATCCGCTGGCTGTAAGGCCTTAATAACGAACTCTGCAGGATTTTCAGACCAAGTGATGATGTCGATACGCTCTAAATTAATTGCATTTGATACGCTTTGTACTCTCGATCCTCTTATACCGACACATGCTCCAACTGGATCGATCTTTGCGTCGTTGGATCGAACAGCAATCTTTGCTCGTGAACCCGGATCTCGTGCAGCTCCAAGCACGTCTATAACGCCCTGCCCAACCTCCGGGACCTCCAGCTCGAACAACTGGATAACGAGTTCCGGAATCTTTCTGTCCAACAACAACTGTGGTCCTCGCGATTCCGACCGAACATCGGTCAAAATTGCTTTAATGCGATCGCCGCTCCTAAGGGCTTCACGATCTATCCATGCGGATCTTGGGAGTGCTGCCTCTACACCCTCAATATCAACGATAGCTTCACGGTTACCAACTCTCTTTACGACGCCTTGCACCATTCGCCCTTTCCTGCTCTCAAATTCTTCATAGACCCTAGATCTTTCTGCCTCGCGAACTTTTTGATTGATAACTTGCTTTGCTGCCTGCGCTTCAATTCTGCCAAAATTCGCGACAGCTTCGAGTGGTTCCTCTACAACGCCTCCTACTTCAAGATTCGTGTCGGGATAGGTAATGCGGCTAGCTTCTAGCGTCATCTGTCTCGCAGGTATTTCTATCATATCGTCGTTTTCAACGATATCCCATTGGCGAAACGCTTCATGGTCACCGGTTTTACGATCGATAGCAACGCGCACACCAATATCTTCGCGATGCTTTTTTCGAGTTGCTGTTTCAAGCGCTGCTTCAATTGCCTGAAATACCGAGTCTTCATCCAATCCTTTTTCTCGAGAGAGAACTTCTGCCATCATCAGAATCTCATCATTTCCCATATTATTCCCTCGCGCTAACTAACAGCGCTTCTTGAGCCCCCCTCGAGTACCGATTCACTTACTAAATTCGCTTTGCGCATATCGCTATACGACAATTCATACATCGAACCGTCAACCTCAACAATAGCAGTATTACTTCCAGCCTTTTTCAACACTCCTTGAAAATTTTTTCGCCCATCGTGTGATGTTTTCGCTTTGATCGAAACCTCATATCCTTCATAGCGTAAGAAATGTTCCGGTTTAACGAGAGGCCGAGCTAAACCTGGCGACGAAACTTCAAGTGCGTACTCTCCTTGTAGTAAGTCCTCAATATCGAGTAGATCGCTGATACGATGGCTTACTAACTCGCAGTCACCCAAAGTTATCCCTCCCGGCGCGTCAATAAACGTACGCAATACGGTTGACTTCGATCCAGATATCGTCACGTATACCAATTCATACCCTAGTCTTTCGACCAAAGGCTCTAAGACGGTTCGGATCTCTATGGCATCACCAAGCATGATCACCACCCCTCAATCAAACTACACTAAAATACAACTAGCACGATAAACCCAAAAACCCCGCAATTGCGGGGCCTTACAAATGCCATCAGTACGGCATCGCGAGATACTCACTGGGCGACGATAGTTAGCGCACTACTAAATCACCTAGTCTCGCAATACTAAAAAAATCAATACATTACGCAGGTAGCATTCTACCCGATAAGGCAAAATATGAACAGCCGTTGATGGCGTTTAAGATAGATGCCCATGTAATGGTAATCCACGATGCTGTCTAATATGTTAATAAGAATGATTATCTATTGAGAATTGGCCTTGTTTTCTGCCATTACCTCACAGGTTTGCCTCACCTTCTGCCTAATCAATGGGGTAACAACTGTGGCAAAATACAGAAAAATCAGCGCTGTTTAGCGCTATGGCAACGAGGCACACCTTACCTGCCTATTTAATTAAAACTCGGGCAAACTGCCGGGTGTAACCACTGTTGTTTCCTTTTGGCCTGGTAGGGGGCTAACGTTTAGCTATATGTCAAAAGTGCTATGTAATTCGCGAATGTGTGCAGGCCCGAGACCGCAACAACCGCCAATCAGTCTTGCACCATTCGCAGCCCATTCCAAAGCATACTGAGCTAGATCGAACGGCTCAATAATATCGATAAACTGCCAATTTGGCATCGTAAAGTAGCCAGACTCCGGATATACTCCTATCGGCCCTGACCAATGTCTTCTTACTACCTCCATAGCCTTCACAACATCTCCCACCGCAGTATGCATTACGTTTATTACTGACACCGGGAAAGCTGAGACAGCAACGACGAGCTCCTCAAAATCTCTTTCTGGGTAACTAAAGACTGGCAACGTGCCATCTTCTCTACAGGTGCCCGCACTTACTCCAATCCATACCGGCAAACTCAGTTCTGTAATGACTTCTGCTACAACCTGAGATAATTCAATACGCTCACACATCTCAAGAGCTATCACGTCCACACCCGCCTCTGCCAAAATTTCACCCTGCTCTTTGGCTGAATCACCAACTGCATCTGGAGCGCTCCAATTTCCTCCAGTTTCAGCGGTCCACTCACAAATCGAGCCAACTATCGCAACTGGACGCTGGGCAGTGGCATCACGCGCCTGTCGTGCGAGCTTAATTGCAGCAACATTAATTTCCCGAACTCTATTACCAAGTCCAGCGGGCTCGAGAACATGCCGTGCTGTAGAAAAAGTATTTGCTATGATAGCTTCTGCGCCCGCTTCAATAAATTTTTCATGTGTCATCTGAACTACATGTGGACTCGACAAGATCGCATGCCCGCTCCAAATCCTGCCATCCATAGGAACACCTGCTTTTTCTAGCTCAGTCCCCATCCCTCCATCAACAATAAGCGGCTTACCGCCATCCTCTATTCTCCTCTGCACCCAACTAGAATAACGTGTCATTGCTTCAAGTAATTGAAGGAGCAATTCAAAAAATAAGCCCCCCAACCTACTTTCCTCCTCCTGACTCAATTTTGAGTATATTTATTTTATGTCGAAAATATGCTTAGTTTCATGTGGTTTTATGCGTTTGCACAATATCTAATTACACCTGATAAACGTATTAAATCGATGCTTTAATTGACTGCATCGATTTGATTCTACTTTTAGTTTACACTTTTATTTCTACACTAAATTGGACTCCAACACCACACATCTTAGAAATCACTTTTGCATGGGTATGTTAAATTCAATACAACGACTATGACTACGAAACCACTCTCCCTAGAAGATATTTTTTTGCTTGCTCGAAACGCCATGCTCAACGCTGGAGCAAACGAAGAAAACGCGGATGCAATAGCCGATACGGTGATGCAAGCCGAGCGCGATGGATCACACTCACATGGCCTTTTTCGTGTTCCAGGCTATGTTGCTTCATTGGTGAGTGGCAAAGTTAACGGTAACGCCAATCCAAAAATTCAATCACGCACTCCAGTTGCTCTACATTGTGATGGCGATCATGGTTATGCGCCAGTTGCACATCGGCGCTCGCTTCACGTTCTAGCAGACGCCGCAGTTGATAATGGAATTTCGGTGTTATCGATTGACCGCATTCACCATTTTGCTGCTCTCTGGCCAGAAGTAGAAACATTAGCAAAACGTGGACTTGTAGCCATCGCTTGTGTTTCGTATACCCCTAACGTGGCCCCTTTCGGTGCAAAACAACCACTTTATGGGACCAATCCTCTGTCATTTGCCTGGCCAAGGCCAGATGCACCTCCACTAGTATTTGATATGGCCACCGCAGCGATGGCTATGGGTGACATTCAGATTGCTGCTCGTGATGGCCGCTCGGTGCCAATAGGAACGGGTCTTGATGCAAGAGGACATGCGACCACCGACCCCTCTGAGATTATCAAGGGAGTATTGTTGCCGTTTGGTGGTTATAAAGGATCACATATCGCAATGATGGTTGAGTTGTTGGCCGGACCACTGGTTGGAGAAACCGTAAGTTTCGTATCAAAAGAACGCGATAACGGTGATGGTGGACCACCTCAAGGTGGTCAATTTGTGATCGCGATGAATCCAGAGATTTTGTCGGGTGGGAATTGGATCGAACAAAGCGAAGGATTTATTTCAAGACTTAGCAAAATGGATGGAGTGCGACTGCCTGCAGAACGACGATACCTAAATCGGAAAAATACTGGACCCCGTCAGGTCAATAGTGACCTATTGGAGCAACTTCAATCAAAACTAAAATGAATATTTGTAAACATGGGACAACAAGAAGTTGTAAAGCATTACTGATTACCACTTGACTATGCTGTTTTACGGATAGTGATAACGCCTAATACCAGTCTTTTGGACAGCCGGTGAAACCGGAAAGCAAGCAATAGAGCAGTTATTATCAGCCCCATCGCGAGCCCCCACCACAGGCCAGCGCCACCAAATCCCATCCAGAATGCCAGCCATGATCCAACACCTATGCCAAGGATCCAGTAACCAAAACCTGCGATCCAAAGTGGTGCCACGCTATCTTTAACCCCGCGCAAAGCGCGTGCCGCGATTGCCTGAAGTCCATCAAATACTTGGAAGATGGCTACGATAATTAGAAATTGGACAGATAACAGCGATACGACCGTATAGCCAGGATCGGAAGGAGCAATAAATATATCGATAAGATAGGCTCCAAAACTTAACGGAATGATCATCAGTGTAATCAGTATTGAAACACCAATGAGCATTCCAAGCACGCCTGACTGTCGTGCAACTTCGAGTCGATTACTCCCAACGCCATGCGCGACACGGACCATGGTAGCTTCGGCAATGCCCAAAGCGATGACAAATGGTATTCCAGCCCAGGCCATCGCTATTTCATAAGCTGCGAGTGTCTCCGCACTAATAATTCCAGAAAGGATTGATGCTGCAGCAAACATGCCAGCTTCCAGAAATACTAGCCCTGATACTGGCACACCAAGGACTATTATTTCCCTACATATGCTGCTATCTAGCTTCCACCGCCCCGCAAATAACCCGTAACCACGCAGCTCAGCCGTTCTATAGACATGGCAGAGCAAGGTAAGAAACATGAGCCACGATACAATGCTGGTAGCGAGTCCAGCTCCAAAAAGACCTAGTGGAGGAATGATCCATCCGCCGTACACCAGCCATATAGTTAGAAGATAGTTAACTAGAACCGCCATTCCAGTAATGACCATGACAGCCTGAGGCCGAGCCAGCGCTGATACATAATTTCTAAGCACAGCAAAAAACAGTGTCGGAAACACAAAAAAGCTTAATCCATGCAAATAGGGAGTCGTTAGTTGGATGACTCGGGGATCTTGATTAGTCCAACTCAATAGAGTGTCAAGATGCCATATTAGTACCATTATGGGTATACCAAGCAATAATGAAACAATAAACCCCTGCCGAACAACTAACCCTACTTGTCTTTTGTCTCCCGCGCCCTCTGCTTGCGCACATAACACACCTACAATAGACAGTAAACCCATTGAAACAACCAACACCTCAAAGGATAAATGACCGGCAAGGCCTACGGCCGCTAGTTCGAGATACCCAAGTTTACCAACCACTATCTTCGTGGTTACAAACATAAAAAATTCAGCAAGGTACGCGACAGAAAGCGGCAATGCGATGCGAAGCAATGTCACCATCTCGCCTTTGACTCCGAAATTTATGACCACGAGCGCTCCCGTAAATAAATGGAGCTTGTATTTTGCACTTTATATGGCCTCTTTTTTTGCGAAATCCTTTCGGTAAACCGCACACAACAAAGCACCAGTTGTTATCATCAGCCCAATCTGGAATGCCGAGTTTGCAATAGTCCAGACTGGGATCGCTGGAATAATCAAGATCGCGCTTAAGAAGCTAGCGATATAGACTGGACGGGATTCAGTTTCTGGAAAATTCCACGCCTTTATAAACGTAGGAATTGAAGCAAGAGTGTTAGCAATTGTCGCAAGCATAACTGCGGTAAGCGGAGAGTCCGCGAACTGCCAAAATAGTAATGCTGTTGCAGATAGACCGCCGCAAAACCAATCAAACCGCGTTAGAGCCCAATAACTTTTGCTATTAACAAAGGAGCACAGGAATATAACGCCAGGAACGATGCCACCAACCAGCACTCGAACTGAAGCCCATATATCTGCTTCTGCCGAAAACGCCGCACCAAGACTAATTAAGGGCGCTAATGCCCAAAGAAACCAGGAAACCCTATTAGGTTTGGCTCTACCGAATAGCGTGTCACGAAGATAGGTATAACCTCCCCAAAGCAAAAGGAAAGCGCTAATAATCACCAATAACTGTGGAAAGGTCATATCAATTGATTCCAGATTGTCATCCCGCTTCGACTTGGATCATTTCCACGTCCAAATCTCAGCATTGCTTAACCGTCACCTATTTTCCTCGAATTAGCCAGAACAGGCATCATGAAAAACATCAGAAACAAGCGATTTTTCTGCGCATAAATCAAATATCGAATGCGATTAAAGAGCTTCGAGAGCTCAAGGTGTTGCCTCTCTTTGCCCTCTTTCTGTTCTGTCGGTACTGCGCCAATCTTCATTAGGCAACTTGCCCAAAAGTCGCTGTATTGTAGTGGTAAAGTTACTATCAACGGCAAAATAGCACAACGCGGAGGAATAACACTCCCGTTACGCGCCAAAAGGTAATAATGACAAATCTAGCTAAGAAGCCCTCTCCGTGCTAACTAGTAATCGAAGGGGTATTTTATTCATCATAATCGGGATGACTATATCGTCAATTCAAGATACGCTGATTAAGCTGTTGTCAGATGACCTTTCAATTTTTCAAATTCAGTTCTTCAGATCCCTCCTGGGTATTGGCGTAATCATTCTAGTTCAGATTGTATTACGACAACCTGTAATGTTTACAACTGCCTACCCAGTCCTAAGCATACTCCGAGGCATCATGTTCTTCTGTCTATACTCCTTGTTCTATTTTGCGCAATCCAAAATACCGATTGCCAGCGCAACTGTCTTGTATTTAGCAAATCCATTTTTTACAACGCTAATTGCGATCCTACTTTTTAAGAGCAATGTCGGTTACAAACACTGGTTAATCATAATTGTTGGATTTTTCGGAGTCGTATTAATTTGTCAGCCTAACACCGGAGCATTCAATAGTTATTACTTACTTCCTCTACTAACAGCGCTGCTGTATTCTCTGATTGTTAGCATCACAAAGCTGACATCGGAAAAAGATAATCTTTTCCAGCAACTTTTTTATATGTACTTGATAACCGTTTTACTAAGTGGGCTCGCAGGCATAGCTGTCGGCGATGGCAGATTTGATACCACGGAACATGTGCAAATCAGATTTCTAGTCCGAGGCTGGGAACTTTTTGAGCTCAACGCTGTTATCTGGCTACTTGCTATTGCGGTCATCGGTACTACGGCTCATGCATTTTTTCTTGCTGCTTACCGAGTAGCTGATCCTTCAGTAATCAGCCCTTATGAATACACACTGCTTCCATTGATGGTCTGGTGGGGTTATCTTTTCTGGAGTGAGACGCCATCATTTGAAGCGCTTATCGGCATGCTATTGATCGTAGGCTCCGGACTTACACTTTTTTATAATGAGCAGGTAAAAACCAAGACATCTAGGGATCGTCATCTTTGATGCGCCAACAAGAAACTCTTACGATCCGTGAATCAATGAAAAACAGGCGTTCAGCTTCTTGCTACTTTAGATGAGCAATGACAAGCTAGATGATATTGTGCTCGGGGCCGAATGGAAACGCTGTGACATTTTCCGAGCCATCCTCAGTAACGATAAGAATATCATGCTCTCGGTAACCCCCTGAGCCCGGAACACTTTCTGGAATCATGATCATTGGCTCCATAGATACCACCATATTAGGCCCTAACATAGTATCAACATCTTCCCGTAGCTCCAGTCCCGCTTCTCGTCCATAGTAATGCGACAAGGTGCCGAAGGAATGACCATAACCAAATGTTCTATATTCAAGTAAATCATGCGATTTGTATATCTCATTGAGTTCAGCAGCAATATCGCAGCATCGCATACCGGGCTTAATCAGCTCTATACCTCGCCGATGAACCTGGCAGTTGATTTCCCACAGCTCCAGAGATTTGGCATTACAATACTCCAAGAATAGCGTGCGCTCCAGAGCGTGGTAGTATCCTGAAATCATAGAGAAAGTATTTAAACTAAGAATATCGCCTCTCTGAATCTGACGAGTTGTTAGCGGATTGTGAGCGCCGTCGGTATTAATACCTGACTGGACCCATGTCCAAGAGTCCATCAACTCGGTGTGTGGATAGCTCTGAGCAATCTCACGAACCATCGCTTGAGTTGCGTGTAGCGCAACTTCATACTCAGGCATTCCCTCCTGAATGCACTCCACTACAGCAGTCCCGCCTAAATCACAAATTCTCGCGCCGTCACGAATGAGGGCAAGTTCTTCGTTTGATTTCAGCATGCGTAGGCGCATTGCAAACTCAGAAACATCAATTAGCTCTTTATTTGGAAGGGCCTCACGAAGCTTCACATGATCCTGCAACGTCACATGATCTGACTCAAATCCAACTACAGCTGCAATGCCCACCAAGTCTTTAACCGCTTCAAAAAAATTATCCTTGTGCCAATCTGTATAGATCAAATTGTCATGACCAAACGTCTGCCTCCAGGGCTGCCCCCCATCGATGTTCGCGCTAATAGTTGTTAATCGGTCAGCCGTTACCACGCACCCATAGTTACGTCCGAAACTGGTGTAT
>PBOB01000036.1 GCA_002724185.1 Acidiferrobacteraceae bacterium | reverse complement strand
TGCCGATAGCGCTGTCATGCGACCTTGTGCAACTTCATCTTCCAATTTAGACCAATGATCATAAGATGAGGGCTCTCTGTCCATCGAGGTCAGCAAAATCTCACGAACCGACTGCGCAAGCCAATTTTTAGCCTGTGCCGCCCTCCTCTGATTCAAAACCTGGTTCTTCACAAACAACAAATGCAAATCTATAGTCGCATTGAAAACATCCAAGACACCCGAATCATCCAACGCAGAAATAGACATAACCTCCTTCTTTTCGGTGTGGCCTGGATTGCTTAGTAAATGAGTCGCCTGCCGATAATCCGACACTGTTCTCAGAGCAGCATTCCGCATTTCTCCATCCGCTTTATTAACTAAAATAAAGTCTGCTAACTCCACGGAACCTCGCTTAAGCCCCTGAAGCTCATCACCTGTAGCTGGAAGTAATAGCAATAGAACAATATCCGTAATTCCGGCAACTGAAAGCTCTACTTGACCAACGCCTACTGTCTCAACGATGATAAGATCAAATCCTGCAGCTTCACATATATAGATGCACTCCCTTGTTCTATCAGCTACCCCCCCTTTGCTCGCTCCCGACGGGGATGGTCGAATAAAGACATTCTTATGAAAAGCTAAATCACCCATCCTTGTCTTGTCTCCAAGTATGGAGCCTTTGCTACGAACAGAACTTGGATCTATGGTAAGTACAGCAACCCTATAACCAGCATGAAGTGCATGTAAACCTATCTTTTCAATAAATGTAGACTTACCCACTCCTGGAATACCGGTAACACCAAGACGCATTGATTTTCCTGTTATTGGCAAAATCTCTTTGAGCATCAACTCCGCATCTATCCTGTCTTGGCTAGTGCTTGACTC
This sequence comes from Acidiferrobacteraceae bacterium, assembly GCA_002724185.1. Taxonomy (GTDB): domain Bacteria; phylum Pseudomonadota; class Gammaproteobacteria; order Arenicellales; family UBA868; genus CAJXWH01. Next base: position 15,500 of record PBOB01000036.1, on the reverse strand, counting down.
CATTAAAGTAATAGCTTTAGCCAAAGCTGACCTATTCCCATTCTGAATCTCAACTGCAAGGGATTTTGCTTTGGCACGCATTATTTAGAAACCTCTTCAAATTCTATCAATAAATCCCCAGCATCTAGCGATTGCCCCGTTGCAACATGGATAGCTTTAACGATAGCTGCTCGTTCAGCTTTGAGCGAATTTTCCATCTTCATAGCTTCTATTACTAAAAGCTCTTCTCCTGCTTCAACGATTTGACCTATCTCTACTCCAAGCAAAATGACCAGGCCTGGCATTGGAGACAGAAGGGATCCAGATCCATCGGGCTCTACCTTGGCGGGCATTAAGTGATACAAGGAATGCACTTTCGGACGCAAGATAATAGCGACAGCCAAAACCCCACCGTATTTTATTGTATAACGAAAACCATCCCAGACTACATTCGCATAATAAGTTTGATTATTGATTGAGAATTGAACTCGAGATCGGCCGGGCTGTCGATTAACATTCACAACAAAGCTAGTCCCAGATAGTTGTACTAGGCAACCTGTTGGCCTCGCAATATATTTTCCTTCGAAGTAGCTTTCGTCTATCTGAACGATTGCCGTACCAGCCAACACTCCTGATATTTGCTGATTCCGGTAGCAATCCAGCGAAAATATTAATATAGCCAACCTCATCTTGTCCTCAGCCGTTAATGGAGCAACGAAAACGCCTGAAGAATATTCCTGCTGGATAAAGTTAGTCGAGTAGCCGCCCCGTGCAAACCGTTGATGCGTAAGGATCTGATGCAAGAATGGGATGTTCGTGGTAACACCGTCAATGTCGAATTGCTGCAAAGCAGTGACCATCGTTGCGATCGCCGTCGTTCTTCTGCGTCCATGTGTAATCAGCTTCGCGATCATCGGATCATAATAGACATCTATATCGGCACCTACACTAACGCCGCTATCCACTCGGACGCTTGAAGTTGGTTCTGGCTCTATGTAGGTTTTAAGACGACCTATTGATGGAAGAAAATTACTGCTTGGATCCTCTGCATAAATTCTTGCCTCTATTGCCCATCCATCTATCTTCACTTCGTCTTGTCGCAACATGAGCCTCTCACCATTGGCGACTTTTAACATGAGTTCAACAATGTCAAGCCCAGTAACCATTTCAGTAATCGGATGCTCGACTTGCAGCCGAGTATTCATTTCCAAAAAATAGAAATGACCATGATTATCGACAACAAACTCCACCGTTCCTGCAGAATAGTAATTTGCTTCACGTGCCAACAATAATGCTTGCTCGCCCATAGCGCGGCGTAAACTTTCATCTACAAACGGTGATGGCGCCTCCTCGATAATTTTTTGATGTCGCCTTTGGATCGAGCATTCGCGTTCACCGAGATAAATACGATTACCATACATGTCTGCAATCAATTGGATCTCGATATGTCTCGGCTCATCAATATATTTCTCTATTAAAATACGATCATCGCCGAAACTGCTTAGTGCTTCACTTCGCGCTCTATTAAACCCATCTATGCACTCTTGATCGTTTCTAGCGATACGCAAGCCTTTCCCACCGCCACCAGCGCTAGCCTTCAGCATGACTGGATAACCAATCTCTTGGGCCTCCTGGATAGCATTTTCAGCAGTTGCTATTTCTCCATCGTAGCCCGGAATAGTCGATACAGCGATATCTCTTGCAAATTGTTTAGCAGCAATCTTGTCGCCCATTAATTCAATTGCCGATGCACTTGGCCCAACAAACTTTATGCCTAAATGATCTAGCGCTCTAACAAAAGATGAATTTTCGGATAAAAACCCATATCCTGGGTGAACAGCATCGACATTTGTAATTGTTGCTGCGTCTAGAATGCGGTCAATATTCAGATAACTTTCACTGGGCGAATCCCCGCCCACCAAGACGGAGCTATCTGCCAGTGCAACATGGAGTGAATCTTCATCAGCGTCTGAATGGATGGCGACAGTATAAATGCCGAGCTTTTGAGCGGTACGTATGATTCGGCACGCAATTTCGCCACGATTCGCTATTAATAATTTATTGAACATTGCTTGCATCTAACAACTTTGATATTTTTTCCAGACTTGACTGATCATTTATGTTAACAAACGCCTCCTTGCTGTCTTGAAATTCAACTTGCGCAAAGTCGTGCCTATCAAACCATGCGTCTATTTTTCGACCGCCACTATTTAGGTATAGATTTAAGTCTTTAAGGAGAGTTCGATGCACTATTGAAAAAACAGGCTGTAGCCGATCACCATCGTGGGCTGCCGCAACTAACAGGTTTTGACTCATCACACGATCATAAAGTCGTTCTACCAAATCGAACGGCACAAATGGTGTATCGCATGGAACAGTAACCAACCATGGTGTCTCTATAACAGCAAGAGCTGAAGCTACTCCCGCAAGTGGTCCCCGATAATCGGCTGACTCGTCAGGAACTATGGAATAGCCCAATGACGCATACTCTGACTCACTGCGATTTGCATTGATTAATATGTCAGAAACCTGCTTAGCCAATCTCGCAATCACCCACATAATCATCGGCTGTCCATTTAGAACAACAAGCCCTTTGTCTCTACCGCCCATACGACTTCCACGCCCCCCTGCAAGGACGACAGCTGTGATTTCGGCAATACTATTTGAATTCTTCATTCTTTCGTACTTTCTAAACCTCAAGAAAAACTATGATTTATCCTACAGGCCGATTTAAACCTATAATACCGTCGATGCTTTAATATTGAGCCAAAATCCTATGATGATATTGCTACAATTGGCTAAAGTTCAGCTTCAGTTATTTCTTAATATGCGGATATATATTATTCTGCCGATTCTAGTTGGTTTTTTCCTGGTAACTTCTGGGTGTAGCGGTTTAGGCAATTCTTATCATGATGGCCAGACCTCATCCCTCAAAGTGCCACCTGATTTAAATCAGCTAGAACTCTCGGATGCGGTACGTGCTCCTATGATTAGAAGCATGCCTGTTTCTGCGAAAAAAGCCCGAGAATTCGAGTTATTCCAGTCTACACAACAATATGCCGAATACCAAGAATTTTTAGCCTGGTATTCCGGTAACGGTGGAGATAACAAAACTAGTATTGAAGCATTTCGAAAAGCACAGCGAGACAATCGTGCAAAAGAATTGGATAACAACGGCACTCTTGTAGCGAAAGATGCGATTGGCCGGGAAGTCTTGCTAATTGTTGATACGCTAGATGGTGGATGGAACCGTGTTGATACCGCTTTAATCAACCTAAATATTCAACTACTAAACAGCAGTAAATTGAGTCATACCTTCCATATTTCGCATAACGTAGGCCGAGACGGAGGCACTGATATTGGATGGCGAAACTGGGCAACACGCTTGACTGGTCGAGCAATTTATCAGCTTACGCTAGTTAAGGATCAGGAGCTTGTTGTACTATCGATTTCCGATCGCAATGGAAAACCAGTTGTCTCACCAGCAGCTGATACCTTGATCCGGCGCATTGGAGCACAACTTAGAACTTTTGCTGGCAACAAAGAGCAATTTGTTGTGGGGGGACGAAAACCACTATCTGGCCTTAGCCTTGTAGAGCAAGATAATGGTCGCCTTCAATTAATAATACCAGGCGAACGTGAAATGGCATGGCAAGCACTGTATAGAGCGTTGCGTGACGCCAATTTCTCAGTTGATCTAGCTTCAAAAGACACAATGCAATTATGGATACGCTATTCTGACCAGCCAAAGAAAAAACCTCGGGGTATTTTGTTCCGATTAGGTCTTAGGCGAGATGATGATCAAGAAATAATTAAACGATACCAAATACGATTAGATCCTGGCTATGAAAAGAATACCGCACTCGTTACCTTATGGAATGAAAGGGGCGAACCGGCTGATATGAATGACGAAGTACTGAAAATACTATTTAGAGAGCTCAAAGGCTAAGCTAAACAACACTCGCCAACAACGAGTATTGCGCCCGCTACTGATTAAGTTGCTTCCATTCTTGATATGCCAAAAACTCTTGCCAGAGCCTCCACTGACGATAGTCTAAATATTCTGAGTCGCTCATGACTGGATTTATAACTTGGCTGGTCGTGCGACGCGAGCCGAAAAGATAGTCAACGTTAATCCCAGTATACGTAGGACTTTCTATGTTGGATCTCGGTCCAACACAACCGCCCAATGTAAAAAACATTAAAATAGCTAAACACCGCAATACATTGTTACTCACCTAGCACACCTCTGAACGAATAGATATTTTAGACACTCGCCCTAATCTTACTTGATGTCACGGCAATCGTCTAAATGATCTATTGAGCTAAAGGCATGGGGCAAAATTGAGCTGAGAGCTATCGTGTATTCCATAACTAAGCTATAGTCTTTTGGGGTCAAAAAGCTCGTTAGCGCAGCAGTTACTAATAAATAAACACCTATCTAGAAACAATAGTGTCTTTTTTTTACAACAAATACCAGCTATTTGCTGTTTTTTTACCAATAGGTGTTGCATTCAGGGAAAAGAGTAGCGACAATAGTCTTGCTTTTGTACAAGAGCAATCTTTCAACCTAACCAGGAGTTTCCTTCATGAAAAAGAAACTACTTGCAATCGCCGTAGCCGGCGCCTTTGCGGCCCCGACCGTGGCCATGGCCGAATGGTCCTTGAGCGGTAGTGTTAGCCAAGGTATAACGGTTACTGGTAGCAATGTTACTCTCGGTGGCGGAAGTGGTAGCTTGTCCATGTCCGGCAGTGCAGACCTGGGTAACGGTGTGTCCGGTTCGGCTGGTTTCTCCGTCACAGGCGGTGGAACTGGTGCCAGTATCGGTCTAGCCGGTGATTTTGGCAGCGTAACACTAAGTGATGCCGGCGTCAGCTGGTCTGGCTCTGGCCTCCTTGGTACCAACGCTACAATCTCAACAGACGGCGCTGCCAGTTCTGTTGGTGTGAGCCTGTCTCACAATATCGCAGGCTTAACTGTTGGTGTGGGTTATAACACCAGCGGTGGCGCTGTTACAGCATCAGCCTCAGGTAATGCAGGCGATGTTGGCCTAAGTCTAAGTTATGCCGGTGGTGCAACCACCGTATCAGCCAGCTTACTAGGTCTGTCAATCTCAGCCTCTGAAGGCGGCGCGTCCAGCATTAGCTGGTCGTCTGACCTTGGTGGCGGCATGAGTTTTGGCGCTAGCTACAGTACTGCTGACTCAACGATTGCGGGTACTTTGAGTTATTCATTCTAAGTGCCACTCAAAAAGTTGATTAGAAAGGGCGCTTTCAAGCGCCCTTTCTTTTTTTAGTGTTCGAAAAATTCATCACCCTATACCTGAGATATGCTAAATAACGATTTTACTTTGATGGCCCAAGATATTATGCTGAGTCTTATTCCCCTCTCTAATCTACGCTCTGGACCATGAACAGCCAATTGACAATAAGAAGCATGGTACAAAGCAGCTGGGTATTGCTTGTGTCACTCCTACTTTTCTTGGTCATAGCCCTGCGAGAAAATCCAGTCGAACTTTTCTCTTGGTTCAACGAAGTGGGTAATTATCAGCCTTCGTTCTGGTTACATATTACGCATCTAGGTGAATTTCTAGTAACGGCTGCATTCTTGTCTATTCTAATTACAAAATGGCCGCGCCTACTCGGACCAACATTAATCTCGATAATAATAGCTATAGCCTCTGTTCAGGGGCTCAAACATATTGTAGATGCTCCACGCCCTGCAGCTATACTTTTACCGGGAGACATTAATGTCATAGCGCCAGCGTCTCAAGCAACATTTACTGCGAACCCTAATACCGATTATGAAGCTTTAATAGACAGCAGATCAGATCTTGCTACTACATGGGATCAGATCACTCGAAATCCAAACTCCCAAGAAGCTCGATACTGGATACCTCGAATGGATGGACATATAACAAAGAACCGATTTGGTATTGCATATCAAAAAGAAACTAACGAATTAGCTAACAATATCTACACAGGAATTTATCAGCGCAGCTCTCGTTCGTTCCCCTCGGGTCATACAGCAACAATAGTATGTGCTATAACTCTAATTCTTCTACATATTAGAAGTAGAAAATTAATTATTGCCCTATCAGGTATAGCATTGACTGTTGGGGCCTCTAGAATTATTGTTGGCGTACATTGGCCAATAGATGTCGCAGCTGGTGGACTGTTAGGATGGACTACAGCATTACTCGGTAGTCATCTAAGCCGATATTTTCGATTACCACCAGGCAGTGTTTTCAAATATCTTATCGCTTTATTGCCAATAACAATTGGCATCCTACTCCTCACTAGAAGCTCTCTATATCCACAAGTAGCACTCTTTGAAGATATCCTAGGATTGACTGCAATTTTGGTTGGAACATACAGTTCACTTCAGCTGTCACGACACTCTTAGTTATTTTCTCTCAGACGAATTAACGCCAGACCGCGACTCTCAAAAACTATATCGAAGTTTGATTGTTCGTCGTAATTACTATAGAGAATAAGCGTAACCTCTCCAGGCATCATTTTCCTATCCTTAACTATTTGATTAGCATAAACACTGAAGCTGGGCGATTGCAGATCTTGCTGAACAGCTATCCAACCATTCGCTGCAACCAGTGTTCCAGCCTCTTTTATTGGCTTTTGCATAATCTCTCCGGCTTTTGGTAACAGCCAAGCGCTGAGAACGAACGGCATGACAAGACCTGCACTAAGCGCGAGGCTCTTTTGCGAAGCAAAGTTTATCAAAGAAAAAATCAAGAAGCCCACACCGGCTACAGATAGAAAAGCTCGATATCCCCAATGAAAGGAGAGATCAGCCTCATTCCACAATGCTCCTTGCACTCGGTTATCTATTTTCGGAATTAAATACTCTAGAAGTCCCGGCAGAAATAAAAACGCCAAGAAAACAACTGATGCAGGAATTAAGATCCAACGATAACGCACAAAAGATTCGAGTTCTCGCCCCATAAGCAATAACATGCCTGGCAATCCATACAAAATATAGTGAGGTAATTTAGTGCCCGAGAGCGAAAAAAATATGATTACAAATAAAAACCAGATTAACAAAAATCTTGTAACTGGATCTGTCCAATATGTTCGATAATTGAAAAGCACTCTAACAGCAGGAATCATGAATGGAAAAACCATTATCAGAAAAATAGGCATGTAGTAAACCAGACTACCTCCATGGCCTTCCATTGGACCTTGAAATCGATTGATGTTGTGAGTCAGAAAGAATCCATCGAAAAACTCCCAGCCTCTAGTTGCAAACATAAAGGCATACCAAGGCAAAGCTATCGCACTAAAAATTATTAGTGCATATGGATTTGAAATGCTCCGTACCCAAGTACGCCAGTCCTTGAGAGAAACGAAGTAGATTAATGTTGTTGCTAACGGAATTAGTACGGCGATCGGGCCTTTGGTTAAGAAACCTAATGCTACAAAAACATAAGCTGTATACAACCATCTAATCTTTTTGTCTCGAATATATCGTAGTGAAGCATACATACTCATCGTGATCAGCAGATTGAGTATTGCATCTGCGGTTGCTGCACGACCAATCAGACAAATACCAATACTACTGACAGCCATCCAAGCTGCATAGAATCCACCTGATTGTGAAAAGAAGGTCCGGCCAAAAATATAGATTAATAATACCCAAATACTTGCTGCAATGGCTGAGGGGAGTCGTAAGCTACTTTCAGACAGATTTAATAAGCCAGCACTCAACCCTTGCAACCAGTAGGTAAGAATTGGCTTATCATAGCGAGGGTCTCCATTGAGCGTTACTGATAACCAATTATTTGAAGCCAGCATCTCCCTTGTTGCTTCGCTAAATGCTCCTTCGTCCCAGTCAAATAGTGGAGGTACGCCGATATTAAAGAAGAACGATACGTAGATACCGAAAAATAGCAAGCCAAGAAGTAAAGTCGATTTTGGTAATAGCAATCTTCGGACAAGAATAGTATTCATAGCTGACACTTTCGACTAGCTTTATAGTATGTCGCAAGCTTTCTGATAAAAAATAACAATAGATATACTAGTGACTGCGATTGGACAGCGTCAAATCAATCAGACAGTAAAATAATGTCAGTTATCTTTATAGAGCTTTTAATCTTTTTGTAACCTAACAAGGTTGCAATACTGCTGGAGTTTCTCTGAACTATACAACAATTCGGAAAACTACCGTTTATTGCGAGATAGATGAGGACAAGCCACGGCAACGCAAGCAGCGTATTACCAATATTATGATTTTTTCGGCTGAGACCCAGTGAAGCCGGCATTTTATTAGTCTAGTTCTCTCGCTTGAATGCTAAAATAGCCCTACAACATCCGGGAAATCTGGATTTAATTTATCTAGGCTCGAGTATAATACTGGGATTAACGCCTATGTTAATTTCGCATTATATGCAGGGACCGCAATTATAGGGACAATCACAATTGGGTCGTATAAAATAGCGCGGAAAGAAGACACACTCAATGCTAAGATGCGACATAGAACTCAAAATTCATTTTTAGACTACCCAAGAATTGGCAGCAATGGTACCAACTACGTAAAATACATTGTACGTACCGTAGCCGCAGTTATTATTACGTTCGTGATCGCCACATCTAGCAGCCATGCTGATTTCATAATCGATAAATTTGAACTTGATAGCACTTCGACTAGCATTCACCTGGGCTTTGGTCAAACCGCAGATATTCCTAGATGTACTAATTGCCCGCTGCCACGACGTAGTCATAGATTTATCTCTTTAATTGCAGCTTATGAACGCAATCTAACAGGCGTCAATACTCAAGACTCAACGCCGCCCGGCGCGCTTTTTTGGCGGATCGAAGGAGGCCTTGCATCAATAACAGACGACCACACTTCCAGCACGTCCCCCTATCTGATCAACTTCTCCCCTCTTATTGTTCAGTATCGATTACTACCAACACGCACCAACTGGGGTGCAAAGCTACTCGGTGGACTCGGTTTTGCATCAACCAATTGGAGGGATTACGGCGGTCAACCGCTTAATTCTAGTTCGCAATTTCTCGTTCATCTGGGTGTCGGAGTGGAGTCATACCAAATCAACGCGCCCTTCTCTATCGACTACAGACTTCTACACGTTTCAAATGGAGGGTCAGGCCATCCCAATATTGGGATCAATGCCCATCTAATAAGCGTCTCCTTTGAGTTCTAGTGTGCTTCCTCCTTATATCAAATTGGCCGATTAAGCCAGCCAGAGGCTTTTATGCCAAATAGGCCGAACATTGTTTCCAAAGACTCCGGAAATATACCTGCCCGCTCTATTCGACAGTGGCTCCGAGAACATGAAATAGATGAAATTGAAGCAGTAATACCAGACATGACTGGTATCGCTCGGGGGAAGCTAATCCCATCGCATAAATATAGTGAAGAGATTGGAATGCGCATGCCGGAGGCTATCTTCTTGCAAACAGTGACTGGAGAATATCCAGAGGATGAAAGTGCAATTGATCCAGCTGAAAGAGACATCTTTCTTAAACCAGATCTTGATGTATTTCGGCTTGTTCCATGGACAACAAACGCTACAGCATTAATTATTCACGACTGCTATTATGCTAACGGCAATCCAGTCGAAATGGCGCCCCGCTATGTATTAAAAAAGGTTTTGCAAGCGTACCAACAACATGGCTGGAGTCCAGTAGTCGCTCCTGAGCTCGAATTTTACCTAGTCAAGCCTAATCATGACGCAGACTATCCGCTTGAGCCGCCCGTGGGTCGCTCGGGAAGAGCAGAGCCTGGCCGACAATCCTTTAGCATCGATGCTGTGAATGAATTTGACCCACTGTTTGAGGACCTCTATAACTACTGCGAAACACTCGAAATTGCACTAGAAACGCTCAACCATGAAGCTGGTGCAGCACAAATGGAAATCAACTTGTTACATGACAATCCAGTTGCTGTTGCAGACCAAGCATTTTTATTCAAGCGAGCAGTACGAGAGACCGCACTAAGACACAATATGTATGCTACCTTTATGGCTAAGCCGATGGAAAAAGAGCCTGGTAGTGCAATGCATATCCATCAAAGTATTGTTTCACTAAATGGTGGGCATAATATATTTAGTGAAGCTGGTGGTGCTGAGAGCCCTCTCTTTCGATCCCATATCGCTGGGCTACAGCGATACCTGCCCGCGGTAATGTCCTTGCTCGCGCCAAATGTTAACTCCTATCGGCGACTCATTAGGCATCACGCCGCCCCAATAAACGTACGATGGGGCTATGACAATCGGACCGCGGGTTTGCGAATTCCGCATTCTTCACCTGAATCAAGACGAGTTGAAAACCGAGTGCCAGGGGCTGATGCAAATCCGTATCTTGCAATCGCTGCCAGTTTAGCTTGCGGACTACTAGGAATGATTGATGGACTTGAACCTGATGAAGCTGTAACAGGCAGCGCCTATGAAATGCCCTATGAACTTCCTAGAAATCTTGAACAAGCAATGCGCTCTCTCGAGGATTGCAAGCCACTCCAGGAAATTCTCGGCAAACAATTTGTGTCTGCATATAATTCGGTCAAACACAGTGAACACGAAACATTCTTACAGGTAATTAGCTCATGGGAACGTGAACATCTTCTTTTAAATGTCTAGATCAGTTACCGTACTTTACTCTTCTATAGCATATATGCAATTTAAGCTCGATCAAATATGAAAATACCAGTATGGGTTTAGTTAATCACACAACAGCTACGTGGCAGTTGCTAGATACCAAACATTTTCTTCATCCTTTTACTGACCATAAAGCACTACATGCCACCGGTAGTCGCATTATAGAGAGCGCTGAAGGAATATATTTGTGGGATTCTGACGGAAACCGAATACTTGACGGGATGGCAGGTTTATGGTGTGTCAACGTCGGTTACGGACGAACTGAGCTGGCAGAAGTGGCACGAGAGCAAATGGAAAAATTACCCTATTACAATACATTTTTTCAGACTGCACATCCTCCTGTCATTGAATTATCTGAATTATTAGCTGATGTTACACCAGACGGTTTCAATCGAGCATTCTTTACTAATTCGGGATCTGAATCGATCGATACCGTTGTACGTATGGCTCGCCATTACTGGAGTCTCCTTGGCCAGCCCACAAAACAAATTATTATCAGTCGAACAAACGCATATCATGGCAGTACTATGGCTGGTGCAAGTCTTTGCGGTATGCCGCATATCCACTCTCAGGGCGGCCTCCCTATTCCAGGAATTACACATATAGGCCAACCTTATTGGTATCGTGAAGGAGGAAATCAATCGCCGGAAGATTTTGGCCGAGCTGTAGCGCAACAACTTGAACAAAAGATACAAGAGCTAGGCGAGCATCAAGTTGCAGCATTCATAGCTGAGCCTATTCAAGGAGCGGGCGGAGTAATTATTCCGCCCACAACTTATTGGCCTGAAATAACAGACATCTGTCGACGCCATCAAATCCTTTTGGTAGCTGATGAAGTAATTTGTGGATTTGGAAGAACTGGCCAGTGGTTTGGAGCTGATACATATAAAATTTTGCCCGATCTAATGCCCATTGCTAAGGGCTTATCGTCAGGATATTTACCTATCGGGGCAGTGATGATTGCAGATCATATTGCTAATGTACTTATCGAAGAAGGCGGCGAATTCTTTCATGGGATGACCTATTCTGGCCATCCAGTCGCTTGTGCCGTCTCTAGCGCCAATATAAGAATCCTAAGAGATGAAAATATTATCCAACAGGTTGGCAATGATACGGGACCTTATTTGCAGAAAAAATGGCAAAAACTTGCTGATCACCCACTGGTCGGTGAGGCGCGAGGACTTGGGTTTCTGGGAGCGCTGGAGTTGGTTGAGTCGAAATCAAAGCGTAAAACATATGACCCGCTCGGTCATGCGGGAGCAGTTTGTCGAGACGCTGCGCTTAGCAATGGCCTCATCATGCGTGCGGTCGGGGACACTATGATCATATCTCCACCACTGGTGATGACGAGAGAACAAATCGATGAATTGGTAGTTCTAGCAGAACAAAGCCTTGACGATGCACTAACTTCGCTGCGAAACTGAGGCTTTACAGAAATTATTCTAATAATTTATAGGAAGAGGAGGAGTCGATGAAGAAAGATCAAATACGAGATCAGTTAGCCAGCGGCAAGATGAGTCGTAGACAATTCAATAGAACCTTGATGGCGCTTGGAGCTAGTACTGTAATGATGCCAATGGGCGCGCGAACTGCCCTAGGTGATAGTGGAGATCACCCCACAGTCTTTACGTGGGAAGGATGGGAAGTGCCTGAATTCCATGGCGCATATATAGAGAAGCATGGAGCGTCGCCCAACTTTGCGATTTTTGCAGACGAAGAAGAAGCTTTTGCTAAAATGCGCGCTGGTTTTAAAGTCGACATTACTCAGCCCTGTACCTACAAAATACCGATGTGGTATGACGCTGGGATTCTTGAGCCTATTGACACCAACCGATTAAGCAACTGGCCAGATATAACACCGAGCCTAAAAACGATACCTGGAACTGTCTTCAACGGTAAACCCTACTTTATACCAACCGACTGGGGCCAAACATCTGTACTTTATCGACCGGACCTTGCGCCTGAATACGAGGATAATGAAACCTGGGGAATTCTATGGGATCCTAAGTACAAGGGTCGTCTTTCGATGTCTAATAGCTTAGTTGACGGCGTAATGGTAGCTGCTATCTACTCTGGCGCTAAGAATCCATTTGACATGACTGATGCAGAAATGGAAAAAACTCGAGCCGCCCTCAAAGAACAACTTCCTCTAATCCGCTTCTATTGGGATAGCCCAACTGAAGTTGAGCAAGCGTTAGCTTCGGGCGAATTGGTTGCTGGAACAACATGGAATGATTCTTATGCAACAATGAAGGCTGAAGGCCATAACGTCAAATATATGAGCCCTAAGGAAGGCGCCATGACCTGGGTATGTGGCTTCTGCATCATGACGGATCATGATCCTGCAAAGATTGACAAAATCTATGACTATATCGACGCGTATATGAGCGTCGAGGCAGGTATCTTTGATATAACCGAATATGGCTACGGTCATGGTAATGCTAAAGCATTTGAGCAAGTAGACTCACAAACTCTTGCTGATCTTGGATTTGTATCAAGCAACCCTGACGATATGCTTAGCTCGGGAATCTTCCAAGTAGCAATGGCCAATGAAGCCGAACTGCAAGAGATGTTCGACGAGGTAAAAGCAGGACTTTAGTATCTGGCAGCCCAAGTGGAGTGTTTTTGGTGCTCCACTTGGGCATGGCACGTTCTTGGTAGTAATTCTGCTCCCGATAAAAAGCAGGCTGCAGTTAGTGGAACGATACTAGATATCTCAAGTCCCCTATCGATGAAGAATCATATTTCCGAACCCAATATTTACATTCGACTCCGAAGGTTATTTGTGCGGAGTGAACCAATGCGGGGCTACACAATGCTCTCGCCAACATTTATTGCAATGGTGTTGGGTCTCGCAATGCCTTTAGTTGTGCTATTTACCCTAAGTTTTTGGCTGCAGGAATACCTTGATTTTATCCGGACTTTTTCGTTTGCGAATTATTTTGAATTCTTTCACAAACCTATTTATCGTAAGCTGCTACTGAAATCAATACGGATTTCGGGGATAGTCACTATTGCGACAGTACTCTTAGCCTATCCTATGGCATATTTTATAGCTTTTCGGATAAAGAAAAATAAACTTGTATGGCTCATCTTAATAACAGTCCCTTTCTGGACAAGTTATTTGCTTCGAGTATTCGCCTGGAAAATAATGCTCGGATACAATGGCGTGATTAACTCAGGGCTAATATCCCTTGGATTTATTTCTGAGCCACTCGCTTTTCTACTATATAACCCAACATCTGTGGTAATAACCTTAGCCCACGCCTGGGCAGCCTTTGCAATTTTGCCAATTTATGTCTCACTTGAAAAAATAGATAGGTCACTGCTTGAAGCTGCGCGTGACCTTGGTGAAAGCGCCTGGATGACCTTCCTGCGAGTTACACTCCCACTGTCACTCCCAGGTGTCATCGCGGCAAGCCTACTTGTTTTTATACCAACAGTTGGAGACTACGTGACACCATCTCTGGTTGGTGGGCCCAGAGGAATTATGATTGGCAACGTCATCCAATCTATGTTTGGAGAATCACAAAACTGGCCCATGGGGGCTGCAATCTCTGTAATGTCAATGTTTACAGTAGCAGTAATAATCAGCTTATTCCTCTGGGGCACACATAGCTCTCGGAAACGAATAGCATGACTACTCATCGACCTTGGTGGCGCCCCGATGGATTTTATGTTTATGCAGTCCTGTACTTGACGTTTATATATCTGCCAGTTCTATTCCTGCCTCTATTTTCATTTAATGACTCCAAATATATCGCATTCCCAATTAAGGGTTTCACGCTGCAATGGTACGGAGAAATGATTAACAATCCTAGCATGCTGAATGCGTTAGGCAACAGCGTTAAGATTGGATTGGTCGTTGCAATTTTAAGTACAACATTTGGTCTGTTGGCAGCGAAAGCGATTACTCGGTACCGCCTACCTGGAAGAGGGCCAATAGTCGGATTCATTATGATTCCTCTTGTGATCCCTGAAATTATTCTTGGAATATCTCTTTTAATTTTAATTAGCCTGGCGAATATCCCCCTATCCTTGCTAACGGTCGGATTTGCTCATCTTCTTCTTTGCATACCATTTTCGATGCTAGTGCTAGTATCTCGTATGGAGGGATTTGACAGGAGCATGGAAGAAGCGGGTCTTGATTTGGGCGAAAATGCGTGGATGACATTCTGGCGAGTTACATTTCCGATAGTATTGCCAGGTATCGTAGCTAGCCTTCTATTGACCTTCACCATTTCCTTTGATGAATTTGTATTGGCGTTCTTCCTATCAAGCATAGAGCCTACTCTGCCGGTTTACATCTGGAGTTCTCTGAGATTTCCATCTAAACTTCCTGCAACACTGGCTCTCGGTGCTACGATTTTTCTCCTCTCATTCGCCATCGTTACATTTGCAGAATGGGTTCGTCGAAGAGGCCTACGAATCGAATCGACCCCGAGTATATGACATGAATATTGATTCAATTATTGACTTTCATAATGTAAGCAAGAATTTCGGTAAAGTCATAGCTGTTGATCGAGTAACCTTTAACATAAAACGAGGTGAGTTCTTCTCACTATTGGGGCCATCTGGCTGCGGAAAAACAACTCTATTGAGGATGGTTGCGGGATTTGAAATGCCGAGTGTTGGAGAAATTCTTATTGACGGTCAACCAATGTCTGCCTTTCCGCCAAATCAACGTCCTGTAAATATGGTCTTTCAAAATTATGCAATATTTCCCCACTTGGACGTTCGGGGGAACATCGCATTCGGTATGCGCAAATCTGGAATGAGTAAATCTGAATTAGATCGACGTATCGGCGAGATACTTGAACTTATCAAGCTTCCTGGATATGGACAAAGAGCCGCGCACGAGTTGTCAGGCGGCCAACGCCAACGAGT
>PBOB01000035.1 GCA_002724185.1 Acidiferrobacteraceae bacterium | reverse complement strand
TTGTAGACGCGCAAACGAGGTATCGCCAAAGTAACTTCGGTCAAGAACGGCGTGACCTTGCTTATTCATCGCGTACCACTGAGCCTGTAAGTGCATCATATAGCGCGCTTGAAGTAAATGAACTTGCATTGTGAACGCCCACCTCTCCTGATTCTGATAGAAGGAGGCGAGGTAAGGATTAGCATTGTCCTTCTCATCCGGCTCCATCAGGGTGAGGGTGCTTTCGCCAAGAGCCTCACCAAGCTCCTTCGAAAGAGAACTCTTGCCGGCGCCAATCAAACCTTCCACGATTACTACTTTGTTGCTCATGCTAATTAGCCAAGGCCACGGACGCGGTATGGTCGTCAAACTCTGGGGGGGACAACTCATATTCATCAGTATTCAGTTCTCCAAAGTTATGCTCAAAAATGCTCATTAGATGCCCCATTTTCTCTAGCACCTCCGGCTTGATGGGTTCGCCATCTGGGCCCTGCTCGTTGATGATAGCTAGCGCAATCGCAGTTATCAATTGAAGATTTTTAGCAACCTCGCTAGCATTCTCATTATGAAAGATGTTTTCTTCCATCCACTTGTGCTTAGTATTCAAAGCAATACAGATTGCAGCACCCTCCTCTACTTCTATGTCGAAAGGGATATGCCCGGGCCACGCCCTCTCCTCAAAGAGAATCTCAGTCGATGATTTCGACCCGCCCAGGTTGAGACTCTGCCCATTGTATTTTGACTTCTTCTTCCCCTTTCTGTCGGAGGCAGGGGCAAAAATATCATTCAGTACCTTTTCAGATGCTTTATTAATATTTTTTGTCCTACCTTTCCTAAATCTCTTTACGTGCGGAGACATATTGTCGGCAACGTTCTTCTGAAGCTCTTTCAGGGTCTCTTTTTGCTTCTCTTTAGGCTGCTTAGTCTTCTCTTTGACTTTTGCAAGCAGCGGGTGTAAAACATTTTTTCCTAGATGCTTCTGGAAATCTTCGCTCAAGTGGGCCTTCTTTTTACCAAAGTCCACCTGTACAAGACTGGTGTCTCCAATGATTCCAGAATCCTCAAAAGACAGTTCAAGAAACAAGTTGCTGACGCCGGTGATTGGTTTCCAAACACCGGTGATTTGATCTACTTGCCGTCCTCCGCGGATCAAGTACGTGCCTTGTCGTAGGACCCCTTTAAACCCCGACCCAAGATCGGGCAACGCATCATCAGTCGGGCGGGGACCCATTCGGTTGGTGGTATGAGACAGTCGAACAAAATATTTCTTCCCTTGGAACTTTCTTTCTTCGAACTGCATGTTTGCGCCGCCCAGAAGAAATTCACTCTTTCCCCCGGAGGACGTGGTCATCAGCGCGTCAAAACCTTCACTGATTACCACAGAGCCAACCAAAAACTCCATCGGCAAGTGAGCGCCCAGATTAGTACTGGGGGACAAAATATACCGATAGACACGCCTGACATACTTTTTTAAAGTTTTATAAAACGAGGGGGGCATCTTGGGCACAATATCTGTGAGTTTCTCAATCACAACTACAGTACCCGCAGAATCACCAACATGTTCAGTAAAAATAGCCTCAAGGTGCGGGTTGCATTGGTCAAATATGGCCGACCAATCATTCGTCTGCATCTGCACTTCTTGATCGCAAGCTGCCATGTATAGCGTGGCATCGGCGGCCTCTCTGCTGATTACAGTAATCCTGCCACCCAGAGCAAACCCAGCCGTTTTAAGGCCCATGCCGAACGTGCCTAGTGCGGAGGTACCTCTTTTCGAAGACTTCCCCAAACTAAAAATAGTTTTCAACAGGTCCGGAGACATTCCGCAACCATTGTCAGCAATCACAATCTTTTCCAAGAACTTGCGTTCGCCGCGGCGGGAGGCGCCGGCTTTGGCGCACGCTTTTACAACAACCCTTCCCTTCTTGAACCCGCTTTCATCATGCCTGGATCGAATCGCGTCAACCGAATTATCGATAATATCGAGAACAGCCTGAGTCCAGGTATACCCAGATCTGTTCATTGAATTATAAATCTCTGGTGTCGGCGCTACATCTATCTTTTGCACTTATTCTCTCCCTTGCTGTTCACGACAGCATCCTAAAATTGCGTCGAATGGATCTTGTGCTAAATCCCCACTCTTGATTATACTCTAGTTTAGCAAGATATGGACGGTTTGTCAAGATAATATCTTTGTTTGGACGCACCCCCCAGCATCTAATTCTAGTCATATTGCTGGAATCATCGATTGCCTCAATAATCCAGTAGTCCTTTCCGTTCTTAGTCTTCTTGGGGATGATCTTGCGAGGAATAAACCAAACCAGTTCCAAATCCCTATCATAGCTCGAAATTGGAGGAATAAACTTTGCATCAAGCTTGGCCCTCAACTCATCATCCATAATCAGGTTAAGAGGATAAAAGCCAGTCAAATCAACAAGGTACTGAATCTTTTCCTCGTCTTCAAAATCCCCTTCGGGCCTGTAAAGCTCGATGTTCTCCTTAAACTTCTTTTCGTTCTTTGGCCTATCAACAACCGCCGCAGACCAGAAATGCTTAGCACCTGTGAATCGATCATCAATCAAGCAATCTAGGGCCTGAGATCTGCACAGGACATCCAGCGCCTTCTTGTTCAGCTTTGAATATGTTATCTTCTCACTGAAAAGAAACTCTTCAACGGTGTTAAATGGCCTAGCCATAAGAATCTGTGCAATCGCAGCGTCTCCAAGACCTTTGATTGACGTCAGCGGCTGAATCAGCGTCTTCGAATCGTCGGAGATTTCCCACACACGACCAGAGGTATTAATATTCAGTGACTCAATCTCAAAGCCCATGCCGCGGGCGATATTAATAGCCTTCTCTTTGCGGCTCTCAGGCTCTTTGTCCAAGAATGCTGCGGTCCACTCAGAAGGGTAATAATTCAACAACCACGCACACTGGTAAGACAGCACGGAATAAGAAACAGCGTGAGACTTGTTAAAGCCGTAGCCAGAGAAATATTCGAACGTGTCCCAAAGATTGTTAGCTTCGGTGCGAGAAATGTTCTTTTCCAAGCAGCCATCAACAAACTTACTGCGAATTTTGTTCTTTTGCTTCTCGACCTCAGCCACGCCCTTCTTGGTCAGAAGTTTGCGAAGCTTGTTGCCCTCGTCAAGAGAAATACCCTTACCCAGCTTGTGTGCCAACTCTGCGATTTGTTCTTGAAAAATCAAAAAGCCTGCCGTCTCTTCGGTCACGGCCCTTACTTCGCCATTTGGATACTCGATGTCATCGGGGTTGTGCTTGGCCTTCACATACATCTTATCTACGTTGGCACTTAGCGGGCCTGGACGATAAATGGAGGTGATGGCAGCAAGATCAATAATGTTTTCTGGCTTTGCCCTCTTGCATAGATTCTGTGCGCCATCCTCTGTAAATTGGAAGATCCCGGCCCACTTGCCCTTATGAAAGATATTCTTATAGACCTTCCGATCATTCAGGTCGATCTTATCTGGATGTAGGTTCTCTTCGTAATACTTTTTAATATCTTGAAACGACGGGTGAGGGATGTTATGGTGCCGCTTTAAAATATGCGAAATAGCACCTTCGATCATCCTCAAGGAAGCCAGACCAAGAATATCAAACTTAATAAAACCCATGGGCTCCAAATGTCTGACATTTTGCCCCTCCGTCCAGGGGGTTTGGGTGACCCCTCCACTGTTAATCAGTGGCATATGCTTGTTAAGCTTCTCTGCAATCACAACCCCGCCGGCATGACGACTAGCCGAACGAACCTGACCATACAAGGTCTTGACGTGAGTCTCAACCTGTGGGTATTTTCGCAGAAAGGCTTGCAATGTAGGGCTGTATGCCATAACCTCATCAAATGTGGGTGTATACACCCCAGCTTTGATCCCATGTGCCTTCTTGGCGGCGGGTGTGGCCTCATAAATCATCTTACTGGTTACAGCGTTAACCTCGCTAAACGGAACATCGTAAAACTTAGAAATGTCCTTAATAAGGCTGCGTAGCTGCAGGGTGTTCCAGTTTGAGATTGGAACAACAGAGTTTTCGCCCCACTCCTTAATCAAGTGCTCCTTAATCTCCATGGGGTCGCTAACGTCATAGTCAATGTCGGGATAGTCGGTCGCATCCTTGCGTAGAAAGCGCTCAAACTGCAGACCATACTTAATTGGATCAATCTGAGTGATTTCAAGCACATACGCAGTGAGCGAGCCGGCGGCAGAGCCTCTGCCTGGGCCGACAAGCTGCTTATCGGTTGCCTTGTCAGCAATGGCCTTCATCGTCAAGAAATATCTTGAAAAGCCACGGTCCTTAATGACATTCACCTCTTCCTTCAAGCGAGTGACGTATTCATCATTGTCGGCCAAGCCCAACTTCTTCAAACCCTCGACGCACAACTGTGCCAGAGCCTGGTCTGCCGTCTTCCCCTTGGGTACAACGAACGAAGGCAACTTAACAGTGTTATCGGGCAAAAAGCTTTCAATTCTATTGTGGGCAATATGATGTGTTCTTTTGATACTTTCTAGAACCAGATCGTCATCATATTCAACATTGGCAGCCTCAGAGTACTTCTTATAGCTTTCCCACATTTGGTCGCCGTTCTTCGGATACAACTCATAGCCAATCTCGTCAAGAGTGGACGGCAATTCGTTGGACATCCACCCAGGACGATTTGACTTACCAAGCCAGCCAAGTCTACGATAAAGTTCCCTATCCTTCCACGCATCTGGGCTTGGATAGTGACTGTCTGCCGTAGAAATAAGGTCAACCCCATATTCCTTGCAAACTTGAATAATAAACTTATTTATGATATGTTGCTCTGGAATGTTGTTCCACTGAAGCTCTCCGTGCCACCTGTCCCCGAAAATGCCAACCATGTTTTCGGTGACTTCTCGCATGGCCTCCAACACTGCCTTATCACCTTCCTCGCGGCGTTGCCAGTAACATGCACCGTAAATCCCACCAATACAGGCACTAGATGCAATCAGGCCCTCGTTGTGCCTCTTAAGCATCTTGTAATCAATACGTGGGTACCTGTAAAAACACTCCTGTCTAAATGACTTAGAAACCAACTGAAATAGATTCTTCAGGCCTGTCTCGTTTTGGGCCAGAATAACAATATGATGGCGTCGGTTCAGAATGTTTTTAATCTTCTTCCTAGAAGCGTCTTCATCTTCAATATTGGTTGAAGATGCCTTACTCTTCTTCTTGTCCTTAGCTTTTTCATACTCCTTTCGCCAATCATCGACGGACGGAATAAAATAAGCTTCGATGCCAAAAATAGGCTTAACATCCTTGCCTTCAGCCTTCATCTTTTTGTGCGCTTCGATTTGATAACTCAAAGCGTTCATGTTACCATGGTCAGTGATGGCCATGGCATCGCCCCCATTTTCCCACACATAATTCATGTGGTCAGCGGGGTATCCTAGTCCGTCAAATACGGAGAAAGTAGTGTGTGAATGGAAATTCACAAATGGGATTTTTGGTGTTTTTCTCATGTTTGTAATACTACACGATATCGAAGGTTTTGTCAAGCAAAGAAATCACTTTTTGCTTGATTGCCAACACCTTGCCTTGGGTAGTTGGCTGTGCAGTATACTTCTCTAGATCCCATAGCCACTCATCATCGATAAGCCTGGCACGGATTCTACCTAGAGCTTGGCCGCGACGTCGGGCCGCATCCTTAACCTCGGTGGTAGTGTCAACATTGTGAGTCTCATTTTCCCTAAGTCGCTTCACCTCTTTGCATAACTCAGGCACAGCCACCCTAGCTAGAGTCTGTTCCGCTCTCTTGCCATCCACCTTTTTTGTTGGGGTCTTCGATAGCTTTTCCCATTCTCGCAACTGCTCGTCAGTAATATAATTTTTCACGCTTGCCTCCTTTTAAATGCGCTCTTCATATTCAGTGATTAAGCCATCTAGATCATACACAAATTCGTTATCCAAATGGCCATAGTTTTCCTTAAGCATAAGTAAGGTCTCTATAAAGCTTTCCGTCATCTCTCTCTGGGCTTCCTCGAACTCATACTTTTCATCGTTGTTATTCATCATGGCTCTCCTCCTTATCAACCCCCATGGGGTTAAATTCATGATAGTTTAAAAAATGTTTACTGGGGCGAGCGACCTCCTTACTCTCGTTAGAGCCAAGGAAGGTACTGTACCCATCCCAACTACTAATATCGTAATACCACGGTGTTTTCAAAAGCTTAGCCCCGTATAGGTCTGCACCACTAAATACTTCTTCAATGGTGAAATACCTCGCAGAATATCTTTTTTCTAAAGGTAATTTGTCTTTTGTGCCCTTAATATACATGTTTGTCGCCTTTTCTTTAAGTTTTTTTCTAAATTCTATAAAATCTTGCCCATCAAACGTAAATCCAAGATATTCTCCATCGCTGACACTCTTATCATTATACATCAAATAGAAGCCTTTTTTACTAGAAATTTCTTTCCTGTG
The DNA here is from genome assembly GCA_002724185.1 of Acidiferrobacteraceae bacterium. Classification (GTDB taxonomy): domain Bacteria; phylum Pseudomonadota; class Gammaproteobacteria; order Arenicellales; family UBA868; genus CAJXWH01. The sequence goes on along the minus strand of PBOB01000035.1, from coordinate 767 downwards.
GCTCCTCAATATGGATACAGGGTAAACCCCATACGGAAAAGAAACATAATATTTATCGGGCGTAACCCACTTGCTGATCCCGCGAGAAACCTCATACGCTGAGGCAGCGCCATATAGCACGCTCCAAGCTAAGCAATCCCTCCTCGCTCTGTCGTTAGGGTGTACAGGCACATAAAAGATTGGAATGGGCTTTTTTGCATCAGAAGGTCGAGGATCAAAATTGCGGCCGATATACACCGGGTCCTGAACATAGTCCCCAATCCTATACCTGATCAGGGGGCTTTCGTCATCATTACAGATGATCCATATAGTTTCACAACCAGCCCACGCGCATTCCAACACACTCCTTTCCACTGCGGTATAATTAGGCGCAATTGGCATAAGGCTGTCCGACCAGTCCATTTGAAAATCCAAAGGTTGGCCGGCGACAGGTATTACCCCCGCAAGGTGAAACGACTTTTCGTTAAGCTCATTCATGTGTTGACAAATGTGATATTTTCATAGTTATCATATATGTTTTTGCTGACCTTTTTAAGTTCTCTTTTGTTTAGTTCAATCTTGACCTTTAAGTGGCGACTAGATCCATCAGAATTGCGGCCATTGCTGGCCCCCCTAATTCCTGCCTTCCCCATCATGCCCAGAGTCTTATATTTAGAGTACAAATCCGAATACTCTATATCCATTAGCTGCTTTTTATTCAAATATGACACTGCCACTAGATCCTTCTTGTTGTGCTTCCCATCAATTCGCTCAGACGGATAAAAATA
>PBOB01000034.1 GCA_002724185.1 Acidiferrobacteraceae bacterium | reverse complement strand
TTTTTAAGAAAGTCCTTTTCTAATGCCCGATACTCATCCGATTGAAGGGTAGAAACAAATAAGGATGGTGCTTGTAAAATGTTGCGTATCTGTAGAGGTGTTGGTTCAAAAATGTTTCCTATTGCTTTAATAGAAGTGGTTGCTTCAACTAATCGTTTTATGTTCTGTTGTAGATTTATCTTAGAATGCAAAGCAAAGAGTTGAGGTATGTTTGATTTAATATTTTGTAAGTCGTTGTAAGTTGTTATGATGTCGTGGCCCAAAAAACTCCCCTTTATGTTATCGACGCGTAGTCGATGGGAACTGTGGCTTATTTTTTTCAAAAACGTCGTATTCGCCAACAGAAAATCGGTTCCATTGTCTCGTATTACGCATACAACAAAAGGGAAAGAATCGTACTCTAAGAGAGCCGATAGACTTAGAACAACATTGGAGAAACCTTTAGTTTTTCCTCTTACTTCTGAAAAGCGTAATGCGAAACCCTTGCCTTTATATACCGAACGCCTTTTTTCGAGTTTTAACTGTCTAGTTGCATAGTTTTCAATCGCAGACTTGTTCGCTGTTTTGTCTTGTTGCTTGTATTTACTGATTTGGTCCAGGGTGTGTAGTAGTTCATTCATATTCAGATCTCGCGTTGCTAAACGAAAGTATCAGAAAGAAAGAGGCAAAGAAAGGGATTAGACGACTAAGTTGATAACTAGGAGGCAGTAATAAATTGAACTAAATTGACGGGAAATTGGTGATAAGGGGCAGAGTTGATGAATAAGAAACGAAAAGCAAGTCACATAAGAAAGTTGTGGATGATTAAAGTAGCGCAATACAGACAAGCAGCAAAAGACGGAAGATTAGAGAAGTTTATAGACGATGGAAGCAGACGCATTCAATGATAGAATAGATAAGAGAATGCTTATAGAGGCACATTCAAATATTTCACGCATTATTTCACGCATACGCTAAAAGTGGCGTATGTATAGGCTTAATTGGTGGCGCAGTGTTCTGAAAATCCTCGTGTCGGCAGTTCGATTCTGTCCCTGGCCACCTTATTTTCAATGACTTACGTCAGTGTCTCAGGTCGAAAATCGTTAGGTAGGACTAAAGTAGGACTAACTTTTTTCACCTCCTCTTTGCTTTTGGAAGATTAGCAAGCGAATCTAAACGTTAAAATAGTTCAAGGATTGTCAGCATAGAGGCAGTTTGAATCCATAATTCTTGTAGATTGGTTAGTAAAGTTATTCTCTAAGGTCTATTGAGCTTATATTTCTTGGATTTTTTTCGTCCAGAGATCCAATTCCATACATAAATCCCAATCCCAAGAAGATATAGTAAATATCCTAAGGGAAGCAGAGGAAAGGGTTCTCTAAGGACGCCATAAATATCAACTTCTGAACCAATTATGTGGAAGAATGCATGGTAAACAACACCACCAAAAACGAACATTAGAGCCAATCTGTTTTTCGATTTAGTTGCTATGGTTTGGCTTTCCTTTTCTTAATCCAGAACCACAAGAATACAGCTACTCCGACTAGATAAATGATGACAGCCCAATGCGACCAAGAAGCTAATAAAATAAAAGAAATCAACCCAATAACTATTGATAGGTATACCATTTGATGCTTCCTTTAGGTTAGAGATTGTCTGATGCCGATTCTCATTCTGACGCTATCATTGGAGCACAAAAGAACATCAGCAGAATTAGTTTTTTTATAACCTCTTGCCCTCAAGTTATGAGCAAATTATTCTTCGACTACTTATCGTCCACAATAGGTATGACTAACTATTGTTCTTTTCTGTCCTTTGGTGTCGAAAGAGCTCAATTGCACAGAGGCAACACGATTGGTTGTGTTACCAACAGTTGTTAGTTTTTTCGCCTGATGCTCCACGTAAACCGATATGATTAAGGGTGAGACTACCACAGTCAGAATCGTCGTTTTGTGGTGGTCGGGGTACGGCTGTTAGTAGAAATGATGTCGGTCCTAAGTTAACTCCGGTGGCGGTCACGACATAATAGCCTTGGTCTGACCGCTTCTCTACGCTATCTGAAACCACTACTGGACAATTTTCATCATTGTATCTCGCAAATTGAGTGAAGCATCGTTCTAATTCCTGGGCTACTTGAAGAAGTGCTGCCTGGCCGTCTGCGCGGCGCGATTTAGTTACGTAGTTACCATACATGGGATATGAGATGGTAGCTAAGATAGCAATGATAGCTAGAACAACTAAAAGCTCAATCAATGTAAATCCTTTCATGCGCATGTATGGTTATTCTAGTAAATCAAGCATGTTTGGTCCTCGATTTACTACTGAAAAAATAATTGATCCCACGACAGCCGACCGGTGGGCCGATTCGATAAATCGTCCTGCAGAATTGCTGTTACGATATCGTTGCTCTCTTTTATTGAGCTTGTTGGTACAAATATTTGACTGCCGAAAATAGAGGGAGCGGCTGGCATTCCTTTCTGACCAGAAATTTTCTTTCCTGCATACGCGTAGGTCTGATGGTCCTCTCCTAAGTTTCTAGTTAGTTGTGCTGCGTCTCCAGAAATATTTACCAATCCATCTCCATCAAAGTCGAATGCTGGATTATCGGGGCTACCGCCATTAAGTATTTTGACCGACATTTGCCAACCACCTCCACCAGAAGAGCATACACTAGTGTCAGGTATGATCGTGTTAAAGAAAATTAAGCTACCATGCACAACAGCAGAGTGGATAACTCTTTCTCCAGAGCTGGGGAGATCAATAAACCAGCCATATTTCTTGTTAATGTTGTTTGCATAGCCAATATCGAGATCAGAGTCTAGTACACGTGCTTTTTGCTCCTCGTCGTTAAGCAGAAACGACTGAGAGGTAAGATTGGATCGAGTCATCCGATTTTTCCCAACATCCCATATACCATAGAATGTTTGGGTTGTAGGATTGTTTTTATCGCTACCTGAAAAAAAGTGCCCGGTCCCGAAAAGAATCAAGAAATTTGGGTCACTGGCTGAAGGAGATGGATGATTAACGACCTGAGGTTGAACTGTAATTGATTGTCCATTGCCTGCGGTAAATAGAGGAGCTTTGTCAATAATATTCCAATCATTCGCACTCTCACTAGTCAGATCAAACACCCACAAGTTGCCAGCAAAGTCGCCCGCATATACACGATCTGCTGTGCCATCGCTGTCAACATCTATGACGGCAGGAGTAAATAGGCCATTACGTTCAGTCGAAGACCCAGCTGTCGTTTCAATACGTAGATAATCTTTGCCATAAGTCCATGATCCATCAATGCCACCATCAAGATAAAGAATGAATAGTTGAGCCTTGCCCCCAGATTGATCAGTGGCTGTTTCTCCAATGCCGTTCCCTGTTATAGCAGCCCAACGACCATTATTAAGGAGGGCAATTATCGGTCGACTGTATGTAAATCCCAGATGTTGGTCATTTGTGTTGTCAAACTCCCACAGAACAATCCTTTCGGCATTTGTTTCTCGAAAGCTTTCTGTTCCGGTTTCGGTTATATCCAGAGCAAAAAGACCTTTGCCACCACCACCTTCACTTCCAATAAGCACTGTGCGCCATTTCTCGGGTCCGCCGATCTTTGTTCTGATATACGCGTCGCTAATCGTTGGGGTGCCGTCAACATAAGTAGTTCCCTGATCAGTCCTGGGATCAGTTAGTCGATGATATCCCTCGTTTGTTTTTGTACTGAAGAGATTTGCAGGAAAGTACGCAATAATCTCTTTGCCATCGCTGGCTCGAAAACCATGCAGTGCACCGTCATTGGCTCCTACATATATAGTTCCCTGACGAGTTGAATATTCACTTACGAAGTTAGAGTATTTGTTTGGTCCGACAGGGAATTGTTTGCCTGAGTCTGGCCACCGACGATTCGGAGCACCAACGTAGACAGCACTCGATCGGCGGATATCTCCCAATAGTCCAGTCCTACTTCTAAAATTGTATCCCGACTCCTCATTATTTTGATTTCCACGGATATACTCAAGTCTCGCAATACCTGTCGAGACCAATCCCCGTGATCCATCGGGTTCTGTACGTAGATCATCTTTTTGTTCATCGGAGAGTTTGTCCCAACGAAAAGGAACGCCATCACGTTGACCCGATGATGTGTTGCTCAAAGTAAACATGACACGCCTAGCTACCGGATTTTTCAATAGCTGTTCCCCCGCGCTCCAGCGCTTTCGTCCAATCTGACCATGCGTATTTAATTCATAAGCGATTAGATCTCCAGTATTATCTTTTGAGTCAAAAATAGTTTGGAAAAGCAATCTATCTGTTGTTACTGGATCGACATTGAATGAGAAGGCTGTTGCCGAACCTGATTGAGCAATGCCCCCGGCAACCGCGTCCAAAATCGCATTCACCGTATCTGTTGTTCCGCTAACATTGTTTGTCAGGGTTCCTCTAGTAGCAGTTGTTATAGCAGTAGCCTGGCCAGGATCAGAAGAGCCCCAACATGAGCCGGCCCGATCACTGTCTGTATGATCTATACCTTCACCTACTCCATAGGTGTTAATGCCGGCAACTATGACATTGTTGGCGACTAGTGCTGATATCGCTTCGGTTGTGTCTACTGTTGTAGTCCAAGAGCATGCATCTCCAAACCATGCGATAATTTTAGCGGCGTTTTTTCTCCAACCAATATCATATCCAGTTGCATAGTTACGGTCGGTACACATACTTCCCTCAGGCAAGCGATCAAGGCAGTTTCCATCTGTGCTGCCTCCACTCATGGCCAGTTGGTGTAGGGCGAAAAGATTTGCTTCTGCCCAATCACCGCCACAGCCACCGGGATTACTGCAGGGTCGCCATTCACCCATTGCCTTTCGAATAAGTTCGTGAGAGTCCGTCATTGATTGGTTGATTTTAAAAGCTTTTTGAGCAGCAATTGTTGGATCATTGTTGGTGCAATAACCCCACTGTTTGCAGTAACCATCCGTCTCGCACCAGTAACGACGACACCATGACCATGGGCACTTGTCTCGAGCACAGAACCAGTATCGCTTTGTATTTGCATACTCATTAGGATCACCCCAATAGGTTGCAACACCGTAATTTACGTCAACACCAGAAAAACGAGGGTCGCTTCCTGAGATCGCGTTTAGGATCGTGTTCGCATTGCGTTGAGCCGTTTGGATGACTGGACCCATACTGCCGGTATTATCCATTAGAAAGACTACATCTACTCTGCAAGAGAGTGAATCAAGTTTTGTATGTTCTTCAGCATAAGCAATAGGAAATTGCATCGTGGTTACGAGCAATAAGTAGATTATCAGCAAGAAATAAGCTTCTTTTAGCTGTTTATGATTTGTAGCCATAAATGGTTAAAAATTGACTTTGGGCGCTGCTGCACTAACTAAATATTGTCGATCAGGCGGTACAACCAAAAGTATTTTCAATATCTTGGGAAAGTATCTAAACAGACTTATCTCTATCTCTGTGATTTCATCTATATCTTCGCAGTGATAAAACCATCCAATCTCGAATAGCTTTATTAAGTTTCCAGTCAACACCAGATTGCGAATCAGCATTTCACTGGTGATGAGGTTACATGATGCAGATTCGGGAATTAGCACAACAGATTTACTATTTTCTAGAAGCATTGTTGTACGCGACAGCGCACTGCGTTGCTTGTCATTTTTGGCAGGCAAGTCAAATCCAACAGTTGATTTGACGGGAATATTGATCGACAACAACAGAGTTTGATCAACTACGGCAAAATTAACAACAACATCTGGGCTGATTAACGGCAAAGTATCGTTACCCGAACTGTTTACTGGAAAGAAAAAACAAAGGTATATCGAAATCATATACCCGATCCGGGCTAGATTGATATGACTATTATCCATAATCCTCTGTTTGAAATTGCTAAGAATAAGAATTATTTCTCTAAAAAAAATGTTTAGCAGCAGTAATCATAATCCGATTATCTAGTGACAAAATTTGGTTTTGCATTAAAAACTTTTTGCGTAATGAGTGCGAATAATTGTTTGGGCAGTACTATTGCCACCTATACTCCGAGCGGTTATTCGGAAAATAACCGTGGTCTGTATGTTTGCCGATGTTTCGTATCCGGTAATGTTGAGCGCCCTCTCAGCTTCAAGTTCATCAAGTTTCTTTATCATATAACGGGGCGGTTCTGTTATGCCTTCTAAATTATCAATCTTTATGGAGTTCTTGTCGTTCCAATCGATAGTAAATAGGCCATTAGGCTCTTCATCTACAAGACTATAGAAGCCCTCTTGGCTATATGAGAACGTGTTGTCATCTGTGAGATTTTCTAGGAATGATTCTGCTGTTCGAATTGCTGTTTCTGCTGCTTGGAATGAGAGATTCGAATTGCGAAAAGCTCCAGCAATCTTTTCTTCGATCATAGTAATTCTAAACGTGCTAATTGCTAGGGTTGTTAGCAGAAGCAAAACAATCAACCCTGTAATGAGCACAAAACCACTCTCACCATTGACTGATTTATGATAAAGAGAACCTTTTTTTATCACTGATTAGCTACTCAATGTTGTTTCTAAGTGTAATAGTACTGCTAAATACTTTCCGAAGTCTTTTATCAACTGGAGTATGTGTTATTTCGTTATAGATGTACGGAACAATATCAGTGTTTAGGTTCTCATGAGAAGAACGAACTAAGAGCTGAATGTGCAAGCTCACCACCCGACTCATATATAACTCCTTTGTGCTTGAAGGCACATATCGGTTGGCAGTTCCGTCACCATTATTTCCCATGCTATCAGCATCAGTGTCTTCTCCAAAAAGTATTAGCATAGCCTCCACGCCATTGACTATTTCTTCATTATTTCCATTATTTATACGTCTAAATAATGCAGGCTCATTAGATTCATTAACACCGACCCAGTAGGTGGTTTGTTTAGCTTGATAAACTGCTGAATCTTTACCATAATTTTTTGAGAGAACATCGCGGTGAGTGATCGTTTTCCCGGATCCTGCTGAAGTGAAGATATCGCGGCTTAGACAGTCGCTGATGACGAGATAATCCCCCACCTCGAAATTAGCTGGTTTAGATAAGTTTAGTGGATCCTCTGGGGAAGTCATTGCAATACTAAGAGGTATACCGACGCCCGATGCCCCCCGAAAAGTAACTATGTCTGTGTCAGCCATAACTGAAGGCATAATGCCAGATATTTCTGAGCCTACATGCGCATTTGCAAAATTGATGCTGATTGCTGCCTCTTGATTTAGGCGTGATTGATTTGTGCATCCCCAAAACCCAGCATTCCGAGCATCACGTCGGATAAACTCCAGTGCGAAACGGCCATTTTCTTGGACTTCGGCCAATCCTTCGTTAAATCTATATAACCGGCTACCGTCTGTGTAGATTTTGATAACCGAAATTATAGTAACTAGTCCAACAGCTAAGGCAACCATCAGTTCTATTATCGTGAACCCCTGTTGCTTTTTTGTAGCAGTCATATATCAATTATATTGATGTACTTGTTAGGGACGAAATTCAAGAGAAAACAAGGTGTCGCTCGTATCAGTACTACGATTGTCATTCCACTTTATTGTTATGACATAATTTGATCCATATTTTCTTACGGTGCCATATCCAGCAGGAAGTTTATTATTATTATCATTGTTCCACTTCCAAATATCATAATTAGCAAGCATTAAAGCGTCACAGGAGCAATCTGTGTCACATTTGCATAGAGGCTCAGCTTCTAATTCTGCTCTATTGTTGTAGTACCCAGCACGCGCTCCAACATTATTAGCTCTTATGCGTTCTGCTATATCATGAGCCTGGTTATTTGCAACTGATCGATGTAATGCACTCGTGTTATTGACCATACCTTTAGCAATTAGAATGCCAAGTCCCAGAAGTCCGAAAGAGAAGATTGCTAGCGCGATCAGCACCTCAATAAGACTGAAGCCGCGTTGATTACGCGTTGCTAACGTGTTTAACATGCCGAGCTTCCAGCTACTTGACTAGCTCGACTACGCCCTGTAGCGAGTATTGATATTTTCCCAGCTCGCTTATCTGAACTGCCACATAAGAAAAAAGTGAAATTTGTTGTTAAAGTGCCATCAAATGAAAAAGTAATTTTGATTGACTTCTTGGACTCAACTAGTGATAGCGGGCTAGGTAGAGCCTGGTGGAAGTTGACCAGCTCCTGTTTGGACGGCTGCTCGTTTTTATCAGTGTCAGCATAAATCAACCAGCCATCGGACCATGACTTACTGTTACACTCCGTTCCATCACGACTTGCACAAATGATAACTGGAGTGGCGGTTGTTATGGCAAGACTTCTAGCTAGGCTAACCGATGTTGCGAATTCTCGGGTTTGGGTTCTTACTCTAGTGCTCTCAACAAATCCATATAAAGTAGGTATGCCAAAAACTACAATAGTAGCTACCAAAAAAAGAGCTAGTAGAAGCTCAATCAATGAAAATCCGGAAGATTGCATGATTCAAGCTTTTGCCTGCGGATAGAAGATTTGCACTCCACGATACATAATTTTTGGCCAAAGGGTAAGTTCTCTGCCCTGTACAAACGTAATTGCGGTCTTTCTCGAAAAGAAAAAAGTACGATGACCAGCAGATACAACCCGAACGAGACGGCACATAGCAAAAACGTTAAGTAATCGCATGTTACGATGATCGTCCATCGTTCCTAGCGGCTGTCAGCTCGCTAATGATTAGTTTTGCTCGTAGATTTGTCGAATGTTTCGCCCCAACTTCCGTAGATTTTGTTTATTAAATCAAAGCTCTAGTCGACAATTTTCCAACTACCATCATTTTGGCGACACGCAGTGCCATAAGCTTGCTGCTCCTCGCCACCGATTAATACAGTTGTAGTGAATTCGCGACAAGGACCACTACCTTCTGTAGCAGCGATGGTTCGGGTGGGGGTGGTTTTACCACTGTGCCCGGTGTCTGGATTACTCCACGAATAAGCTGAGCCTGTTTTATTGTTTTCCAAGGATTCTTGAAAAGCTTGATTAGCTAGAGCCTTATCTTGTTCATCCAATTGTTTGCCGATGCTGGCCCCAATCGCAGCACCATATAGTGCACCGAGTCCCACAGCCCAACCTTGGTCTTTATGACCCTTTCCAAGGTTGTAACCGACAATAGCGCCGACAACACTACCAATAGTTTGTCCACTTTGTTCTTTAGACACGCTTGCACAGCCAGCGACAAAAGCTGATAGGGCACAAAGCAATATGGTTAATCGAAGGGATTTCATCGCAGCTCCTTGTATTATCTAGCGTTGCTTGAAGCTAATAGTGTTGGTATCTTGCAAGCAACCAACGAAGATCGTCCATAAAAATCTCACCTAGTTATAAATTTTCACGTAGTTTACATAGATAACATGATGCCACAAACCGTATTCTTTATGTTGCAGTATTTATTTGTCCAATATTTTCAATAAAATTTAACTTTATTTTGCCAAAGCTATGATCTAATCTGACCGTTCTATGGAGTTTTTTATCCATAGACCCAATTCTTCACGTTCGATCTTTGTCATACCGGTCCTATTGCCGAGTGGCATCGCTTCGCTCATAACTGCCTGAGTCAGAATCCTAGACGCATGTAGTTTAAGTTCGTCAAGGCTTTCTAGATACAGTCCCGCAGGGGCGACTTGGAAAGCGGGGTCGGCCGGGCTCTTTGCATGACAAGAGGTGCAATGTGTCTCAAGTATAGAGAATGCTTTAGCATCAGTTACTTCTCTATCCCCAATTTCCCGGGAAGGGCTAAGAAATAGAATAAGTACTATTGTGAGGACAGCAACTACCGGCCATTGCCAGAGTAACCCGGCTCCTTGCACACCAAGATGCCGAGCGTTAAAGAAGTGTCTTACAATGCCGCCTATTACGATTATGAAGGCGATGACTAGCCAGCCATGTGTGCGACCACCAACAAATAGTATTGGATAGTGACTGCTTATCATGAACAATACAACCGGAAGAGTGAGATAGTTATTGTGAAGTGAGCGTTGTTTCGCTTGCGATCCGAGTATCGATTTTGGCGTCTTGCCTTTCTTTAGATCAGCGACTACTTTTTTTTGATTAGGGATAATAATAAAAAACACATTAGCGGTCATGATTGTGCCAATGACAGCGCCGATATGGAGAAACGCTGCTCTGTCATTAAAGACTTGTGTGAGTCCCCATCCAATTGCAACTACTAGTGTGAAAACGGCTAGCGATAGGACAGTTGTATTTGAACCTAATTTCGAGCGACACAGAAGATCGTACGACACCCAGCCACCAACTAAAGATCCTATGCTTATGCTGATAGCAGTAGAGATTGACATAGTGGCACGATTCGGATCCATCAAGAAGCTTTCCGCGCTCCAGTAATAGAGAATACCAAGTAGGACAAATCCGGAAACCCAGGTGAAATAGGCCTCATACTTAAACCAATGTAATTGGCCTGGCAGTTGATCAGGGGCGACGAGATACTTTTGCACATGATAAAAACCGCCACCATGAACACTCCATGATTCACCCTTGATTCTGTCTGGTAAGGCTGGTGTTTTCTTTAAACTCTGGTCCAGCCAGATAAAGTAAAATGATGTTCCAATCCAGGCGATGCCTACCATGATATGAACCCATCTTACAATCAGGCCGAGCCATTCTTGCCAAGCGATTTCTATTCCCATAAGCCTATTCTCGCAAAAAGTGAGAGACTCATTCCAGAGTCAAATTATTGTTCACCTGATGTTCTCAATATGATTTAGGACTTTTGAAAGCCTGCCCTGATTATGCCTTATGTTTGGGATGGCCATGATATGCACAGCATATTTCTGAGGCGAAGCGGATTATATTTACATTGAAATTACTGGTCTGATGATGGGCTTGTACAATGTATAGATCATCTTTTCGCCAATACCACCTAAACTCTAACTCACAAGGAATCGCACGGCTTATGCAATAACGGTATGGTCCGTCCTAAATCGGCAGATCTTATTAATTCGCTATTGACACGAGCGTGTAGTTAACTTTCCATCCCAGCTCGTTGACGCAGGTGTTTAGCTGCCTCGGTGTGTTGGTGCATAAGGAGATCTATATCTAGATCTACGACATGTCCGTCTTGAACCTTCCAGACCCCACCAATCATAACGCGATCTGCCCGATGGCTACCACAAATTACGAGAGCCGCTAGTGGGTCATGACTGCCAGAGTAGCGGAATTCATCGAGACAGAATAGAGCGAGGTCTGCTTGTAGTCCTGGAGCAATGCGACCGATATCAGACCGCCCGAGGCACCGAGCGCCACCCAAAGTCGCCCAACGGAGGACATCAGTATGTTGGATTGCGGTTGATTGGTGTCCAATCCTTTGAAGCAAGAGCGCTTGCCTTATTTCTTCTACTAAGTTCGATGAGTCATTGGAGGAAGAACCATCGACTCCTAATCCAAGGGGTGCTCCACTATCCTCGATAGCGCGCGCATCACACACACCTGATGCAAGGTACATATTAGAGTTAGGACAATGAGAGATACCAACGCCAAATCGACCAAGTCTTCGAATCTCGTTTGAGGTAAAGTGAATCCCATGTGCTAACCAGGTGCGTGAGTCTAACCAGCCACATTCTTCAAGATAGTCTAAAGGGCGTATACCATATCTCTTCCGACAATAGTCGTTTTCATCCTGTGTTTCAGCAAGATGTGTGTGGAGACGCACATTTAGGCGATCTGCGAGACTTGCTGTTTCTCGCATTAATTCGCCACTAACCGAAAAAGGTGAGCAAGGCGCTAAAGCTATTTGAGTCATAGCGCCATATCGTGATTCATGATACGCCTCTATGACCCGCTCACAGTCTGCAAGGATAGTATCTTTGTCTTGGACTACACTGTCAGGAGGAAGACCACCATTACTAACCGAAAGGTCCATAGAGCCGCGGGTTAGGGTAGCTCTAATACCAATCTCTTTGATTACAGTTGCTTGAATGTCCAATGCTCTGTCCAGGCAAGGAGGGTAAATATAGTGATGGTCGGATGCAGTGGTGCATCCAGATAGTAGCAGTTCGACCGCTGCCAATTTAGTCGCAATTGCAAGCATCTCGGGATCTAAGTTTGCCCAAATTGGGTAAAGAGTATGGAGCCAGCTAAAAAGTGGTTTCCCTAGAGCAGGTGTAATCGCTCGGGTGAGTGTCTGGTAGAAATGATGGTGTGTATTGATCAGTCCCGGCACAATTACATGCCTGTTGGCATCAAAAATGGAGCCGACCGGTTGTTCAGGTTTGGCCCCTTTTGGCACTAGCTCAGCAATTTGGCCATTTTCGACAACAACACCAGAACCCGCGCCATCAGCAAAAATAGCGAGGGGATCTTTAATCCAAAGTCGTGTCATGCAACTGCGTTGAATTCTTAGCGGGCAGTAAACCCCGCTCCCAGAAAGAGCGGGGTTCTAACCAGACAGCTTATAAAGTTTTACTGGGGTAATTTATCGTCTACACCTTGCACATAGAAATTCATTCCTGCCAACATGCCATCATCGGCAACTTCTCCGTCGGCAACAACGAGTTCTCCTTCCTGGTTATAGATGGGCCCAGTAAAGGCATGAAACTCTTGTGAGGTGAGTTTAGCTGTTGTATTCCGAGCCATTTGTTGAGCTGAATATGGCATGTTAGTAAATGGCGCCATAACGACCATGCCTTCGTTCATGCCATGCCACGTATCGCCCGACGACCAAGTACCATCCAACACCGCCTGAGTTCGAGCTACATAATATGGGCCCCAGGCATCAATAATTGCCGTAAGTTGCGTATTTGGGGCAAAAGCAATCATATCGGATGCTTGGCCAAAAGCATAAATGCCGCGATCCGCTGCTGCCTGAATAGCTGCGGTACTGTCAGTGTGCTGAGTAATGATGTCAGCACCTTGATCCATTAGCACTTTAGCGGCATCGGCTTCCTTCGGTGGATCGAACCAGGTGTACACCCACACTACTTTGACCTTCATATCAGGATTCACAGATTGCGCCCCCAGCATAAACGCATTTATGCCTCGCACAACTTCCGGAATTGGGAAGGATGCAATGTAGCCAATTACCCCACTCTTTGACATCTCGGCCGCAATCTGACCTTGCACATAGCGACCTTCATAGAAACGTGCTGAATAGGTAGCAACATTATCAGCTTGTTTGTAACCAGTAGCATGCTCAAATTTAACATTAGGGAATCGTTTAGCTACTTTAAGAGTAGGTTCCATATATCCAAATGAAGTCGTAAAAATAAGCCCATGACCGGTCTCAGCTAATTTGGCTATAGCCCGTTCAGCATCAGGACCTTCAGGAACTCCTTCTACATATGTCGTTTCAACCTGATCACCCAGTTGTTCTTCGATCATCAAGCGAGCTTGATCATGTGCATAGGTCCAACCATGATCGCCCGGTGGGCCGATGTAAATAAATCCAACCTTAAGCTTATCTGCGGATACGGTTCCAATCATCCCAAAGCTTAAAACTGTTGCCAGCATGAACATAGTTAATCTGACG